>JBOGNA010000026.1:0-36942 GCA_050746925.1 Candidatus Acidiferrales bacterium
GATCCGCACAATCCCCAGGCTCAGCTTCTTCTCGCCAATGCCGACGCCGCTATGGGGAATGTTCCGAAAGCTCTCGACGAAGTGCGGCAAGCCGTCCAGATGGATCCGAGCCACGGTCAGTCGTACCTCAACATGGCCGTCATCCAGGAATCCAGCAAAGATTTCGCCGCCGCTGAACAGAACTACGTGAAAGCCGTTTCGCTCGATCTCAAATCGACAACTCCGCTCATGGCCCTTGGCGCCTTCTATCAGCGACAAAAGCGCTGGGCCGATGCCGGAAAGCAGTATCAGGCCGCGATCACGCTCGAGCCTAAGAATCCCGCGCCACGCGCCACTCTCGCCGGTCTATATCTCTCCGAAGGACAGCGCGACATGGCCGAGCAGGTTCTGCGCGATGCCAAAGTCGCGTTGAAAGACGACTCCACCGGCTATCGCATGCTCGGAGAATTTTTCGTCGCCACCAATCAAGCCGACAAGTCGCTTCCGGAATTTGCGTCTCTCTATTCCGAGCATCCCAAAGATGTCACCGTCGCGAAAATGTACGCCCAGCTTTTGATCAGCCAGAACCGTCTCGACGAAGCCGCCAAGGTGGTTGACAGTACTCTCAAAATCGCGCCCACCGACATCGACGCGCAGGTCGTTCGCGCCGAGTTGCTCGTTCGTCAGGGCAAAGCCGACGACGCGATTCACGTCCTCGAAAAAGTCACCAAGGACGCTCCCAACAATGCCGCTGCCCACTACCAGCTCGGCGTCGCTTATGCCACCACCGCGAATCTAGGCCAGGCCGAATCGGAATGGAAGCAGGCCGCTCGCCTCCGTCCGAATATGGCGGAAGTCCAGCGCGCGCTCGCGTCCCTGGCCCTGCGGAAAGGCGATTGGGCCACGCTCTCCCAGTCCGGCCAACTTCTCATCCGGATCGAGCCCCGCTCCCCGGAAGGCTACATCGACTACGCTCAGGCCCTCGTTCGCCTAAAGGACATTCCCAACGCCGAAGCGGCGCTGAAAAAAGCCATCGAAGTTGCTCCGGACAATGCCGCCGGCTACGCGCGCATGGGCGACCTTCGCATGTTTCAAAAGCGGTATGACGAGGCCGAGAAGTTTTACTCCGATGCGCTTCAGCGAAATCCTGCCGCCGTCGATGCGCTCGCCGGGCTCGCCAATATCGATCTGATCCGCAAGCAGCCCGCCAAGGCCCTCTCCCTCGTCCAGGCGCAAGTCGCCAAAGTCCCCAATAGCAGCCCGTTCTATCTGCTTCTCGGCCAGATGGAACTGAGAAATCAGCACGCTGACAAAGCGGAAGTGGCCTTCGCAAAAGCGGTCGAGCTCGACCAGAACAATGTTCCCGCTTTCCTGATGCTCGCCCGAGCTCAAGTCGCGCGCGGCTCGGTCGATCAAGCCATCGCCGGCTACGAACGCGCCCTGCAAGCGAATCCACGCGACGTTCGCATCTATATCTCGCTGGGAAGCCTCAGGGAAACTCGTGGAGAGTGGCAACAGGCGGAAGATCTCTACAAGAAAGCGCTCGGCATTCAACCTGACTACGCCGTCGCCGCCAACAATCTTTCTTATCTAATGCTCGAGCACGGTGGCGACGTCAGCGTCGCTCTCACCTTGGCCCAAACCGCCCGCAAGGGCCTCCCGGATAACGCCAGTACGGCCGACACGCTTGGCTGGGCCTACTACAATCAAGGCGCTTACGCTTCTGCGATCGACACGTTGCAGCAGGCCGTAAAAGAAAGCCAGGACGATAGCGCCACCTATCACTACCACCTCGGCATGGCTTACGAAAAAGCGAACAACCATTCCATGGCGAAAAAGGAATTGCAGCAAGCTCTGAAAATCAATCCCAACTACTCCGACGCGGACGCAATCAAAAAAGTCCTCGCAGAGTAGAGCCAGTTTCTTTCGATCAGCGATGTGGCGAACCGGCGCCGCCCCGGCGCGCCGCTTTCAATCCCATCGCGCTCTGCGTTCGCGCCTCGGGATCCAGTCCAAACGTCATGATCACGTGCCCGGCCGCAATCGTTACTCTCTGTTCTCCGCGGCTGATGTATGTAATCGGCCCCGCCCGGATTTTCCCGCCCGTCCCCACGCGCCAAATCTCTCTGCCCGTTTTTGGATCCAGCGCGAAGAAAACTTCATCCTGGCTTCCGAACACCACTCCGCCGGCCGTGCTCAATGCGTCCGAACGCGTCGGTGTCGTAACGGTTTCCTGACCTCGATTAAGCTCCCGCGCGATCCATCCCGGCCGTCCGTCCGGAGTATCGAGCGTCACGCCAAAGGCACTCATTCACGCTGGATCGCTGCGTTTCTAATCTACGGTGGCGCGATTAGAAATCCTCGTAAGTGATTGAAAATAAAACCCCGGCACCAGTTCTAATCTACGGTAAATGAGCCTTTTCCGTTTCAAGGCGCGGGCCTGCGGCACCACTACAGATTGTGGCTCGTCCGGCCGAGCCGAATCGCGCTCCCCTCAAATCGCCCAAGCGCGGGCCGCTGCTCGACCTTACGACTTGAGTGATTCGCTCAAAGTCCTCTATAATCGTAGGGTTTTGGCGTCCGGGAGGGGCTGTCTAGAGCTATGTTGAAGAGCATTCAGCAAAGAGATTTGGATCGCAATCGTTGGATCAAGATCACCATGACGGTGATTCTCGTCATCATCTGCTTGAGCATGGTGATCACGCTCATTCCCGGCCTGATGAACACCTCCGCCACCAGCAGCCCGGACGCGGTCGCCAGTGTCGGCGGTACGGCGATCAGCGCCCTCGAAGTGCAGCGCCAGTTAAGCCAGCTCACTCGCGGCCAGAATATCCCCCCGATGCTCAAGGGCATGTACACCAAACAGGTTCTCGATCAGATGGTCTTCCAGCACGCGCTCGAACTCGAAGCGCAGCGCCTCGGTATTCCCGTCACCCCCGAAGAAATGACGGAACGCATCAAGCAGCTTCTCCCCACCGCCTTCTCCGGCGACACGTGGTTGAAAGATCGCTACGCCCAGGAAATTCAGATGCGCACCAACGGTGCGATGACCGTCAGCCAATTCGAGGATTTCCTGCGCAATCAGATGCTCTTCGAGCGCTTCCAGCGCCTCGTCACCGATGGCATTACTGTTAGCCCCGCCGAAGTCGAACTGGAATTCCGCCGCCGTAACGAAAAAGTTCAGATTCAATACGCTGCCATCCGGCCGGATGCGCTTGCTCCCACGATCCACCCGTCGGACGCGGAACTCTCCGCCTATTTCACCAAGAATGCCGCCAAATATCAGGTGCCCGAAAAGCGCGCCGCGCGCTACGCGCTGCTCGACCTCGATAAGCTTCGCGCACACGCGCAAGTGGCCGACGACGCCCTTCGCGCCTACTACAAGGCGCACATCGATCAGTACAAAGTAGAAAATCGCGCTCACGTCGAACACATTCTCTTCAAGACGATCGGCAAGACCGACGCAGAAATTGCCGAAATTCGCCTGAAAGCGGAAGACGTCCTTAAACAAGCCAAGAAAGGCGCCAATTTCGAAGACCTCGCCAAGAAATATTCCGAGGATGACAGCACAAAGCCCAAGGGCGGCGATCTCGGCTGGATCGTCGAAGGCCAAACGGTTCCTGAATTTCAGCAGGCCGCCTTCAGTCTCCCGAAAGGTTCCATCTCCGAGCTCGTCAAGACGCAGTACGGCTTCCACATCATCAAGGTTCTCGACCGCGAAACCGCGCACACCAAGTCCTTTGAGGAAGTCCGCGACACAATCCTCCCGGTTCTCCTCGATGAAAAGGTACGCGAAGACGCCAACAACATTTCGAATCAGATGGCCTCTGCCGTTCGCCAGTCGAATCGCCAGCCCATCGACGACCTCGCCAAGAAGTTCAATCTCGAACTCGGCGATACGCCTCCCGCCTCCGTCACCGACCCGATCGGTGATCTCGGAAATTCGCCCGACCTCCATCAGGTGCTCTTCCAGCTTCAGCCGGGCGAGCTAAGCACGCCGCTGCTGGTCGACAAAGGCTACGTCATCCTCACGGTCAAAGATAAACTCCCCGCGCACCAGGGCACCCTCGCCGAAGTCCGCGATCGCGTTCTATCCGACTACCAGCAAGAACAATCCGTTCAGCTCGCGCGCTCCAAAGCCGACGACCTCGCCAAGCGCACCGCCGCCGGCGAACCCTTCGACAAAGTCGCCAAATCGCTTGGCCTCGACGTGAAATCTCCCGACGCTTTCCCGCGCACCGGCTCAATCCCCGACCTCGGCTCCGGCCATCAGCTCGAAGCAGCCTTCGCCATGCCGGTCGGCCAGTTGAGCGCTCCTACGCAGATGTCCGGTGCCTGGATCGTTTACAAAGTCGTCGCCCATCAACCCGTGCTCCCCGCGGATCTCTCCGCGCAAAAGGACCAGATTCAGCAGCAGCTCCTCCAGGCCAAGCAGGGCGCCGCCTTCGATGCCTTCCGCACCGCCCTCCAAGACCGCCTGAAGAAGGAAGGCAAGCTCACCATCAACGACGAAGCTCTCAAGCGCCTCGCCAAAACCAGCTAGCATCCGCCGGCAACAAGCCCGGCTGACGAGCCAGAAGCAAGCCGAAACAGCCGTGAGGGTCTCGCATCGCGACTCGCCATTTATCCGCAAGATTATGAAAATAAGTCACTTATAAAATCACAATCTCGTCCTTGCCTCCGCCTCCCGCCTTTCGCTAGAATATTCACATCCGCAGAGCCTAGCCTCGAAGCCAGCGAGGTGCGACCTGATCAGGATCTCCCCGACCTGACTATTGCTCGGCCACAGTGAAATGAAACACAGGAGCTATCCATGTCCGCAAGAAGGTCGAAGGCTCATCGGATGGGAATCGGGCCCGCCAGCCGCACTCGTCGCCGCCGGATCGCACACAGAACGAATCGTCGGGCTACTCTGGAAGGAACAGCATCGCAGGCGAAACTGAGGAGAAACATGCCCGCAAAGAACTCATCATCTGCCAACGGATATCTCTGCGCCATCGAGAAAACGCAGAACGGCAAGTACAACGTCCGTGTCCGCGCGGCCTTTGGACGCGGCGCCTGGTCTCTGCCGATCTATTTCCTCGCTTCGTCCTTCAACGGCGCCATGAAGAAGCTCGAGGAATCGCTTCGCATCCTGCAGAAGAATGAGGAGCGCCTGCGCTTCTGGACCGTTGAGCACTCCGACGATCCGGCGATGGCCGGCGATCTCCTCCAGGAGTCGGGCCTCTGGTTCGACCGCCGCAAGGAGTACCCGCGCAAGTACGCTGAAATCGAAGTCGCGCGCGAGCGCTCCGTCCCGGCCGCCTCCCTCGCTCCGCTTCGCCGAACACTCGCCGATTCCGTCGCGCAAGAGCGACCGGCAACGAGCGCCCTAGCCGGCGACTAACTCGCGGCAGCTTGGGAGCTTGTCATCCTGAGCGCAGCGCCGGCTGCTTCTGGACGTCGTCCCGCTCTGGCGGGATGGCCGTATCGCAATCGAAGAATCTCCAAGCAAAATACAAGCAATGCCGCCCGCGACATCTCTCATTCCGCCAAGAATCCGCGAATCAATTCATTCACGCGCGCGGGCTTTTCATGCACCACCCAGTGAGTCGCGTCCGCAATCCGCTCTACGCGCAGATTCGGCACATACTGCTCCAGCCCATCCAGGCAGCCGGTCAGCAAATACGGATCGCGTTCGCCCCAGATCACTAGAGTCGGCGCCTTCACCTGAAACGATGCGATTTCTTCCTTGTGATTGAACACGTTCTGCCCCGCCCGCGTCGCCGGCCCCACCTCCGCCGCGCGATAGTAGTTCAATCCGCCAGTCAATGCCCCCGGCTGCGACCAGGCTTCCACGTACGCCTTGCGGTCCGCCTCGGACATGTATCCTTGCCGGATCCCGTCTCCCAGAATCGTCTCCTGCATCAGCGCAAATCCGTTTGCCGACATCATCGCCTCGGCCTGCGGGCTGCGAAACACCAGCATGTACTGGCTCGCCGCCTGTTGCTTCGGATTCTCCTGCAGCTCGCGCTCGAAAATCTTCGGATGCGGCGCGTTGATGATTACCAGCCGCTCGACAATCTCCGGACACTTCATCGCCACGGACCAGGCCACCACCCCGCCCCAGTCGTGCCCCACCAGGCAGCAACTCCGCGCGCGCAGATGATGCGCATCGTTCAAATACTTCACAAGCTCGCGCACGTCTCCCACAAGTTGCCCGATCCCGTACTCCTCCACCGCCTCCGGCTTCGACGAAAGGTTATACCCGCGCAGATCCGGCGCCACCGCCACAAAATCCCGCCCAAACTCCGCAAGCTGCCCCCGCCACGCATACCAAAACTCAGGAAAGCCATGCAAAAACAGAATCAACTTCGTCGTTTGGCTCGTCGCACTCGCGCGAGCGTCCGCGGGCCGCGCCACCGCACAGTGAATCCGCACTCCATTCACGTCCGCAAATTCATGCCTCAAACTCTCCGCTTCGGTTTGTTTCGCCGTGGACATGGGCGACCCCTCCTCGTTCAGCAGAATCATATATGTTTTCTCGCGGATCGGCGGGAGTGGATTGACAGGAGAAGGATGCCTGGACGAGTGGTGAGCCGGAAAGCGCGGAAATGCGGAGGGTGGGTCCTGCGCGAGGCAAATCGGCCTTGTTCCCGGAAACATTGCGTCGTATGGTTACCGGGCTTCAAACCAGACATTTGAGAAAAAGGAACGCCCAGGAGATTGTGATGACTGAGAAAGATACCCGCCGATTGCTCTTATCGCTGGCGCAGATGCTGCGGACGCACTTTGAGTATCTGCACACGCTGCACGATTCGACGATCGCGCTTTTCGACGTGCTGCGCAAAAAGAATCCGGAGATCGAAACGCTCTACCGGCAACATCCGCTGGTCCGCGCGCAGCATCCCTCCGCGCAGAGCGCCGCCGAAATGCTTCGAAACATCGACAGCCTGATCGAACAATTGAAGAGTTGAAGTTTTCGGCCTGTGCTTTCGCAGCGGTACGACGCGAAGAATACCGGGATCGCAAACTGGACGGCACGGCTTTTACTTGGCGGGCTTTTGCTTCCTGGCAGCCGGCTTGGCGTGCGCCGCGTGTGCGGGCTGCCCACAATCGAGTTCGCCGCCGATTCCGTGGCGGACGAGCGCAACGAATCCAGCGGCGGACCGAGGAAGCGTGCGGTCGCGACGATAGACGAGGCCGAGCTCGCGCCAGAGTTCGGCGTCAGAAATCTCGATGAGTTTTACTTTGCCGGCTCGAACTTCGTCGCGCGCAAAGCTTTCGCTGATCAGCGAGACACCCAGCCCGGCGGCGACGAAGCGTTTGATCATTCCGACGCTGGGCAGTTCCATCGGGATGCGGAGCTGCGAACGATACGGGCGGAAGAGCTTGTCGAGGAGCTGGCGCGTAAAGCCGGTCTTCGGAATGATCAGCGGCTGATCGGCGATTTCGGCGGGGGTGACGGTCTTGTGGCGTGCAAGAGGATTATTCGGGCTGACCATCAGCATCAGCCGGTCGCGAAAGATGGGATGAATCTTGAGGCTTGGCGATTTTACAGGAAGCGTGACGATGCCGACGTCCACAGCTCCGTCTTCAACCTTCTCCACAACTTTGCGGCTGAAATTTCGGTAGACGCTGATCTGCACGGAAGGAAATCGCCGGTGAAATTCGGCGAAGACATCCGGCAGCACGTAAAGGCAGGTGGCTTCGTTCGCGCCAACGGCGAGAGTGCCGCGCGGGGCGCTCGATTGATCGGCAACGGCCCGCAATGAATCGTTCTTCAGCGCAATCAGCCGCCCTGCATATCCCAGCAGAACTTCTCCAGCGGCCGTGAGCTTCATGGATTTCCCCACGCGATCGAAAAGCTTCTGGCCGTACGCCTCTTCCAGCTGCCGAATTTGCGCGCTGACGGCCGGCTGCGAGCGAAACAGTTTTTGGCCGGCGCGCGAGAAGCTGCCCTGCTTTGCGATTTCGAGAAATGTGGTGAGGTAGTCGAGATCCATGGCGCGATACGGCGAATTATAGCAGCCGGAGACGCTTGCCTGTCGCCGGCGGACACACTTAGAGATCTGCGATCCGCAACCGACGGCGAGTTCAGTTGACCGCACCGTGCGCGGCCAAGTCCAATTTATAATCCTACTGGGCCGGATAAGCTGCGATTATGGCTGCTCCGCTCAGACGGAGGCGCGACGGCCGGCCTGCGCACTGAGAAATTCGACGACCGCGCGATGCGAGGGTTCCGGCTGATCTGTGGAATAGATGTGGCTCGCGTGCGGAATCATCACGAGCTTCGAGCCGCGTATTCGCTGCGCGATCATCGTTCCGTTAGCCGGCGGAATCAACTGGTCGGTTTCGCCGTGAATCACGAGCGTTGGTGCGGCGATCTCCGCGATGCGGCTGTAGGCTTCCCACGTGATGATTCCCTGCAACTGAGCCGTGAACCCCTCGAGGGTCGGCGCCCACTCCATGCGAATTTTCATATCTTCCTCGATTCGCGCCGCCGGCGTCCCTGCGTCATAGATGAAAGGATTCATGGCGCGTGCCGCTTCTTCCGGCGTGGGAAATTGGCGCGTGAGAACCGAGAAGACTTCCGGCGCCGCGTGGACGGCTTCCGGGCCGCCCGATGCCGTGCAGCCGAGAATCAGAGATTTCACTCTCGCGGGATGTTGCAGCGCCAACTCCTGAGCGATCATGCCACCCATGGAAACGCCGTAGATGTGCGCACTCTCGATTCCGGCGGCATCGAGTACGGCAATGGCGTCGGAAGCCATCAGGGAAATCGGATACGGGCCGGGGGTTACATCGCTGCGGGCGACGCCGCGATTGTCATAGGTGATGACGCGATACTGCGCGGCCAGCAGAGGACGCGTGCGATACCACATGTACGAGGGCCATGCCAATCCCATGATCAGGAGAACCGGTGTGCCCCTTCCCGCTTCTTCCCAGTAGATTTTGGCGCCCTGATTCTCTGCGAATGGCATTCCGGCCTCCACCCCCTCGTTCAAATTCACTTCGTCGATAAACTCCGCGCAACTCCTATGCGTCTGCTACTTTGATCATTAACTTTCCGACGTTTTCGCCTTTGAAGAGCATCAAGAACGTCTCTGGAAATTTCTCGAAGCCTTCCACGATATCTTCACGCGATTTGAGCTTGCCGGCAGCCCGCCATCCCGCCATTTCCCGCGCCGCTTCACGGTAGCGGTCGGCGTAGTCAAAAACCAGGAAACCCCTCATGCTCGCGCGATTGATCAGAAGCGAAAGATAGTTCGACGGGCCTTTGATGGGCGTCGTGTTGTTGTATTGCGAGATCGCGCCGCAGATCGCCACACGCGCGCCCCGTGCGATTTGTGAGAGCGCAATCTCGAGAATCTCGCCGCCCACATTGTCGAAATATATGTCGATGCCTTTCGGGCAGTGCTTCTGCAGCGATTTCCGGACGTCCTCCGTTTTGTAATCAATCGCGGCGTCGAAACCGAGATCCTTCACGATGTACTCGCACTTCTCGGCCGTGCCCGCAAGGCCGATCGCGCGGCAACCCCTGATCTTCGCGATCTGTCCGACGACCATTCCCGTGGCGCCGGCAGCTGCGGACACCACCACCGTATCGCCAGGCTTCGGCTGGCACACATCGAGCAGGCCAAAATATGCAGTCATCCCCGTCATTCCCAACGCTCCGAGATACACAGGCAACGGAGCGATCGCGGGATCCACTTTCGTGAGAAGCTTTCCGTCGGAGATCGCGTATTCCTGCACGCCAAGCAGACCCGTCACATGGTCTCCCGGCGCAAATCCGGGATTTTTCGACGCGACAACCCGGCCCAGCGCCCCCGCGCGCATCACTTCACCGATCCCCACGGGCGGCACATAGGACTTGCCTTCGTTGATCCATCCGCGCATGGCGGGATCGAGCGAAATATATAAAATCTTGATGAGCAGTTCGCCGTCGCGCGGATCGCGAACCGGCTCCTCGGAATATTTCCAATCGCTTCGCTTGGGCAATCCGACCGGCCGCGCAGCCAGTTCAAACCGATGATTGATCGCAGTCACCACAACCTCCGGATGCAGACAAGTTACAACTCTCGCCACTTCAGGCTCGGCCACGACTTTTGATAGTCGCTCACAGATGACAGTGACTATCGTGCAGCGCATTGTATATAATCGCCGCCACCATGCCAAATCAGGAAACGCTCTACAGCGTTGCAGACCGCATCGCGACCATCACGCTGAATCGTCCGGACAAACTCAATGCCTGGACCGCGATCATGGAGCGCGAAGTGCGGTCCGCGATCGAGGAGGCGGAGCGCGACGAACAGGTTCGCGTCATCATTCTCACCGGAGCCGGTCGGGGATTTTGCGCCGGGGCGGATATGTCGCTTCTCAGCACCGTCGCGGAACACGGCTTGGACGAAAGGGGACGCGAGCAGGCGCTGCGCAATTCCGGCAGCGATCCGGCGGAAGGGGTGCGCGCGGATTTTCAGAGGAAATATTCTTATCTCCCCGCAATTGGAAAGCCGGTGATCGCTGCGATAAACGGTCCGGTGGTTGGGCTTGGCCTGGTGATCGCGCTGTATTGCGATCTCCGCTTTGCATCCGACTCCGCGCGATTTAGCACCGCCTTTGCGCGGCGTGGCTTGATTGCAGAGTACGGTCTGGCGTGGATTTTGCCGCGACTCGTAGGGCACGCTAACGCACTCGACCTCCTTTTCTCCGCGCGCATGATCGACGCGAATGAAGCGCTTCGTATGGGCCTCGTCAATCAAGTGTTTCCGCAAAACGCATTTCTCGACAAAGTGAATGAATACGCCCGCGAAGTCGCGGCGAACGCGAGCCCTCGTTCGACGCGCATCATGAAGCGCCAGGTGTATGAAGCGATGTTTCAGACGCTCGACGAAGCGTTTGGCGTTTCTGAGCGCGAGATGCTGGCAAGCCTGCAGTGCGAGGATTTCAAGGAAGGCGTCGCGCACTTCCTCGAAAAGCGTTCTCCCGCTTTCACCGGCCGGTAAACCCTCCCGATGACCTTCGAATTCACCAAGAAGACAAAGGATCTCGAACAGCGACTCCGGGCGTTCATGGATGCGCACATCTATCCCAACGAGCAGCGCTTTCACGATGAAATCGAGCGCGACCGGTGGAAGCCGTCGAAGATCATCGAAGAACTGAAGCCGAAAGCGCGTGCGGCGGGACTGTGGAATTTGTTCCTTCCCAACGACGAGCACGGCGCGGGTTTGACGAATCTGGAATACGCGCCGCTATGCGAAATCATGGGCCGCAGCCACATGGCGCCGGAAGTGTTCAATTGTTCGGCGCCAGATACGGGAAACATGGAAGTGATCGCGCGGTACGGGACGCCCGAGCAAAAGGAACAATGGCTGAAGCCGCTGCTGACGGGTGAAATTCGGTCTTGCTTCGCGATGACGGAGCCCGACGTGGCTTCCTCCGACGCGACGAACATCACTTCGAGCATCGTTCGCGACGGCAAGGAGTACGTGATCAACGGCAGGAAATGGTGGACGTCGGGCGCGGGCGATCCGCGATGCAAGATCGCGATCTTCATGGGTAAGACGGATACTTCAGCGCCGACGCACAAGCAGCAGTCGATGATTCTGGTGCCGATGGACGCGCGCGGCATGAAAATCGAGCGACTGCTGAGCGTGTTCGGCTACGACCACGCACCGCACGGCCACGGGGAAGTCACGTTCAAAGACGTTCGCGTTCCCGTCACCAACATGCTGCTCGGAGAAGGCCGGGGATTTGAGATTGCGCAGGGACGGCTTGGGCCAGGGCGCATTCATCATTGTATGCGCTGCATCGGCGTGGCGGAGCGCGCGCTCGAAACGATGTGCAAGCGCGTGCAAGCGCGAGTGGCGTTCGGCAAGACGCTGGCTGAACAGGGTACGATTCGCGCCGAGATTGCAGCTTCACGGATCGAAATCGAGCAAGCGCGCCTGCTGACTCTGAAAGCGGCTCACATGATGGACACGGCGGGAAACAAGGCGGCGCGTGCCGAAATCGCGATGATCAAGATTGTGGCGCCGAATATAGCCCTGAAGATATTGGACCGCGCGATTCAGGCTCACGGCGGAGCCGGCGTCTCGCAGGACACATTTCTCGCCGCCGCGTGGGCTGGAGTTCGCACGCTGCGATTGGCGGACGGGCCCGATGAAGTTCACGCTGAATCGATCGCGCGAATGGAACTCCGCAAATGGGAAAAACCCAGCCGGTGAGGAACGGAAGGTCAAGCCAGAATGCCACCCGTTAAAATCGCATCGCCGGACTCGTTGAAATCGCAGATTGGCCGCGAAATTGGCGTTAGCGACTGGTTCGTCGTGACGCAGGACCGTATTCAGAAATTTGCCGAAGCCACCGAAGACCACCAGTGGATTCATTTGGATCGAGAACGCGCGGAGAAAGAGTCACCGTTCGGCACCACGATCGCGCATGGGTTTCTGACGCTTTCGCTGATCAGCTATCTGATGAAGCAGGGATTGGAGATCGAAAGCGGCGTCCGGCACGCAATCAACTACGGCTTGAATCGCGTGCGATTTCCAGCGCCCGTGCGCGCGGGATCGAAGATACGAGCTCGCTTCACTTTGTTGAGCATGAAAGATCTCGGCGATGTCGTCGAACCCATTTTTTCCGTGACGGTGGAATGCGAAGGCTCGGACAAGCCGTGCTGCGTGGCGGAATGGGTAGTCCGCTACTACCGATAGAATCGCGGCCAGCAGAGCGCAAACTGAGCTTGCGTCAGATGACTCCGGTTTCAGCGCACTCGAGCGAGGCGCGGAGCAGAACTTCGACCACGGCAGGCATCGAAGCAAAGCGCTCGTCCTTCGTCAGTCCCTGATGGTAGCGGTAGTAAATCTGCTGGACGATCACCGCAACCTTGAAGCGCGCGAACGCGAGATAGAAAGCTAGATGCGAAATATCGCGGCCACTGATTTGCGCGTATCGTTCGGCTAGCTGGGCACGCGTCATGCTACCCGGCCGCATCGTGGGTCCCCAGCGAATTCTCTGCAGCCCTTCCGGATCGCTTGCATCGATCCAATATGCGAGTGCCGTGCCCAGATCGGTGAGCGGATCGCCGATCGTGCACATCTCCCAGTCCAGCACTCCCACAATTTTCGTTATCTCGACTGTATCCAGAACCAGGTTGTCATATTTGTAGTCGTTGTGCACGAGCGCGGCATCACTCGTCGGAGGCATATGCTCCTTCATCCAGCCGACGATCCGTTCGACTTCTGGAAATTCGTGCGTCCGTGATCCGGAGTATCGCTCTGTCCAGCCCCGCACCTGCCGCTCGAGGTAGCCTTCCGGTTTGCCGAGTTCACCCAACCCGATTTCCGCATAACGCAGGGCATGCAACCGTGCGAGATTCTCGATGAAGGATTCACTCAACCGCCGCGCAATGGCGGGCGCAAAGTCCAGATCTTGCGGAAGCTCTCGCCGGAGAATGATTCCGCGAATCGGATTCATCAGGTAGAACGGCGCGCCGAGCACCGCTGTATCGTCGCAATACAGGAACACCTCCGGCGCGGGCGGATATGCGGCGTGGAGCTTCGAGAGAACGCGAAATTCGCGTCCCATATCGTGGGCGGATTTTACTTTGCTGCCGAATGGAGGCCG
Organism: Candidatus Acidiferrales bacterium; assembly: GCA_050746925.1. Lineage (GTDB taxonomy): Bacteria > Acidobacteriota > Terriglobia > Acidiferrales > UBA7541 > Palsa-295. Next base: position 13,585 of record JBOGNA010000026.1, read on the forward strand.
GCGCAGCACAAAGTCGCGCGTGCCAAATCGGACAGAGTAGGTGAGGTTCGAATGACCGCTGGGAAACTGCTTTACTTCAAGGGTGCCGCGCTCATCGGGAAAATGAGCGCGCAAGAAAGCTTCCAGCGCGGCCAGATTGAGATCTTCACCTGCGCGGACGGCCGCTGGCTGGTCTTGAAAATCCGGCACATCTCGCTCCTAAGGACTACGACGCCGCGACGCCTTGTTCCTTCTTGAATTCGGCAAACGCCTTGCCTTGCTCGGCCAATTGCTTCAACAACGGAGCGGGTTCCCAGATTTCGCCGTGCTGCTTCTCAAATTCACGAACGCGGTCATAGACCTTCTTTAGGCCCACTGTATCCGCGTACCACATCGGGCCGCCCCGGTAAGCAGGATATCCGTAGCCGTTCAGATAGATGATATCGATATCGACGGAGCGCAGCGCATACCCCTCTTCCAGAATGCGGGCTCCTTCGTTGACCAGAGCGTAGATGCAGCGATCGGCAATCTCTTCCGCGGAAATCGCGCGTTGCGGGATTCCGGCTTCACTCGTCCACTTGCGAACCAGCGCCGCGACTTCCGGATCGGGCGCGGCGCGCCGGTTCTCATCGTACTTGTACCATCCCGCTCCGGTCTTCTGCCCGTAGCGGCCCGCTTCGCACAATTGATCTTCGGCAATCGGCTGGCGAATCCCGGGCTTTTCGAGATGCCGATACTCTTTGCGAATGCGCCAGCCCACGTCGAGTCCGGCGAGATCGCCCGTTGCCAGCGGCCCCATCGCCATACCGTAATCGACGAGCGCTTTATCGACCGCTTCCACGCTCGCGCCCTCTTCCACCAGAAATTGCGCTTCGCGGCGGTACGGACCAAACATGCGATTGCCGACGAATCCGCGGCAGTTGCCGACCAGCACTCCAATCTTGCCGAGCTTCTTCGAAAGCTGCATGCAAGTGGCAATCACTTCTTTGCTGGTAGCTTTACCACGGACGATTTCGAGTAGGCGCATCACGTTCGCCGGGCTGAAGAAATGCGTGCCGATTACGAATTCAGGGCGCGACGTGGCGGCAGCGATTTCGTCGATGTTCAATGTCGATGTGTTGCTCGCCAGGATTGCCCCGGGTTTGCACACTCGATCGAGCTCTGCGAACACTTGCTTCTTGAGCGCCATGCCTTCGAACACAGCCTCGATCACCATGTCCGCGTCTTTGAATCCATCGAAGCTAAGCGTGGGCTGAATTCTCTTGAGGCATTCATCCACGAATGGCTGCGTGAAGCGGCCGCGTTTCACCGAACTCGCATAGTTCTTCTGGATGTTCGCCATTCCCCGGTCGAGCGCCGGTTGATCCGCATCCTTCAGCAGCACGGGGATCCCCGCATTTGCGAATACCATCGCGATACCGCCGCCCATCGTGCCGGCGCCGATAATCGCAGCCTTGTTTACGGGAATCAGCGGGGTCTCTTTCGGAATATCGGGGATTTTGGAGACTTCGCGCTCGCCGAAGAAGACGTGAATGAGCGCTTTCGATTGGTCGGAAAAGAGACACTCCGCGAAAAGTTTTCGCTCCGTCTCGCAGCCCTCCGCGAACGGCAGCTTCGTCGCCGCTTCCACGGCTTCGATTGCCGCAAACGGCGCCATCATTCCGCGCTGCTTGGTACGGGCCGTCTCGCGGGCCGCCGCAAAAATCGGCGCATTTTGTTCCGCCGATCCGAGCTTTTCATTGCGCTCACGGGTCTTCGGCGCCGGTTTGCCGACGATCTCGCGCGCAAAGGCAACTGCGCCAGTGAGCAAGTCACCTTCAATCAGCCGATCGACGATTCCGCATTTCAGCGCGTCTTGCGCTTTCACCGGTTTCCCATCCACGCACATCTCGACGGCTTTCGCGACGCCTGCAAGCCGCGGCAACCGCTGCGTGCCGGCCGCTCCCGGAATGATTCCGAGTTTCACTTCCGGTTGACCCACCTGCGCATCGGGCGACGCCACGCGGTAGTGCCCGGACATCGCAAGCTCCAGGCCGCCGCCAAACGCGGTCCCGTGTATCGCCATCACGACGGGTTTCGTGGAATCCTCGATGCGGAGAAGCAGCGGAAGTAGCCCGGCGCCTCGCTGCGTCTTGCCGGAGGTCATCTTCCCGAATTCTTTGATATCCGCGCCGGCGACGAACGTGCGCCCGCCCCCGATCAGCACTGCCGCGTTCACGCTGGCATCCTTGCCGATCTGCTCGATCGCCTCAGCGATTCCTTCCGGCACGCCTGGGCTCAGCGCATTGACCGGAGGATTGTTGATCGTGATGACGGCGATGTTGCCGTCTTTCGTCACTTGAACCAGGTCGCTCATGTGGGTCGCTCTCTGTACTGGGATCCTACGCGCTTTTGGCGAGCGTTTCGCCCGCGTCGATCACCAGTCGCGCGATCCGTTCGCGATGAAACCTGGCGTCGCCAAAAGCTGTTTCTGATGATTTCGCGCGGCGATAGTAGAGGTGCACGTCGTTCTCCCACGTAAATCCCATACCGCCGTGCACTTGAATTCCGCGGTTCCCGACCGTTCGGCCTGCATCGCTCGAATACATTTTCGCGATCGAAACGGCCACAGATGCGTCGGGCGCATTTTCCTCGAGCGCCCATGCAGCATAATACGCCGCCGAACGGGAGCTTTCCGTCTCGAGGTACATGTCCGCGCACTGATGCTGCACCGCCTGGAACATACCGATCGGTTTGCCGAACTGCTTTCGCATCTTCGCGTACTCGACCGTGATATCAAGCGTTCGTTGCATTCCACCAACGATTTCCGCAACGAGCGCCGTCGTTGCAATGTCGAACGCCCTTCCGATGCCGCTCGCATCTCCGAGCCTTTCCGCCGGCGTATTATGAAATTCCACTCGATACAGCTTGCGAGTCAGGTCCATTCCGCTCATCGGCGTGATTCGCATGCCGGAGGCTTTCGCTGCTACGGCGAAAACTCCATTGCGTGCGACCACGAGAATGAAATCGGCCTCCGCCGCGTCCGTAACAAACAGCTTTTCCCCCGTGAGCGCGCCGCTCGCGGCCGCAGACATTTGAATATCAGCCGGATCCCAACTGGCACTGAATTCAAGAACGGCCACAGTCGAACGGGCGTCGCCCGAGCAGATCGGCGTGAGATATTTTCTCTTCTGCTCGGTGCTCGCAATCGAATCAATCACGGCGCCAGCCAGCGCCACGGTCGAAAACAGCGGTCCCGGCAAAAGAGCCCGCCCAGCCTCTTCCATCAGAAGAGCAAGTTCGACTTTCCCAAGGCCAACGCCGCCGAATTCCTCGGGAAAAATGATTCCCGTGTACCCCTGCTCGGCCATCTTGGCCCACAGGCTTGCGTCGTACGCGGTACCGGTCTCCATCAGCCGCCGCACTTCCTCCATCGGACATTCGCCGGCAAAGAATTTCCGGGCGTTGTCCTTCAGCATCTGCTGGCTCTCGCTCAATCCGAATTGCATCGCGTCTCCCCTAGTAGCTTCTAGGCAAACCGAGAACGAAGTGTCCGATAATATTTCGCTGCACTTCCGACGTGCCGGCTTCGATCGTATTTCCGCGCGTGCGAAGGTAGCCGTACGACCAGATGCCGTTATCGACCGCTTGCGGGTCGCCCGCGAGAAGCTGCCCGTAGGGTCCGAACAATTCCTGCGCAATTTGCTGGATTCGCTGATTCAGCTCACTCCAGAAAATCTTTTGAATCGACCCTTCCGGCCCCGGAACGCCGGTCGCGGTAATCCGGCTGAAAGCGCGAAGCTGGTTCCAGCGCATGATTTCGACTTCGGCGTAGCATTGTGCAAGCTTTTGACGCGTGAGGGCATCCTGCGCAGCCGGCCGCCCATTCTTGGGGAGCGTGCGTGAAAGCTCGATCAACCGGTTGATCGAGCGCTTGAACTGCAAGTGCAGCCGCGCGCCGTACGATCCGCGCTCATACATCAGTGTGCTCACTGCCACGTTCCAGCCGTCATTCAGCTTGCCGAGAACATTTTCCGCCGGCACGCGCACGTCGCGAAAAAACAGCTCGTTGAATTCGCTCTCCCCGGTCATCTGCCGCAGCGGGCGAACTTCCACGCCCGGCGACTTCATGTCGATCAGTAATACGGTGAGCCCTTTGTGCTTCGGCACGTTCGGATCGGTTCGCACCACCAGCTCGCACCAATTACCGATCCATCCGTAGCTTGTCCACACCTTTTGCCCGTTGACCACGTAGTGGTCGCCATCGAGCCGTGCTTCCGTCTGCAACGCAGCCAGATCGGACCCGGCGTTCGGCTCCGAGAATCCCTGGCACCAGATTTCTTCCGCGCTCAGAATTTTGGGTATGAATCGTTTCTTCTGCGCTTCCGTCCCGTACGCGATGATCGTTGGGCCGATCAGCCCCAGCCCGAGCGAATTCGCCATCGGCGGCGCTTCCAGTCGCGCCATCTCCTCCCAAAAAATCGATTGCTCCATCAACGACGCGCTGCGGCCGCCGTACTCCTTCGGCCACGAAACCGCCGCCCAGCCGCCCTCGTACAGCTTGCGCTGCCACGCGCGAAGATAGGGATACGATTCCTCGAGCGGTTTCTCGCGCCATTCGTTCCAATCCTTCGGCACGTTCGCTTCCAGCCACACTCGAAGCTCGTCGCGAAACTGTTTCTCGGGTGCGGTGAGATTCAGGTCCATTCAATTGGCCTTTCTGCCTGCGACTTTCGATGAATTGCCCACGCCGCCAACGGCTTTTACTGTGGCGCTACTTCGTAACTTTTCCCATCTCTGCCGGACTTTGCGGCCGAAGCGAATCACGGCCTTGCCAATATTTCTTGCGCAGATCTTTTTTCAGAATCTTTCCGGTGCCCGTTTTGGGCAGCGATTCAAGAAACTCGACCGATCGCGGAGTTTTGTAGTGCGCCACCCGCCCCCGGCAAAATTCGAGCAGCTCTGCTTCCGTCGCCGCCAGTCCCGGCTTCAATACCACCAGCGCTCTGGGCACTTCGCCCCATTTGTCGTCTGGCGCGGGAACCACAGCCACTTCATAAATCGAAGGATGTGCCAGCATCGCCTTCTCGACCTCGAGCGACGAGATATTTTCTCCGCCGCTCACAATGATGTCCTTCTTCCGGTCAACGATCAAAATGTAGCCCTCTTCATTGATCGTGGCCATGTCTCCGGTGTGAAACCATCCGCCGCGCAGCGCTTCTCGCGTGGCATCCGGGTCGCCCCAGTAGCCTTTCATCACTCCGTCGGTGCGCGCCACAATTTCGCCAATCGAAATGCCGTCGCGCGGCACATCTTCCTCATTCGCATCGACGATCCGCAGCTCCATTGCGGGCGCGGCGTATCCCGTCATCGCTTGCCCTGCGTATCGATGGTCGCCTTCCCAATGCAGCCACGGCTTCATCGGAGAAATGGAAAGCATCGGGGAAGTTTCGGTGAGTCCATAGCCGGAAAAGCAGGTGCAGCCGAGTTTTTGCTCCACCTCACGCACGAGCGTAGGCGATGAAGCCGCTCCACCGATCACGACTCTTCGCAGAGTGCTCAAATCGTACTTCGGCCGGTCCGGGCAATTCACCAGCGCCGTCGCCATCGTGGGAACCAGGCTGCACGATTGCACTTTTTCCTGCTGGATCAGCCGGAACACTTCGCGCGTCTCGAACCTTTGAACCATCACGTGCGTGCCACCCATCAGCGTGAGCGAGTGCGCCACGCCCCAGCCATTCGCATGGAACAGCGGTATCGTGTGCAGCTCGATGCTTTCCAATCCCGTATTGAATTGCAGCGCAACGCTCATCGCATGGAGGTACACGTTCCGGTGCGTCAGCATCACGCCCTTGGGATTCGCGCTCGTCCCGCTCGTGTAAAACAATTCGGCGACGGCATCTTCGTCCACCTTCATGAAGTCGGCGCGCACGGGCATAGCGCTCGCCAAAAGACTCTCGTAATTCTGCGGCGCAAGCCAATCCGCTTGCGGCGAGCCGTCCAGCAAGATGAGTCTCTCGACGCCCGGAACATCGCTGCGAAAAGAATCCACCAGCGGCAGAAAATCCTTGCCCAGAAAAAGTATTTTCACGCCGGCGTCCCGCAGAATGAATGCCAATTCATCCGGCGCGAGCCGGATATTCAGCGGCAGCAGCACCGCGCCGGCTTCGAGCACTCCGTAATATGCTTCGATTAGCCGATGGCAATTCATACTGAGAAACGCCACGCGGTCGCCGGGCGCAACTCCCAGGCTCTGCAATGCTCCGCCGAGCCTTCCTGCCCGGTCTGCAAATTGCCCATACGTAAAGCGATCGTTTCCGCAGACAATTCCGATCTTGCCGGGAAATTGCCGCTCGGCGTATCGCAGGAATCGTATCGGAGTAAGGGGAATATTCATCGCTCTCTCTGTCGCTGGCCTATACTTTCGCTCGTCAACGCTCTAGGCCGTTTGGCCTCCGTCCACCACCAACACATTTCCCGTCACGTAGTCCGAAGCGGCAGAGGCCAGATAGATTGCGGCGCCCTTCAGATCATCGCTCCCACCGAAACGCCCGAGCGGAATGTGCTGCAGAAAGTACTCTTTATTTCGCTCGATCACCACCTGCGACATGTTCGTCGGAAACCAGCCCGGTGCAATCGCGTTCACTTGAATATTGTGCACGCCCCATTTGCACGCCAGATCCTTCGTGAACGCAATCACGCCGCCTTTGCTCGCGTGATATCCGATCGCCTGAAATTGAGGCGGCGCGCCGTGAATCCCCGCAACCGACGCGATGTTGATGATCTTTCCTTTCGCCTGCGCCACCATCACTTTTCCCGCCGCCTGCGAAAATAAAAACGTCCCGGTAAGATTCGTCTCGATCACCTTGTTCCAGTGCTCGAGCCGCATCTCTTCCACCGGCGCGCCCCACGATGTGCCCGCATTATTGATCAGCACATCGATTCGCCCGAACTGCGCGACGGTGGCATCCACCACTTCCTGTACGCTCGCGGGATTCTTAACGTCGCAGCCAAGCGCCAGCGCTTTCACGCCCAGCCGCTCGATCGCTTCCGCAGCCTCCACGCAGCGCTCTTTCTTCCGCGCGCAGAGCACCACGTTCGCGCCCATCTCCGCGAGGCCCTCCGCCATCTGGCGCCCCAGGCCGATGGAGCCGCCTGTCACAATCGCCACACGTCCGGTTAAATCAAATAGCTGCTTGGCGTTCATTCAGGATTCCTGGTGCGTTTCCCCTGGATGCATGGGCCGCCGCTCGCGACGTCAACTCCACAGCCATTTTCGGCTTGAAGCCGGCTAAATGAAATCCGCGTAGAACAAAAAACAAAGCGGCACCCGCCTTTCAGCAGGCGCCGCTTCCCGCGAGATCAATCTTCGCGTCGTCAGTGTGCCTGAAGCAAACCAAACCCGAAGCCCAATCCGCAACCAATTCCGCCGTTGCCATGCGGCTCGCACAACGCCGTCAGAGAGTCGTAGGGGCGCGGATAAAAGCCCGGAAACGTATCGACGAACGCCGGCGCCGTTGGAACCACAGCGCCCCCGACCGCAAAGATATTGAAATTCGGCCCCAGCGCCGCCGCTTCGCCGTTCAGGAGGTTCGCCTCGATGCTCGGCCAATGGCCCGTCTCCACCCGGGTCAAGAGAGTGCCAACAGCCGCAATCGTCTCCGCCGGCGTGAACGAGCAGTGCCCGGCCCGCGAAATGAACGTCTGGCGCAGCAGATTCCCATTCCCGCGCAAAGCGACGATGGTTCTGTAGGCCGTCTCGTTTTGATCTACTACAAGACCGTCGCCGGTCGTATGCATCGAAAGAACCGGAATGTTGATCTTTCCGTTGAAAATAATATTCTGCTTCAGATAGTCAACCGAACTCGGATTCGCCCTGATTCGAGCCGTGTGGTTCAGTGTCTCGATGTCACCCAGCAAACTCAGGCCTGCCGTTTGATAGAGCGCCCACACCTCAAAAAAGTTGGCCGATTTCAGCAGCTGCAACCCGTAGTCCACGTCCGTGTTCCAGGAGACGTTGCCACCCGCCCGAAATTCAAGTTCGGCACGAAATGCGAATACGAACGGAAAATCCACCTGCTCGTCCCAAAGCAACTGGTTCGCTTCCTGGCTCGCGAAGTCGTTCGAGGCCGGTTCGGGAGACGTCGGTGTAAACCAGCCGGGCGTATCGCCCAGCGCCGAAGCGAGCGCCAGTCGTGCGCGCCCCTGCGGCGTGGCTTGCGCAGCCGCGAGGATTTCTTCCGCGAGCGTCAAATTCGCGGTCGGATTCGTGATGTTGACCAATTGCAGGCCGCTCGCCGGCGCAAGCAGCGTCTTGAAGGCAAACTCCGCATCGAGCGCCGTATTCCAGGTGCCTACGCCACCCGCGAGTACGCCGCACATCGGCTGCGCCGCCGTAAAGCGCTTGGGATTGTTCTGAATCAATCCCGCGGTGATAATGCCGCCCAGAGAATGTCCCCACGCAATCGTCTGCGCGGGCTTGCTGAAGAATTGCGCGAACAGATCGAGCACTGCGATCTGGTCAACCAATGCCTCCTGAATCGCCCAACCCGTGTGAGCGTAGGAAGAGCCTGCCAGCGCGAACCCGCTCGCGAGCATGAAAGCGCGTGTGGCTGGATCGCCCACGTCGGCGGCGGGATTCGGGCTGCCCGGCACCACGTAGCCGTGGCTGTACAAGAACAAAGTCCCATTCCAGTTCGACGGAACTTCCATCAGGTACGTCGCGCTGTCCGCGAGTGACCCGGTTTTGGTCGTGAGACTGGCTTGCGCGCTCGATCTGGTAGCTGAGGAAAGAATTAGAACCGCGAGCACCGCGACAATGAGGGCCCCCTGCTTAATTGTTTGCCACATTGGACACTCCTCTCTTACTCACAATTCGGAATCCATCGCCCTCAGCGATCGATTTCTTCCGTTCAGCCGATTCAAGCATGCAGGCGGCGGAATCCGCCGCCGTCGATTGAAATCTTCCGAGCTAGAAGCTGAACCTCGCGCCCAGCTGAATCTCCCGCTTCGGAAGCGCCGATGTAAAGCCGAGCGGTTGATTGGGCGCCAGCTCCGCGCTGCCGTGTACGTTGAAGGTCGTGAAGCTCGGCTGGAAACCAAATAGCGGGCTCACCACGTTGTTCACGCTGGCGTAGTTCGTGTGGTTGGCGATGTTGAACCCTTCCGCCGTCAGTTGCAGCGTTCCGCGTTCGCCGATCTTGTGCGACCAGCTCAAGCGCATATCGAAATCCACATAGTTGGGGCCGAGGCCAGTATCGCGATTGGCGCCGATCGGCCGCTCGTTCGTGGTGTGATTGTTTCCGTTCACTTCGCCGCCAGCGTTCAGATTGAACGGATGTCCGCTGTGATATTGAAAGACCGGCGACAGAGAAAATCCCTTCAACGCAGCTTGTTGCCACGGGCTATTGATCACCGCCGCAATCACCACCTTGTGCCGCTCATCGAATGGAGAGAGTGCGCGATCCAGACTCAGGTCCGTCGGATCCTGCGGACCAAAGTCCGTGTTGAAGTCCGTCCCAGTGTCAAACGCCTTGCTGTAGGTGTAGTTCGCAAAAAGCGAGAAGTTGTTGCTAAGCCGCTTGGTCACCTGCAGAATCCCGCCTTCGTACAGCCCCGATGACGAAGCCGTGTACTGGTTGTTCTGCACCACCAGCGGATTTACGAAGCACAGAAACGGATTCGGCTCGCACGGCAATCCTTCCGTACCGCCAAGCGGGTCAGTATTCGGGCTCGTATTCCAATTGCGGTACGAAACGTTCCGCCCGTTCGCCAGCGTTACGTTGCTCATCGGCGTCGATGGCAGCAAGTTCGTATCGATCGCTACCGGCAAGTGCACCGTGTGCGAATAGATGAAGCTCAAAGAAACCGACAAGCCCGGCGCAACTTCCCTCTCGACGGCCAGCGATGCCTGCTGCGAATAAGGCGCCCGGTAATTCGGCGGGTTGCTGAAGGTGACCGTCAGCGGAGATATCGGACCAGAGTTTGTCGGCAGAATTCCCGATCCCAGTCCGAACGGGCCGTCTGGAAACACGCCGCCCAATGACTGTGGTCCCAGCGATTGAGGCGTGATGCACGCATTCTGTCCTGGCGGCGGAGTGGTGCATTGGATCAATCCGTTTGCGAACAACGTCTGAAACACCACGTCTGCCGTCACGATCGGCAGAGGTGTGGGAAGCAGCGAATCAGCATAAATTGAAATGAATCGCGTGCAGGGGCTTGTGCCCGTCCCGGGAATGATCGGTGGTCCCACCGGAAATGCCACGCCGCAGGTGCTGACCAGATTGTTCACCTGGTCGGGAACCTGATGTTTATTGCGCTGATTCTCTACCGTGCTGTGATTTCGGTTCAATACGCCCAGGCTCAGGTCCACCTGAGGAATCTGCGCGTCGATGTTTCCGTAAAATATGCCGTAGCCGCCGCGGATCACCGTCTTGTGGTCGTTGAACGGATCCCACGCGAAGGAAATTCGCGGTGCGAAATCGTGGTAGTACGTATTCAGCGGCTGAAATTGCGAGTCGATTTCGTACCGCAAACCGAAGTTCAGCGTGAAATTGGGCTTGATCTGCCAGGAATCCTGCACGAATAACCCCGTCAACGGCCGCGTATACGCCGGATAGTCGGGATCGCCAAATCCCTGTTGATAAAATTGCGGCAGCCCGAAGGACGCCGATTGCAGCGAAGTGAGCTCCGTGCCCGCGAGCTGTGGACTGATAAAGAATCCGGGCAGCGACCCAAAAACGAACCGCGCCGGCAAGAACGTGTGTGATTCCGTGTGATTTCCGCGAAGCAGTTCGCTTCCACCGAATTTGATCGTGTGCCGTCCGCGGATCATCGTGTAGTTGTCTGCGAATTCCGTGCGCCGCAGGATGGTCAGGTTCGGTAGAAAGATGTTCGTGCCCAGATTGTTTATGAATCCGGGAATCTGCAACCCCGCTTGTCCCGCCTCATTCGGAATTACGTTGAAGTGATTGTAGTCGTACTGGATTCGCAGTTCATTTTGCGAACGTGGGCTGAATATGTGATACCACGAGCCCTGAATGTTGTCGTCATAGTTGTGGATCGAACTGCCGGCGGAAAATCCTGTCAGTGATTGGACGTCCGGATTCGCTTCCAGGTCGTGTCCGTAGCGGTAAGTGAGTGATACAGAATTGACATCGCTGAACCGATGGTCGAGTCGTCCGGAAAAAAGATACTGCCGGGTACTGTAGTTAAAGAGTCCGCCGTTGTTCTCAAACTGGTTTACGAGATAGTCGTTGATTGCGGATTGTCCTTCCGTCAGTCCCGTCAGGGAGCTGGTCGTCAGCGCGCTCGCCAGCGCCTGGGCGCAGATCGCTGCCGGCAGCATCGGTTGCCCGTTGATGCAGCTGACGGGCGTATTTCCCTGCTCGGCCAGCGAATTGATCACCGCTTGCTGCGGCGCCGTGGGTCGAAGCGCCGACGTGTCCAGCAGCAGCGGAACCGCATTCTCCGCGTCCTGTCGCAATCCCTCAAACGCGAGGAAACCGAACGTCTTGTCTTTGTGAATCGGGAATCCCACCGCTCCGCCGAATTGATACCGGCCGAGCGAGTTCTTAACGGGCGATCCCGTCGAATCCGGATCAAACGGATTGAACACTTCTCCTGGCTGCAGCGCCTGGCTGAACGCGAACGGATCGCGTGCGTCCAGCGCGTCGTTGCGGAAGTATCCGTAAACGCTTCCGTGCAGATCGTTCCCTCCGGATTTCGTCACGATGTTCACCGACGCTCCGCTCGCCCCACCCAGGTCTGCCGGGTAGTTGCTGCGGTTCACTTGGAATTCCTGCACCCCATCCTGGCTCACCGTCGTCCGCACGCCTCCGGAATCCGTCCCTGTTTCGCCGCCATCCACTGTGACGCTGTTTCCGCGGCCATTGCTTCCGTAGAACGACAAACCGCTCTGCGGCGTCTGCTTCACTCGAAAATCCTGATCGTCCGCGATGCGCGTAGAATCGGACACGCCAGGGAGCAGGAGAGTGAAATTCAGATAGTCGCGGCGATTGATCGGCAGGTCTTCGATGTAGTTCTGCGTGATCGTGTTCGCCTCGCTCCCTCGTTCCGTTTCCACGATCGGCGGGACCGCGCTCACCTCCACCACCGCCTTCGAACTCGAGATCGCAAGGTGAAAATCAACCAGCGTGATGCTGCCAACCGTCACTACCAGTCCCTTCTGGAGCACGGTGTCGAATCCCGGCGCTCGCGCCGTCACGTCGTACGTCGTAGGAGGTAATCCGGTCAGTCGATAGTAGCCGTAGGAGTCTGTCTCGGTGGCGTGCGCCACCCCTCTGTCGGTTTCCGTGGCGATCACGGCCGCTTTTGGCACCACCGCCCCCGCCGGATCTACCACCGTCCCGTTGATCGTTCCCGACGATCCCACTCCTTGCGCTAGCGCGGGCGAAGCCGCAGCCAGCAAGCACAACACAGACGCGAATAGACCGGCCAGAAACGCTGACTTCATAAAACCTCCTCGTAGCTACGAGCGATCGCCCAGTTGCTTTTGAAGTCGACGCCACACATCCGAATTCCCACTGAGCCGTGTTCTATCGAAACGACCCCCATCCACCCATCCAAAATTATGATAGGGAATAATACATTTTAGTTACTAACGTCAAGCCGAATTACACGCGGGAGGCAAAATTGTCGGGGAGGGGTGAACGCGGCGCCCGGCAGCAGTCTCTCTCGCCAGCAATCTGGAGGGTGATCGTGGTAAACCGAAGGTGAGAAGTCTCTCTAGCTTCCGAACGTCAAAACCGTCCGCCCCGAAGCCCGCCCGCTGCGGAGCAGCTCGAGCGCGTCGTTCGCGAACGCAAGCGGCCGGGACGTCACTTCGCAGCGGATTCTCCCCGCTGCCGCCATCGCCAGTACTCCGCGCAAATCCTCACGCGTGCCCACTGCCGAAGCCCGGATTCGCACTTCGCCCGCTGCCATCAGGATCGGCGGGAAACAGATGTTTTCAGCCGGCAGGCCGACTACCAGGAGCGTCCCGGTCGGCCGCAAGCAACTGAACGCCGTGTCATACGCGGCCTTTGCCGCCGAAGTCACGAGCGCTACATGCGCTCCTCCAGCGCTTCGTATCTGCTTCGCCACATCTCCGACGGTGGAATTCAGCGCGCTCGCCGCACCCAGCGATTTCGCGCGTGCCAGCTTCTCATCCGAGATGTCGATCGCCGTCACCTCGGCGCCGAACTCCCGTCCGAGCTGCACGGCAAGATGCCCCAATCCCCCCAGCCCGAAGATCGCCAGGCGCTGCCCGCGTGATACCTCCGCCTGTCGAAGCGCGCGGAACACCGTCACGCCGGCGCAGAAGAGCGGAGCAGCCTCGATCGACGGCAATCCCTCCGGAATTTTCGTCGCGTGGCTGGCAGGCGCTTTCACGAACTCCGCATAACCGCCATCCACCGTCACTCCCGTGATCTTCTGCTTCGCGCAAAGATTTTCGTTCCCTTCCTTGCAGAATTCGCATGCGCCGCAAGTCCAATAAACCCACGGAACGCCCACGCGGTCCCCGATCTCCAGATCTCGAACTGCGGCGCCCTTCTCGACGACACGCCCGGCGATTTCGTGTCCGAGAATCAGAGGCCGTTTGATGATTTTCGCGAACTGCGGCCAGTCGCCATCGGCGAGATGCAAATCGGAGTGGCATACCCCGCACGCCTCTACCTGAAGGAGGACTTCATCCGCGGCGGCTTTCGGCCGTTCGACTTCCTCGATGGCGAGGGGCTGTTGGAAGGTATGAAGGACGGCGGCTTTCATGCGCGTTCGATCGCTCGTTCGCCGCGAAACCTAGGCTTCGACGCCGCGAAGAAAAAATTCCACTGCGTTGCGCACCCGCCCCATCAATTTGTCCGGACCGGGAAGATCGACCACCCAGTTGCGTACCACCGTGTTGTAAAGCGCCTCCATGAACTCCGCCATGTGGCCCACCGGGAAATCGCGAGTGATCTCCCCGCGTTTTTGCCCCTGCTCCAGAATTTCCTGTAGTAGGCTGGCGGCAATTTTCTCTTGTCCGCGCATTTGCGGTGACCGCACCGGGTCCATCGCTCCGGAAAGCACCACCGCGCGCCACAGCCATCGGTTCGATTCCGCTTCGTGCGCGAATTCCTGGTAGAGCCGGCGCAAACGGTCCGCCGTGCTCGCGTCACTCGTAAGTTCCGATTTCAGCTTTTCCGTGATGCAGGAAAAGCCTCGTCTTCCCACCTCGCACAAAACGGCGTCCTTGGTTGGGAAATAGCGGAAGAACGTCGGCTGGCTGATTTCGAGAACCTGCACGATGTCCTCTACCCGCGTATCTTCGTACCCGCGCGCGCGAAAGAGCCGCAGCGCCGTATCGATAATGTCCTGTCGCAGCCGCGCCTTCTTGCGTTCGCGAAGACCGGGTTCCACTTCAGCGCCAGCTGCATTGGTTCGCAACGCGGTGCGCTTGCCGGTGTGCTGCGCCCTCCCCGTGCTTCTCCTCGTACCTCGAATCGGCGCGGAAGTCTGGCCTCGAGCTTTGGCGTTCGCCATAGTCTGAATTTCTCCGTTGGGCCCGTTTACTCGGCTTAAAACCATCGTTTGCGACTAAAAGTGAGAGTCACCATAACATAAGAGCGACTTAACTTTAATAGACGATCGAACGAAATTCGCAATTTCAATACTTGGAACGCCACCTGTTGTTCTTCCAGCCTGATTCGATCGAAGAACCAACGCAGCGGATGCGCCTTTCTGAAGAAACCCAACAACCTGTAGAGGACTTGATTTTTGTGCCGATCAAACCCGATTGGAAAATTTCAAGTACCTGGCCGGATAGGACTTCCAAGGATTCCTAAAGGTGGGCGCCCGCCGCCCGCGCAACGCGCTGCCAATTTCGCGCCTGCTTCGAAAGATTCCCCGAAAATCAAATCCCGTGATTCCCGTCCCACATCCGCTGGAGTAGAATTGCGCCGCCTGCCGAACTCCCGGCGACAGGCTTGCTGAGGTGATCCGTGCGGATACCCTTCTTGCTTGCGTCCTTGCTCGTTGCAGCCACCGCGTTGGCGCAGACTCCCAAGGCTCCCGACGTTGCGCCCTTCGTCAGCGTCGATGCCCCCGTCGTCGTCCTGAATCATGTCCGCGTCATCGACGGAACCGGCGCCCCCACGAAAGACGACCAGGCCGTCACAATCGCAAACGGCAAAATCCAGTCGATCGCTCCCGCCGCATCAGCCCAAATTCCCGCAGGCGCGCAAGTCCTCGATCGCCCCGGCTGCACCGTCATCCCCGGCATCGTCGGAATGCACGATCATCTCTACTACACAAACTCCATCGCGCTTCAACTCGCCGGCGGAAGAATTGCCGAGCCCGGCCTTTCCATCCCCACGCTTTCTTTCACCGCTCCGCGTCTCTATCTCGCGTCAGGCGTCACCACCATGCGCACCACCGGCAGCCTCGAGCCGTACACGGATCTGAAAATCAAAAGTCGCATTGACGCAGGCCTCATGCCCGGCCCCAGCATCGACGCAACCGCCCCCTATCTCGAAGGCGCGCCCACCGTTTTCGCGCAGATGCACGAGCTGACGGGCCCCGACGACGCGAAACGCATGGTGGACTACTGGGCTGCCGAAGGAATGACTTCGTACAAAGCCTACATGAACATCACGCGCGATGAGCTCAGCGCCGCAATCCAGGCCGCGCACTCGCACAATCTCAAACTCACCGGCCACCTCTGCTCCGTCACCTGGCCCGAAGCTATCGCTCTCGGCATCGACGATCTCGAGCACGGCCCCGTCTTCGCCGACACCGAGTTCGTCGCCGACAAGAAATCCAACGTCTGCCCCGCAGATGGCACCCCAGCCTGGGCCAAACAGGACGTCAACGGCCCCGCCGTGCAGTCTCTCATCCACAATCTCATCGCCCACCACGTCGCCGTAACTTCCACTCTGCCCGTCTTCGATGCCTTCGAACCGGGCCGCCCAAAATTGCAGCAGCGTACTCTCGATGCCCTGTCTCAGGAAGCGGCGCTCAGCTACCTCACCAACCGCGCGGAGATTCCCATCGATTCGCCCGGCCCTGCATTCGTCCGGAAAGAAATGGATTTCGAGCTTGCCTTCGCCAAAGCCGGCGGCCTGCTTCTCGCCGGTCCCGATCCCACCGGTAACGGCGGCGTTCTTCCCGGCTTCGGCGACCAGCGCGAAATCGAACTTCTCGTCGAAGCAGGCTTCACACCTGTCGAAGCCATCCACATCGCCACGGAAAACGGCGCCATCTACCTCGGCCGCGAGGACACGATCGGCACACTTGCCCCCGGCAAACAAGCCGACATCGTCCTCATCAAGGGCGACCCATCGAAAAATATCGACGACATCGAAAACGTGGAAACCGTTTTCAAATCCGGCACCGGCTACGATTCAAAAAAGCTAATCGACAGCGTCCGCGGCCAAGTAGGCATCCGTTAGCAGCGTTTCGGCGAACGACAAAAAATTCCGAGCGACTCGAGGCCCTTCGACTTTTCAGGCGTGTAGTCTTTCAGAGGTGACAATATGAACGCAGCCGCCGGCGCCGCGCCTCACTGCCAGCTCTGCAGCAGCAACGGTCCGGCGGCCTCCGTTGGATTCCATCGAAACGTCGGTATGCTCCTCGCCCGCCGCACCTACATCGCCCGCGGCTACATGTGCCGCTCCTGCCTCGGAACTACCTTCTGGGAATTTACGCTGAAAAACATCGTCCAGGGCCCATGGGGAATGATCTCGCTTGTAGTCACCCCCATCTACATTTTGAAGAACACCGGCGTCTATCTCGTCGCGCTGTACAAACTCCGCCAGTCCGCTCAGCTTCCGCTGGGTAACCAACCGCTCGGTTAACCGCGCTCCCAGCCGACGGAGCAAGTTCGCTCGAAGTTCTCGGCGCACAATTTGCGCCGTTCCGACCTGCCCCGCGTCCTAACCTGTCCGCGGCCCCGAATGAAACGGATCCGGCTCCGCCGGCTCCGGATCCTGCTCCGGACTCGGAATATCCAGATTCACCACGATCGGCTCCTGACCGCTTCGCACGATCACTGCTTCCACCGGCACATCT
Source organism: Candidatus Acidiferrales bacterium (assembly GCA_050746925.1). Classification (GTDB taxonomy): domain Bacteria; phylum Acidobacteriota; class Terriglobia; order Acidiferrales; family UBA7541; genus Palsa-295. Next base: position 30,592 of record JBOGNA010000026.1, read on the forward strand.
GCCCGCGCATTCAATTCCTGATGCGGGACAAACGGTGGCACGTAAATAAAATCTCCCGGCCCAGCCTCATCGACAAACTCCAGCCGATCGCCCCACCGAAACCGCGCCCGCCCGCTCACCACGTAAATTACCGTCTCGAGCTCCCCATGATGATGTGGCCCCGTCTTCGCGCGTGGATGAACCGTCACCGTCCCGGCCCAAAGTTTCTGCGCCCCCACCTTCGCATACGAAATCGCCTCCGCCCGCGTCATCCCCTGCGTCTGCGGCGTATTCGTATCCAACTCCCCGCTGCGAACAATCCGTATCCCGTGATTCTTCCAGTCAACCTTTTCGTCCATGCGCGATTCCCTCGTAGGCCTCACAGCATACTCCAGGCGACGAGCCAGCTTCCCGGGGCATTTACAAGGGGCAGCCGTCCTTCAAGAGTGCGGACGCGCCTGAGGCAGGAAAAAACCATCTGTACACGGAATGTTGGAATAGAATGCCGGGCTATGGAATTCTTCACCGGGGCGATCACTGCTGTGGGGGCTCTTCTATTGGGCATCGGACTCAAGCCCTATTTGACTGGGTACTCTTCGAAGAAAGGTGAGAATCTGGCCACGCACGAAGACATCGAGAAGCTGGTGGACCAAGTAGAGGCGGTCACAAAAGCCACGAAGAGGATAGAAACAGAAATAGCAACTGGTCTTTGGAACAAGCAAAAGCGTTGGGAAATGAAACGTGAGGTTCTTTTTGAGGCAGCGAGACGGGTCTCCGAAGTTGACGACGCGATGCTGAGCTACTCGATCGTGACGAAGGAAGATCACGCGCAAGAAAAGCAGTGGAAAGCACAAAAACCATCGCCAGAGCAAGAATTGAGCTGGGCCGGCACAAAGCATGAGCACCTTATGAGGTGGCGCAAGGTATCTACGGGGTTCGACGAAAGCCGGGCGTTTGTGACTATTGTGTGCAGTAAAGACGCGGCGCTGACGTTTGTTGATTTGGGAGCGTTCATGAACAACCTTGCCGCGGCGATGACAAAAGACCCGGATGCTTATGACAAGGCCCGACCAGAGCTCTTCAAGAAAATATTGATAGCGCAGATGACGATACGAAAAGAACTAGAAGTGGAAGCTTAACCCTCAAGCCAGCATGCCTTGGGCAGCCGCACGCGGACTTCGAGAGTTCGCATAGGCGGATTTACATTATGTGTAATATTTACTAGAAGTAAAAGCCAAAATGTATTATCAGCCGCTGCTGGCAACAGGTTTTTGTATCATTGTGAACAGCTGAATCGCGCCGGCTGCAAGATTCAAGATTGTGGCGAGCCAAAACCCAATCTGCCATTGGAGTTGGATGCCGGAATTTTGCGCGACTTCCGATTCCATGTGAACTTTGAGAGCAAATAAGAAGAAAACCGCTGCACAAGCCGCCACAATTCCTGCGATTAGTATGGAACGACCTTTGCATAAGGCAAGGCCGAGAACAGCACAGGAACAGAGAACAGCGATCAATGCCATCGGTTCCGAACTTACCTTGGTAGACTTGGGTGGACCAAACGCCTGCGGTTGCTGCAGCGTAGTGCCTGTCACGAGTTGCATTCCAGAAAGTGTAACCAGTGACTGTCCGCTACACGAGACCATGACGAACGGGAGCAAGAAGCAGAGAACCGCAAATCCCGATGTGAGAAGAACCGATAACTTACTCTTAGTCATCAGCATCACCTCTGACGGAAAAAATATGGTTCCGTGCGATTTCGGGGATTGTCGGGGCCTAAGCGGAAAGTCCGCTGCAATAGTGTGCCGCTCGGTGACATAAGGTAGTTTTTATAAACAACAAAAGCAAGTTGAAAAGGATTTGGACACATCGATCCGTTGAATCTTCGGCAGCTCAAGGCCCTGCTGGACCAGCCTGCTGAACCGACTGCCGTCCGACGATTCGGGTGCCAAATCTTTGCGCTCGTCGCACAGGGTGGGAGATTTTGATCCTAGTCATTACTAGGTGACAGCCTATAATTATCATTGCTCGGCTCCTTGCTTCCGAGCCTTGGTCGTTCATCAGCAACCAAATCTACCCGGCAAAAGGAGCCGACGCCGTCATCTAATCAACCTGCGGGACCTGAAGAGAAGCGTCGCGACTACACTGACTCCAAAAAGAAGCAGTATTCCCGGCTCGGGCGCAGTGACGGAGAGAGCCGTGATTGTTAGTTCGCCGTATTCCCCCGGGACAAAAGTGAGCTGGCCGCTTGAAAACGTAAACGGGTCAGTCGAATAGCTGAACTCGATGTCGGTCTCGGGCGCGCAAATCTGATACGTGCTGATGGGAGCCTGGTCACAGAACAAATGAAAGGGTTCGGAATCGAAGTCCCCAAATGTTCCGGACGGGTATTGGCCACCAAGTGGTAGCAATAGCATGTTGAAATTGATGAACTGAGTACCAAACTCCAAGCTTGTGAAGACCGATGCTATGTTGTCAATTTCGTAGAAGGGGTAGTTGATTTCGCTGATCGTCACGGTGGAGGGTAGGACGAAAATGATTGAACCGTTAGCGATGTTGAACAGATCGAATGTCGGTTGAGTTGTGTCGGCCTTTGCAGGTGAAATAGCTGCAAACAAAAGCACAAAAACGGCAAGAACTTTCATTCCCACACCTCTCAGATGCGCCTTTTTGTGTCTTTGGGCAGCGCTAAGCAACCACCCTGCACGTCCCTTACCAATAAACATCGCGTATCGCCGATTCTCCGGGGCATCGTTATCGCGATTGCCTCAGTATCAGACGAGCGGGTGGCTCACCCGTTGCGGTTGTCTCTTCGTGGTTTCGACAATCGACGCGCTCCGCGCGCCGATCATAACGTTCGGTTAGTTCACTGCGGCGTAACGCTTGGACTTTGCGGGTGCCACACCCTTTGCGCTCTTCGCAAAGGGCGTGAGCTCTTGGTCCCAATCCACATACGTCACGGCTCGTGATTCTCAGGAACAAAAAGCGGCCGTTGCATCAAGACTTGAAAAACGCCCTCTTACGCTCGGCGGCCCTGTCGCCGACCGGTCCATCCCCTACGAAGCCGCGCGCAGCGCGTACCTTACGCGCTGCCCCACTCGCGCGTTCCCGTTTTCCATTTTCACTTTTCAATTTTCCGTTTTCCACATTTCCACATCCCCCCCCCCGCAAATCTGCGGATTCCCAACGCGCCCGATCCGCGCTACCATGGACTGTTTTCATATGACGATTTAGACGGCACTAGGGAGGCGGAGATGGTCGAGCGCCGCGGGACGCAGCACCCCCTGTCTGATTTCCTGCCCAGAGGCACGAAGCCTTGCCCTGAGGTACGAACGGGCGCGCAGGCGTTCGCCCCGGGTGGTTGGGTCGCTGTGTCGTACAATTGTCTGGCCACCCGCCACTCAGGACTCGACACTACAATTCTAATCACCGGTTCGCCGATTAAAAATCGGCTCAAATCACACAAAATAAGCCGCATAGCAATTTCTAATCGGCGCTCTGGCCGGGGGAACGCAAGCGGCGCCCGAACGCAAATCCATCGAACGCCTCAACCGATCGGCATCTTGCTGCGAAGTCACTGTTTAGACTGGTCCGACCGTCGTGCGCCCCTCACAAATAACGAGTTACGAGCCACAAATCACGGTTTCTTCATCTACAGCAAACTTCGATTAGAAAAATCCGGTAGCCGGCTCCCGGACCGCCACAACAGGTTGTGTTTGCCGCCGCCCGCCCGCGAGTTGCGGCCCCCAGCACTTCGCCTCCAACTCATTGAAACAAAAGGCTCGCGGACACATCTAAACCGTGCGCATCAGGGGCGGCTTAAAGCGGAGCGTTCCATGCCGAAATTCACCCGGCAGCGCCAAACGACGCGACTTGGGTCCGGCGTGGGGAATGAAGACTACAGAATCCCGCAACACGAGTGTGGCGAAGCTAATGAGGCAAACAGAGTGAGACCCAACAAATGACCCGTTCGCCCAAATCGATGTTTTTGCTCGCCCTCCTGCTGGTAGCTGCAGCCGTTCCCGCCGTTGCGCAGGACGCCAAGCCTCTGCCCGTCCCCGACGAGCGCTACAAGCTCGACATCCTCCTCGTGGTCGCGCACCCCGATGATGAAGGCGCCGCCACCTCCTACCTCGCGCGCGCGATCGACGAAGGCAAGCGCGTCGGCGTCGTCTATGGAACGCGCGGCAGCAGCGGCGCGAACGACGTCGGCACCGAACAAGCCGCCGCTCTGGGCGCGATTCGCGAGATCGAAGCGCGGCGGGCTCTCGCTACGCTGGGAGTTGCGAACGTCTGGTTCATCGGCGCGCGCGACACCGCTTCGCAGAACGTCCTGCAGTCGCTTTCCAACTGGGGACACGGCTCCGCGCTCGAGCAGATGATGCTCCTCGTCCGTCTCACGCGCCCGGAAGTGATCCTCACTTTTCTGCCCGGCACCTTCATCGGCGAAGACCACGGCGATCATCAGGCCGCGGGCGTGCTGGCCACCGAAGCGTTTGACCTGGCCGGCGATCCGCTCGTTTTTCCCGAGCAGGTCACCGAGCCGATGCGGCGCCTCGAGCCTTTCTTCGACAATCTGCGCGCGTGGCAGCCGAAAAAGATCTACTACTTTCCGGACGCGAACCGCGACGACATCTTCAAGGGCAAAGGCCCCACGATCGCCGTCACCGGAATTTCAAAATCCACCGGAAAAGCCTCCTGGCGCATGGCCCTCGACTCGTTCCGCTCCCACCGGACCCAGGCGAAGGACTACATCGATTCGTTTGAGAAATTAAGCGAAGCGGAAATCGATAAAAAAGGAAACGACAACGGCTGGTCGCAGCCGCAGGAATTCGTCCTCGGCAAATCGCTCGTTGGCGGAAGCGTCACGGGAGATATTTTCGAAGGCATCACGCCCGGCGCAATTCCCTTCGTTCGCCCGCCGGCCGCGCCGCAGCCGGCGCATCCGGATGTTTCCGTCGAGCTGGCCGGCACGTGGGACTTCTACGCGGAATTCCGCCGCGCGCACGCGCTCGAGAATCTTCCGCACCCCGAGCCGCCCGAAATCGGGTTGCAGGGGCCCGGCACTCTCGTGATTCCCCTCTGGCTGCGCAATGAAACCGCATCGGCGCAGGAAATTACGTTAACCGTGGATTTGCCGGCCGGATGGAAAGTGGAAAGCGGTGCCGGCAAATTCCTGGTCGCTGCAAAACAGGTGTCCGCGGAGCGCGTCGAAATCAGCCTGCCCGCACTCGCCGTCGCGGATGCCAAAAAACAGGATGCGCAGGAAGTCACGGTTCGCGGAGAATCGAACGGCAAATCCGTCGGAACTGTGAAGCTGCGCGTGGAATTGCGCAAAAAAGCGCTGCCGCAATAGCGCGGCGCGCGCCGCAACTTTTGCAGCGGCGAGTGTGAGACTATGGGAATGCGATCGGCGCTGATTCGCAAAAACGGGATCGCGCTGCGAAAGGATTGCGCGAGTGGCTGAGAAGATGGTGATGGTCGGAGTGCTGCCGGAAGTGATCGTCCTCGATCCCGGCGACCAGGCGGTTTGGTATTCGAACGCCGGCAACATGAAAATAGAATTCGATGCGCAGCGCTGCCCGTTTTCATCCAACGTGTTTCAAGCGCCGTCCGGCGTTCGCGTCGTGAGCGGCCCCACGCGCCCGGGAATCAATCGCGGTTCCTATCGCTACCGTCTCTCTCTCAACGACGTGATCGTCGCCCACGGCGAAGTGGTTCTTCGGGAAAAGTAACTCCCGCCTACGGGATCAACCGGTGCGTAAAGTGCGCGATAAGAACTCCTACAACCAGGAGGATCAGAATTATGATGAGCAGATACTCCTGGATATCGGCGCCATCTGATTTCGAAATGTTCTGGGAAGTTCGAAAAGGGCGAAGACGAAATTTCGGCATGGCGAACAATTCCTTGCGCTCTTGGCGGCGGCTGGGAGCCGGCAACCGAGCCGATGTTCCGATCAATTTGTTGCGCGGGCTGGGGGCAGGCGCGTCTGGTGGCTCGAACGGGAAGATCGCCGGGAGACGCAATCTCGTCTTCCAGCGGGAAGTCGTCACCCGCAGTTCTACTATCCGATATTCTACTGTTACATTCCACTAATTCTTCCGTAGTTCCCGCAGTGAGGCTAGGCGATCTAGTTGGAGGAGCTCTGGAGCAGATCCGTCACTGCCTGGCGCAAGCGTGCGATCGTGAACGGCTTCGAGAGCACCGGAACGGCTGTGAGTTCGGCAGTATATTTTTCGGCGTCGGCGAGATTTCCAGTCATCAGCAGAAAGCGCGTCGCGAGCTTCGGATGATTCTCACGAATGAAGCCATAGATTTCGGCCCCGTTCTGGCCCGGCATTTTCAAATCGGAAATGACGAAGTCGAAGCGGCTG
>JBOGNA010000027.1:0-1144 GCA_050746925.1 Candidatus Acidiferrales bacterium
CGCAAATTCCGTCTGCTTTGCGAGAATTTCCTGTGGATTCCCGATTGGTTTGAAATCCCGCACCAGATTTAGCGTTTCGCGAAAGCCGATTCGGCAATTTCTTTCTGCTTGATGGTTACCGACTTCGCGCCCTCGGATGCGATTGTGGCGGCCGGTCCTTGGCGCCCTGTTTGACGGCAACCCAAAGGTCTTGTTGCCCGACCCGAACCATGTGAGCTTTCATGACTCAGAGTCCGCTTTGGTCGTAGTTTTTCCATTCATCGCGGCTTCCTCAGCGCTGTGGTTCGCGTTCACTCATTGAAAACATAGCCGCCCGGCGCCGGCGTCCCCGGAGGAAATTCGGCGTTCCCCAAACTGGCGGGCGCGGCGACCTTCGCGCCTGACCGCGTCGACAGCCAATCGCTCCAGTGCGTCCACCAGCTGCCGGATTTCTTTTCGGCGCTGGCGAGGAAGGCGTCTGCCTCCGGCCGGTCTGCATATCCGGTGATGAATGTCGCCTTGGGATTTCCGGGGGGGTTCACGAGGCTCTGCAGGTGCCCCGCATTCGACAGCACGAAGGTCGTTTGGTCGCCCAGAATTCGCGCGCTTTGATACACCGACTTCCATGGCGTGATGTGATCTGTAAGGCCTGCCGCAACATAGGCGTCGACCTTGACGCGGCTTATATCGATGGGGACGCCAGAAATCGAAAGCGCGCCCGCTTTGCGGAAGGGATTGGTGGAAATAAGGTCTAGATAGTCTGAATGCAGGCGGGCTGGCAGGGAGGTCGTATCATTGTTCCAGAACAGGATGTCGAAAGCCGGCGGCGCGTTGCCCAGAAGATAATTGTTGACCCAATAGCTCCAGACGAGATCGTTCGGCCGCATCCAAGCGAACACTTTCGCGAGTTCCCGGCCGTCGAGCACGCCGCGCAACTGGGAAGCCTGTCTCGCTACCTCCACTGTTCCTGGCGTGATCAGCGTGCCGAGAACCGTGTCCTCGACGGTAGACGGGTCGAGCGTGCATACCGCAAGGACGAGGTTTTTCACCTTGCTTTCGCCTTTGCCAGCCTGCCAGGCCACGTATGCCGTAGATGTAATGCCGCCTGAACAGGCTCCCATCATCGATACGTCCGCGCTGCCCGTGATCTTCCGCGCCGCGTCGA
>JBOGNA010000028.1:0-31474 GCA_050746925.1 Candidatus Acidiferrales bacterium
GGCGTGATCGATCCCGGCTTGCACAACACTTGCCCGCGCTCCACTTCCTCTTTTTCCGTCCCGCGCAGCAGCAATCCGACGTTGTCGCCCGCAATCCCTTCATCCAGCAGCTTGCGGAACATCTCGACGCCCGTTACCGTCTTCTTCATCGTCGGACGGAATCCCACGATTTCGATTTCTTCGCCCACTTTCACCTTGCCGCGTTCGACGCGCCCCGTCACCACCGTACCTCTACCAGAAATCGAAAAAATATCTTCGATCGGCATCGCGAACGGCTTTTCAATATCACGCACTGGAAGAGGTACGTTCTTGTCCACCGCTTCCATCAGTTCGATGATCGTCTTCTCCCACTTCGGATCGCCTTCGAGGGCCTTCAACGCCGATCCGCGAACCACCGGCACCGTGTCGCCCGGAAATTGATACATCTTCAACAGCTCGCGCACTTCCAGTTCCACCAGCTCCAGCAGTTCGGGATCTTCCACCACGTCGCACTTGTTCAGAAACACCACGATGTACGGCACGCCCACTTGCCGCGCCAGCAGAATGTGTTCGCGCGTCTGCGGCATCGGACCGTCCGTCGCTGCCACTACCAGGATCGCGCCGTCCATCTGCGCCGCTCCCGTGATCATGTTCTTGATGTAGTCGGCGTGACCGGGGCAATCGATGTGCGCGTAGTGCCGGTTCGGCGTCTCGTACTCCACGTGCGACACCGCAATCGTGATTCCGCGCTCGCGCTCTTCCGGAGCGTTGTCGATCGAATCGAACGCCCGGAACTGCACCTTCGGGTTGTTCTTCGACAGCACTTTCGTGATCGCCGCCGTCAACGTCGTCTTGCCGTGGTCGATGTGCCCAATCGTCCCCACGTTCACATGCGGCTTACTGCGCTCGAATTTCTCCTTCGCCATGTCTTTCTCCGCTCCTCTGCGCTCAGCGTGCTCTGCTCGATCTTGAATGCAAGAACCGAACTAAGATTTCACCGTCTTGCCGGTCGCGCGCGCAATCACTTCTTCCGACACGGAACCCGGCGCCTGCTCGTAATGCGAAAAATGCATCGTGAAACTGCCGCGGCCCTGCGTGCGGCTGCGAATCTCCGTGGCGTAACCGAACATCTCGGCCAGCGGAACCTTCACGTTGATAATCTCGGTGCCGCCGCGCGATTCCCGGCCCTGCAGTTGTCCGCGCCGCGAGTTCAAGTCCGCAATCACGGGGCCCATGTAATCTTCAGGAACAACGACTTCGACGCGCATGATCGGTTCGAGCAGCTTGGGGTTGGCTTTCTTGCATGCGGCCTTGAAAGCCATCGAGCCGGCAATCTTGAAGGCCATTTCCGAGCTGTCCACATCGTGGTAGCTGCCGTCTTCGAGCACCACCGCGCAATCAACCATTTCGTAGCCCGCGAGTACGCCCGTTTCCATCGCTTCGCGCACGCCATTTTCGATGGGCTGAATGAATTCCTTGGGAATCGATCCGCCGATGACCTTGTCGATGAAGAGCAGGCGATGCTCCTTGTCGAAGTGCCATTTGCCGCCCTTACCCGCAATACCCTTGCAGATCTCATCGATTTCGTCGGTGGACATTTCGTGCATGTCTTCGTGATTGGAGTTCGGAAGCGGATGGACCGAAAGCACGGCGTGGCCGTATTGGCCGCGGCCGCCGGTCTGGCGAATGTATTTCCCTTCGCCTTCGGCGACTTTCAAAATCGTTTCGCGGTAGGCGACCTGCGGGCGGCCGACGTTCGCTTGCACGCTGAACTCGCGCATCATGCGGTCGACGATGATTTCCAGGTGCAGCTCGCCCATACCGGAAATCAACGTCTGGCCGGTATCGTGGTCGGTGTGGACGCGGAACGTGGGATCTTCCTGGGCAAGCTTTCCGAGCGCAGAGCCCATTTTTTCCTGGTCGGCTTTCGTCTTCGGCTCGATCGCGACGGAAATGACCGGCGCCGGAAAATCGATGTTCTCGAGCACGATAGGCTTTTCTTCATCGCACAGCGTGTCGCCGGTTGTGACGTTCTTCAGACCCACACAGGCTGCAATGTCGCCCGCTTCGATCGACTCGATTTCTTCGCGCTTGTTGGCATGCATGCGCAGCAGGCGGCCAATGCGCTCGCGCGTCTTGCGCGTCGAGTTGTAAACGAACTGGCTGGTCTTCAGCACACCCGAATAGACGCGAATATAGGTGACGTGGCCGACGAACGGGTCGGTCATGATCTTGAATGCGAGAGCTGCGAACGGCTGATCGTCCGATGCGCGGCGCAGCACGGCTTCATCGCCGTTCGGGTCTTCGCCTTCGACCGGCGGCACATCGACCGGCGACGGCAGATAATCAACGACTGCGTCGAGCAGTGGCTGAACACCTTTGTTCTTGAACGCCGAGCCGGCCAGAACGGGAACGAGTTTCAGGCCAATCGTCGAGCGGCGAATCGAGGCGCGCAATTCCTCGGGTTCGAGTTTGTGTTCGGCAAGATACTTTGTGAGAACGGCATCATCATGCTCGGCGATATATTCGACGACCTTGTCGCGATGCTCTTTGTAGAATTCCGGCGTGAGCGCCGACGCCTTCACGGCAATCCCGATTTCAGGACGCGATTCAAGGAATTTGGCGTCCCACAATTTTTCGAGCGGCAGCACCTCGTATTCCGCGCCGAGCGTCTCGTCCTTCCAGATAATGGCGCGCTCTTCGATGAAGTCGATCACGCCGATGAAGTTGTCTTCTCTTCCGATGGGATACTGAAGCGGGACGGGATGAGCCGAAAGCCGCTGGCGCATCGAGCGAATCGAATGATCGAAATCGGCGCCGATGCGGTCCATCTTATTGATGAACGCAATGCGCGGAACGCGGTACTTGTCCGCCTGGCGCCAAACCGTTTCCGACTGCGGCTGCACGCCGGCCACTGCGTCGAAAATGGCGACGGCGCCGTCGAGCACGCGCAACGACCGCTCGACTTCCACGGTGAAATCGACGTGACCCGGCGTATCGATGATATTGATGCGGTATTTCTTGTCGAAGCGCGTCCAGGAGGTGGTCGTCGCGGCCGACGTAATCGTGATGCCGCGCTCGCGCTCCTGCTCCATCCAGTCCATCACGGTGGTGCCTTCGTGGACCTCGCCGATCTTGTAAGTCACACCCGTATAGAACAGGATGCGCTCGGTTGACGTCGTCTTGCCGGCGTCAATATGAGCCATGATCCCGATGTTGCGGATCTGATCGAGTTGTACGGTTCGTGCCATTTTAGAGTTCGATTGCCAATGTCCTACCAGCGATAGTGCGCGAAAGCTTTGTTGGCTTCCGCCATGCGGTGGACGTCTTCCTTCTTTTTCACGGCACCGCCGCGGCCATTGGCCGCGTCCATAATTTCTTCCGCCAGCCGGTCGGTCATCGACTTGCCGCCGCGCGTGCGCGAGTAGAGCACCAGCCAGTGAATCGCGAGCGACTGCCTGCGGAACGGATTCACTTCCACCGGGACCTGATAGTTCGCGCCGCCCACGCGCCGCGACTTTACTTCCAGCACCGGCTTGCAATTTTCGATGGCCTTCTTGAAGAGCTTGAACGCATCGTCGTTCGTCTTCTTGGCTACCTGGTCCATCGCGTTATAGAAAATCGTCTGCGCGGTCGAGCGCTTGCCGTCGTACATCATGCTCGAGATGAACTTCTGCACCAGGTCACTGCCGTAAACCGGATCGCCGGGAATCTTGCGGCGAAGAACCCATCCTTTACGAGGCATCTTTTACTTTCTCCCGCTTCGAGCCGTCATTGCCTGGCTCTTACTTCTGCGCGGCTTTGGGCCGCTTGGCGCCGTATTTCGAACGCCCCTGCTTGCGATTTTCAACTCCGGCTGCGTCAAGAGTGCCGCGAATCACGTGATAACGGACACCGGGCAGGTCCTTTACGCGGCCGCCGCGCACGAGCACGATCGAGTGCTCCTGTAAATTGTGGCCGATGCCGGGAATGTACGTGGTCACTTCCGCGCTGTTCGTCAACCGGGCGCGAGCGACTTTGCGCAAAGCCGAGTTCGGCTTCTTCGGCGTCTGGGTATAGACGCGAACGCACACGCCGCGCTTTTCCGGGCAGCCTTCGAGCGCTGGTGATTTCGTTTTCGTCCGGATCTTTTCCCGGCCGTAGCGCACTAATTGTGCAAACGTCGGCACGCTCAACCCCCTCGAATCTCGAAAACTCTGCGTCCTCTTCTGCGCTCGCGAAAATACAAATCCGCCGCGCAGAGCTACGCACGTGAATGAACAGAAAAGGTCGCCTACGCACCCGAAGGTAATTCAGGTACTCCGCGCTGACGCTTCACCCCGAGGAGTGAACTGCATCTGCTTAATACGGAGAGGCTGCACGGCTTTGCGGGGCTGGCGCCCCATTCTGGCCGCTCTTCCGCGCCCCGTTCCGTCCTACTCTGTTCCGGGGCTGGAAGACTTCCCTTTCACCACAGGGCCTCACAACGAGGCCCGAACAACCGCGGAAGTATAGGAGAAATAAAGACTATTGTCAACCCGCTCAGTTGTGGAAATTGGATCGAAAAAATACGCAAATATTTTGGGGCGATAAATCTCTGCCTTTCCTCGGCTAAAACCGGCGTTGCCGGTCTAGAAATCGCAGATTCGGCAGCAGCCGGAACGGATCCGCTATGCTGCCTCCAACGTTTCCTTCCAATCACCCCACGCCCCAGCGCGGGGCACGACCTTTATCTCGCTAAGCATATTTGATTGTGCGCCTTACGGAGGATACTGCGATCACTTCACGTGGTTCTAGTACCCGCATCGAGAGGTTGGTAATAGCCGACACAAGTGTAGCCGCGAAGCAATCGAGGGAGATTCCTACTTGTTGACGACCGCCGGTCGAGGTGCTTTACCAGTACTCACAAAATCCCTACACTTGAGGCGTCGTTTTCCACAGGGAGCTCTGATGAATCGCGTTCTGCTGGCCGGCTTGTTATGGATGTCTGCTGCGGCGATTCCCGTTGCGGCGCAACAACCAGCCGGGCAAGCTCCTCCCGCGCAAGCCTCGACCCAAAGTGGGACCGCCGTCGCCCAGCCGCAACCAGCCGCCAAATACGCGCAGGAACCCTACGTAATCGAGCGATACTTTTCGTCCGCGCGATTTGAAAACGACGGAACCGGCGAACGCGATCTCACCGTTCAAATTCGAGTGCAGAGCGATGCAGGTGTGCAATCGCTTGGCGAACTCGTTTTCGGCTACAGCGCCGCGAACGAGCAAATGGACGTTCGTTCCGTGATCGTTCACAAAGCCGACGGCACGAGCGTTGCGGCCGGGCCTGAAGCGGTGAAGGAAATGACGGCGCCCATTGCGCGCGATGCTCCGGTGTACACCGATTACAAAGAAAAACACATTACGGTTCCATCGCTGCGACCCGGGGACACGCTCGAATACGAAATCGTCACGCGCCTCGCAACACCGCTGGCTCCCGGACAGTTCTGGTTCGAGCACAATTTCCTGGAAGGCACGATCGTTTTGGACGAGCGCCTGGAGGTGAACCTGCCTAAAGATCGCGCCGTCAAACTCGAGTCTCCCGGCTTTCCGTTTGATCGAAGCGACTCCGGCGACCGAATCGTGTACCGGTGGAAGCGCGCGATACTGGCGCGACCCACGCAAAAGGAAGAAGAGGCCAAGAAAAAGTCTGAGGCGAATGAATCGAAGATGCCAGGCGTCCGGCTCACGACATTCGCAAACTGGGAAGAAGTTGCCCGCTGGTACGCCGACCTGGAAAAGGGGCGCACCGATCCGAGCCCGGAAATTCGCGCCAAGACGCACGAGCTGATTCAGGGACGCGCGACAGAACTTGAAAAGATTCAGGCGCTCTATGATTACGTTGCAAAAAATATCCGCTACGTCAGCCTTTCGTTCGGACTCGCGCGCTACCAGCCGCACGCGGCAGCAGAAGTTTTCAAAAATCAATACGGCGACTGCAAGGACAAGCACACGCTGCTGGCCGCGATGTTGGAAGCCGCGGGAATTCAAGCGAACGCCGTCCTGATTCCGTCGCTGCGAAAACTCGATCCGTCGATGCCTTCGCCCTCCCAGTTCGACCACGTGATCACCGCTGTGCCTTTGAAGGATCAACTCATCTGGATGGATACGACGACCGAAGTTGCTCCCTTCCGGCTGCTGGCTGCTGCGTTGCGAGACAAGGCCGCGCTGCTCGTTCCGGCCGATGGCGCAGGGAAAATCGTGATCACGCCGACGGACCCGCCGTTTCGTTCGATTCAGCGCGTGGAAATCGACGCACAGGTAAGCGAACTCGGGAAGCTGACCTCCAAGCTCCGCTACTTCGTTCGCGGCGACAATGAGCTGGCACTGCGCGTTGCGTTCCGCCGCACGCCCGAAACGCAGTGGAAAGAACTCGGGCAGACGGTAGCCACTCTGGACGGACTGCATGGGGAAGTCACCGCGGTAAAGCCGAGCGACCCGTCGGACACAACGAAGCCGTTTGAGCTCGATCTGGATTTCGCGCAACCGAATTATCTGGATTGGTCCAGCAAGAAAACCAAAGTGGCGCTGCCGCTCGCCGCCATTGGCGTGCCCGAAGTTCCGGAGGACAATTCCGAACCGATCCGCCTCGGAAGCCCTCTCGATGTGACCGTACACTTAAAAATGAGTCTGCCCCCGAATTTCGTCGCGCTGCCGCCCGTGGGCGTGTCGATTCCGCGCGACTACGCCGAATTCAAATCCAGCTATCGCTACGAGGAACACACGCTCACGGTGGATCGGTCGCTCAGTTTCAAGATGCGCGAGCTGCCGGCCACGCGCACCAGCGACTATCTTGCGTTTGCGCGCGCGGTTGAATCCGACGAGACGCAAGTTCTTTCGGTACACAATTCGGAGACCGGTACGCCGGCGCTGCCAACTTCTGCCAGTGCCGATGAACTATTCGAAACGGGGCTCGCGGCGCTGAATTCGGGCAACACCCGCGCCGCGATTCCTCTCTTCCTGCGCGTCGTCGAGTTGGATCCGAAATACAAACAGGCCTGGAACGACCTCGGACTGGCCTACCTTCGCGCGGGAATGTTCGAGGAAGCCGCGGCGGCGTTTCAGAAGCAAATCGGCGTGGATGCTTTTGACGAGCACGCCTACAACTACCTGGGCATCGCGCTGCAGCAACAACAGAAATTCGATGAAGCGGAAGCGGCTTTCAAAAAGCAGATCGGCGTCAATCCCCTCGATCCGATCGCACACGCGGCGCTCGGCGGCATCCTTCTTGAACAGCACAAATATGCAGCCGCCGTTCCCGAGCTCGACAAAGCCACCGTTCTTTCGCCCGATAACGCCGGCTTGCAGGTGAGCCTTGGCCAGGCCTATTTGAATACGGGAGAAAAGGAAAAAGCTCTCGCAGCGTTCGAGAAGGCTGCCGACCTATCGCCGAGCCCCGACGTCTGGAACAATGTCGCGTACAATCTGGCCGACCACGCTCTCGATCTGGACAAAGCCCAGCAGTACGGCGAATCGGCCGTATCGGCGACGGCTGCAAGCCTTCGCAACATCGCGCTCGCCAATCTCTCGCTCGACAATCTAAATGCCGTTGCGAGAATTGGCGCTTATTGGGACACGCTCGGCTGGGTCTATTTTCAGAAGGGAGATGAAGCGAAGGCTCTGGAGTTCGTTCAAGCTTCCTGGTTGCTGAATCAACACGGTGAAGTGGGGGACCATCTGGCGCAGATTTATGAAAAGAAGGGAGACAAGCAACGCGCGATTCATATGTTCGCGCTTGCCATCGCTGCGCCTCACTCGGTTCCTGAAACGCGCGCGCGGCTCGTGATTCTTCTCGGAGGCAACACTGGAGTTGACAGCCTCGTGGATGCGGCTCGGCCCGAACACGTCTCGCTACGGCAGTTCGCTGCGGGAAAGCTTCTGAAAGAAGACGCTCAGGCAGACTTCCTCGTTCTGCTTTCTCCCGGCGGCAAGAGCGCCAAAGTCGATGGCGTTCATTTCGTCTCGGGAAGCGAGAAACTTCGGCCGTTCGCGGCAAAGCTGCGCGAGCTTGATTACGGGCAGACATTCCCGGATGCATCGCCGGTGAAACTTGTTCGCCGCGGCACTCTCGCCTGCTCGGCCACAAGCGGAGATTGCAAGTTCACGTTAATTCGCCCCGAGGACGTGCGATCGGTAAATTGATTCACCCGCGCACGGCAGCGGCCATTTCCGAGTGCGGCTAAATCTTCGCGCTCATCAGCCGGCCAACCCCGCCGGCGATTCGAAGGCCGTCGGCTCTGTCCTTGAAATAGCGGGCATTGATCTCCTCGGATCCCAAATCCTCAATCGAACTGACACCGATTTGCTGAAGCGACTCGGCCAACGCGGCTGGCTCAAAAAATGTGCGAAAGGGTTCGCCGGCCGCTGCCACTCGGCGCGAGATTGCATCAAACGCTAGCCGCGCTGCACCACCGAGCGACCTCGGAGGGACGGCGTAGTCGAAAACGATGCCACCTCCCGGCGGTGTCGAGGCGACGAACGCGAACGTGGACATCACGGCGTCTTCGCTGAGGTACATCGTCACGCCGAGCCAGGAAAAGAATGTGGGCACACCCGGATCGAATCCAACTCTTCGCAAACCTGCCGAGAGTGTTTGGCGCTCGAAATCCACCGGAGCAAATGTCAACGAGGCGGGGATCGGTATGTTTGCCGCGCTGAGTGCGCTGCGCTTCCATTCCTGCGTCGCCGGATAGTCCACCTCGAATATCCGCAGTTCAGCGTCACCGTAAGGGTTTCGATACGGAAACGTATCGAGGCCGGCGCCGAGAATGACGTATTGTTTTGCGCCGCGCGCGACCGCCGATGCAAGCTCATCTTCGGCGAATCGGCTGCGCGCCGCCATGAACGCACGCAGACTTCGCGCAACCTGCCCGCCGTAGCGCGGTTGCTCGGAGTGCAACTGCTCCGCAACCTTCGGCCCGATGATTGCAAGTGCGATCGGATCATCGAGTACTTTGGGAGAGTCAAAAAGTTGGTGGGCAGCGCGATGCATTGCCACACGCAAAGCGGTTCTGCTGGGGCGGGCCTGTTGCATTTCGAACTTACGCGATTACTTCCGTCGAGGGACGATGGAGGAATGGGAAACCCGGCCAGCCGCCGGGCGCTCCTCGCCGGATCGTCACTTGATTTCCATTACCTCTTTTTCCTTCACGGCGGAAAGGTCTTCGATTTTCTTCGTTTCCGACTGGGTTAGCTTTTCGAGTTCGTCGAGGGAGCGCTTCTTGTCGTCCTCGCTGATTTTCTTTTCCTTCTCGAGTTTCTCGACGGCTTCTTTGATGTCGCGGCGGATATTGCGCACGGCCGTGCGGTGGTTCTCTAGCACTTTGTGGATATGTTTCACCAGGTCCTTGCGCCGGTCTTCCGTGAGCGCCGGAATCGGCACGCGCACTACTTTTCCATCCGTCGCCGGATTCAGGCCCAGATCGGACGTTCGTATCGCCTTGTCGATTAGCGGCACCGCTCCCGGATCCCACGGAGCGATCACGATCATCGTTGCGTCCGGCACGTTCAACGTGCCCAGCTGATTCACCGGCATCGCCGTGCCGTGATAGTCCACGCGGATGTGATCCAGCAGCGAGACGTTGGCGCGCCCGGTCCGGATTCCCGAAAGTTCCTTGCGGAAATCCTCGACGGCCTTCTCCATTCGGATCTTTGCCTGGCCAAGAGCGTCTTTGCTTGTTTCGAAAGTTGTCATTTGCGAAATTGCCTCCGTCGCTAGCGGCTTAAACCGCGCTCACGGTCGAGCCCACCGCCTCACCGAGGACGACCCGCTTCAGATTGCCAGCCACGTTCATGTTGAATACCACGATCGGCATTTTGTTATCCATGCAGAGCGAAATCGCGGTCGAATCCATCACCGAGAGGCCCTTCTTCAGCACATCGAGATAACTGATCTTTTCGAAGCGCTTCGCGCCCGGCACTTTTTCCGGATCGGCGTCGTACACGCCGTCCACGCGCGTGGCCTTCAAGATCACTTGCGCTTTGATTTCCATCGCGCGCAACGCTGCCGCCGTGTCCGTCGAAAAATAAGGGTTGCCCGTCCCCGCGGCGAAGATGACGACGCGTTCTTTCTCGAGGTGCCGGGTCGCCCGGCGGCGAATGAACGGCTCCGCCACCTGATGCATTTCAATCGCGCTCATGAGCCGCGTGTGGCAGCCCGATTTTTCGAGCGCATCCTGCAGCGCGAGCCCGTTAATTACTGTTGCCAGCATGCCCATGTAATCGCCGGTGGCGCGGTCGATCGAGAGTTCTTTCTGGCGCGTACCGCGGAAAATATTTCCGCCGCCCACCATGATCGCCACCTGCACTCCCAGCTGCTTGACTTCTTTGACTTCATGCGCGATGCCCTGAATCGTCGCGGCATGGATGCCCGAATCCTGCGGACCCGAAAGCGATTCGCCCGAAAGCTTCAGGACGAGCCTCTCATAGACGGGCGCACCTTTCGCGCCAACTCGTGCCGCTACATCAGAAGTTGTCATTGCTTGTCGGCCCTGTTTCCCCGCGGGCATTCTAGTGCCGTTCGAACGATTTGGCACTAGCGAATTTCATTGCGGCCGTTCGAAGCCGTGAAGAATACTCGCACAATCCCGCGGCAACGTCGCTTTGCGGCTCTGCTGCCAATAGGCTCCAGGAAGATAGAGGCGCAGCAGAAGGGCGGCACTGGAATGGTAAACGGGCGCCAACCGCTTCAACAGCCCGATGATGAATGGCCGCACGATCGAGTGGTCGCGGAATGCCTATCGGATTATCCCTGTGACGACAAGCGTGCGAAAAAGAAAGCCAAAGCTCCCTTCGACGTGCCTCCGAAAGAGTTGGGACGGGCCCGATACGCACGCCGCAGATACATGTAGCTTTGACGAGCATGGGTTGGGGACCTGCACGGCGGTTTATATCGAAGAGAAAATCCATCACATCTCCTGCGAAGATAAAACACGTTTCCTGCATCCTTCAGAAGATGGCAAGCAGCACTCCATAGAACTCGTTCAGTAAATCCCACAACTAGTAGCACTTTAGACGGAAGATTCTCGATATTTACAGGAGCTGCAACTAATTATAGTAATATAAGAAGAACTCTTTGATGCGATGAGCGCTAAAACATGAAGCGTGTATTCATGGGAGCGATATTACTGGTGCTCTATCCCTTCGCAATCCTGCGCAGCGTATGGGAAGCAGCCTTCTATCGAGCGCCCTCCACTTCAGACTTTGGCGACCGGCACGACAACATGGCGACTCTGCTCGCGACAATCAAAGTGACTTGCTTTGCTGCGATTTATACGGCTCTGGTGCTATGGGGCGCATGGAAAGGATTCAGTTGGCTCGCAAGAGTCATGAAGGCGGCGATGCAATGAATAAGCCTGCAGCCTGGTTTCATGCAATCTGGACTTTCCTTGTGGCGATTGTGCTGAAGGTCTGCGGCTTCAAAGAGAGCGATGAGGAGAAAGGCGCATAGTGAAATGCGGCGAATGCCTAAAGCCAATGAAAGTGTAAGACTCTCGCGACCGCGTAATGCCGGGCAAGCTCCGCCCCGTTTGCGAGTCGGAGAAAACCGGAAAGCAATCGTCGAACTATGCGGTCGGAGCTACCGTATCCGGCTCTTCCGAAACCGGCGAAGCAGAGGCCGTAGCGTCCATCTCACCGACCTTGAACCGCGAGAACCGGCGCACCGCGATATTTTCGCCGACCTTCGCGATCGCCTGATCGACGAGCTCTTTGATCGTGACGCCTTCGTCCTTGATGAAATGCTGCTCGTAGAGGCAGTTCTCTTCGTAGAATTTTTCCATCTTGCCGTTCACGATCTTTTCGATTACCGGCTCGGGCTTGCCCGTTTGTTTCGCCTGTTCCTTGTAGATCTCACGCTCGCGGTCGAGAATCTCCTGGGTCACTTCCTCGCGGCGCAAGAAACGAGGATCGAGTGCGGCGATGTGCATGGCCACATCGTGGCACAGGCGCTGAAAATCCTCCGTGCGGGCCACGAAATCGCTTTCGCAGTTCACTTCCACCAGCACGCCGATCTTCCCGCCCGCGTGAATGTAGCAGCCCACAAGCCCTTCGGAGGTAGCACGCTGCGCCTTTTTCGCGGCAGCAGCCTGTCCCTTCTTGCGCAGCACGTTGATCGCTTCTTCGATCTTGCCCTGGGCTTCGATCAAGGCTTCACGGCACGCGGTAAAGCCCGCGCCGGTGCGGTCGCGCAATTCCTTAACCAGCTGCGCGGATACGTTCGGCTTTCCGTCTGTTGCCATGGATGCGCTCAATTCCTTTTTATATGGATTCGGGCCTGCGCTCCGGAAAGCAAGCGAGGCCCGATTCGATGCCGGCGTTCTGAAACTCTGGATGTAAAACTAGTGCGGAAGCGAATCGTTGCCGTTGGCGAGCGGAGCAATCACCTCTTCCGCCGCAACCGCTTCTCCGGGTTCGCCTTCGACGAAATCGCCTTCCTGCTTTTCGTACACTTCGTAGGCGCTCGTATCGACGTAATCGACTTCCGATTCGGTGCCCTCGCCGCTGGTGGCTTTCTGTTCGGCTATCTGTGATTGCTCGAAAGTCTGCCGTCCGGACAGCACCGCATCTGAAATCTTCGAGGTGAAGAGCCGAATGGCGCGCAACGCGTCGTCGTTTCCGGGAATCACCCAATTGACCAGATCGGGATCGCAATTCGTGTCCACGATCGCGACCACCGGGATGCCCATTCTCCGCGCTTCGCGCACCGCAATCACTTCCGCGTTCGGATCGATCACGAACATCGCGTCCGGAAGTGTGGTCATATTCTCGACGCCGGAAAAATTTTGTTGGAGATGCTTCAGCTCGCGGTCTAGCCGCGCGCCTTCCTTCTTGGAAAACTGCGCCATCCGGCCGTCTTCGCTCATGGCCTTCAGCAGCTTCAGCCGCTTGATGGATTTCTGAAGGGTCACCCAGTTCGTCAGCGTCCCGCCCAGCCACCGATGGTTCACGTAGAACATGCCGCAGCGATTGGCTTCCTCGGCGATCGCTTCCTGCGCCTGGCGCTTCGTGCCGAGAAAGAGGATGCTTTTTCCCTGCCCCGCCATTTCCGCCACGTAGCGCGCTGCTTCGCGGAACATCTTCAAGGTCTTCTGCAGGTCAATAATGTGGATCCCGTTTCGTTCGCCGAAAATGTACTCCTTCATCTTCGGGTTCCAGCGGCGCGTCTGATGGCCAAAATGAACGCCGGCCTCCAGCAGCTCCTTCATCGTAATTTCGACTCCCAAAGTACCTCCTCATGTAGAGGGATGCTTATTTGCGCTTCGCAGCGCCAGCATCCTTTTCTGCCGGTCCTTCCCGGCCGTGAAATTGGTCCGGCCTCTCGCGAGGCCGGACCGAATCCGATTAACGCTTACTGAACTGGAAGCGGCGACGAGCTCCCTTTTGCCCGTACTTCTTACGTTCCTTCATGCGCGAATCGCGCGTCAGAAAACCATTTTTCCGCAGACTCGGCCGCAAGTCCGGGTTCAGCTTCGAAAGCGCGCGGGAAAGTCCCATCCGGACGGCTCCGGCCTGGCCGCCCACTCCGCCGCCCTTCACGGTGGCGCGCACTTCCAACTGGTCGTGCATCTGCGTAAATTTCACCGGCTCTGTTGCCGACGTATGCCAGGCGATGTTGCGGAAATATTCATCTACGGGGCGGCCATTCACCGTAAACTTCGCCGGCCCCATCTTGATGTACACGCGCGCGACCGCTTCGCGGCGGCGTCCCGTGCCGTAGAACTTCTTTCCTGCTGCACCTTCCAACGAATTCGTAGCTGAACTCAACTTCCCTCCTAATTGCCTTGAACGCAGCCTTCGGCGGCGGTTCAAGGGCACCCCTGGCGGATTTCTCCGCGGAGCGCAGAAATTGCAAGAAACTCTGTCTCGAGGTTACAGCGCTATCGGCTGGGGCTTCTGTCCGGCGTGGCGGGCAAGCGCTTCACTTCCGGCATAGACACGCAGCTTCTTGGCGCGACGCGCACGGAGCTTGTTTTTCGGCAACATTCCAAGCACCGCCTCGCGCACCACCTCTTCAGGACGACGTTGCATCAGCGTCCGGATCGGAACTTCTTTCAACCCGCCCGGATGGCCGCTGTGATGATAATAAATCTTCTGATCGATCTTGTTGCCCGTGAGCTTGATCCGCTCGGCATTGATCACGATGACATGATCACCGGAGTCCAAAAACGGAGTGTAGTTCGGCTTGTCTTTGCCGATCAGAAGACGCGCTACACGGGTCGCGAGGCGTCCCAGCACGACGTCTTTCGCGTCCAGGACGAACCAGTTCTTGCCTACCGTCAACTCTTCGGCCTCTCGGCCCTTTGGAACATACGTCCGCATCTGCCCAGTCACACCTTTCCGTCAAAAGACAAACGACAACTATAGGCTAGCACTCGATTTCTGTCAACGAAATGAGCGAGGCGGCCGGAAGGCCGCGGATTCCGCGCCGGACCTCGCAAATTGAGAGCGCGAAATAGGTCTAGTTCCCTACGGCGATCAGGTGCCCGTTGTTTTGGGTGTAGAGCTTCCCGTCTGGACCGACCGCGAGAGGTGTATAGGCCGCTTCCACGGCTTGGTCCAGAAATAGCTTCCCGCCCGGCGCGATGAACACGCCGTGGTTGCCTTGCGGGAGCATATAGATGTTCCCATCCTCACTGTTCACGAATACATTGCCGCTCGAATCCACCGCGGGCATGTTGATGCACCACTCGTAGCCGTTCGGATGGCCGCCGTCGATCGTCGTATTTTGGAATTGCCACTCCACGTTCATATTCGGGTCCACCTGCGTGATGAAGAAGGGGCCTTCGGGCAGGCTTTGGCAGATGTTGCTGTTGAACGTGCAGTATTGCGGCGCGCCGTAGCGATTGTCCTTCAGCACGATCGAGTAGGTCCCATTGTGCGCCCACACTCCAGGCGTATCGTCCCAGCCGAATTTGTAAGCGTTCAGAAAATTTCCGGCGGAATCGAAGTGGAACGTGTGGCCGCGGAACGCATTGTAGTTGTCCAGCGTTCCAAAGAGAACGGACCCATCCGGCAGCACCGTGGGCGAAGCCGACGCGAGATCGAAAATCACTCCCGATCCGAGCGCATTTGTCGTCGGATCCACACCCATGTTCGTTCCCAGCCGGCAGGCATTCGGCGTGGCGTTGTTGGGCCCGATCGGGACGAGCACGCCGCAGCCGTCGCTTAGCCGCTCCTGCAGCGATGCCGCCCACTTCGGCGTCAGATTCGGATTCACTGCAATCAAATAGCTCACCATGTTGTCGAAGTGAGCGCGACTGGCCGTGTAGATCGTGCCGTCCGGAGCGATCGCCGGAGCCACGTTGATGCCCGGCCGCTGCGAGCCGCAGAAGAAAGGATATGCCGGCGCCACTGCGTTAACGGCGGGCGGCCACGGCAAAGTCCCCGCTGGATTGCTGAGGAACTCGAAGCTTCCCGGGCAATCGAGCGCCGTGCCTGCTGGAGCGCCCGGCACCAGCGTCGCGAAGCTGACGATGCTGGCCGTATCGTTCGGCGCGATTTTCACCAACCACGCGCCAGCTACGTCGTTGTCGCTCCAAGGATCAAGGCCGCCCGACAAATCGAGCCGAATCGCGTTGTAATAGATGTTCCCGTTGGAATCGGCGCTCAGTGGACCCGCGACGAAAGTGTTGGCAGCCGTCACGCCGGCCATTCCATTGAACGGATTAATGTGCGATACGCTCGTCCCGCCCGTCTTCTCCACTTTCCACACTTGCCCGCCTGCACCCGGAACGTAAATAAAATTGTTCGCGTCCACCGGATGGAACACCGGCTCCCAGCCCGACAATCCGTTGCCATTCGGCTCCGGGACCCAATCTGTCTGATAGGTCCAGATCTGCGTGAGCTGGCCGTTCACCCAGCTGTAGCGGCGCTCGTTCCAGATCATCGAGTTCCACGCGTTCGGGCCGCACGCGGCGCCGCTTCTCCAATTTCCCGCCGGATTGCACGACGTGTACGTTCCAGTTTTGACGATCATGTACACATCGTTCCCGTTGACGATTGGCGATTGCATGTGAACCACCAGTTCGCCGCCGAACTCCGCCTTTTCCTGCGCCACGAACGGATCGTAGGTGATGTCCGCGAGCTTGTTCGTAAGGTGCTGCCCTGCGACGCCGACCATTCCGGTGTGCTGCGGATTGCTTCCCCATTGCGACCAGAAAGCGGCATTCGACGGCTGCGAATTCACCATGAACTGGACAGTTACAGCGCTTGCTCCGGGGACACCTGTTGCCGTTACCGTAATGTGTCCGTTGTAGGTGCCTGCGGTCAGGTTGCCGAGTAGCGCGGTAATGGTCAACGACTGCGGTGTCGTTCCGCTGCCAGGGGTCACAGTGAGCCAGGGAGCATCGCTGCTCGCAGTAAAATGAAGCGCTCCACCTGTCCCGCTGTTTGTCACGTTCACCATGACGGGCGCAGGGTCGTTCGCAATTCCAGCTACAGCCGAAAGCGAAAGGAATGTCTGAGAAAGCCCGATCTCGGGCGCACCGCCGTTCCCGCCGCTGCCACCGCACGCAGCGAGCGTTGCGCAAAGAATTCCCACGAGAAAAACTCCGGCTGGACGATTCATCGGTTCACCTTTTTTAATCACGTCGGACGGAGAGCCCGGAACGGGCGCTCGGCGGTCTGTCTCGCTGTCCCCTTTGACGGCTAACCTGCCGGTATCGGTTGCATGAAAATATTGGAAGCGTTCAAACGGGGTGGGTGTGAAGCAAACCAAAGAGCAGGGGACGCAGTGGCGGGCCACCTTCGCAGCCCGCCCCGAATCCTCGCAGCCGGTTGAGCCGGACAGCAGTGTCCCGGTCTCCCGCGCCGCATCGTGTCGCAACAACTAATCCGAAGACGAGCTGCTCGAAGCCGTCCGCGCCGAACGCGTGTACGCCGGCTTGTCCAGATCGTTGTCGCTGCTGTTCGTTGCGTCGCCGCTCTTATCGATCTCGATCGAGCCCTTGAAATACGCGCCATCCTCGATCATGATCCGAGCCGTCGTCAAGTCGCCGACCACCGAGCCGTCCTTCTTGATCTCGATGCGATCGCGCGCCCGCAGATTTCCCTTCACATTTCCGAATACGGCCACTTCCCGGGCGATGATGTCGGCCGTTACTTTCGCACTCGCGCCGATCGTCAGCTTCCGGTCTTCGAGATGAACGAGCCCTTCGACAGTCCCGTCGATGGCCAGATCCTCGTTGCCGGTGATTTCGCCCTTAACATGCAAACTTGCCCCGAGCCGCGCCGTGCCGCCGCTCGTCGTTGCCGCAGGATACGGAGAATCCAGTGGTGCCATTGTCTTTACCTCCCCAGTAATTGGTGTAGCGGATGGTGTTGAAGACTTAAACTGCTGCGGGAGCGGAGCCTTTGCCGGAGTCTCCGGTTTCTTGTCTCCCCACATTTACCCTCCTTGGGCCTGGTAACGCTGCATGGATTATGACTGGGTCTCCGACTGTAGTCCCGCGAGGATGGATTGGCAAATCCAAATTGAAACAACTGTGTTCGGGGAGATACCAGAAGATGCGACGAAAATCATACGCCGGAGAAACGCAGAATTAATTCTCGAAGACCTGTTGGCAAAGAGCGCGAAGCGCGAGACCACACGCCCGCGCTCGCCATTGAATCTCTAATACTTCCGCAGCACTCCCACCACGCGCCCCTGGATCTTCACGTCCGTGGCCGCCACCAGAATCGGTGACATCTGCGAATTCGCAGGCTGCAAACGAATCTTGCCGCCCGGCTCGCGATAGAAGCGCTTCACGGTCGCTTCATCCTCACCCACAAGCGCAACCACAATTTCGCCGGGGTTCGCCACCTGCGTCTGCTCCACCACGATGTAGTCGCCGTCGAGAATATGATCCTCGCGCATCGATTCGCCCTTCACCTGCAGGACGAAGGTGTTCTGCCCGCGCGCGAAATCTGCCAGCGAGATCGTCTCTTTATCTTCCACCGCTTCGAGAGGGCTGCCCGCGGCGATCCGGCCTGCCAGCGGCAATTCCACCACGTGCCGGTCGAGCACCTGCTCGCGAATCGGCTTCGGCAGTTGCACCACCTCAATCGACCGGCTCTGGTTGTACCCGCGCCGGATAAATCCCTTTTTCTCGAGCGTCGAGAGATGCTTGTGCACGGTCGCGAGCGACGTCAGCTTCAGCGCGTGCGCGATCTCCTCGAAACTCGGCGAATAGCCGTTCTTGTTGAGAAACCCGACCAGGTAATTCAACACTTCTTTTTGTCTTTTCGTCAGCGACATCGCAAACCCCCAGGGCCTTTTGATAGCGTGGCGAGGATAGGCGAACCAAAAGCGAAAGTCAATAGTACTTCGAGCCACTGTACTTTCGGACATGGGCGCACCGTCGGCCGGTTCGCCTGTTACCCGTTTCGTTCCGCTCGGCTTTCCGGATTGCAGTTTTTCGCTTTCGGCGTTAAATTCCTCCCAGCGTGTTCCGGATGCGGTTTCAAAGGGCGTTGTCTAGCGCGGCTTGATGTTCGGCACGACCTCAGAGACAGCCACTCAGGGTTCAATTTCGAGTGCAACAAAAGCCGCTCGAACTGCACTATTGGTGCGGACAAAGTTGCACCGTTTCGGAGGTTTCCGTGCGCCGGATATCTGCCTATAAACTCATCCCGATGTGGGCGCTCGCGGTCATTCTCTCTCTGCCTGCCGCCGCGCTTGCTGCGCCCCAAAGCGGACAAGCGAACCAGCCTCCCGGCGCATCGCCACAGCAAGGTCCGCCTTCGAATGCCGCCGCACCTCCGCCGGCGCCTCTCGTAAGACCCGAGTCGACACAGCCAAAACCCGCAGCGGCGGTTGACGCGACTCGGTCGGCTCCTCCCGAAAAAGCAACTGCCGTGCCGCCCTCGCCCAACCCATCTGAAACCGCCGGTGCCGCTCCCGCCGCACCGTCCGGGCTCGCGACCCTTAAGGTCATCCTTCGTACTCAGGACGACCTGCCTTTCAGTGGCATATCAAATTTGCGCGTCGTCACCCATCAAGGCGCCGAGATTACGGGCACAAGTTCGGAGTCTGAGGAAGGCGAGACGGCGTACTCCAATCTTCCGGCTGGCGCGTACTCGATCGAGGCTTTATCTCCGGGTTTCTCAGCCGTGAAGCAAACCGTAGAAATCGAATCCGGAAAACGCACGCAGACGATTTTTCTAGTCATGAAACCGGACATCGCGGCCGGCGATTCGAAGACCTCAGGCACGCCCTCGCCATCAAGTGGAACGAGCGCGCCCAATCGCACCGCTGTGGCAGCCGCGCCCGCGACGCCTTCATCGCCAATGATTGGCTGGGCCCCTCCGGGCATCGACAAATTCAAACCGAGTGTCACCGCCGGCGTTTCCTGCGCTCTACCCAAGATTTTGGCCGGTGCCGCCGAACGCGCTGAGCAATTCGTCGCCAATCTCCAGAAATTTAGCGCCACCGAACACATCGAGCACTACCCGATCGACTTCACCGGCAAGCGGCTGAGTCCCCAGACTCGCAACTTCGACTACGTCGCAGCGATGACAACTCTCTCGGGAGGATTGTTTAGCCTCGACGAGTATCGCGATGGGGGGCTCGACCGTACTCGCTTTCCCGCCAATGTCGCCACCGAAGGACTGCCGGCGATGGCCCTCATCTTCCATCCAAGTCTGTCTTCCGACTTCAAGTTCGATTGCGAGGGGCTTGGCGCTTGGCACACTCGCCCGGCCTGGATCGTTCATTTCGTCCAACGGCCGGATCGGATCAGTCGGCTCGGTGGCTACCGCACGCTGGGCCACTTTTATCCCTGGGAGCTCAAGGGTCGCGCGTGGATCGACGCCGGCTCCTATCAGATTCTGCGTCTTCAGATGGAATTGGCGAAACCAATTCCGGCCGTTGGTCTCACCGAGCAGCTCGTCATCATCGATTACGCCGCAGTCGCCTTTCATTCGCGCAAACAGCAGCTTTGGCTTCCGCAGTCGGCGGAAATGTACATGGAACGTCGCTCCCAGCGCTTCTACCGCATTCACACTTTCACCGACTTCAAGATCTACACGGTCGATACCGACCAAAGCATCCACGCGCCCAAAGAATCCTACTGCTTCACCAACACGTCCGACCACGATATCGCCGGCATCCTCACCGTTTCCCCGGCTTCCGGAATATCGCTCAACGCCATTTCGATTCGCTTCATCGTTCCGCCCGGCAAGAGCATTTACAAATCGGTTGGCCCCGGAAAAGACATCAGCATGCCCGTGAACGAAGTTGGCTCCGCTACCTTCACCCACAACGGCTCCGCCACCGCCATTAAAGCGGACGCCTACCTTGTAAAAGAGAGCACCCTCGACGTGATTGCGGACACCCCAGTCCAGCTGAATCCGTAGCCGCGGCACGGACATAGTGGAGTTATTTGCCGTCGAATTCGAATTGCTCGGCGTTACATCGTAAGAACCACGCGAAACTCGGCCTTCCCGCTCATCATTCGTGCGTACGCTTCTCCCGCCTTCGCCAGCGGGTACTTCTCGATCATCGGCCGCACACCGGTCAGTTCTGCAAATCGCAATGTATCCTCTGAATCCGTCGGAATGCCGGAAGCCCATCCCTGAAGACTCTTCATGCCAAAAATTAATTGAATCGGCGTCACCTCGATCGGGTCCATCGTAGCGCCCACCACCATGAGCCTTCCGTTCGGCCCCATTCCGTTGATCAGCGCCGACATCGCTTTCGAACTTGGCGCGGTGGCCAAAATCACCCGCGCTCCACCCAGTTTCTGCAGCTCCGCTGCTGCGTCAACAGCGCCGCTGTCGATGTAAACGCTCGCCCCCAGCTTCTTGGCCAGCGCAGCATTCTCCGGTCCCCGCCCGATGGCCGCCACGCGATACCCGAATTTCTGTGCGAATTGGATTCCCAAATGCCCCAAACCTCCCACTCCCTGCACCGCCACCAAATCGCTCGGCAGCGCCCCGCTGTGCCGCAGCGCGTTGAACGTCGTCACGCCCGCGCACATCAGCGGTCCCGCTTCGGCGGCGTCCAGCGATTCCGGCATGTGCGCCAGCGCTTCCACCGGCGCCACCATATATTCTCCATAGCCGCCGTCGTAACTGATGCCTGAAATTTTCAGGCTCGCGCAGTTCGCAAAATCCCCGCGCCGGCACTGCAGGCACGTTCCGTCCTGCCCGCCGTGCCAGCCTACGCCGACGCGATCGCCTTTCTTCCAGTCCGTCACTCGCTCGCCCACTTCGTCGATCACGCCCGCCACCTCGTGGCCCGGCACGCGGGGATATTGAATCCCCGGGAACAGCCCGTCCTTTGTGACGGAGTCGCTGTGGCAGACTCCGCAAGCCTGCACTCGGATCCGCACGTACCCCGGTCCCGGCTGCGGAATCTCGCGCTCTATAATCTCGAATTCGCCTCCCGCCTTCGGCACCTGCGCCACTTTCATCTTCGCCACGGTGTTCCTCCATGTATTTGAATGCGATTGTTCACCCTCGCCCGTTTGGATGCCGGGCCCTACGCAAAAGTCTCACGCCCCGGAAAAATCTACGGTCGCTATTAGTGAGCGAACGCGAAATTAATTCCCGTCGAAAAAATCACGTCGTTCGCTTTCGTCCCCACGATCGGCGGATTGCTCACGTACCGGTCGCTGATCGAGAGCTGTAATCCCAGCCATTTGTTCAGCTTTGTCACCGAAGCAGCATCGAGCGCGAAGCGGTACTCGCCCGTATTGGAAAGGTCGGGATAGAAGTAGAACTGCTCCGTCACCACCGTCGATTTGCCAAATTTATGCATGAACGTTTCGCCCGTGGTAATGCCGGCCAGATTTCGATCTGCTCCGGCCGTTTCATTGTTCGTCGCGCCGCTGTAGGTCTCTCGCGTATAGTTCACGCCGCCCAGCAGGTCGAGTGTCGTCGTCGGGCTGCTGATCAGGTGGTACCCCAAGCCGACGGAATAGATTGACCGCAGGTTCAGCCCCTGCAATCCGTCGTGCGTGTAATCGCCCGCGCCGAAGCCGAATATCCGCT
This sequence comes from Candidatus Acidiferrales bacterium, assembly GCA_050746925.1. Lineage (GTDB taxonomy): Bacteria > Acidobacteriota > Terriglobia > Acidiferrales > UBA7541 > Palsa-295. Next base: position 21,964 of record JBOGNA010000028.1, read on the forward strand.
TCGTCAAGTTCCGGTCAAACCGCGCTCCGGCAACAATCGAATTCGCCGTCGTCCCTCCTCCCGGCAGATCGTTGCTCGAGTAGAGCGACGTGAAATACAGCGTGAGTTCATCGTTGAGTGTCTTCCGGTCCGCAGTAAATCCCGTGGTGAGGTTCGTCGTTTCGCTGTTGCCCCGAGCCAGAGCGAATCCCACGCTGGCGCCGCCTTTCCACGATTCCAGGATTCCCGGATGCAGGCTCTTTTCGTACGCCGTCTGCGCATCCTGCGAACGGATCGTGGTCACATCCGGGTAAGGCACCGGAAGAGGGCCTGAATCTCTCGTGTGCACCACGAGGCTTCCGTTTTCCGTTGTCACGTTTCCGCTCACCGTCTTCTTATCGGGCGTCACCACATACAGTGACTTGTCGGAGTTCACTTCCTTGATAGCGGCCCATTGCACTTTGATTTCACCGGCGAATTCTGTCTTTAGTGTCAACTCCTTCCCGTCGGAGCTGACGATGATTCCAGTCAGATGGTCTCCATTCTTCAGAACCACCGTGTCGGCTTTGGCCACTCCGGTCACAACGAAAAATCCGATTGCGGCGAGCGCTAGGCGTACCAGTTTCATCGATCTTCTCCTCAGAGGAATTGTAGCCGCGCCTTGGTGGGGTTGGGTTTCCGCTGGCGCGGGAATTGGAAATCTCTTCTGTGACTTCGAGCGTGTCCGTTTCAGTATAGAAGAAGAAATGTCGGCGGCGGTCACTAGAAATAATCGCGGCTCGTCACTTGCCGACTAAAGGATTCCCGCGATACGGTTGATAAAAGACCGTCAAGGTCTGACGGGAAGCCGTCGATCACTCGAAGGTCAAGAGTTACTTAGGAGATCCACCCATGACGAAGGCCGCCGTCACCGCACTGTTTCTGGCTACACTCACTCTCATCGCTGCCGCGCCCGAACTCCGGGGCGATGTAAAGCCGCTCAAGACCAGCGCCTTTCAGATCCAGCAGGAGGCTGTTCTCTCTGCCAATCCGGAAGCAGTCGATGACGCCGTTGACGGCGTCTGGCATCATTTCCTCGTCGAGCGCCTGAAGCCCTACGTCGATTCCGGGGCCTGCCTGAGAAAATCCAAAAGCTAACCCGTCGTTTCATTCAGTAGGGGTGCGTCTAAGACGTGCCCCCGAAGCCCGTAGTAACACTTGCCCATTCATCCGCGTGCCGCAAAGCCGTTCGCGTTGCAGAATTCCTGCATCCAACTTATTGGAAGCGATTGCGATGCTCAGAATGTTACGCCGCTGCTCGGATTTTCATCACCGACCTCGCCCCGCTGTGCTAGGATTTTCTCTCCGGGCGAAACGACCGGCTACCGCTTTCATAACTGGGGAATCGAACGCCACATGTCAACTACCGTAACTGAAGTTCCTCGCCGCAAGCGTGAAGTCATCGATAAAGCCTGCATCCGCTTCTGCGGCGATTCAGGCGACGGCATGCAGATCACGGGAAGCCAGTTCACGAACACGGCCGCGCTCTACGGCAACGACCTGGCCACGTTCCCCGACTTTCCCGCCGAAATTCGCGCCCCTGCCGGCACCCTGCCCGGCGTCAGCGGATTTCAGGTGCACTTCTCATCGAATGACGTATACACGCCGGGCGACGCAGTCGACGTTCTCGTCGCGATGAATCCGGCGGCGTTGAAAATGAATCTGCCGGACTTGCGCACCAACGGAATTCTGATCGTCAATCTCGACGATTTCAAAGAGAACGATCTCCGGAAAGCGCAAATTACGGTCAACCCGCTCGAAGATCATTCGCTCGACGGCTATCGCCTTTTTGCCGTCGAACTCACGAAGCTCACTCGCGCGGCCCTGAAAGAACTCGGCCTCGACGCGAAGACCATGGACCGCTGCAAGAATTTTTTCGCGCTCGGCATGTGCTACTGGCTCTACAACCGCTCGATGGACTCCACTCTTCGCTACCTGGAAGACAAGTTCAAGAGCAAGCCGGCGCTTGTGGCCGCGAACCGCCTCGCGATGCAGGCGGGCTACAGCTATTGCGAAGCCACCGAAGCGTTTCAAATCAGCTACGAAATTCCGCCCGCGAAACTCACGCCCGGCGTTTACCGCAACATCAGCGGCAACACCGCCTTGGCAATGGGTTTCGTCGCCGCTTCGGACAAAGCTGGCATCCCGCTGTTCCTCGGCTCCTATCCGATCACGCCCGCGTCCGACATTCTTCACGAGCTTTCGCAGTTCAAGGATTTCGGCGTCATCACGTTTCAGGCGGAAGACGAAATTGCCGCCATCACTTCCGCCATCGGCGCCGCCTACACAGGAGCTCTCGGCATCACCACTACGTCCGGTCCCGGCATGGCGCTCAAGACGGAAGCTCTCGGCCTCGCGGTAGCCGTCGAACTGCCGCTCGTGATTTGCGACATTCAGCGCGGCGGACCGTCCACCGGCCTTCCGACAAAAACCGAGCAAGCCGATCTGCTCCAGGCGCTCTTCGGAAGAAACTCCGAAGCGCCGGTCCCGGTGCTTGCGCCTTCCACTCCGGGTGACTGTTTCTGGGTCGCGCTGGAAGCCAGCCGCATCGCGATCAAATACATGGTGCCCGTCATCATTCTTTCCGACGGGTACCTCGCCAACGGCGCCGAGCCCTGGAAAATCCCAACCGTCGAGGAGTTGCCCGAAATTCCCGTTCACTTCGAAACAAATGCGGAGGATTTCCATCCGTACAAACGCGATCCCACAACGCTTGCGCGTCCCTGGGCCATTCCTGGCACGCCCGGCCTCGAGCATCGCGTCGGCGGCATCGAAAAGCAGGACGTCACCGGCAACATCAACTACGATCCGCTCAACCACGAACGAATGGTTCGCCTGCGCGCCTCGAAAGTAGAAGCGGTGGCAGACGAAATTGAAGATGCGGTTCCAGCGGGCGACACTTCGGGCGATCTCTTGATCGTTGCGTGGGGCTCGACGCACGGCCCAATTACCGCGGCGCTCAATACTGCGCGCGCCAAAGGCCAATCCGTCGGGCACGTTCATTTGCGTTATCTGAATCCGCTGCCGCGCAATCTCGGCGACGTGATCAAGCGATTCAAGCACGTCCTGGTTCCCGAGATGAACATGGGCCAGCTGCTGATGGTGCTGCGCGCGAAGTATCTCGTGGATGCGCAGGGCTACAACAAGATTCAGGGCAAGCCCTTCAAGCAATCCGAAATCGAACAGAAGATCGACGAGATTCTGGAATCGTAGAGACCACGGAGAAAGAAATGACAACGGCCACTTTGCCGGTTTACACCAAGAAGGATTTTCAGACGGACCAAGAAGTCCGCTGGTGTCCGGGTTGCGGTGATTACGCCATCCTTGCCGCTGCGCAAGCCGTTTTCGCCGAGCTCGGCGTCCGCCGTGAGAATTTCGTAATCATTTCCGGGATCGGATGCTCGAGCCGCTTTCCCTACTACATGAACACGTTCGGCTTCCACACGATCCACGGCCGCGCGCCTGCGGTCGCCACCGGCGTAAAGCTTACGCGGCCCGATCTCGACGTCTGGGTCGTAACCGGCGACGGCGATTCGCTTTCGATCGGCGGGAATCACACGATTCACATGCTGCGCCGCAACGTGGGACTGAAAGTCCTGATGTTCAACAACAAGATTTACGGCCTCACCAAAGGGCAATATTCGCCGACATCGGAAATCGGCAAGAAGACGAAGTCGACTCCTTACGGCACGGCCGATCGCCCGTTCAATCCGATCTCACTCGCCATCGGCTCGGAAGCAACGTTCGTCGCGCGCACCGTGGACGTTTTCCAGCAACACCTGAAGGACACGCTGAAGAAGGCGGCCGCGCACCAGGGCGCCGCTTACATCGAAGTGTTGCAGAACTGCAACATCTTCAACGACCATGCTTGGGAAAACCTGACGGAAAAGGATGCGCGCAGCGAGCAGGTGGTGCAGCTCGAGCACGGCAAGCCGCTCATCTTCGGCAAGAACCGCGACAAGGGCATCCGCATGAACGGGTTCGATCTGGAAGTGGTGCATCTCGGCAACGGCAATGGCTACACGGAGAAAGATCTCCTCGTCCACGACGAGCATCATCCGCGCGCTGCCTACGCGTTCATGCTCAGCCACATGGAGCAGCGCCCCGGCTTCCCGACTCCGATCGGCGTGCTGCGTTCGTGGAACAATGTGCCGCGGTATGAAGACGTGATCACACAGCAGATCAAGGACGTGCAAGCCAAGAAAGGTAAAGGCGATCTCGCCAAGCTGCTGCGGGCGGGCGACACATGGGAAGTGAAAGCCTAAAATAGCGCTCGTAAAGGGGCGCTCTAAATTCGAGGACAAAAAAGGGAACTCGCCAACGCGAGTTCCCTTTTTTATTTCTACCTTGAATTTCTCCTCGAATTCCTACTCAGAGAAAACCACTCGCGCCTTCAATCGGCGCCGCGCGCGCGCCGCGGCCTGGAATTTTTCGCGAGCACCGGAGCGCCCTGATGCGGCGCGAGCGCGGGCATTGCTGCCATCGCGCTGTCGCGGGCCGCTGCGAACTCGTTCCAATCGCGCTTCGAGACCGGGTCGGCCGTCGGCAATCCGAGATGCTCGAAATTCAAAAATTGTCCGTGCTGCTGAATTCGAAAATCGAGATGCGGCCCGGTGGCAAGCCCCGTCATTCCCACGAGCCCGATGCGCTGTCCCTGCTCCACGTGCTGGCCGGTGCGGACGAGCAGGCGCGAGAGGTGCATGTAGTAGGTGGTATAGCCGTTGGTGTGCTGCACTTCGATCAAATTCCCCGCGCCGCCTTTTCGCCCAGCGAACGTGACGCGCCCCTCGCCGATCGTCTGCACGGGGGTTCCGACCGGGGCCGCGTAATCGATTCCGAGATGCGGCCGGTAGGCTTTCAAAATCGGATGAAAGCGATGAGTGCTGTAATGCGATGAAATAACGGCCGCGAATTTGAGCGGCGAATGCAGGAAGGCTTTCTTCATCGACTTCCCTTCCGGCGTGAAGTAAGCGGGCCGCCCGGCAACGTCGTGGAACAGGACCGCGCGGTAGGGCTGCCCCGCGTTGTTGTATTCCGCCACGAGAATCCGTCCGTAGGAAGCCGTTTCACCGTTCGCGAATTTCTTCTTCTCGACGACGATGCGGAACGTATCGCCCGGGCGCGGATCGGTGTAGAAGTCCAAATCCCAGCCGAAAATTTCCGCCAGGCGCATGGCCAGCTCCGGCCTTTCGCCCGCTTCGATCACCGACTCGAACAGAGAGCCTTGAATCTGGCCGCTCACACCCGCGGCCGCCGTCTCTGACGGAATGGTCAGAATTTCGGAATGGAAATCGCCCGGCGCGGACGCTGCGCTCTGCGAGCCGTGCGCGAATTCGTCCGCGGTGGGCGGAGGCACCTGGCGCGCGATTACCAGCTCGCGGTCGGTATCGATGCGATATTTAACCGCGCGCACGTCGCCGAGAACGCCGCGCCCGATGGCCAGCTGATTGCCCGCCCGAAAATGGCGCATGTCGAAGGCTTGTTGCGCGGCAGCCGCCACTCGCGACGCCATCCCGGGGTCGAGGCCCATTTCTTCGAGCGCCCGATTGAACGGAACGCGCGCGCGCGCGACGCCGTCTTTGTACATCACGACGTTCTGCTGAATGCGCACTGCTTCCGCCCGCGCCAGCGACTTCTCGCTCGCGAACTGCGCCTCAGCCCCGCCGCGCACGTAATACGACCAGCCGACGCAACCCGCGCCGGCCGCTACGATGACAGCCCAGAAGATGATTTTGCCCGTGCGATTCATATCCCCCTCAGCCCGTAATTCCAAGACGGCTCGGAGCATAGCGCAGGGTTGCGGCGGCGGAAATGCGAATTTGGCCGGGGGTGTAGCAGCGAGTAAACAGGGGCCGTGATTTGTGATTCGTGGACCATTCAATGATGACCCCGGCCACAACCTGTCGCGTAGCTCGAGAACCAGACCACTGGAAGTGAAAGTCCCTAGTTTACCGTAGATTAGAACAGGTCGCGGAGTCATGTTTTCAACATCTTACGGGTAATTCTAATCGCGCCACCGTAGATTAGAAATGCCGGCGCAGGCCCCTGATCGGGCCCGGAGGCCGACCACAGCACTCGCACCGGAGCCGGCAGCAGAGGCGAGCGATCCCTGTGCAGGGGGCGGGCGGCCGATGGTGAGGTTTGCGTCGTCATATGAAAACGGTCGATGGTAGCGCAGATTGGGGCGGGTGGGAATCCGTAGAACTACGTACAGAATGTGGAAATGTGGAAGAATGCCTTGCATTCGACACGCCGATCACCTGTAAGCAAATGTGCGCACATTGGGGGACCCCCTGTTTCCGAATCTGCGCTGGCGGGCCGAAGGGGCAGGAGGGCTTGAGGCGTAACCCGCTGAAAAGAGACCTCATCGTCCTCCACAAACGCTTGGAGATGGACATGCAGTGGTGTTAGGTTCTGCTGGATACAAATACCGCTACATTGCAAAAGCCAGGAGCAGACCGCGTGAACCAGACCCGTGCTGTGTGCCTATTATCGATAGTTGTTCTCTGCTGCGCGCTGGTCCAGTGCACGGAGGCGCCTGCGCTCACTTCGATTGCATTGACGCCTTCGACTCCGGTATCGGCGAGCCCCGGCCAGACGATTCAATTCAAAGCGGTGGGATCCGTCAACCGCGCCGGCGATCACCCGACGAACGTACGCGACGTCACGGGCCTGGTCGCTTGGGAATCGAGCAATACCAGCGTCGCGACGATTACGGCGCTCGGCTCGGTGATGACGCTAGCGAACGGCTCGACAACGATATCCGCCAGCGTGGGCGGAATCGTCGGAAGCGCCAACATGACGGTTTCATCGGACACCGCGCGGGCGCTCACCTCGGTCACGGTGTATCCGGCGAGCGAGACGGTGACAGGCACGACCCAATCGTCGCAATTCATCGCCATCGGCACTTTCAGCACAAGCCCTTTCACCGTGGATCTAACGAACCAGGTGATGTGGCAATCGAGCGACGTGAACGTCGCGACGGTGAATGCCAACGGCCTGGCCATCGGCAACGGCACGGGCGAGACGGCGATCATGGCGACGGGAACTTCTCCGAGCGGCCCCACCGTGCCGGGTACCGCGAACCTGACTCTCAACGCGGGAGTAAGCAATCCCCCGGCACTGACGATCTACCAGGTGGGGCAAGGAGCGGGATCGGTGACGGACGGCACCAACATAATTCAATGTCTGGCGCCCGGCGGCGCGGGATGCACCGCCAATTTTCCCGCTGGAACCGTGGTTACACTGACGGCGATGCCTTCCCCGGGATCGACGTTCGGCGGCTGGTCGGCAAACTGCGCCGTCGGCCCGGCCACCGTCTGCGAACTCGTGATGAACGGCAACGAGCCGGTGGGCGCGATTTTCAATCACTGACGCTGTTGCAGAGATCGTGATTGGCGGTGCGCAGGGAGCAAATGGAATGGACGCATCTGCTCCCTGCTCGAGATGAGGGGAAGCTATCCCATAAGAATCTCGTAGGCCCGCTTCGGAGAACCTCAGGGGTTAAAACCCCTGAATTGCGGAGACTCTTTCGGCACGGCTGAAGCCGTGCCCTGACGCAAACCATTTGTGAGATAGCTTTGATTCGTTACTGCTTGTCGTAAACGCTAGTGGCGCTGGCTTCCTTGCCGTCTGCTGACTTCATCTTCAAGGTTACCGTGGAGACCTTTCCGTCTTTGGAAACTTCGGCTTGGGCTGTGCCGATCTCTTTCCCGTCCTTCTTCAACGTCGCGGCCGCCTTATGCGAAGTCACGCGCTTGATGGCGATTGAGTCGGCGCCGCCGGGCATTCCGGTGCCGGTGACGGCGGCGTCCTTGCCGTCGTAGTTCGTGATGAAGCTGTAGGACACGGAGCTGCCATCGGCTGCGACGGTGGTGAAGGAATATTTTGCGCCCTTGCCCTCTGCAACCACTTCCCTCGTGGAGCTCTTGGGCGCGGGCGCACCGGTGAATTTCGATTTTGCGACGTTCAGCTTCCAAGTTCCGACGAAAGGATTGTCTTGCGCCATCAACGGGCCTGCGGCGACAGCCGAGAGAGCGAGCAAGGTGACCAGGAACAGAATACGCTTCATCAATTTTCTCCTTGAGTGCGAGCCTAGGGTGGATTTCGATCCCGCGTGAGCGGCGGGCGGATTATGGTCTCCGTTGAGTGTAGGAGCAAGGCCTAAGTTTTCATGATTCCCGGCAGGCGACCCGGATTGAACCAGCGAGGGGCAATTACGGCAATCCGGGGGCGCCCGCCTGCCCTTCGCTTCCCTCAGGGTAAAAAGGCGGCCGCTACAAGGTCAAAAACGCCGGCAGGATGCCGGCGGTACGAAATCAAAAGGGACGGGGATTTATTCGCAGGGCTCGAGTGAAGGACCGCGCACGTAGACGGCTGCTTCGCCAGCCGTTTGGCCGTGCTAGCATGAAAAGCACCGCGATGGATTCGAGGCTGAGATTTGGAAGAGGCGGTGAGATGAAAACCCTGCTCGCGCTGATTGCCTTGCTTGCGATTTCGACGGCTGCGTTTGTCGAGATATCGATTCCCGCCGGGACGGTGATACCCGTTGCACTGCATGGTTCCCTGTCCACCCGGAAAAGCCAGCCGGGGCAGGCGGTGAAGGCGCGGATCATGCAGGATATTCCGTACCGCTGGGGAGAGAAGATCAAGGCTGGAACGTATGTCGCGGGCCGGGTGATTTCGGTGACGCCCGCCGGAAGCGGAACGGCGGGACGGATTTCGTTTCAGTTCGATCAGCTCTTGATTTCCAAAAGCTCGATGCCAATTCAGACAAGCCTTCGGGCGCTGGCATCCATTCTCGAGATCAACGGCGCGCAGATTCCGAAGTACGGCGACCGCGGGAGCGGGTCGAACGCGAATAATACGACGCAGGTCGGGGGCGAAGTTGTGTATCGCGGCGGCGGCCGCGTGATGCAGGGAGAGCTGGTGGTGGGCGAACCGCTACTGGGCGATGGCGTGCTGGGCCGCGTGAGAGAGAATGCCGAACGAAATTGCGGCGGGGCAGCGGGTGGGAACAACCGGTTGCAGGCGCTGTGGCTATTCTCCTCGAATGCGTGCGGGGTTTACGGGTATTCCGAGGTGAGGATCGTGCATACGGGGCGTGCGGCACCGCTGGGCCAAATCGAATTGGTGTCCGATCGCGGCGACATCCTCATTCGCGGCGGCAGCGGAATGCTGCTGCGCGTGGATGCGGCGGAAGGCGAGGCGGGCACCGATTCATCCGGGTCCCCGGGACGTTGACCGGCATACTCTGCGCCGGGTGGATGCTCCAAGGGCACGAGCCGACAGGCCCGGCGTCGGGACTCCGGCGGAGTCGATCGGACTGACGAAATCGGAGATGCCCGCGGCACGAAGGCGCGAACCCGCCCGCCTAAAGTGTACGGTGCCATGACATCCTTTACAGTCGTTGCCGGGACATCCTTTACACCTCGGTTAGAGTTTTCGGCCAGGGGGGCCGGAGACGATGCCGTGGAAAAGGACGAACGTGGAC
>JBOGNA010000029.1:0-16200 GCA_050746925.1 Candidatus Acidiferrales bacterium
TGCTGGGAGCGGTGGGATTGGTGCTGCTGATCGGCTGCGTGAATATCGCGAATCTTTTGTTGGCGCGAGCGAGCGCGAGGGGGCGCGAAATGGCGGTACGGCTCGCACTTGGAGCCGGGCGCAGACGATTGATACAGCAACTGCTGACCGAAAGCCTGCTGCTTTCACTGGCCGGAGGAATCGCGGGGGTTGCGATACTTTTTTGCACGAAAGCGTTTCTGCTGCGAATCCTACCGGATAGTTTGCCGCGCCTGAACGAAGTGTCGATTAACTGGGAGGTGCTGCTGTTCGCGCTCGTCGCGTCTCTCGCGGTGGGCGCGATTTTCGGCCTTGCTCCGGCGATGCAGGCGGGACGGGTGGACCTAAATACCGTGCTGAAACAGGAGGGCCGCGGCACGAAGAACTCCGGAGAACAGGCGCGCACGCGCCGAGTGCTGGTGGTGACGGAGTTTGCGCTGTCGCTGGTGCTGATGATTGCCGCGGGACTTCTACTTCGCAGTTTCTGGGATTTGCTGAAGGTGCAGCTGGGATTCAATCCGGAAAATGTGATGTCGGTGCGGACATGGCTGCCCGTGCCGAACGATCCGGACACCGACGTTTACGGAACCGCCGCGCAAGAGGGAGCGCTATTGCGCGAGATCATTCGCCGTAGCAAGACGCTGCCCGGAGTGGAAGAGGTGGCGATCGGCGATGTGGGAGCGATTCCGCTGGGCCACGGTTGGAGAGAGGTAAACCCGACTCCCCTGATCCTGGAGGGCCGCGACACGCAGGAGAAAGATCTTCCCTTGATCAACCGGGCGGATGTTTCGCCGGAGTATTTTCATTTGCTGTCCATGACGCTGCAGCGCGGGCGCGCATTCGGCGAGGCGGATGGCGAGGGAGCGCCCTCCGTGGCTGTGATCAACGAAGCGTTTGCGCGCACGTATTGGCCGAATGGGGATGCGGTGGGGCGGCGCGTGAAAAAAATGACCGATTCGGATTGGACGACGGTGATCGGCGTGGTGGCGGATGCTCGAACGGAATCGCTGGCGGGCGGGGCGGTCCCGGAAATTTACTTGAACGCGTTTCAGCGGCGGCCCAAGAACCTGGCGATATTTGTGCGCGGGCATCTCGACGAGGCCGCACTTCCGGTCGAATTGAAGGAGCAGGTGCAGTCGGTGGATCCCGAGCTGCCTGTGTTTGGCGCGGAGACGCTGAACGAACTGTTGTCCGACTCGCTTTCGGGGCGGCGATTTTCGATGGAAATGGTTGGGCTGTTTGCTCTGACGGCGCTGCTGCTTGCCGGACTGGGAATTTACGGGGTGATTTCATACATCGTGAGCGAGCGCACGCACGAGATTGGGATTCGGCTAGCGCTGGGGGCGCAGCGGCAGAACATCCTGCGCATGGTGTTGCGACAAGGGTTGGGACTTGCCGTGGCGGGGGCTGCGATCGGGCTGGTGAGTGCGGTGATTGTGGCGCACCTGATGACGGGGTTGCTGTTTGGAGTGAGGCCGACGGATCCATTGACGTTTGTGGGCGTGGCGGCCGTATTCATCGGAGTCGCTCTGGTCGCCTGCTACATCCCGGCGCGGCGGGCGGTACGCGTGGATCCGATGATGGCGCTGAGATTTGAATAGTCGTGAGTGTTTCAGGAGGCAGAAATCGCCATGAGACTCGAGTGCTGGAAATTTAGAGGTTGGAGAGTTTGGTTAATCGCTTCGATCGCTTTTGCGGCTGGATCGCTCGTAACCGCCCGCCTGATGCACGTGAAGCAAGTGAGGGCAGACAGCGACCGCGTGTTCGAGCTTCGCGTGTACCATGCAGTGCCGGGTAAATTGCCGGCGCTCGAGTCGCGGTTTCGCGACACGACTTCCAAGCTGCTCGCTAAACACGATCTGAAAGTTGTGGGTTACTGGGTGGGCGAAGATGCTCCCGCTTGGAACAACACATTCATCTTTCTCTTGGCTCATTCCAGCCGGGAGGAAGCGAAAAACAATTGGGACGCGATGTGGATCGACCCGGCGTTTCAAGAGGTTGTGAAATCCGAGCAAGCCAACAAGCTGGCTGAAAAAGTTGAGTCAACCTACATGCGTCCGACCGATTTTTCGCCGATGAAATGAAGTTTGGATGCATTTCCAGCCCGAAGGTCGGTTCCCGGAATGGACTGCAATTCAGTTCACCGGAGCGAGAGAAAATCTGGCCAGTTGGCCCTCCAAAAAGGAACCTGACCGCCTTCGAGTGGCTCTGGTCCTAATTTCACCCGCATGGCTCATCATCGAGGACAAGCGGAAGTGTGCTTGCCATCGAAGGGCATCACCCCGCCCGCATAAGCATTCTGAGCCAGCCGCCGAGGCGTTCACGAATAGAATCCGGCGGATCGCAAGGCCGTTCCGGTAAGTACCTTCGCGACAGCCATAGAACACATCCCTAAGAGCTTCTCAGAAACTTTCCCCTTGCTTACCGAGGGGAGAGTGCGTATCTTACTCTCGGTAACCGAGGAGAGCGACCCTGGAGAGTTTCGAGGAGACCCCGAGGAGACCCTGAGGAGAATCGATGAGCAAACCGTCTGACCTGGTGCAGGGCACGCTGGATCTTCTTCTTCTGAAAATTCTCGCGCTCGAACCCATGAACGGCTGGGCCATCAGCCTGCGCCTGAAGCAAATCTCCAGCGACGTCCTGCAAGTGAGCGACGGTTCGCTCTACCCCGCTCTGCACAAGCTCGAGCAAGAAGGCTGGATTACAGCCGAGTGGAAACAATCCGAAAACAACCGGCGGGCGAAGTTTTATTCCCTCACCCGCCCGGGCAGGAAACAGCTCGAATCGGAGGCGGCGAACTGGCAGCGGCTTTCGTCGGCTATTTCGCACGTTGTCCGGCTCGAAGAGGTCTGAACGTAACGCGCGTTGGCAAGGAGGAATCATGCGCCCACAACATTGGCTGTACACGATCCCGCTTCGCCTGCGTTCACTCTTTCGGCGCAGTCAGGCCGACCAGGAGTTGAACGAAGAACTCCAATTCCACCTGGAACAAAAAATCGCGGAAGGAATTGCCGGCGGGCTTTCGCAGAAGGAAGCGCGCTATGCGGCGATGCGCTCGATGGGCGGCATGGAGCAGCGGAAAGAAGAGATGCGCGACGCGCGGCGCATTCACTGGTTGACGGATTTCTTCGACGACGCGCGCCTCGCCACCCGCACCCTGCGCCGCACGCCTGGATTTGCCGCATTCGTCGTCCTCACGCTCGCCGTGGGAATCGGCCTGACCTCGGCGACCTTCAGCATGGTTGACGCGTTGATCTTCCGGCCATACCCGGTGCCGCACGCGAGCGGCGTGGTATCGCTGGCCGGCACCACGCACGATAGTCCGTTCGAGGGTTTTTCCTACCGCGAATACCTGGATATCCGCGACAAGACGCAGAGCTACGACGGCGTGATTGCCTATGCAGATATGGAAGCAGTAGGTTTCAGCGCCGAACCGGGCGCCACCCCGCGAGTCAGGGGCGGGATGATGGTTTCCGGAAATTACTTTCACGTTCTCGGCGTCGAGCCACGGTTGGGGCGCGCCTTTCGCGAGGACGAAGACAAAGTACCCGGTCGCGACGCGGTGGTCGTACTGGGATGGGCCTTCTGGAAACGCGAATTTGGCAGCGATCCCTCGGTCGTCGGCAGAATTGTTCGCATCAACGGCAGGGAATTCACCGTAATTGGAGTGGCTCCGGAGAGTTTTCCCGGAATGCTCACATTCGGGCATCCCGATTTGTACGCGCCGCTGGCGATGGCGCCGGTGTTTTCCACCGACCTCCAGAAGAATTTCTTCGAGGACCGCGACGATCGCGAGTTGAATCTGAAGGCCCGGTTGAAATCGGGAACCACGCTCGATCGAGCCCGAAATGAACTCACCGTGCTCGCCAAAAATTTCGAGCGCGATTATCCCAAGACGAATCAGAGCCGCGGCGCGGCGGTTTACACGCGGTTCCAGGCGCGGACCGTCGAAGACGACAATTGGAAATTCGGGGTGATCTTTTCAATCCTGGCGCTCGCGGTTTTGCTGGTGGCTTGCACGAACGTGGCCGGACTCCTTCTAAGCCGGGCGCGGGCGCGGACCCGCGAAATCGCAGTTCGGCTGGCGTTGGGCGCCGGCCGTTTCCGGCTGATCCGTATGCTCTTGACCGAAAGCCTGATTCTGGCGTCGCTGGGCGGATTGGCCGGGATTGCCATCGGGTACGGCTTCATCGAATGGTTCCAGAGCAAACAGAGCATCGTCTTCATGTCCGACTTGCCGAATGCGGTGCCGATGCACATGGACACGCGGGTGCTTCTGGCAAGCCTTGCATTGGCCGTGCTCAGCGCGCTCCTTTTCGGTGTCGCGCCGGCGTTGCAGAGCGCGCGCACCGATCTCGTGAAGGGGCTCAAGTCGGCCGATGTCGATGGCATGGGACGCAAGCGCTTGTTAGGCAGGAATTTGTTGGTGGTGGTGCAAGTTTCCATGTCGCTGATGCTGCTGACGGCGTCTTTCCTGATGGCCCGAGGGTTCCAGCACAACTTAATGGAGGGTACCGGTTTCGCAAAAGACCATTTGCTGATGGTCAGTTTCGATCCCCGCCTCGTCCAGTACAACGCCGCTCAGACCAAGCAATTCTACAAATTGCTTGCCGGGCGGATGAGGGAAGCTCCCGGGGTCCAGAGAGAGGCGCTCACGCAAAACATCCCGCTGGGCCAGAGCGACTTTGACGCCATGGCGTTCGTTCCGGACGATTTTCAGATGCCGCCGGATCGCAAGAATTACGACACGACGATGGGTACTGTGGATGAAGGTTACTTCGAAACGCTGGGAATTCCGATCTTGCGCGGCCGTGGTTTCCTCGCCTCGGACACCGCCGATGCTCCACGCGTCGCCATCGTGAACGAGCATTTCGCAAAGCACTTCTGGCCGCGCGGCGACGCCGTAGGCAAACACATCCGCCTCGATAGCCCCACCGGGACGCCGATCGAGATTGTGGGAGTGGCGCAGACGATCAAATACCAAGGTTCGCTCGAAAAGCCGATGGATTTCGCGTATCTGCCGCTGGCGCAGCATCCCGTCTCGCGGATGATCTTGCTGTTGCGTTCAACTGGCGATCCGCTGCAATTGGTTCAGCCCGTGAAGGACGTCGTTCGTTCACTCGATCCGAATCTGCCGATGATGCAAACGCGGTCTTACGGCGAGTACTACCTCAACCAGGCCGTCCGGGGTCCTAAGATTGCCATCGACCTCGTCGGCACCATGGGCGGCGCGGGCCTGCTGCTGGCCATAGCCGGTCTGTACGGACTGGTTGCCTACAACGTCAGCCGCAGAACCCGCGAGATCGGCATCCGCATCGCCCTGGGCGCGGGCAACAAAGACGTGCTGCGCCTGGTGATGGGTAAGGGTCTCGTCCTGGTCGCTCTGGGAACCATCATCGGGCTCGCGATGGGTTTCGCCGTCGAGCGGCTGATGAACTCCATGCTCTTCAACTCCGGCGGAATCGATGCGATGGCTTATATCATCGTAGTGCCGTCGCTTCTTCTGATCACAGTCTTGGCGACCTATGTGCCGGCGCGAAAGGCAACTCGGATTGCTCCCACACAAGCACTGCGCTTCGAGTAGGGCAATTCGTTCGCGAATGTCGGCTCCACGGCGCGCGCTTGTCGAATTCGTTCCTGCCACAGGCCGATTCATCTCACTTTGTGCCGAACGCGATTACGCAGGCACTTTCGAAAGCTAGAACGGAGCACTTTCCATTCTTCGCGACTCGCCGCCCCTTTGCATCTTTCGCGTTCCCGCCCAGCGCATGAACCACTTCTAAACATCGCATCCGACTACGCCGCAACCGGAAGTCAATCGGTGCGGTCTAATACCCATGTGATTGCGTTGACGTGACCGGACATCTCGCGCAATTAACAGATATCGAAATTCACTTTTCTATTAGGTCGCAGTAACCAGTTCCGGGTTCAGGAACAAAGCGATACTCGGCAATACTCATGAGGTCTCATAGATGAAAAGCCCCAGCTCCCTCATTCGATCCCTCGCCGCCACGCTCGCGGCCGCCTCTCTGCTCGCGCTCACCGGCTGCACGGCGGTGAAAGTGAAGCTCGGGATGAGAGTGCAGCTCGAAAAAATTCAGGTCACGTCGATGCAGGTCAGCCTTCCCAGGGGTCCGGCCATCGCGCCGGGTGAGAAGTTGGGGCTGGTGGTGCGATTCACCCAGCCCGACGGCAAGATCCTCCTGACGGAAGGACAGGGAAAAGGAAAAGCGTTGTGGAGGGATATCACGGTCGTGCCGTCCGTCGTCACCGCCGATCAGAAGGGCAATGTGACTCTCCCTCGCGATCCGCGAAAGAGCGACGGAAAAGTCGCGCACGTCTCGATCGCCGTGCCCAGCCACCCCGATCTCCACGCCGAGCTCGACATTCCCGTTACGTACGACTACAACTTCGTCTCGAATTTTTCCGGCAGCCCCGGCGCCAGCGGTTCAAGCGGCATGGACGGATCGGACGGCATCAGCGGCAGTTCAGGTTCCACCGATCCCAATAATCCCTCGCCCGGCGGAAACGGCACCAGCGGTTCGAATGGATCAGATGGCGGCGATGGAGGATCGGGAGGAAACGCGTCCCCTGTGCAAATCCTCGTGACGCTCAGGCCCGGCGCGCACCCGCTGTTGCAAGCGAGCGTCTCCGCGGCAGGAAAGCGTCGACTCTATCTCGTTGATCCGCAGGGCGGCGCGTTGACGGTGAAAGCGGACGGAGGGTCCGGAGGATCGGGCGGACAGGGTGGCCGCGGTGGCCGCGGAGGCGCCGGCGGCAGCGGATCGCCGAGCGGAAGCAACGGCAGCGACGGAATGAGCGGCCGAAATGGCTTTGATGGCTCGCCGGGAAAAGGCGGGAGCATCACCGTCACCTACGACCCGCAAGCGAAGCCCTACTTGTCCGCGATCCACCTCTCCAACCGCGGCGGTCCACCACCGGTGTTTAAAGAAGCGCCCGTCGCTCCGCTGTGGTGAACGAACGGATTGCGCGCGAATCATTCCGCTGGAGCTAACTCGCGGAAGCAGCGCACCCGCCAGAAGCAGCTAACGGCGCTTGGTGAGTACCACGTGCGTGGCCAGTTCGGTGGGAACCACTTCCGTGCGCTGATATCCGAGCTTCGGCAAATCGATCCCCGCAAAAAGGTGTTCGCCCGAGCCAAGAAAGACCGGGGCCACCGCGAAGTGCAGCTCATCCACAAGCCCCGTTCGCAGATATTGTCGGATCGTCCCAACCCCGCCGCCGAGGCGGACGTCTTTCCCGTTGGCAGCGTCGGTTGCTCGTTTCAGTGCAGCGTGAATGCCGTCGGTGACGAAGTGAAACGTAGTTCCGCCATTCATCGCGATCGATTCGCGAGCGTGGTTCGTCAGCACGAACACCGGCGTGTGGTACGGCGGCGTATCGCCCCACCATCCTTTCCATTTGTCGTCCGGCCAAGGACCTCGGATCGGCCCGAACATATTGCGGCCTAGGATCCACGCTCCGACGTTCTCAAACCCGCGCGCCGCAAATTCGTCGTCGGCGCCGGTCGAGCCGCCCTCCAATCCATGCATCTGCCGGAACGTGCGCGTCGCGAACGCCCATTCGTGCAAAGCCATGCCGCCCACGCCCAGCGGGTTTTTGATGTCTTGCTCGGGGCCGGCGCCAAAGCCGTCGAGAGACACGGAAAAACTTCGAACGGCCAGTTTCGTCATAAAAGTCTCGTCATGCGAGTTTCTTCATGAAAGTTTAGTCATGCGGGGTTCGTAATGGAAGTCTCGCCATGGGAGTTTCGTAATAAATGATAGCCTCGTTCCGATAGCAAGGATAGGAGGGCAGAAGTGAACCTGCAACGACTTTCAAATGGGACCTTGGGCTTCGCGCGCTCGTTCCTGCTCTTCGGCTTCCTGTTCGGCTGCGCGTTTCTCCCTTCCGCCGCGGCCCAAACCTGCGGCTCGCAGGGAGTCGCCGTGCAAGTCCTCGGGTCGGGCGGTCCCGAACTGCAGGACAAGCGCGCTTCGAGCAGCTACCTCGTCTGGCAGGACGGCCGGCCGCGAGTGCTCGTCGACGCCGGCGGCGGAAGCGCTCTTCGATTTGGTGAAAGCGGCGCGCAGATGTCGGACCTCGACGTGATCTTGTTCAGCCACTTTCACGTCGATCACAGCGGCGACTTTTCCGCCCTGATCAAGTCCTCGTGGTTTGAAGATCGCAAGCGCCCGCTGCCCATCTATGGCCCGGAGGGAAACGATTTCATGCCCTCGACCACCGAATTTGTGTCCGATTTCTTCGGAGACAAGCGCGGCGTTTACCGCTATCTCAGCGAGCTGCTCGTGCCCGGGCAGGGCGGCAGCTATTTGATGCAGCCCCACAACGTAGCGGGCACCGCAGCCCCCACGCTTGTTTTCCGCAGCGGCGATCTCGCCGCGCATTCCGTGCGTGTGATTCACGGACCGGTTCCGGCTCTGGCATGGTGCATCGAAATCGGCGGCAAACGAATCGTGTTCAGCGGCGATACGAACGGGGAAGGAAAAGGGCTCGTGGAATTGGCGACGAATGCGGATCTATTCGTCGCTCACAACGCCGTTCCCGAAGGCGCTACCGGCGTCGAAAGAAATCTGCACATGCCTCCGTCGGTGATCGGGCAAATCGCGGCCGACGCCCACGTGAAGCATCTGGTTCTCTCTCATCGCATGCTAAGGACGCTGGGAAAAGAAAACCAGACCGAATCCGAAATCAAAAAGCGATATTCCGGCCCCATGGACTTCGCCAACGACCTCGATTGCTTCGTCGTGAAATAGCGCCCGATCGTCTCGCCGCCAGATCCGCTCAGTCTTGTTCGCCGCTCAAGCTGCCGGGTGTTTCAGAATTTCCGCCAGCGCCTGCAACCGCTTCGCATCAGCCGGACTTTTCGCCGTGCTGGCATTCGCTTCCAGGCCCGGCGCCAGGCCCCTCAATTTTGCCAGCGAGCTCGAGCTCATGTGCGACGTTTCTGCGCTTTGAATAGCCTTCCGCAACGCCGCGACTTGCTCCGCCGCCAAAGCCTGCGACCGCTCCAGCTGATCCACATACGCCTTCGCTACCACCAACTTCGCCGGCCACTCGATCTTCTGCTGGTTCTGCACGTTCAGCACAGCCACCCGCACCGACTTCGCCGCGTCGATTTCGTTCTGCGTCAGGAATTTCGTCGGCGTCAGATCGAACACGTCCAGCCCGCGCGCAATCTCCGATCCATAGATGTAGCCGTTGTACCAGTAGGTTGACCACTCGCCGCCCAGCACCAGCATCTTCGGATCGATCGGCCCGCGGTCGAAATACGCAATCTCAAACGGATGCGACGCGTCGGTGAAGTCCACCACCGACACTCCGCCCTGGTACCACGCCTGCACTTCGATATCGCGCCCCGGTACCGGAACAAGCGAGCCGTTGTGCGCCACGCAGTTCTCCGTGTCTCCCTGCGCCGCCGGCAGTTTGTAGTAGCTCGCGAAGCTCAGCTTGTCATCCTTCAGATGGAAGATCGCGTCCGCGCCCCACTTGTTCGGATCGTTCGGACGGCACCGCGCTCCAAGTCCTCCGCCCCACTCGTCGGTAAACACCACTTTCGTCCCATCGTTCGAGAACGAAGCCGAATGCCAGTAGGAATAGTTCGTATCGTTCACTGCATCCACTCGCTTGGGATGCACCGGGTCCTTGATGTCCAGGATGATTCCGTTTCCCGAGCAAGCGCCCGCCGCCAGTCCGATCGCCGAGTACACCGTGATGTCGTGGCACTGGTTCGTGTCCGCCGGTTTCGCAGCGTCCTTGTCCGGATCGCCGCCGTTTTCGTGGGTTCCGCCGTTGTTCAGTCCGTTCAGCGCGCCCGTTCGCGGATCGATGAATACCCGCGGGCTCGAAACGATCTTCGCATCCTGCGGCGCCGCCACTGGCACTTGGATCACATCGATTCGGAACAGCGCCGTATTCGGATCCTTGTCCGGCGCCTCACCCGAGCATCCTGCCAGCTCTTCCGCCTGCCGCACGAACGACGTCCCCGACACATAAATATAGACATTCGCCTTGTCGTTCGGATCCACCACCAGCGTATGCGTGTGCGACCCGCGGCACGTCTGCACCGCCGCCACCTGCTTCGGTTTCTTGATGTCCGAAATATCGAAAATTCTCACCCCGCGAAAGCGCTCCTTCTGCGCCGCCGGCCGCCGAATCGGCTTGCTCTTTCCATCCTCCGCCGGCGTTTCCGCTGGAGGCGTCGGCGGAAATCCTTCCGTCCCGCAGTCCAGCCGTCCATTCGGCATCTCTACCGACATGAACAGCAGATTCCCGTACACCGACAAATCACCCTGCCCGCCCGGGCACACCAGCGAAGTGAGCAGCGCCGCCTTCGCCGGATTCGAAATGTCGAAAATATTCAGCCCGTAGAAATTTCCCTGAAACAGGTGATTGCCCTCAAACGCAAAGTCCGAGTTCGCAAACGCCAGCTCCGCGATCGCGATCTGCAGTGACTTCGGCATTTTCGAGGCCATGCCCGTCACACCCATCTGCCCAATCGTCTTCGCCACTTTCGGATCGTCGGGATCCGAAGTCCCCAGTTGAAACGCGGCGGCCTTCTTCACCAGTAGCACGTGCGTGATTCCCATCGACGCCACACCCGCATCAAAAAGCCCCGGCGTCAGCTTGTAGCGCGGATCGTTTACATCCGATCCCGTCATTCCCGCCGGCAGCGGCGGCGCCGGCTCCGGCTGAAACGGATTCTTGTCCGCCTGCGGCGCCTTCGCCGGCGCGGGCGCCTGCGCCTGTTGCCCGCTCACACTCGTGCACAACACGATCGCTGCGAAAGCCAAGCCCGCTAGACGCAACGCCACACGCTGCACTCGATTCATCATTTCTCCTCGACCGATCTGTTTTCCTTCGATTTCTTCTCGATTGAATTCTTTTCCAGCATCGACTGCATGATCTTGATCTCCGCCCGCTGCGTGTTGTCCGCATCCGTCGCGAAGTTGAAAATGTCGGCTTCCTGCCCTGCGCCCGCCGTATCGAACAAATCCTTCACCATGATCAGCGCGCCATTGTGGTGCTGGATCATCCCCGTCAAAAAAAGACGGTCGAACTCCGCTCCGTTCGCCTTCCGCAGAGCGGCCATCTGCTCCGCCGTCAGCATTCCGGGCATCCGAGCCATCGGCTTCTCCGGCGCGCCCGCGTCCGCCATTTTCGTTCCCGGCATTCCCGCCATCGGCAGCGAAATCGGCTCGCCCCGCGCCGCCAGCCACCGCTCCATGAACTTGATTTCGTCCGATTGCGAGCTGCTGATTCGCGCTCCCAGCGACCGGACATCCTTGTTCTCCGTGTGCGAGGGAATCAGCGCCGTCATCTCCACCGCCTGCTCGTGATGCATGATCATCCCCTGCATGAACTCCACATCCGCCGGCGACCGCGGCGGCAGCGTCCCCGTCGTCGTTGACGGCAGCGTCTGGCTCGGTTTTCCCGGCGCGCCCGGCTGCACCACCACCGGCGCCGTCGCTGAACCCGTCTGCTGCGCATACGCCGTCAGTGAAAGCAATCCCGCGAACGCGCTCGTGCCCAATACCGCGATCGCGAGAAGCAACGCCGCAACTCTCGTTGCAGACGGACGCTTCCGCGCGGGGCGAAAACCGCAAATCCTCGATAACCGTGTCCGGCTGGCCATTTTAGGCGTTCTAAACTACCATGAAGCGCCAACTCGCGAGTCGAAGAGATTTAAATCGGCACGAGGCAAGTCGAATCCGGACAAATCGAATCCTCATTTCACCTTCAATTCGCCTTCATTGACTTGGCAGGGTGGTCAACAAGGTTGGATTTCTTTCACACTATGCGACCGGGAGAAATGGATATACAGTTCACTCCGCTTTGGAAGTAAAAAAGGAGATTCCGGTTTGATCGGTCTAAGTTTGAATTGGACCTTTGCCTGCCAATTAAACCAATAAATAGAAATTAGGGGGCGGTACACATGGCGAGAATTACAGGAATCGGCGGTGTATTTCTGAAAGCAAGGACGGACGCGAAAGCTCTCGCGAAATGGTATCAGACGCATTTGGGCATGCCGCTTGAGCCGTGGGGTGGAGCCGGTCTCGAATGGCCCAATGATCCAGCCGAAGATAAAGGCGTCACGGCCTGGCATCTAGCGGAACCAAAGAGCGAATGGTTCAGTCCAAGTTCTTCAAGCTTTATGATCAACTACCGCGTGGACAATATGGACGAAATGCTGAAACAAGTCCGCGCAGGTGGAGTTCCAATCCATCAAGGCCCCGAGTCCCACGAAAACGGAAAATTCGCATGGATCATAGATCCAGACGGCAACAAGGTTGAGCTGTGGGAACCAAAAATTTGGAATGCGAAGAACAAAGGAAATTAAACGCGGTCAAATTGCCGGTTGCGCTGGACGCGAGATGTGGACGGCAAGCCACCTTTTTCCGGTGATTTTAGAAAACAAAGCCTCCCGTCATTCGTGTTGGAACCTGGCGTCCAAATGCCAAATGACCCCACAGCGAAATCCGCTCCGATGGAAAAATCAGTTCGCCGGCCACACGTTCAAATAAACCCCCAGCCAATACGGAAGCAGGAAATCAACGCCCGGTCCCTCCAGGTACGGTTCGGAGGAGCACAACGCGATCTGGCGCGCCGAGGGTGGTGTTGTGCTGCAGTTAGAAGTCGGGCGCAAAGCTACAGGACCGCCAGGCGTGGACGATATGACCGGAGCCGAACCAGGAACCGCAGCAAGAGCCGGACCAGGCACCGGACTAGGCACCGGACCAGCAACCGGACCCGGAGGCGTCACCTTCCGATCCGTCCCCGGTGAGTCGATTCCGGTTCTCCACGGAGATACCTGCCAGACAAACTCCATGCCCGCGCCGGGCCGGAATGGAAGCGGAACGGGAAACGTGGTGGTCCTGCTCGGTTTGTTCGGGTCCGCCAGGCTCGCGTAAAGTTGTATGTACGTCGGCCACAGCGAAACAATAAAATCGGAGGCCGCTGACGATGTTGCGTTCGTCGGCATCCCGTCCGGAGCCTTCACGTCCTTCCAGCGTGTTACCCAGTCTGCAAGGTCGCTCGTCGTTTCCTGGCCAAGCGAAAGGCTGGGGTTCGCCGCGGACGGCGAGGAGGCGCTGGCCGCTTTCACGAGGATGTCCATCAAATTGAAATACGCATTGCGGTGGTTCGCCGTAACCGCGCGCATGATGTTGTAGGCCGCCAGGTAATTCGCGCGCAGCGTAGCGTCCGTCTCGAGAAACAATGTCACGCCCAGAAACGAATGGGAGAGGTTGTACTTGAAATACGACGTCAGTGGATCGGTGGCGCTCAGCCACTCCGGAAGCCAGCAAAGCGCCGAGGCGGGAGCGAACCGCGCGTAGAGCTGCTGGTAACTCTGCGATGTGCCGTGCGGAACGTGGGTTGGATCCACGGTTGCGCCCACGCGAAGCAGAAAAAGCTGAGCATCGAAGTCGCCCATAAAACTGGTAACGATGGTTCGGTCGGGCGGCAGCGGCACGTTCCAGTTATTTAGCAGCACGTAGTCGAGCGCGCCGTCAACGAGCTTCCTGGCCTGCGCCTGCGCTTCCGGTACGAAGCTGTACGCATAGGCCAGACCCATGAAGATGCCACTGTACTGATCGCGGCTGATCGGGTTATCGGCCTCGCCCCGGTTTCCGCAACCGCTGCCGTAGGAGATCGGCTGCGCGATCGAATCCACTGGCCTGATGTTGCCGAGCGAGATCCCCTGCCCCGCGCGAGCGGCCGCGTACGTTGGATAGGTCGTCGTGTCCGTTGCGCCGCCGATCCTTTCGATTCTCCATCCGCCGGAAGGCTTCGCGTACAAACAGACGCCGGCCTTGATGCGCCCGTCAACCGTATCACTCCAGTCAGGGAGCGTCGATCCACTCTGACTCGTGTGCGGAATTGTGCTCCGCGCAAAAATGAATCCGGCTTCATCATCTGGCCGCTGCGGCACATCCGGAGCGTTCGACGTCCTCGACACACTCGGCACCGCCACGTATTGATTGTTCTCGATCGCCGCATCGGTAGTGACCTCGAAATCGCTTTGCAAGCCTTTAATCGCGGCTAGCACTCGATCGCGCGCTTTGGAATCGTGTGTCGTCGCATAGCGGAACGATTCGGCGGCAAGATAGTGTCCGGTCCAAATCGTCGAGTCCGCGTCGATCGCGTAGCGGATTGTAGGTTGGGAAGTTCCGGGCCTCGGTACCGGAAGGACGTTCGGATTCAGCGGCTGAGTGTCCAGCGATAGTACGGCGTTATACGGCATGTGCGTCGAGGCAATGCCTGCTTCAATTGTGTCGCGCGGAGTCGCGAAGTCAATCGAGGCGCCCGGCGCCACTTGCACGGTCGCGACCGGCGCCGCAGCGCTCCCTGCGGGCGGCCACGTTAGCGGGACCGGACCGCGGGCCAGGCCCATGTAGTTAGCCACCGACCCGCCGAATAGCTTGTTCGCCGGGAGCACCAGCGGCATCGTGAAAAAGGGAGCTGACGGCACTTGGATGCGGCCCACAGGATCGGGAAAATGGACGAACAGCGCTCCTTCGAGCGCGACGATCAGTGTCCAGGTATCGTCGGTGGAGAACGGGAGCAAGATGATCGAGAGAGTCACCCCTTCGTCAACCTCCACGAAGTCCGGGATTCCGAGTGGCTTCGTCAGGCTCACGTCACCGGCGAGAGATCCGTCGGGCCGGCGAATTAGATCGATGTCAACGGCATCTCCGGGGAAGAAGACCGTACCCCCGACGCGGGCGTGGGCCTGGACAGCTCCGCTGACGAGTTTTGGGCGGGCCGGATCGCTGGTATCGAGGCCGGAGTTTGCCGCGAACGACACATCGTCGATTCCCAAAACAAACGGGACAGAGACGTCCTGATCAATCAGATTCGTTTTCACCGTGGTGCGGCCGACCGTGGTCTTGGTTCCTGCCCATGCGTGCGCCGCAAGATTCCCCGCGATCGCGAAGCTCCAGCTGCCCGTCGCCGGCGCGTGGACTGAAACTCCGTTCGAGAACGCCACGAGCCCGGGTGCCAGGGCGGCGGCATTCGTCTCGAGGCGCAGGTTATCGAGAGCCAGCGAGAACTCGTAGCCATTGCCCGAAGTGTTCACGAATTTCTCGCCGCTGATATCCGCCAGATGCTTTCGAAACGGTTGGAGTTTCGCATCCACCAGTCCCGGCCAGGGCAGCGCGATCAGGCTGTTCGCCGCGTTGAGGTTGGACGCCGTCGGACTGAACGGCGATTGCGCGTGAAGCGGCAGCGCGATTCCCAGCAGAGTAACCACACCGAGAACGGTTCCGAAGCAGCGGTCGAGACGCATTGCAACCATCTCCTTCTCCACGGCGGACGAAGGGAACGACGGGGTCATTCACCAGCGGATTTGATTCTCACCGAATGCGCAACGCCGTCGAAAGCGCGCGCCCGGGAAACTTGTCACGGAATGGCATCAGCATCACTCACCGCCGCCGTGGACGGGCTTGAGTTTAGAAACACTGTTGTTTGTTTCTACGAGAGTTGCTCGAAACGTTCTGGCCGGATCTACCCAAAGATGCTGCGAAACTGGACCGCTGGTGGCCGCATCGTACCCCTTTGCTCGATGGCACACAATGTTCTGCATAGAACAGTCACGGGCGACCCTAAACCCTATCAAATTTCAACATCACATATTGAACGGCAGAATCTTACGATTCGGATGCAACTCCGCCGATTTACGAGGTTAATGAACGCGTTCAGCAAACGGCTCGACAATTTGAAAGCATCCTTGTCTTTGCATTTTGCTTGGTATAACTTCTGCTGGGTACATCCGACGTTACGTGTCACGCCTGCAATGGCCAGCGATATTACCGACGAAATATGGGCATTCAATCGATTAGTTAATTGAGTTTGGTTTTGCCAAAAGGTATCCCGCGAAGATTACATTTGACGGGTTAGAGGGGGATGCAATAGCGCCTTGCCTCGCCGCTGGTTTGCACTCTATCGGAAGGTGACTGCGGAGTACGAAGGTTATTCTCTCAGCAACGAGAAGGCTAGAGTGGAGAGACGGAAGCGGGCATTCACTGACAATGACTCTGGACCGCTTGGAGGTGACGAAAATGTTGCTTCCACGATTAACGCAATGGTTGTGGACTTCAAGCGATGAATTAGCCCGTAAGGGTTAAATCTAGCCCAAGGTATATAGCCGGGCCGGCC
>JBOGNA010000030.1:0-17307 GCA_050746925.1 Candidatus Acidiferrales bacterium
CCCCCACCTTCCACGACGCCAAGCACCACATCAAAATCTTCCAGGGCGATTGCCTCGATATCCTCGCCGCCATCCCCGAATCCTGCATCGACCTAATCTTCGCCGACCCGCCCTACTTCCTCTCCAACAACGGCATCACCTGCCACGCCGGCCGCATGGTCTCCGTCAACAAAGGCAAATGGGACGTCTCCCGCGGAGCCGACGCCAATCATGACTTCAATCGCGCCTGGCTCTCCGCCTGCCAGCGCGTCCTCAAGCCCAACGGCACCATCTGGGTCAGCGGCACCAGCCACGTCATCCATTCCGTAGGCTTCGCCATGCAGCAGCTCGGCTTCAAGCTCCTCAACGACATCTCCTGGGTCAAACCCAATCCTCCTCCCAATCTCTCCTGCCGCTATTTCACCCACGCCACCGAAACCATCATCTGGGCCGCGCGCGACAAAAAATCCCGCCACAAATTCAATTACAAGCACATGAAAGAAATCGCCGGCGGCAAACAAATGAAATCCGTCTGGTCCATCTTCCCCCCAGACAAATCCGAAAAGCGCTTCGGCAAGCACCCCACCCAAAAGCCCGTAGCCCTCCTGGAACGCATCCTCCTAGCCGCCTCCGACGAAGGCGACCTCGTCCTCGATCCATTCCTCGGCGGCGGCACGACGCTAATCAGTGCCCTCCGCCTCCGTCGCCACGCAACTGGCTGCGATCTCGACATCCAGTCCATCAATCTCTCCCTTCGCCGCATCTGTTCCGATCTGGTACACGTCGAACTTTCTCTCTCCTGCCTTCAGATCTCTGTTGATCTCTCCTCCAGATCTATGGATCGATCGAGTAGCGCATCAAATCGCGCCGCTCGCGTGCCCACCCCACTCCAACTCGTCCAACAAGAGCGCCGCTTCTACTTCATTGGCCGCACCGATCGCCGCGTAATCTTCTCCGTCCAAGCCGACTCGCTCGACGACGCCCGCGCCCAGTTCCGCGCCTCCGGCGCCTCCGACTCCGACGCCGTCTTCATCATCAAAACCGAGACCGAGATCTACCTCGCATAATCTGCTTCTTCCCACATCGGCCTTGTCGTGATCTAATTGCGGCCTCACGTACCCACAAAGATAAACAAGGTCTTCCTTGTGACCGTTACCGTGGAGGCTGGGATGTCTGTGTACAACACTGACGACGAAGCCCTACTCGGGGAACTTTGCAAACAACACGGTGTGCAACACTCAGTCTCAAACCAACTTCTGGAACTGGAACGCGATTTGTTGGGTATGGGACGACGCCACGGACTTTACGAAAAGATCGGTGACATCTTGGAACGAGCTATACAAGGGGACCAGTAGGAAATACCTGTGCAACTCACGCGACTAATTTTACACAACTACCTGGTCTTCGAAGGAACGTGCGAATTTCCTCTTGACGTACACGAACCCAATAAGAATGTCATCATAATCGGGGGTAAGAACGGCGCAGGAAAGACCTCGATCCTCGATGCAATTAGGCTTTGTCTCTACGGGGCACAGGGGGTTAACAAAAAGCCGGGACGTGAATACAGAAACTTCCTCCAGTCCAAGATAAATCGTACCGCCCTGAAGCACTCCTCAAGTACCAAGGCTTTCGTCGAACTCCAATTTATCCACGAAGATAAGCGGCAAGCGTCCTCTGTTATCGTCCGGCGGACGTGGACACCGGGGAGCGATGAGGACTCACTTTTCTTAGAAGTCGACGGCAGAGAGCTGAACCTAGAACGGGATTATTGGGGAGAGTACCTCAAACTCCTGATCCCCCCTGGCGTGGCGCAGTTCTTTATCTTCGATGGCGAGAAGATCCAGGAAATAGCTGCAGAAGAGCAGTCCGATAAGACAATCGTCGACGGCATTAAGTCTCTGTTGGAACTCGACGTGTTTGAGCACCTTCAGTCAGACCTAGAGAATTACGCACGTCAGCGCCTCCAGGCTGAGGCGAAACAGGCCAATCCGGCAGATTACAAAAAGGCTGATGCGGAGTTAGAGTTAGCTAATCAGAATTTCTCTGCGTGTGAGTCAGATCTTGCCGAACTTGAAAATGACATCCGATCCTTCGAGTCAAGAAAGTCCGAACTTGAGAATAAAGTTAGTAAGGAACTCGGAGCCAAATTTCAGGAAAGACCAAAGCTCCAACGAGAACGTGACACGATTGAGGAAAAGCTGAAAGAGGTACAGGACAAGTTCCTGGCGATGTGCGGCGAGCTTCTCCCGTTCGCAATGCTGGGGGACCTCGCAACAAGGCTAGAACAGAGGCTTGACGGAGAGCGGAAAACTGTCAATTGGCAAGCTGCCAAGGAGGCTACTTACCCGCAAGCACGGAACCTCGCTGACCGACTACTCGGAAAAGATTCTCAACCGACGACCCCGCCGCTCACACAAGCTCAGCAGGAGCTCCTCACCAATAGGCTTTTGACACTGTGGGAGTCGCTATTCGTCCCGCCGCCCGCCGACACACTGGCCGAGTTGATTCACGAACTGCCACAATCCGTCGAAGGCGAGGTTCGCAGAGTTCTTCGCGAAAGCCGTGGCGAAGTAGCATACGAAATCAGAGATCTGCTAGAGCGAAGTGAGCGACTTTCGAACCAGCTTCGCTCGCTCGACACCGAATTGAACAGAATACCGGCTGGCGATCCTGACGAAGATCTATTCCGCGAGATCGCAAATGTTAATCAAACGATTGGCCGACAAAAGGAAAGACGGGCGGAACTCGAAGACAAAATCGAAAAATATAGGAATGACGTCGCCGACTCCAAACGACGGTTAGCAGACATCGCAGCCATGGTCGAAACGGCCGAAATCGCGAGGAAACAGCTTGAGTTGTCTCGAAAGATCAGGTTGGTTATACAAGATTATATGGACCGATTGACTGCGAGAAAAGCTTCCACGCTTGAAAAGAATGTCGAAGAAATGATTCAAAAGCTTGTCCGAAAGGAAGACTTAGTCTCAAAGCTCGAGATTGACCCCAAAGACTTTTCGGTTACTCTCTACGGACGCGAAGGCGTGAAGTTGAAGAAAAGCGACTTGTCGGCGGGCGAAAAGGAAATCTACGCCATTTGCCTGCTTTGGGGCCTAGCGAAAACCTCTGGACGCGAACTCCCGATTATCATCGATACCCCCTTGAGCAGACTAGACAGCGACCACAGGCGCGCGATAGTTCAAAAATACTATCCAGTCGCGGGAAACCAAGTTATTATCCTCTCAACTGATACAGAGGTTGATAAACGTTATTATCAGATGCTGATTCCCAGCGTTGAGAAGTCATTCCTGCTTGACTACGACCCCATTCAAGGCCGAACCAAGATTCTTGCTGGATATTTTTGGGACGAAATATGACCGGCTCAGTGAGTAAGTTCAGAACATCGAGGGAAGCTGAAGACGCGTTTCGCGCGCTCCACAAAAAATTAAGGGAACTATATACAAAGCTACCCTAAAAAGCCGTTGTTCACCGCGCGCTGAAATTCGGCCATTGTGAACACGCCTATCAGGGCACTCCTTGGGTGGGCTTGTTCTAACAGCCACTTTCGTGCAGCTTCTCTATAGCCGCTTCCATCCAACAGAACTACGGTGGGGATTCCTGTCTTGAGGATATTGAAAAGTAGGAGGGGATACTTTTCGTCCACCGAACCAGAACTTTGTTGCCACTTACATTCGATGATGAGGTCGTCGGGAAAAAGCGTGCGATTGATGACAAGGAAATCACACTTGCGAATCGTTTCATAGATGGAATTCCCGATGGGAAGTTGCTTTAGATATTGCTTGCCACCGATTGCGCCACGGTTTTCAAAGGCGTGGGCCTTGTGGTTCCAGAACTCTGCGTAGCCATGTTCTTTGAGAGCCTGTTCAACGAACAATTCAAGACTGTTGCCCGTCTGCTTTGCCCTCTTCCCGCTGTTCGGCGGAGGCAGAGGCGTAGTTTCGGATGATGAGTTCGGTTTCTTTGCCACGTTGGTTAGCCTTGCACGAAACGAACCTTCCTGCCCTAACTTCTTCAATGGTGAAATCTTTATACAATTTGCGGATGAATGGCGTGTCTGAATTAGACACCATGAAATAGCAACCTGCCTCGTTCAATTCCCCGCAGAATTTCGCCAGTTTCTCATGGTCTGTATCGTCGAATCCACTGCTATCAAAGCTACTAAATGTCTTGTGGTAGGGCGGGTCTAGGTAATAGAAATCGCCCTTTTTAATCGGTGTTTGCGAAAACGGATGCTGCTTGATTTGGACACCCTGCAAAGCTTTCGAGCACGCGCGAAGATTTTCCTCATCCAGAATCGCGGGATCGGTGTAAGAACCCATCGGCACATTGAACTCGCCGCTTTGGTTCACGCGGTACAAACCGTTGTAACAGGTCTTATTGAGATAAATCAGCAACGCGCCGATTTTCGTGGGGTCTGACTCACGGGCGATCTTCGGACGCGCCTTTAGGTAGTAATCCTTTTCGTGCTTGTGAGCGTGCCCATTGAGTTGCGAAATCAATCGCTCCACATCATCGCGGACGGCAAGATAAGTCAGCACAAGATGAAAATTCAAATCGGACAGGCTGGCCTTTTCGGGACGCACGTTAAAGAAAAGTGCTGCCCCGCCGAGGAAAGGTTCCCGGTACGTCCCGTATTCTTGGGGAAGTCGCGTGTTTAGTTCTGGTAGGATTGACCGCTTGCCACCGACCCATTTAAGAAAAGGCCGCGCAACTGCCGTCGCAATCGCGGGTTTCATCTCATCCGCGACAGTCGTGATCACATCAACGAAATCGAAGTCCAGCGGCGCATGTTCTTTGCGCGGGCGCGGAGTCATTGAATGAGAGCCTTGTACGGCAATGGGCTAGAGTCTGATGCTTTGCCAACCATTCCCGCAAAAACTTCCTCGAACCCTTGCTCGCGGGAATTGAATCGGTTTGTGAATTCGTCCAAGTAACGCTGCAAATGTTTTGGACTCATCCAGTGGTAGACGCCGATATAGCCGCGCTTGAACAATGCCCAAAAACTTTCAGTTCCATTTGTATGAATCAAACCGTTGCGGACATACTCCCCTATCGAGTGACGGACTTTTTCGTGTTCGTACCAATTGTGGATGCGATTATAAGAATTGAAATCGTCTGTGTGAATGCGCGAAGAAAACTGGACGTTCTCGATTATTTTCTGCTCGACCGTTCTCATGCGTGTGTCTTTCACAACCGTTGCCCGAATTTCGCCTCCACGTTGCAGCATTCCGAACACAGGGGTTTTGGTTTCTAGGCTGCGTCCTTGTGTGCCACCACGTTTCTTACTGCGATGCTTATTGTGTTCTTTTCCGCCGACGTAGGTTTCGTCAATCTCGACGGTTCCGAAGAGTTGGCCCTTGCCCTGTTTCATCGCCTTGCGAATGCGGTGGTCCATAAACCACGCAGTCTTTTGGGTAACACCGACCTGTTTGGCAAGTTGGACGGAAGAAATTCCCTTCCGGCAGGTCGTAAGAAGATATATCGCAATGAACCATTTACGCAAAGGAATTTTGCTCTCGCCGAAAATCGTCCCCGTCTTGATGGTGAAATCTTTCTTGCAACCCTTGCAGCGGTAGCGCCCGTCATCGAAGCGATAGATTGAAGCGAACCCGCAATGCGGGCAGTAATCGCCCTTGCGAAACCGGATACCCTCAAAGAACTTCTGGCACGTCGCTTCGTCTTTGTAGTGAGCCAAGAAACCGGAGATGCTTGCCAGTTCGCTCTTCATTATCGGGTCACCATGACCTGTGACTTTTCGAGCCAGACAAACTTGCGAATGGGGAAGAGCACGCGCACTTTGTTCTTGGTGACTTGGGTGATTGTGCCGAAGTACGGAACATGCGGCATGTTCTTCCATTCTGCTACTTCCACTGACTGGCCAACTCTCATTGCTTTCTTTGTTCTCATGAACCCATATTACAGGATCACTTTAGGGTTGTCAAGTGCTAATTTCAATTAGGCTTGATTTACCGTCTGATTGGCGTATCTTTCGGCAATGGCCACCTGTGACCACGGAAGTTCGATACCTGACCACATTCTCCGAAGTCTGCACCCCTCACAGGCAGGACAACGAGACAAAAGAGAGATTTGGCGTCACAAGTGTTGCCATTGCTCGTTCGCTCGCGGCGAGGAATATGGACGTGCCAATGCCCTCACGCCCTCTGGTGACGCCGAGTGCAAAGCAACGAATCGCCGCGCTCCGTTCGATACTATGGACGCCCTTCCAATTTCGCAAGCTGGCGTAGAAGGCGAGACTGGCCGTCACCAGTGCGCTATCTGCGCTTACCACGAAGGATTCAATGCCGCTAGGGCCCGCGCCATCGGAAGACAGGTAGGTGACAACGTGGCGCATGGCATCACCGATGCTCTCGCAGACCCTAATCGCAGCCGCGAGTAATTGGGGTAGCTTTGTATATAGTTCCCAAAATTAAACCTACCCTTTAATTTACTTTGCCGGCTTGCATGGAGCAAATCTCTTACTATCAAAGAACCGATTGATGTAACTCACCCGGAAATCACCGGGAAAGAGTTCAATCGTTACTCAGTAACGGGAGACTACGACAACCTTGTGAAAGCGCTAACCGCTGAACATGCAGGTCGCAAACTCTCCGATGAAGAATTCTTCGGTGGTCACTTCAAGGCCCACGTAGACCGAGGAGTTGTCTTGCTTCAAAACGATCTTCTCCACGCGGACTCTGCCGAGACCTTTTGGTCCAACTTGCTGCGAGGATTACCAAGCCCTACTGACAGTTCGCAGCAGCCATCTTCGAGTATCTCGCAAGCCATCGACGTGATAGTGGGCGATGAAGTCGGAACCGGCGAACCCGTAGTCTGTTCCTTGAACACAGCAACCAATCCTCACATGGCGGTAGTTGGCATACCTGGCAGCGGCAAGACTCAATTCATTCTAAAGATTCTGGCAGATATACGTACAAAGAACCCGTCGGTTAACTTTATCTTCCTGGACTACGCCAAAGGAGATGTCGCGGGAGACAAGAAGTTTGTTCGCGCCACAAATGCTCGCGTGTATTCCTTGCCGGAGCAAACTATTCCCATAAATCCATTCATCCTCAATTCTTACAACTTGAGCAGCATTCGGTTCGCCGCCGAGGAAAAGGTCGAATCGATTAGCAGCTATGAACGTCTTGGCGCAGTCCAAAAATCCCTGCTCTCGAGGGCGATCGAAGCCTCTTACGAAGA
Organism: Candidatus Acidiferrales bacterium; assembly: GCA_050746925.1. Lineage (GTDB taxonomy): Bacteria > Acidobacteriota > Terriglobia > Acidiferrales > UBA7541 > Palsa-295. Next base: position 7,195 of record JBOGNA010000030.1, read on the forward strand.
ACGGGCAAACGAGGATCAACAATACCCGGACTTCGAGATTGTCCAGCGGCAACTCCGAAGACTTTATGACGAAGAGGAAAAGGGCGAAGATACCTTAACGGAAATTCTTCGAAAACTTACTAGCTTTCACCTTTTCCCGACTCTCTCAGAATCTAATCTACTCGATAGCGCAATATACGAAAAAACCCTCATAGTGGACCTCCACGCCCTTCCCGCATTAAGGGAACTCGTGGCCTTTTTTATTATTGAGAAGCTGTACCGCGAGCTGAAAAATGCCCCTGAGGCGCCAGTTGATCCAAGAACTAACGCTCGCGAATTACGGACCCTTTTAGTAATCGATGAAGCGCACAATTATTTGCCTATGAACAACCATTTCTTGGAAAAGCTCATTCGCGAGATGCGTTCGAAGGGACTTGCCGTTGTGCTCTTATCCCAATCTCCAGACGATTTTGCACAGCGACACTTTGACTACACAGAGTTGCTTGAGTTTGTGTTTGTCTTGAAGTGTGTTGCCGACAGACCGAACCAAATTCAGAGACTGATCCGTTGCAAATCGGAAACCGCGAAAATACTGGCGCCTCGACTGGCGAATCTTCTCTATCCGGAGTGCTTCACTAAGGCTTTGACCCGGTCCGCGGGAGATTATACGCACATGAGAGCTGCTCAATTCCACCTGGCCTATCGTGACTCATAGACTTGAGCTCGTCTTGAACTAGGAAGCCATGCCCATTACCGATCAGGACGTGCTTGCAATAATGAGGACAGAAAAGCGACCCCTTAAAGCCCGACAAATAGCCTCGATACTCAGAACCGAGCGAGGCAGCGAAGTGACGAGAACCGAGGTGAACCGAGTTCTCTACGCGATGCAATCGCAAGGATTCGTTATCTCGGACCAGAATCACTTCTGGACTCTATTCGGTGCAGCAAGGTATGGGAGTCACGACGTCCCCCCAGCGCGCCACTCGTAACTGGAGATTACGGCCCCCTTGTTCTCGGCCCGCCGAACCGCTGGTACCCCTAGTACCCTATTGACAATACGTTACCACTATGCTATCATCGCTCGTGAAGATTGACGACAACCCGGTCCGGCGCCATCACCCAGCGCCGATTCCCATTTCGGCACCGCCCCGCGCCACGTCGCAATTCCGCCCGGCAACTCGACCAATTTCTCACCGCAGCCGATCAGCGCGACCCGCTCCAATCCCCAACCACGCCAAATTTCACCGCACTCTCAGTGATAACAAACCACTTTCAACGACATTTCTAATCGCAAATACGGGATTAGAATTCCGCCTAACTCACCAGGAATCAATAACTTCAAAATTTCTAATCGCAAATAGATCGCGATTTGTCATCCCGTTTTTCTGCGCGCCTTCGCTAGCCACTCATCACTCGCCACTTGCCACTGCGTTTCCCTGGCCGCCGTGGCGGCTAATCTACGGTCCGCCGATTAAAAATCCCTGTAAGTCATTGACAACATGACAACCTCCCAATTTCTAATCGGCGCCAAACCAGGGGAACAATTTCGTGTGCAGCCCCTCCCGCCACACACTACAAATTGCGTCGCGCATTCCTGCTCCATCCATCCCTCAGAACCTACGTCAACACCTGCCGGTCTGAAGCCGGGCGCTACGCAGCCAACGACCACCCCACTAACCACTAGCCACTCGCTTGCCCTGAGGAACGAAGGGCCACTTTTCACTAATTTCAGGTATTCTGCTGGGCCTATGCTTGACCTCTCTTACGTGCGCGAGCACCTGGATGTGATTGAGAAGATGGCGGGGGACCGCGGCGTCACGCTGGACCTTGCGGCGTTTCGCGAGCTGGACGCCGAGCGGCGGCAGATCATTACGGCGATTGAGCGGCTGAAGGCGGAGCGCAACCGGGCCAGCGAAGAGATTCCGCGGCTGAACAAGATCGTTCATGGCGGCGACAAGGCCAAGGCGAGGGTGGCGGAGCACGTCAAGGAGGCGATTACCACGGCCAGCGGGCCTGAGGCGTCGCTCGCGGCGGCGATGGCGGAGCGCGACGCGCTGCTGGCGAAAATGAAGACCGTGTCCGACGAGATTAAGCGCGGCGATGAGCGCATCACTGAACTCGACGAGCGGCTGAAGCAGTTCATGATGACGATTCCGAATATTCCGCATGCGAGCGTGCCGGTGGGGCACAGCGCGGCCGAGAATGTGGAGGTGCGGCGATGGGGCGCGCCTCCGAAATTCGATTTTGCGCCGAAGGCTCACTGGGAGATTGGCGAGGCCGCGGGGATTTTGGATTTTCAGTCGGCGATCAAGATTGCGGGGGCGCGTTTCGCCGTTTACAAAGGACTTGGCGCGCGGCTCGAACGGGCGCTCGCGAATTTGTTCCTCGACATTCACACGCGCGAGCACGGCTTTACGGAAATCCTGCCGCCGTTTCTGGTGAATACGGCGTCGCTTACCGGCGTGGGCCAGCTCCCGAAATTTGCGGCGGACATGTTTCACCTGGAAGGAACCGATCTGTGGCTCACGCCCACTTCGGAAGTGGAGCTGACGAGCCTTTATCGCGACGAGACGCTTGAAGCCGACGCGCTGCCGATCAAAGTGTGCGCGTGGACGGCTTGTTTTCGCTCCGAAGCGGGCGCGGCGGGGAAAGATACGCGCGGCATCAAGCGGCAGCATCAATTCCAGAAAGTCGAGATGTTCAAATTCACGCGGCCCGAGCAGAGCTATGACGAGCTCGAGTCGCTGGTACGCAGCGCCGAAGCGGTGCTGCAGCGCCTGGGGCTGCACTATCGCGTGATGATGCTTTGCACCGGCGACATGGGATTCGCCGCCGCGAAAACGTACGACATCGAAGTGTGGCTGCCTTCGACGAACGATTTCATGGAAATTTCGTCGTGCTCGAATACCGAAGCATTCCAGGCGCGGCGCTCGGGGATTCGCTTCAAGGCGCCGGGCGGCAAGAAATCGGAATTCGTGCACACGCTCAACGGTTCCGGGCTGGCGGTGGGGCGCACGTGGATCGCGATCATTGAAAATTATCAGCGCGCCGATGGTTCGGTGGAAATTCCCGAGGCGCTGCGGACTTACATGGGCACGGACAGGATTAGAAAATAGAAAACGGAAAATGGAAACTGGCTGGGCCAGAGGATAGCGCGACGCTAGCGACCGAGGGCACGGCCCTCCTCCGGCGGATCTCCGACATGCCGTGCCCCTACTGACGAAAATCAACGAAATTGAAAAGAGCCGGCAAGATGCCGGCGCTACAAAACCGAGCCTCGCGCGCGTTCACGGCGCGACCCATTTTCAATTTTCAGTTTTCGATTTTCCAAATTAGGAGGCAGGAGCTTCCATCACCATCGGGCCGGTGGGCTCGGGCATTCCGCCGGCGGGTTCGAGCGTGACCGCGAAAGCTTTCGCGGCAACTCCGGCGGGAACTTTCGTCATCCAGTGGGCGGTGTCGCTGGTGGCGGGATTGAAAACGCCCACGCTGATCGGCTGGCCTTCCATCGGGACGACCCAGAGCTGATAGCTCTTGTCCTCGGGCGGCGGCGCGATCCATCCGTCGTACATCAGCAGGCCCATTTTTTCGTTGTACATCACGCGGACCGCGCCCGCCGGCATTCCCGGCATCGGAGCGAGCGAAACTTTGAGCGTGTCCTGCGCTTCGAAGAGATGCGCGACGTTGCGCGTCTCATCGAGCTCACGCTGCTGCGTGACCATCACGGAACGGAATTGATTCACTTCGCGCTCGAGACGGACGTTTTGCCGCCAGAGATAGAAAGTGGCGAGGAATAGCAGAGCGTAAGCAGGCGCAAGAATCGCGAACCAAGCCGATCGACGAGCGCCGCGCGGAGGCTGGGGCGGAACGATTCCACGAACCGGCGCAGCCGACGATTGCGTCTCGGCGCGGGCCGTGTCTCGAATTTGGCGCATCAGGCGCTCTTTCACCGCAGCGGACGGCGCGACTTGCGGCGCGGCGAACGAGAGCGCAGCGATGCGTCCGCGGGCGGCAGCGAGTTTGCCGGAGCAGTCCGAACAGGCGCGGATGTGCGCTTCGATCGCTTGCGCTTCGGCGGGGTCGAGCGCGCCGAGAGCGAGGAGATCGAAATCCTCTTCGCGGGCTGGGTGGCCGTTCGTCATTTCAATTTAGATCTCGCTTCAGCGTTTCCAGGGCCGTGCGCAGCCTTGTCTTTACAGTTCCGAGCGGATCGCCGGTTCGTTCCGCGATTTCGCTGTGCGTCATGCCGGAGAAAAAAGCGAAATCGATGGCAGTGCGCTGTTCGGGCGGCAGATTCTGCATGGCGCGTTTCACGCGATCGAGCATCTGTTGCTGCGATACGTTCGATTCGAGGTCGGACGGCATCACGACGGTGTTCTCGAGAATCTCTTCGCCCGCGGCGGGATTGTGGCGGCGGAGACGCGAAATGGCGCGATTGCGGGCGATGACCAGCAGCCAGCCGGGTAGCGAGCCGCGCGCCGGATCGAATCGCGAAGCGCTGCACCAGAGCTGGTAGAAGATGTCCTGCAAAATTTCCTCGGCCGCTTGCGTGTCGCGAAGAATGCGATTCAGAACGGACGAGAGCATCCCGGCGTAGCGGTCGTAGAGAGCCGCCAATGCCGCTTCGTCCCGCTCGGTAATCTTCTGAATGAGCGCCGCGTCCGTCGTCGGCAAATCCGCTCCCGTCTTCGAAATCACGAGGTTGAGGCGGCTCCATTAATGAGTACGCGCGGAATCAGGCTCCGGATTGCGGTTGGGCGTGCGCGGTCCGGTTGCGCGGAATGGAAGCAGCGTAACTTGCTTGGTATGTGAGGTCAACGAGGATAATTGGATGGCGGGACGGGGATTGGCTGGAGGCGAGCTAAGGGTGCTTGGGCCGGGCAATCGGTCGTAAGTGGCTCATACTTTTAGGCTTACGTGGAAGCAGGCAGCTGGAGGACTAGCGCGGCGGTGCGGATGGCTGAAATGTCGATAACACGAAGGGCGGGAGTTTCGATTGACATCCTTCACGGCTTGGCTAAACTTCGACTCGCGTAGGACTTACGGTCATAGGAAGCGCCGAACTGAGATTCGGCGGGTGAAGGCGGCGCAGTTCTCGCCCCATTAGGAGGAAGTGAAGATGGCCACCGTTGCCAAGGCGGCTCCGCAGCCGATTCCGCGCATTGCGCCGCGCGAAGATTTGAATCCGTACCGGATCGCGCAGATCCAGTTTGATATCGCGGCAGAGTATTTGAAGCTCGATCAGGGGCTACGGCAGATTCTGCGCACGCCGAAGCGCGTCCTGGAAGTATCAATCCCGACAAAGATGGACAACGGGCAGGTGAAAGTTTTCACGGGATATCGCGTGCAGCACAACATGGCGCGCGGGCCGGCGAAGGGTGGCATTCGTTATCATCCGGCGGTAACGCTGGATGAAGTGAAAGCGCTGGCGGCGTGGATGACGTGGAAGACCGCGACGGTGAACATTCCCTACGGCGGCGGCAAGGGCGGCGTGATTTGCGATCCGAAGCGAATGACGAAGCCCGAGCTTGAGCGCATGACGCGGCGTTACACCTCGGAAATTCTGCCGATCATCGGACCGGAGCAGGATATTCCCGCGCCGGATGTGTACACGGATTCGCAGACGATGGCCTGGATCATGGACACGTATTCCATGACAAAGGGATATTCGACGCTCGGCGTGGTGACTGGCAAACCGCTTTCGATTGGCGGATCGGAAGGAAGGAACGAAGCGACAGCGCGCGGATGCCTGGTGGCGGTGGAGGAAGCGTGCCGGGTGAAAAAGATGTCGATCCGCGGGTCGAGCGTGGCGATTCAGGGCTTCGGGAACGCAGGGTCGCTGGCAGCGAAACTATTTTCGGAGAAGAAGGCTCGGGTGGTGGCGATCAGCGATTCGCGCGGCGGCGTTTTTAATTCACGGGGAATCGATCCGATGAAGGCGATGCGGTACAAGGAACGGTCGGGCACGGTGGTGGGGATGCCGGGAACGTCGCGGATATCGAATGATGAATTGCTGACGATGAAGTGCGACATCCTGATTCCGGCGGCGCTTGAGAACGTGATTACGTTGAACAACGCGGACCAAATCAAGGCAAAGATCGTGGCGGAAGCGGCGAACGGGCCAACCACTCCTCATGCCGATGAGGTGCTGGCGCGCAAAGGCATTATGCTGTTGCCGGATATTCTGGCGAATGCGGGCGGCGTGACCGTGAGTTACTTCGAGTGGGTGCAGGATTTGCAGAGCTTCTTCTGGTCGGAAACGGAAGTGAACGCGAAATTGGAATCGGTGATGCGGCGCGCGTTTCAGGAAGTGCATGAGAGCGCGCGGAAGCATCGGACGCATATGCGAACCGGGGCGTATTGCCTGGCGGTAGGGCGCGTGGCGGATGCGACGCTGGTGCGGGGTTTGTTCCCGTAGAAACTCGGAAATTTTGAAACAGGAAGGTCGAATGCGCTGGCCTTTCGGTTTGTTGCTGGTCCTCGCAATTCTGCACCCACGAAGTCTTTTCTCTCAAACTGACTCGTGCTCCAAGAGGGCTGTGCCCATCAGCGTCCTCACCCTCGAGGGCAAGTCAGTGACCGGCCTTCAGGCAACAAACCTCAAAGCCTCAATACGAGGTACGCCTGTTCAGATCGTGTCGGTCGAGCCGTACGTCAAGTCACCGAGAATCGTACTCGTCATCGACGCAAGTTCGAGCATGACGTCTAATCCCGAAATCTGGCATGTCTATCTCGGAATGGCGGAGCATTTACTAACAAATTTGCCGGAAAGCACTCCACTTGCGCTAGAAGTTTTCGCGACCCACATCGAAAGAACTCTTTCGCTTACGCTCGACCGAGCCAAGCTGCGGACCGAGCTAAAGAGCTTGGAAAATATCAGCAAAATCATGCCATCGAAGGAGCAACTGACCTCTTTATGGGAAGCTGTACAAGCCGCACCCAAGCTTCTCGGAACCCCGGAACTTGGCGATGTGGTTCTTGTGTTGACCGACGCAGGCAACAGTTACGGGAAGGCGACCTTTCGCAGCGCTGCGGAAAGCCTGCGATCAAGCGGAATCAGACTTTTTTGGTTTTTCGTGGAAGGCCCTCCTCGAAACACGCCGGAAGAGCTCAGTGGGTTGCGTGACTTCGAGGATCTCGTGAATGATACAGGAGGAGTTGTGGTCAGCGTGCTGCGCTCGACGATCGATCGCAATTCTCCGTTCATCGATACGAGCGGCAGAGACACGGCCACTGGATTCCGACTCGAGAGGTTATATCAAATTATGCTGAACATCTATCGATTAGAGATCGGATTCCCCAGCCCACTACAAAAAGGTGCGAGGTGGGACTTGAAAGTAAAGGTGCCAAACACAGCTGGACTCGAAGTCTATTATCCGCCTCGGCTCTCCGATTGCGGTACTCAGTGACGACTCCTAGCGGTTCCTAGCTAAAAGCTCAGGGTTGGCGGCCGCGGGCGCCTTTTTGCCAGAGCGGCCACATGATTTGATCGTGTAGGTCTTTGTCGAGGCCGGTGTCCTTCAATAGTTGCTCCACCTGGGCGCGGGATTGGCGGGGGCCGATGCGCTGTTCGCGGTCGGCGAGGGCGTAGGCGGTGACGGCGGCAATCGCGACGTGCTTTTTCAGCTCGGCGATATCGACTTTATCGAACGTGTCGGATGCAGCGTGATAGTTGAGCATGTAATTTGCCGGGTCCTGATTCGCTACCAGCGTGGGGACGCCTTCGAGCAGAAAATCGAGATGGTCGGTGCCGGAGTCAGCGTCGAGGGTGAATTCTTTCACGCCCAGCGATGCAATCGGCGCGAGGGCTTCCGTGACCGCGGCGAGCGTGTCCTTCCGGCCGCCGAGCGAGAATCCGGTGACCGTGCCAATTCCTGAATCGAAAATCACGGCGGCCGTCATGCGATCCAATTCTTCGCGATGCTTCCGCGCGTACGCCCAGGAGCCGAGCATTCCCTGTTCTTCACCCGTAAAAAGAATGAAACGGATCGAGCGCCGAGGAATCGAGCCGGAAGCGTGAATCACTCGCGCGGCGTCGATCACGAGAGCCGCGTTGCATCCATTGTCGAGCGCGCCGGTGCCGAGATCCCAGGAATCGAGATGAGCGCCGAGAATCACGAATTCATCGGGCTTTTCGCGGCCGCGGATTTCAGCAACCACATTCTCCGACTCGACGGGACCCGTGACATGGTTGGGCAGCTCGAAATGAACGCGAATTTTCTGGCCTCCAGCAATGAAGCGCGCCATTCGCAGGGCGTCCTCGCGAGCGAGAATCGCCTGAGGAAGCCTTTCGATCTCACCCGTGACGGAAACATTGTGACGATAAAGGAGGAGACTCGGGCGGGTGGACATCCAAAAGATGGCGGCGGCTCCGGCATCGACCGCGCGAGCAATCACCATCGGGCCGGTGCGGTACTCACCGAGCAGGTCGTCCCAGGTAACGATCGGGTTTTGATGAACGAGAACGATGGCGCCTTTGACGGCGGCGCCGGCCTTCGCGAAATCCGCATCCTCGCCAAAGCCGACATCGATGACGTCTGTCGAGATTCCATCACCGGGGATTGCAGGCGACCAGCCGACGGAAACAGCGCGAACCGGAAAGGGGTCAGGCGTTAGGACTTCTATTTTCGTGCGGCCCTCGCTCCAGCCGGTTTGCACGGTGAACTTTTCCGTGTGGACTTCGTCAACGCCTGCATGGCGGAATGCTTCGACAGCCCAGCCGACGGCACGGTCTGCCGCGGGCGAGCCGGTGACGCGGCCGCCGATCGTGTCGGTGAGGTAACGCAGATTCGCTTCGAGGGGCGAGGCACCGAGGGCGCTCTGGATCATGGCAGGGGCAAGGTCGGCGCAGCCCTTTTGAACGGAGCATCCGCCCTCTCCGGTAGGCACCTGGCTTGCGAGCGGAGCGGGTTTGGCCGGAGGAATCTGGGCGTTTGCGACGGTGGCGGCTAGCAACAGGGTAGAAAAAACCAGGAATGTGCGGACATTGTTACTATCGCGAGACGGCAAGCGCTCCTCCGGGTGATCGGAACTTCAAACCAGCAGGCGGATTATACAGGGAGCAAGCTGGGGGAACGAATTCTTAGTCGATCAGGGCCCGGAAAGCGATAGAAAAAGGCTTAAGAAACAGCCCGCGCCGAAGCAGACGGCATAAATTGCAGGGTCAAGGAAGTTTCTACCTGAGGATAAGGTCTTCGCTGTATCCGCGGAAACACATATGTCGCATGATGCCCGTAAGTTACGAAAAACAAGGGACTATGGCACGATACCTGCCAACCGTACCGCCCGTAAGTCCCGGCCTTTAGCAGTAAGCGCGGAACTGAGGGGGGCCGCTGCCCACGATCTGTCCCCTGCATTTTTGTGCTATTTGACCCGAATTGAAATTGAATTTCCACAGGGTACGAAGAAGTTCAGACCAACGCTTGGCCGAATGCAGTCCTGGGCGAGCAGACGGAAGGCTCATAGTGAAAAAAGCTGCGATATTTCCGAAACTGGTTCATCAAGAAAAGAAACGGCCTGCAACTCAGAATTCCCAACATCCCTCCAACCTGTTTGTGTTCTGCGACAAGGCTACCGGCGTGTCACAGTTCCGGGCAGAGTCCGATGCGGAACTGAATTGCACGGTGGAGCGGATCGCAGGATTGCTTGCGATGCAATGCCTGGTGCGCGGGCAGGAACCGCGTGACTTTGAGGTGATGGTGCCCGCCCAACGAATTATCGTGGAGCGGCTGCTATCGCGCGCGCAGGAATTGCTGGAAGAGGGGCGGGCGGTTGCGTGCCCGGGTTCGCTGAGCCCGCGGCAGAAAGAAATCCTTCATTCAGTACTGCGCAACCGGGCGAACAAGGAAATCGCTTCTCTGCTGAACATCACGGTTCGAACTGTGAAATTTCACATCTCCGCGCTCTTGAGCAAGTTTGGAGTGGAGAATCGCTCCGAGTTGGCGCGGAGAGCGGCAGGATTTCTCCGAGCGCCAGGGGCGGAAGATGAATCCTCGGTACAGCGGGTTGCGCCAGACGCTGGCCGACGCGAGATTGGCCCTTTTGCTGTGAATTCCGGCTCGGGCTTGCGAGTGACGAACCGGGTTCGCGGCGATCGGTTTTCGGCAGGCCGAGTTCTAACGGCCTAACGGATTG
>JBOGNA010000031.1:0-4281 GCA_050746925.1 Candidatus Acidiferrales bacterium
GTCTTACGCATAGCTTTCACCTCTTTACTCCCCCTTCGAATGCCAAAGGATACGGCTGGGCACACTGGTAAAAGCAGGCGGGGGTCCAAAATGAAACACTGATATTAAAGGAGTTAGGGTTAGTTTGGCGGAGGTTTGGGAAAATGTTTTCCCATCGATCGGGTGGAATCGATTAGTTTCTTGCCATGGGGTGGTGAATCAGGGTTTGGCGAAAATTGGGCGCGCGCTGGGGGGCAGGTTAGTTCGTCCGTGCATAGGGCGCTGGGTCCTACGAACTTCAGGGGCTTCCCGACCAAAAGCGTCGGGACGCAAAGAGCGCGAAAGCCCCAATGTATTCGATTCGTTTATGTCGCCCCTGAAGGGGCGACCTACAAGGCAATAGAAGCCGCCATCCGTGTTTCGCGACCCGCGACCCGTTGCATCCCTGGACTCGCTTTGCGCGTGAGCACCCAAGTCAACCCCTGCCGGGCTGAAGCCCGGCGCTACAAAAGCGTAAAGCGTTTGCGACGCACATTAGGCGTTTTGCGGATTACGCCTTGCCGGTGGTCGAGAGGGCACGGCATGCCGGGCCCCTACTGAGCGTGGGGTTGACGCAGGCCATTGATGGGTGGCTTTTAGGGTTTGGGCTGCTCGGATTTCCAGAAGTCGATGCCGGCGGCTTGCTCGGGAACATCGACGGTCGCAACGGTTTTCATGGAGTCGAGGTCGATTACCTCGACCGTTCCGGGGTCGGAGCCGACGCCTTCGACGGAAATGAAAGTGTAGCGATTGTCGGGTGTGACGACGGCGCCGTGGACGACTTTGCGTTTCGTGGGGAGATGGGCCAGTTCCGCGCCGGTCCTGGGATCGAAGATCGAGACGGACTGGCCGCGTTTGTTGGTGGCGATGAGGCGGCCGTCTTTGGTCATGGCGAGATTGTAAACGCCGTTGCCGGCCGGGAATCTTCGCAGGAGCTTCCAGGAGGCGACGTCGATGACCGCGATTTCGTTGGACTTGTTGCAGGCTACGTAAACTACTGCGCCATCGTTCGATGGTTGCGCCCAAGTGGGAACGCAGGTGAGCTCGCCCATTTTCATCTGACCGTGCGGCGCGCCGTCCATTCCCATTTCTTTGCCTTTGGTGAGAACGAAGTGGCGCGAGACATCGAATTTGTGGGTGTCGATTTCGGCGAGCATGTCGTCCATCATGCAGGCGGAGTAGTGTTTGGTGCCTTGCGGATTCAGGCGCGAGCCGTGCGGCATGGTGCAGGTGGTGATGCGTTTTACTTCAACCATTTCGCCGGTGGCGACGACGGAGATGGAGGACGGCACCATATCGCCGTGGAAATTCGCGTTGGCTACGTAGATGAATTCGCCGTCGCGGGAAATATCCGTGGTGGCGGGGAAAAGGCCGAGCGGCGCGTAGCGGACGACGTCGTTCGTGCCGGCTTTCAGCTTCCAGACGGAGCCGTTGGGCTGGCCGTGGCCGAGCGAGACGTAAACGAATTGTTTGTCAGGGGAAACGGCAATGCCATGGGGTCCGTTGATATCGCCCATGGGCAGAAGGCCGATGCGAGTCTGGCGCTCGATCGAGAAACCTTTGGGGCCGAAGCGCAGGAGAACGACTCTGTCCGCAGATTCGCAGACGACATAGACGAGATAATCCTGGGTCGGTGCGGACACAGCGACTGATGCAGAAGCGGCTTGCGTGCGCGCGGCTGCGGAGTGGAGCGAGAGGAATGCGGAGAGTGTGGACGCTGCGATCAGCGAGAACGCGACGCCCGCGATGCGAGACATGAGGTTGCGCGCGTTGCGAGTTGGTGCGGGAGCCGATGAATTTCCGGTCACGAAGAAAGCTCCGTTCGAAGAATTTGTGTGCTCGATTTGATTACGCTCCCTTGCGAGAGATTGCAACGAAAAAGCGAGTGGAGCACGCGATGGGGTTCGACTTTCGGAGCAGCGGGATCGCAGCGACGGGCTAGGAAATTCTTTGCGCGGTGGAATTTTCGTGGCCGAAGGAGGAAACTACGGCGCCCCAGAAGCGGAGCGATGGCTGCAGAAACTCGACGCCTGCGAGCGTTCGGCCTTGTTCGGTGCGCACGAGTCGCGTGACGCGGCAGGCCAGTTCTTCGTCGTTTTCGAGATTGGTGACGATCAATTTTTGCGAAGGAACGACGGCAGCCGAGATGGGAAATAGGCCGCCGTGCGAGCTGACGTCGATGGTTTCGGTGCGCTCCTGAAACGGCTCATCGGCGAGGCGGCCGTAGAGAAGGATGTGCAGGGCGGCTTGAACGCGCCGGCCTCGGCGCTGTTCGACTCGCAGAGGCGCGCGGGAAGATTTTGAACCGTCGCCGAAACCCAGCAGCCGCGCGAAAAGTTTTGCGAGTCCCGACACAGCGTATCTCAGCTGGAAAATATGTCCTCCGGGCGGACGCCACAAGCATTGAGTCCGAGCCCGCTACGAAAAGAGTACGCCCGGCGCGGGCTCAGCGCCACAACCACGAAACTTGGCGGCGTTTCGCTTCAATGGTAGATTCGCGACGCTCGGTTCATCGGGCGATTCATTCCTTGCCTGAACCTACTCACGCCGCCATGTCCGCCGCACCCCCGGAACCCGCGTCGCGCTTTGCCGCCAAGCTGAATTTATTCGATGCGACGATGATCGTGATGGGCGGGATCGTCGGCTCGGGGATCTTCATCAATCCGTATGTGGTAGCGGAGTTGGTGCACACGCCCGCGTTGATTCTGGGCACGTGGCTCGCGGGCGGCGCGATTGCGATTGTGGGCGCGTTCATTTACGCGGAGCTTGCGGATCGAATGCCTGCGGTTGGCGGCCAGTATGCGTACTTGCGCGAGGCGTATCACCCGTTGACGGGATTTCTGTATGGCTGGTCGGCGCTGCTGGTGATTCATGCGGGCGGAACGGCGGCGGTGGTGGTGACGTTCGCGAAGTATTTCCGGGAATTGACGCACGGCACAGGGTCGGAGAATGTTACGGCCGTCGTTGTGATCGTCGCGCTGACGGTAATCAATTGCCTGGGCGTGCGCGCCGGCGGGAACGTGCAGAGCGGCTTCATGGTTTTGCGCATTCTGGCGATTGCGATCATCGTTGCGGCGGGCGGATGGTTCTTGTGGCACTCACCGGCGGCGTCGGCGGTTTCCTGGCGACCCGTCCTCGACCGGCCGGCTTCGCTGGGATTGCTCTCGGTGTTTGGGGCGGCGATGGTGCCGGTGCTTTTCGGGTACGGCGGCTGGCAGACGTCGAATTATATTGCGGGCGAGATACGCGAGCCGCGCAAGAATCTGCCGCGGGCGCTTGTGCTCGGCGTGCTGGGAATTATCGCGTTGTATCTCACGGTGAATTTTGTGTACGTGCAGGTGCTTTCCCCAGCGGGGCTAGCGGCGACTTCGACACCCGCGTCGGCGGTGATGCGGCTGGCGTTGGGGAGCCGCGGCGCGGTGCTGGTGGCGGCGCTCGTTGCGATTTCGACGGTGGGATTTCTGAGCCAGGCGATGCTTTCTTACCCGCGAATGTACTTCGCGGTGGCCGCGGATGGATTGCTGCCTGCGCGATTCGCGCGGCTCGGCGAGCGCACGCGCGTTCCGACGGCGACGATTATTCTGCAGGGCGCGGTGACGATTGCGGTGGTGCTGCTGGGAACGTACGAGCAGATACTCAGCTACGTGGTGGTGATGGACTGGCTGTTTTTCGGACTGACGGCGAGCTGTATTTTCGTGTTTCGCGCACGGGAGAAGCGCGAGATGAGTGGGGAAGCCGCTCGCGCAGGGGGTTTTCGAGTGCCCGGCCACCCGTGGACGACCGGGCTTTTCATCGCGGTGGCGTGGCTCGTGACGGGCAATACCATTTATAAATATCCTCGCAATGCGGCGGTCGCTCTGTGTATTCTCTTCGCCGGGATCCCTTTCTATTACCTGATGCGCGGGCGCGCGCGGCGCTCGACCGGCTCCGAATAAAAGTAAATGAGCCCTCAACGGCGAGAAATCCGGTCGGCCTATATCGAGTGGGCAAAGCTGCGTTCGGCGGCGCGCTACAAGCTTGCCGGCAGCGACATGCTCGCCTATCCGCTTTCAGAATTGCCGGTTCGCATCGAGCAGCTTGAAATCGCGAATCCGAGCGACGGGTACGGTTATCCGCCGCTCATCGAACGGCTCGCAAAGAAGGCGGGCGTGGGCGCCGAGTGCGTGGTGCACGCGCAGGGCACATCGATGGCGAATCACCTTGCGATGGCGGCGCTGCTCGAGCCCGACGACGAGGTGCTGATCGAAGAACCCGCGTATGAAG
>JBOGNA010000032.1:0-41229 GCA_050746925.1 Candidatus Acidiferrales bacterium
AAGAATGCCCGCGCTAGCCAAAATGTCTTGCCGTGTTTCGATGCGAAATCCATTGGGGATTTCGTCGGAGCTTTAATTGGACGCGTCGAGCGCCTTGGAAAGCTTGGCTGGATATCCTGCCGAGTTCCTCTGTTACGGTTTCTCCCGAAATTGGTCTTCTCGCCTCGGGTGAATACAACCGCTTCGATTTCGTGGAGCGCGCCCGCCCTGCTTCTTTGCTCGTCCCTCCTGCTTACCGCCTGCGGCAAGCTCAGCCCACTGCATGTTTCATTTACGCAATCTTCTACCGTCATTTCTGCGTATGATTTTGTGGAAATTACCACGAACGTTTCGCTGCCGCGTGCTCGCAATCCCTTCACGGATGCTCAGTTCGACGGCTCATTTGAGCTGCCAGATGGAAGCAAACGGTGGCACGTAGAGGGATTCTGCGATTCGGAGGATGGCAGCGTTTTTCGCATTCGCTTCATGCCTCCTGCCGCGGGAACATACAAATATTCCGTCACCTATCATCAGGGCTGGGGAAGCGAAGCCTACACGGGATCCTTTCGGGCGATCGACGGGCACCGCCGCGGCCCGATCCGAATCGATCCGCAATATCGTTGGCATTTCATATGGGAAGGCACTGGTGAACATTATTTCTTCAACGGAACGACGGCCTATTGGCTAATGGGTTGGAAAGATGACGATGTCATCGACGCCAGCATCGATCGCCTGCACAAGCTCAAGATCAATCGACTGCGAGTGACTGTCGCCGGCCGCACGAATCTGCTCTACGGCGAACCGGTCATGACCGGTGACAATTGGACAGTATTCATAACTCCATGGCCCGCCAAGCAAGCCGATGACCCTTATCATCCCGGTTTCGACTACGACCGGTTTGATGCCGCCTACTGGCAGAAATTCGATCGCGCCGTCCGCTATGCTCGAGACAAAGACATGGTCGTTTCGCTGGTTCTCGACATGAACGATGGCCAGGTCCACCCGGAAGCCTTCAGTGCCGATGAGCGGCGATTCATGCGTTATGCGGTTGATCGTCTGGGAGCTTTCTCGAATATCACTTGGGATCTCGGGGACGATTTGGATCGGTATCGGAGCCGCTTGTGGACCCACTATGCCGGGACTTTGATCAAGGAGCTGGACCCTTACCGCCATTTGGCCACGAGCCATCCGATAAGAATCATCAACCAGGACCGGACGTATGACTGGTTTGATTTCACCTCATTCCAGGATTGGTCAAGAAATCAGCACTCCTTCATGCTGGCCCAGAGAAAAGAACAGGAAGCCCTCGGTCGAATCATTCCTCAGACCAATGAGGAATACGGATATGAGGACCACTATCCAATGTGGACCGAACCCCCTCCGTCAGAATCTGCCGATACTTTGCGGCGCACTGCTTGGGACATCGTAATGGCCGGAGGCTATCAGACCACCGGCGAAACCGCTCGTCGCGGCACAAACGTGTGGCCCGATACGGGCGGCGGTTGGATGAACGGCCGCGGCGACGACACGATGACGATGCTTCAAGGCTACAGCCACATGGTCGATTTCTTTACGAGTTTCGAGTGGTGGAAAACGAATCCTCACGATGAGCTGGTAAACTCCGGAAACGATTGCCTCGCGAATCCCGGCGAGACCTACGCTGCGTATTTACCGAAAGGCGGGAGTGTGACGATCCGGCTTTTTCCGGGCCGGTATGACGGAGTCTGGTTCAACCCTGTAACGGGAGAGTGGATCGCTTTGCCGCCAATCGACGGCCCCTCTTGGACATCACCTACAGCACCGAGTACAAACGATTGGGCTCTACTGCTCCGCAGGAAGCAAGAACATTAGTCTTAGGTTGATGTCACTGTCCTTTCGATTTTGAACGAACGACTGCCAAGCACATCGGACACATCTCTCTACATGCACGACTCGAAACATGCGTTTTCCTGCGAAACGATCGCTTTACTCGCTCGGGAGGATGTTAGCGCGCTGCAGAGGCTAGGGTGCTCGCCAGAGCACCATTTTGGCTTTATCCAAAAGTACGATGGACGCAGCAGAAGTGTGCTTAGCGTCCCCTCCGGTCGAATCCTTCAGTTGGGTCGCTCCTACCACCGCAGAAAATCCCTTCCCGTCAACCAGGGTCAAGCCGGGCCCATCCTTCGAGAACGCAATCGCCGCCCCACCGTTCCCATCAGCATCCACAATTGACAAACTCGGGTCTCCGGAATCGACGGCCAGAGTCATTCCGCCTTTGTGGCTTCCGTAGAAATGAAGATTACCGGCATCTGTACTGACAATGAGACGCATCATCGGTTGCGCGCTATCGTTGCCGAGCATCAATTCCGATCCTGTGCCGTAGAGTCCCATCCAGGCGCGGACTTTTCCGTTCTCATCCTTCAGGACGAACTTTTGCGCTTCGACGATCCGAGCCGCAGGCTTCGCCTGCCCCATCAAAATCACTCCGGACACCATTAGAAGCAGAATGAGCGCGCTCCATCTGAGTTTCCGATTCTCTCTTTCGAGCTTAACGATGCGGTCATGAATGGCCTGCAGCTGTGAATCCGAGGTTGCCATGGGTAGTGCCTCCGTTAACGTGCGCTCCAATGCGCATTTTCCAGACTACTGATTTTCGCGATTTCGTCTTCACGCGGCAAGAATGTATCAACAACCGGAGTATCCAACGATTGTGATTGCGGTCGTGCGGCGACGAGCGACGTCCAAGCGGTTCGCACCAGATTGCTTTGCGCATCGCGCGGCTTCGGGACGCGAAGCCGCGCTGCTGTCTTCGATCATCGGACGGCCGATCCTCGATATCGATTCGACCCGGCTCCGTTAATTCTGGAGCAGTCCGAAGACGGTGAATGCGCCGCGCCCGGCGAGATAGACCTTGCCGTTGGCAACCGTCGGTACGGTGAATTTCGTGGCAACGGGGCCTGCGCCGGTGCCGGTTCCCGGGCTGTTGAACAATAATGTCGAGAGATTGGTGGCATCGTAGGCATAGAGGACTACCGGTGCATTCGTTTTGTATCCCACCGCATCGGCAATCCACACCACGCCGCCGGTCGTGCCACTTGCCGTCACCACCGGAGTTCCGGCGCGAAACGTGAATACATTCGCGGAATTGGAACTCGAAGTCGCCAGGATGTTCCCGTTCGAGATCGAGAACTGCCGTAGTGAATCATTGTTAATCACCGTGTAGAGATTCCCATTCCAGTAGGCCGGCTGGCCGAAGAACCCGGCCGCGAAACTGGTCGTGTTGAATTGAATGGTCACTTCCTCCAGATCCTGATTGGCCGCTGCGTTGAATTGCCCCAGATTGGTTTGATCCAGCAGGTAAACCAGGCCCACTTTGCCCGTCGCGATCATCAGATGCGGATGATTGGAAGACCCCACGGAATCGGGAAGGATAATCGGACCCGATGAACCCAGGTCCACGTCGTTCTGCGCCATCAGAGCCTGGTCGAAAGGAGTGAAATAGTCGAGTCTGGTTCCTGCCGGACTGATCTTGATCACAGAATCAGAGAAGTTGTTCACTCCGTCGAAGTCCCCGTTGCCGGTTTCCACATATATGTTTCCGCTCGCGTCCAGCGCCGGCCCGTTTCCCGAACCCCAGATGGCACCCTCATGGTTTCCGCTCGTAGGATCGGTCGTGTGATAGACCCACTGCTGAGCGAGCGTCGTCGCGTTGTAAGCCATCACCCAGCCCTGCCACGTGTTGTTGTCCCCGTGCGACCCAATCGCAACGTAGACCGTGCCATTGTTGAAGAGCAAAGCAGCGCGCTGGAGATGATACAGCGGCACAAAGTTCGGCGCCGTCACCACCACCGGTCCCCCGAATTTCTCCGCTCCGGTCACAAGGTCCAGCGCATGCAGCCGGTGCGGATAGCAGGGAGCGCCCGAAGTACAGCTCACGCCGCTGACGGTGCCGGCTATTTCCTTCGTCTTGGCCATCACGTAAATCGTCTTCGTCGAAGGGTCGATCACCGGCGTTGAAGTGATGCCGATTTCCGGGATCAAATCCACACCTTCGTTCACGTCCGCTGGCGGAACCGTCGTCACGTTCGGCGGAGAAATGAAACTCGTCGTCCACAGCTGCACGCAAGCCGGTGAATCAGCGTCGTACGCGTACACACTGTCGTGCTCGGTCGCAACGAACACCACGTTGCGCGTCTGCCCGCCCACATTGAGGTTGGCGTAGTAAAGCGGCGTCGCGTACAAGTAGCCGTCCAGCCCTCCGCACGTGAACAGCGCTCCGAAGGTCGCGGGCTTCACGGTCGAAGTCGTCAGCGCGTATTCCTGCAAGTTCTGTCCGGTCCGCGCCGAGTCGTTGTGGTACGTGAACACGCCTGCGAGGTCCGTCACCGCCACCGTTGCCGAAGCATTCACCGAAGTGTTCGAGTTGCTCGTCGCTGTGACGGTGTGCACGGCCGGCTGCGTTCCCGGCGTGTAGAGGCCGCTCGCAGAAACCGTACCGCTCGCAGCGCCGCCGCCGTTCACTCCATCCACCGACCAGCTCACGCCGCCATTCAGCGGATCGTTGTTCGCAGCGCCCGTGAACTGCTGCGGCTGAGACAGCGTTACCGCCGCCCGCTTCGGACTGATCGTCACCGTGATCGAACTGGTGGTGATGGTAAAGCTCACACCATTGCTCGCCACACCGCCGACAGTGACGACGACATTTCCCGTCGTCGCTCCCGCAGGCACAGGCGCAGTAATGCTGCTAGCGCCCCACACGGTCGGCGTAGTCGCAACGCCATTGAACTTCACCGTGCTCGCCCCTTGCGTCGCTCCGAAGTTCGCTCCCGCAATCACTACGGAAGAGCCCACCGCTCCCGAGTTCGGCGTCAGGCTCGTAATCGAAGGCGTGGGACCAGAACCAACGCTGAATAACTGCAACACTTCGGCTGCGCTAAGCGCTCGATTATAGATTTTCACTTCGTCCAATACGCCGGTCAGCCGTTCAAAGTTCCCGCCGGCGTCACCGCTCTGACCCATCGTTAGCGCTTGGGTATTGGGCACCGGCACGCCCGTCTCGGCCGTGCTGGCGATCAGGCTGCCGTTCAAGTATGTGTTGTAAACATTGTTCGTGTGGTCCAGAACCACCGCAATGTAGTACCACGTTCCCGCCGTCAGAGTCGCAGCCGTGCCGAAATGCTCGATGCACCCCGATCCGTTGTTGAACCCGCTATCCAGCTGCCCATTCACGATCTGCAGGAAATAGCCGCACCCCGCTGTTGATTCCTTGATCACAAGCGTCTCGGTTCCGGAAACCGCCGCTGGTTTCACCCACGCGGATAGCGTAAAGCTTCCGTTAAGATCCAGCGAAGGCGACTCATTCACCGTAACATTTCCCGCGCTTCCGTTGAACGCCACTGCATTCCCAACAATTCCAGTCGTCCACGTCACTCCGGTCGAAAGCGTCCCGTTGTTGTTGTTGCCCGAAGAATCCGCCGTGGTTGTTCCGGAGTCTTCTTCAAACGAGTAGGAAGCGACGAGTCCTGACTGTGCGTTGTAAGTGACGGAGTTGTCGGTGCTGGTCGATGCGGTGTTGGGATTGCCGGCCAAGTCGGTTGCTGTGCCGGCGCCTATCGATGCCGTCACGGTTCCAGACTGCGTCATCCCGCTCACCGCTACGTTGTAAGTGGGTCCACTTCCGGTTACTGTTGCCGTCGTTGCTCCAGCTGTTCCTCCGATGGTCACCGCTACGTTCGTGAAACCGGTGACGGCCTCACTGAACACGACCGTGAAATTGATCGGAGATGATCCGGTTGGATCAGCCTGGCTCGCAGCCTGATTGACTGTCACCGTGGGTGCAGTGATGTCGTAGGTGACGGTGTTGTCTGTGCTGGTCGATGCCGTGTTTGTCGTGCCATTGCCAGTCGCCACACCCGCCGGAACCGACGCCGTTACGGTTCCTGACTGCGCCATTCCGCTCACGGCCACGTTGTAAGTAGCTCCGCTGCCCGTCACCACAACCGTCGTGGCTCCCGCCGTGCCTACCAGCGTCACACCCGCGCTCGTGAATCCGGTCACCGCGACGTTGAACACCGCGGTGAAATTGATGGGGGATCCATTTGTCGGATCTGCCTGGCCTGCCGCCTGGTTGATCGTCACGGTCGGCGCTCCAGCGTTGAAGGTCACTGTGTTGTCGGTGCTGGTCGATGCGGTGTTTGGATTTCCTGCCAGATCGGTCGCCTTGCCTGCTCCGATGGACGCTGTGACGGTTCCCGTCTGAGTCATTCCGCTGACGGCCACGTTGTAGGTAGTTCCGCTTCCCGTCACCACGGCCGTCGTCGCTCCTGCCGTTCCTCCCAGAGTCACACCTGAATTCGAGAATCCAGTCACAGCTTCACTGAACACAGCCGTGAAGCTAATCGGAGAAGTGGCGGCCGGATCTGATTGGCTCGCTGCTTGGTTGATCGTTACAGACGGCGGAGTGATGTCGTAGGTCACGGTATTGTCCGTGCTCGTCGATGCCATGTTGGTCGTACCGTTGCCGGTTGCCACGCCGGCCGGAATCGATGCCGTTACCGTCCCCGTCTGCGTCATCCCGCTTACCGCTACGTTGTAGGTCGTCCCACTGCCAGTAACGACCGCAGTGGTGGCTCCCGCTGTTCCGCCCAGCGTCACACCCGCATTCGAGAATCCTGTTACCGCAACGCTAAACACCGCGGTGAAATTGATGGGCGAATTCTTGGTCGGATCCGCTTGCGCTGCCGCTTGATTGATCGTTACGGAAGGTGCAGGAGACACCGTGAAGCTCGCGCCGTTGCTCGGCAGTCCGCCGACGGTAACGATCACGTTACCCGTCGTAGCTCCCACGGGTACCGGCGCGGTGATGCTCGTCGCACCCCAAGCCGTGGGCGTCGACGCAACTCCATTGAACTTCACCGTGCTCGCGCCCTGCGAAGTGCCGAAATTCGTACCGGAAATCACCACCGAGGCGCCCACCGGTCCCGAAGTCGGATTCAAGCTCGTGATCGCCGGTCCATTCGATCCGGCGCTGAACAATTGCTGGATTTCGGCCGCACTCAGTGCCCGGTTGTAGATTTTTACCTCGTCCAGAGTGCCGTTCATCCGTTCAAAGTTGCCGCCGGAATACCCGCTCTGCCCAAAGACGAGCGGCTGCGTTTTGGAAACCGGCACCCCGGTTTCCGCCATGCTCTTGTTCAAAGCCCCGTTCAAATAGAGGTTGAATGTGTTGCTGCTATGATCGAGAACCGCGGCGACGTAATACCAGTTGCCAGCCATCAGGGCTGCAGTGGTGCCGAAATGCTCGACGCACCCGGAACCGTTGTTGAACCCGCTATCCAGCTGCCCATTCACGATCTGAAAGAAGTA
The DNA here is from genome assembly GCA_050746925.1 of Candidatus Acidiferrales bacterium. Classification (GTDB taxonomy): domain Bacteria; phylum Acidobacteriota; class Terriglobia; order Acidiferrales; family UBA7541; genus Palsa-295. The sequence goes on from JBOGNA010000032.1 coordinate 7,324, forward strand.
CGCGCACCCCGACGTCGACTCCTTGATCATCACCGTCTGAGTTCCTGACACAGTTGTCAGCTTGACCCACGCAGAAAGCGTAAAACTGCCGGTCAGGTGCAACGAAGCCGAATCATTTGCCGTGACATTCCCTGAGCTTCCATTGAACGCCACTGCGTTTCCGAGAATTCCAGTCGTCCACGTCACTCCGGTCGAAAGCGTCCCATTGTTGTTGTTGCCCGAAGAATCCGCCGTGGTTGTGCCGGAGTCTTCTTCAAACGAGTAGGAAGCCACCAAACCCGACTGAGCGTTGTAAGTAACGGTATTGTCGGTGCTCGTCGATGCGGTGTTGGGGTTTCCGGCCAAGTCGGTTGCCTTACTGGCGCCGATCGATGCGGTCACAGTTCCAGACTGCGTCATCCCGCTCACAGCTACGTTGTAAGTGGTTCCACTGCCCGTCACCACGACCGTCGTGGCGCCCGCCGTACCTCCCAGCGTCACGCCCGTATTTGTAAGTCCGGTGACGGCTTCACTGAAGACAGCGGTGAAATTAATCGGAGACGCGCCAGTAGGATCGGCTTGGCTCGCAGCCTGGTTGATTGTCACTGTCGGTGCGGTGATGTCGTAGGTGACGGAGTTGTCGGTGCTGGTAGAAGCGGTGTTCGCGACTCCATTGGCGGTTACTACGCCCGCCGGGATCGTCGCGATCACCGTTCCTGACTGAGTCATCCCGCTCACGGCGATGTTGTAGGTCGGTCCAGCGCCCGTCACAACGACCGTCGTCGCTCCCGCCGTACCTGACAGCGTCACATCCGTGGGCGTAAATCCCGTCACCGTCGTGCTGAATACCGCCGTGAAATTGATCGGAGAGGCGTTCGTCGGATCCGCCTGGCTTGCCGCTTGGTTGATCGTGACCGACGGTGCAGGGAAGTTGAATGTGACCGTATTGTCGGTACTCGTCGATGCCGCATTCGTGGTTCCGTTACCGGTGGCCACACCCGCCGGAATCGATGCCGTCACAGTCCCGGACTGCGTCATTCCGCTTACCGCGACGTTGTAAGTCGTTCCACTACCCGTGACCACGACCGTCGTCGCTCCCGCCGTACCTCCCAGCGTCACGCCCGCCGTCGTGAACCCCGTCACCGTCGTGCTGAACACAGCCGTGAAATTGATCGGGGATGTGCTCGTCGGATCCGCCTGGCTCGCCGCTTGATTGATGGTGACAGTGGGCGGTACGAGATTGAAGGTGACCGTGTTGTCCGTGCTCGTGGAAGCGGTATTCGCAAGCCCATTGGCAGTTACGACTCCTGCCGGGATCGTCGCCGTCACAGTCCCGGACTGCGTCATTCCACTCACCGCAACGTTGTAAGTCGTTCCACTACCCGTGACCACGACCGTCGTCGCTCCCGCCGTACCTCCCAGCGTCACGCCCGCCGTCGTGAACCCCGTCACCGTCGTGCTGAATACTGCTGTGAAGTTAATCGGCGAAGCGCCGGTCGGATCGGACTGGCCCGCCGCTTGATTGATCGTCACGGTTGGCGGAGAAGGGAGGTTGAAAGTGACCGTGTTGTCCGTGCTGGTAGAAGCGGTATTCCCAAGTCCATTGGCGGTCACCACGCCTGCCGGGATCGTTGCGATCACGGTCCCGGACTGCGCCATTCCGCTCACCGCGACGTTGTAGGTCGGTCCAGCGCCGGACACGACGACCGTTGTCGCTCCCGCCGTACCTCCCAGCGTTACGCTCGCCGCCGTAAAGCCCGTCACCGCCGTGCTGAATACCGCTGTGAAGTTAATAGGAGAGGCGCTGGTCGGATCGGATTGGCTCGCGGCCTGGTTGATCGTCACCGAGGGAGACGTATTCACCGTAAAAGCCACGCCGTTGCTCGCCGCTCCACCAACCGTGACGACTACGTTGCCCGTCGTCGCACCGGGAGGCACGGGCGCCGTAATGCTGGAAGCGCCCCACAAGGTCGGCGTCGAGGCAACGCCATTGAAGGTCACCGTGCTCGTCAATTGTGTGCTTCCGAAGTTCGTTCCGGAAATTACCACGGACGCGCCTACCGCTCCCGACGTCGGATTCAGTCCCGTAATCGTCGGAGAGGTACCAACGCCCGTCGCCGCTTTGAACGCCGCCAGGCCGCCTCCCCAATCGTCGGCCGCTCCGATCGTTGTATTCGCGCTGGTGGCTCCCGCGACGGCCTGAATCTGGTTTTCGACCATCAGCTTTGCGTTCGGTTCTGCTGGCACGCTCTCCACAATCGTGTAATTCGCTCCGGCCGTAAAATTGTCCCCGTTCCCGGTCATGAACGCGCCCAGCAACAGATCTCCATTCACGGTTGTCATCACGGCTGCACCGCTATTCAGCGACGTACCGTGCGATTGTCCGCTCCCAAAGGTGTCCAGCGATCCCGACGTGGCGACTCCGGAGTACTCCAGAATCGCAAACCGCAGCGTGGCCGATACGGTATCCGACACTGTTACAGTGTTCGCTCCCCCGGCGATGTTCTCCGCGTAATAAATCGCAAACGTGAAGCCGTCAGCGGCCTGGTTGAACAGAACCGCTTTGTGGTAGGTGTTTTGCCGCGAATCGGCAACCATCACGGTTTCATTCAACGCCCCTGCTCGAACGACCACAGCGATGAAATTTCCTGCGGTGTTATTCGATCCGAATCCGAGAGATGATGACGCTACGCTGCCGGCGTCTTTGCTGGCGTGTTGCACCAGAGTGATCCGATTGCTGCCCTGCGCGTGAGCAGAGGCTCCCGAAATCAGCAAGAATAGTGATATGAGGAAAGGCTTCGCAAATAAAACGCGGATTCTCGAAGAATTGCTGCGGCGTAAACCAATCCACATCGGAATACCCCCCCGGATCGCTCACCAACAATTTTTTGGACGTCGGACTGCTCAGCAGTGCATTCTGCTCTGGACAGCCTTAGCGGGGAGGGGCCGCGTGAATTCTGCTTTCTAGGTCAAATTCAAAGCTGCGATACTATACCAGAGGCCTCGAAATCAAGGCGCAAAAACAGACAATTATTTCCTGCTTCGAGGCCCAGTACGCCCACATCCAAGTACGACAACACAGTTCATCCTGATCCGACGATTCAACTTGTAAGGCAACCTGCGGCACCTTAGACTTCTCTAACGAAAAGAACTACTGAGTCTCTATCAGTTGCTTCGATTCTTTGAATTTCTAAAGACTGAGTAGCTTCGTCGCGCAGGGACGACAAGTGTTCCGCAGCGGGAGCGTGCTTCAACTTGATTATTCCCAATCACTACAACCGAATCATCGTAAGCTCCGAGTTTTGCGACGTGACAAGAATTAACAATGCGTTTATCGGTCGCTGACCTAGTGCAAGTCACACTTCTCGTTGTTGCAGTTCCGGGCCCAATCTACTCTTCAGCGATCCGTCAGTGAAAACGCAATGATTCGGCGCCCAGCCCAGGCGCCAGTTCACTAGATTCGGTACAACTCACGAATTCCGACCATCTTGGTCGTGCCATCGGCACGAGGAGAAACGCGATCCATGTTAGGCTTACCTTTGCACTATTTGTTGAAGCATCCGGCGGTTGGAATGGCGGTGCTGGCTGCCAATCCGCTCGAACTATGGACCAGGGTCAAGGAAACGTATTTGGCTGAGCGCGAGCTGCAGGAGCCGCAGTGCCAGTACGATTCCGACCAAGATTGGGAACGCCAGCTTCACGATCAACTCGGCGTCGCCTGGCCGTGCGAGCAGTCTTCCAGCTTTTGGAGCCTGTGGTCCGAAGTGGTTCAAGAGCTGCGGACGAAGGGGATTCAACCTGGTCCAATGAGCTTCGGTTCCTGGAACGACGGCGACGCCGGCTTCGTTCGGGCGATCTGGTGCCTCGTCCATCACCTGAGGCCGAAGAATGTGGTGGAGACGGGCGTCGCTCACGGCATGACTTCCCGTTTCATTCTGGAAGCGCTGGCGAAGAGCGATGCCGGCCGCTTATCGAGCATTGACCTGCCACCCATCGAGCGGGAGCGGCGAGCGCAAGTCGCGATGGCGGTGGGCGGCCGCTACGCGGATCGTTGGTCGTACATCGAAGGTTCGAGCAGACTCCGTCTTCCGAAATTGCTTGCTCGGCTCCGCCAGATCGATCTCTTCATTCACGATAGCCTGCACAGCGAGCGCAATGTTCGCTTCGAACTCGATCGCGCCTGGGCGGCGTTGAGGCCGGGCGGCGCGCTCGTTATCGACGACATCGACGCCAACCGCGGCTTCCAGTCGTTCACGCGAGATTTTCCCGGCCATCGCTCAATCGTTTGCGAAGCCGAGCCGCTCCATCCCGATCCAAGACGCTTCAACCAGAAGGGACTGTTCGGAATCATCCTGAAGGAACCGGCCGCATTCCTCTAAGATTCGCGGGACCGGGCGATCGAAGTGGCTCACCGCGCGAAAAAAAATCTTGCGAGCAAATCGCGCGCGGTTTTCGTCGCATAGAGCCGGACACCGAGAAACGTACCGAGGGTATTTGTAAAAAGGTCGGTCGTGCCGGAGGAACGAACCGGGATGAACCCCTGGATGACTTCGATCGTGAGACTGACTGCGAACCCGAGCACAACGGTGGTCAAAACAGGATGCTTGATGGGCCGCACCGAGCTCCAGTAGGCGCAGAAAAAGAAACCTAGCGGAAGGAACCCGATGATGTTCTCGGCCACATCTTCCCAGTAGCTCCGCACCGGCTTGTACTCCTTCCAGAACGCCTCCAGAAAAGCCTGATGTAGCAACGAGTAGTGCTCGGGAATATGGAGATCGATTCCGGAAGGAATCGCGTTATGAACGGTGTTTCCCGCGCGCTCGTCAAACAGATACTCGGCCACCGCTCCTTCGTTTTCAGCCAGCTCCGGCCGGCCTCCTGTCGTCCAAGTCTCAAAGTGGTGAAGCACCTGCTCCGGCGTCAGCTCGCGCCGGAAGATCGCCAACCCCAGCAACTGCCCGGACCACCGTTCGTTCCGAATCGGGGAGGTGCCGACCACGAGCTTACCCGCGCAATCCCTTCCAAATCGAGACCGCGGAAACGATTCGGCGAGCGATCCGTTCACGTACATCGATGTCTTCTGCGCGCCGGAAGTCAGGGACGCGAATACGGGCTTGATCTGGCGGAATACTCCGTCAACGCCGATCGTCTCGGTTCGATGCGGATCATCGGGAGGCTGGCGCTTCACGATCAGCGTTGAGTGGTACTGGTGCACGACGAGCTGCAACGGATTCTCCGGAGTCGAGAACGAGACGAGTGCGCTCGCGGCGGTCGTCGAGCCGGGTTGCAGCCAGATCTCGATGCTGCACGCCGGCTCCTCCGGCCCGGCGGGAGCCTGAAACGCACCCGAACTTAAAATCGTCGCGTAATTCGCGAAGTGCAACCCGTTGCGGTCTTCGAGCCACGTCACTCCGTTGCGCGGGCGGCCGAATGGGGCAAGGCCAGCGACGAGGATGCCGCACAGCACCGCCCCACAAATCAGCCCGGGAATTTTTGTTCGAATCATTTATCTCGCTGGATGGGTGGGTATCGGCCGAATCCCGTCAGCTCTCGGCAGCCTTTCAACATTCCAACGTGCCTGCATGAACGCATCGCTGCCTCGAGCACAATTGAAATTCTATCGTGTTTTATATGCTTGAAACGAGAACGATTTAGTGACTCGCAGAGGCCAATACGAAATTGCGACATTCCGCTGTGCGTTGGCTGATGGAAGAATCGAATCTGGTTCGGAATTAACGAGAGTAAAGAAAGGCAATTCATCCCGTTTGATCTAGCTTGACAGCGAATCCGTGGAGATACTGGTGGCATTCCCTACAAAGTGTGATGAGGTTAGTCTCTCGATCATCCCCAAGTGCGCTACGCCGTATCATGTGGTGAACGTCGAGATTCTTCGAGGATCCGCAATTCTGACAACGCCAACCATCTCGGTCCAGCACTTCTCTGCGCAGCCTCGCATATAACTCCGGAGGCTTACGAATTCGGAGCCCTTTTTGTGAGATGGAATTACTCATTTCGGATCCTTTCCGCGGGTCCATGCTACGCAGGTGCTTCAGATGAGTCACCACTGAGAGATTGGGATTCGGCGTTCTGTTCTGAGCTGCCCGTCTCCAGGACAGCACCAGCAAGGAAATCGGCGCAGATCATTTCGAGCGAATAGCCTCGAGATTTGTCGCTACCCAGCATGAGGGCCGCGATTTCAAGCGAGCGCTCCACAGCCGCTAACTGGCCCTTGTAGAGCTTGAAATAGATGATCTCCCAGGGTTCCGTTTCTCTTCCTGTTAGATAGCGTTCTACTTCCCGTTTAAACTCTTCCTTCGGGAGCTCCTTGGCTTTGTGCACCCAGGGTGCACAATCGAACTCGGCTCCATCGCGGCGTGCTACCTTCACGAGCTCTCGCGCCTTCGTCCATCCGACTTCCCTTAGTTGCCGCTTCGGGATACGGGTCAGGTGCTCGTGGATCGCGAGCAGGTAGTAGGCCTTACGCCGCGATTCCGGGAAGCGCTTCTCGAGGAATTCATCGAACGAGTTCAAATTCTCGAGCTTCCAGTATTGCCCGGCGCGCACCTCGCAGAGGTACTGCCCCAGCTCGACGAATCGCTCATCGCGCTCGTGCTCCTTCGTCTCCTCCCAGGCTAAGATCTCATCAATCTTCCCGAGAACGACCAGGGCCCTCCGGCGATTGAGTTCGGGAGACACGAGTGACCGTCCGTCAATCCACAAGTTCGTCCAGCCAATCAAGGGTGCTTGCTCCTGGCTTTCGATCTAAATTCGCGGCAATCAATTCCTGATTGTCGAGACAGAGTCCTAGATGGGAGCAGCTCACGCATCCGTTTTGCGGGAATCGGATGCCGCTGTGCGGCGGGAACTGGCCGGATTGGATCTGGCCAACCGTCGTTTCGACGAGACGACCGTATTCGCGCCGCTGCTCGTCGGTGATTGAGGTTTTCAGGTATTGGATCTCTGGAACATTTTTTCGAACGAACACGACGAGCGCGACATCTCGAATTCCGCTAATCCAGGAGTAGCAGATCAATTGCGGGTCAAGCGACAACAGCCCTGCTGGCTCCTCCGGGTAGCGGCTTGCGGTAGTTTTCCAATCGATCAGATACTTCGTGCCATCTAATTCGCCCAGGGCATCGATGTAGGCGACGAACTCGTTTTCACTTGGAAGGCTTCGAGTCATCTTTATCTGCAAATCTTGCTCCGGACGATGAATCTTGACGCGGTCATCCTGCGCAAATTTCTGGAGCAGATGAACGCCCTGGTGAACGAGGCGATCCCAGGACTCTCCCTTCTTGTATTCGAACGGAGTCTCCCGAAATGCACGCCATTCTTTGAAGAGTACAGCCGTGCAGTCTCCGCCAGAGAAGTAGGCTGCGAGGGCCTTTTCGAAGCAACGCCCGAAGGCCATCGCAGCGCGTGTTTCCTTTTCTCGCCATCCGTCGAGATAGCGATAGCGGTAGCTCCTCGGGCAGCGAAGGTACTGGCTGACCTGCGTATGGCTGAAGATCATTGCCGCCCCCCTGCGCCTGCCTTCCTCCAGCGGTCTCGCAGGAAAGCTCCTCCCACTCCGCTGCGGGAGCAAACGCTTCGAGGTTTTGGAAGGATCGACCGTTCAACGTCACGTGTGATGTCCGAACAACTCCGCGAAGCTTGACGAGAGCCTTTTCATCGACCTGATCTTGACTGAGCAAGTCCGGGTCATAGCCGAAATCGCGCAAGAACCAACGCAGTTTCCACAGCGCTCGCTCCGTGCAATACAGCCGCCCTGTGATCGCTCGGCCTGCAAGGGGTTCGGGCTCGAGAACGGCAAGGCGAACCGACAGAAATGGTTTTTGCGGATGCCAACGATAGGAAGCGGTATCGACTCGAACCAAAAATAGGCCTTCAATGAGTCTCTCCGGATCCTGTTGTCGCGAATGTAGACCGGGGATGTGTCGCTTCATGGCATTGCCTCCACAGGTTGGGCGTAGGAATTCAATTTGCACAGCAGAGCGTCTCGATCTGATTTCGCCGCCGCGGCGAGCTGGGTGACAAATGATTCGACTAGGTTGCGGCTGGCTTCCTTCAGCGTTTCCGTGCCGCAGAAATCTGCGGCGTAGGCTTTCACGAGGGCCGGATCGAGATTGTGCTGACGAATCAACAGGCACAGCTGGTCCCGCAATCGCGGCTGGCCGTTGCTCGAACCGTTCGATCCAGCGTGAACATTGGGGGTAGGCGCGGTAGCGCGGGGCCGCGGCGGAGCCGAATACGATCCGAGCTCCTCGACGCTGCAGAGCCCGATTCCGTAGGCTTTTCTGAGAGCTCGATTTACGGCTCGAGTCTCAGCGACGCGCATCTCGGCGCCTCGGACTAGAGGAGACGTGTTGGACGGATCGGCGTCGCCGTATCCGACGAACCCTCGCGAATGAGCGGTATCGTAAACGGTCGCTTTGAAGACCCAACGATGGGCAAGAGGATCAGACGCATGCTTCTCAAGGTTTGTTTTGATACCCGCGCAATGCTTGCGGCGGGCAATCCGGAGAAGTCCTGCGTGTGTGATGTACCAACGATTTTCGAGGTAGCACACATCACCCAGTGCGACGGAAACTCCATTTCTACTCACAAGTGCACGCAGCTCCGCGAATTTGCCGGTTCCCAGTTCTCCCCACGTTCGTCTCGCAATATTTACTTCCGCCCGAACCAGTCGTGAATTTCGCTTCATGGTCCCTCCGATTTCTATACTAAGCGCTTAGTATATACTAACCGCTTAGTATGTCAACAGTTTTGTTGAATTTTGACCGGGCGCAGGATAAGGTCTCCAGAGATGGGGAAGAAAAAGGATCCGCACGCCGTCGCTCTCGGTCGAAAGGGCGGGAAAGCTCGTCTTCAAACGCTGACATCAGAGCAGCGTCAAGAGATTGCGCGAAAAGCCGTCGCGGCCCGATGGGCGAAGGCAAGAGCGAAAAAAGACCAATGAGGTCAAATTGTTAGGACATGAGCCGCCTGAATGGGCGATGGCCTCCTGAGGAATTCACCACGCCGAATCAGGTATCTTTACTTCACAGGGCTTTATCCGTTCGAGGGCGCCAAGTCGGATCCCATTTTCGGCGCCTTGAATGACAGCGTTTAGCGGAAGCATCCCGCCCGTCAAGAATTCACGGTCGCGCTCGCGGAGTAAACTGATACCGAAATTCGGGACAACTGATGCGTCATTTCCGAGCCGGAAGTTCGAGGTTCGACTCCTCTCGAGTCGCTCACATCCTTCCCTATGCCAACGCAGAAATCTGTGCTTTCTGCAGTGCTGCCGGCACCACGGTCTCAGCCGCACCTTCACACGGTCGGCGGTCAGTTCCCGTTTTTCGCCGATCGCGCGAACCTCAATACATCCCACCGGTATTCTGTGGGTACGCCGTAACGCTCTCCGCCAGACGGCCCGGCATCTCCAGCCATTCCTTCTATCTTAATCAGGTGAAGTCAGCACGGGTTGGTTGGATGTCGGTCGGCTGTGCGACGCCTCGCTTCGGCTTGACAGCGGGCGTCCGCTGGAGCTAGACTGGCGCTTCGAACTTGCAAGTTTGCTAGAACACGGAAGCGGCAGTCGGCACGCAAGCCGCTGCCTTCTCGGGATGACGCGATGGAATCCAATTTCGCGCCGTCCCTTTTTTTTGCGACGGCGTTTATCGCAGCAAGAACGCGGGCGAATCGATGGACTCGAAAATCCCGCTGGATTCTGCGGGAGACGGCATGGATCGAGAATCTTGGAGCAATTCTCAGCGCCCGATCGAGCCGGTTGAATTCGGCACGACGGCACAGCTGTTCGACGGAATCCGCGACTTTTTCGCGATGCACCCCGGATTGACGACGGATTCGATCCGGAAGCTGACATTCTTCGTATTCGCGCTTCAATTTCCGGAATGCCATAGCGTCTGGCCTTTCGCTTCGGTGGTTGCATCGGACTTCGCGGGATCAAGCCTTTTGCTCCGAATGATCTCGTGTCTCTGCGTCGCTCCGATCCAGATTGGCGAGATCGCACTCGAATCCATCTTGTCGCTTCCGCAGTCGCCGCGCCCGACGCTCCTGCTGATGGACCAACTCGTTACGAGCAGGGAACTCGAACGCGTTCTCAGAATTATGAGCCGCCCGGGCAGCCTTATTCTTCGCAAAGGAAAATTTCATGAGGTATCTATTCCAACGCTCGTTTGCACGGCTGAACCGCTGCGGGACCACTGGATCCTCGACCAGGCGATCCAGATAGGAATGACACCAAATCGAGGCGGATTGTCTACGTTCGGCGTGGGAGAGATGAGCGATGCCGCACGGACGCTGAGGGGTAAACTTCTGCAGTATCGTGAATCAAATCTCGCGAAGCCTCGCTTGTCGCATTTCGATGTGCCGCAACTCAGCTCCCCAATGCGCGAGATCGCAACCATGCTCGGACGCTGCATCGACGACGACGCACTGCAATGCGTGCTGCCAATGTTACTCGCGCCGCAGGATCGGGACATCCGCACGCGGCGCACGGACTCAATCCAAGCAGTTGAGATCGAAGCAGCTCTTTTTTTGTCGCACGAATTTAATCGCGTCCAGGCTCGGGTTGGAGAGATCGCCGACGTCGCGAACGGAATTCTAACGGGGCGAGGCGAAACCATCCAACTCGATCCGCGTGAGGTCGGTAACCACCTGCGTTCCTTCGGTTTATTCTCTGAGCGGGTTGGACGCGCTGGGAGGGGCATTCGCTTCACGAACGAAATTCGGGTCAGGATTCATGACCTCGCACGTGCCTACGACGTCCGCTCGCTCGGAGGAAATGCTCGGTGTGAATTCTGCGTAGAAAACGGAATATTGAAATAATGAACGATTGGTTCGGAGTCTAAGAGCCCGTGCACGTTGTGCACGTTGCGCACGTGTTTTGGGGAATCGGGTTCACCGTCCTCCAGTCGATGGCATTTGGCACCGCCTCGGCATTGGAGGTCGCTTCGGGCAGGCGGAAGCGAAGCTGGAGACGCAATAGTCACGAGGAGAAAACAATGAAGTATACGCAGGAGCAGCGGGACGGTATCGCACGTCGTTTAAATGACGGCGGCTGTCCCGTATTGAATGGTCATGGCTACAAAATCTCTCCAATTGGATTGACAATCGAGAAAATCCCGGGAGCGAACTTCTACCAGATTTTCCCACTCGCGTACGGTGGCACCGGCTACGAGATTGAGTTCGTGCTCCGCAACGAAGCGCCGCGTCCGATTGACGTTGTAGGATTCCAGATAAGGACCCCATGGGGAATTCCGAGGGTTTCCCTCTTGCCCGCGCCGAGGAAATCGTCCGAGAGGTACCCTCATTACTCATTTCCGGAGCCCGGGCCGTATTACGAGGGAAGCTATGTACTCAATTATTTTTTTGCTCGACGCAAGAGCCGCCTCCATCCTGGCGCCGAGCTCGAGGGAGTGATTGTCGCGTCTTCGGAGGAGGCAATTCCCGCAGATATTCCGCACCTTGCGCGGATCATCGCCGCGCTTGTAATCTTCGATTCGCGTCGAAACGCGTATTCGGCGCAATTTAGATTGCCTGTGATTAGGCGGGAGGTCGATGTTTGCGAGCGCGCGGACCGGCGCCGGGGCATACTCGAAGTAGAAAAAGACGGGATGTCAGTTGAGGGGTAGCGGAGGAAACCACAATAAGGAGCGGCTGCCGGCCGGCGGCACACCAGAGTTTTCTGTGCCTCGACCGCCGCCGATTAGAAATGGTGTCGGAGTCATGTTTTCAATGACTTACGAGGACTTCTAATCGCGGCACCGTACATTAGAAACGGAGCGAGCTGGGGCTTTGCGGGCGTTAGCCCGCTGTTTTCGGGCGCCTTTGCGCTCTCCTCCTGCCCTCCGCCGAACTGAGTGGCGGTGTCCATGTTCCGGTTTTCTCCCCGGGCGAAAATCCGCCCAGAATGACGCTAGCAAAATAGTGGGGCTGGGCGCAACGGGTTGTTGGTGTAAGGATTTTTGCGAGGCGGGGCCCAGGTGGGGATGGGCGAGGGGCTCGACGGAGAAGGGTTTACAGGGTGGCGCCGAGGTAGGCGCGGCGGACGTGGTCTGTAGAGCGGAGTTCGTGGCTGGGGCCCTCGAGGACGATGCGGCCGGATTCCATTACGTAGGTGCTATGGGAGATTTCGAGGGCGTAGTCGGCGTTTTGGGCGGCGAGGAGAATTGTGACGCCTTCGGCGGCGATTTATTGAACCAGGCGGAAAACCTGATCGAGGAGGACGAGCGCGAGGCCCAGCGACGGCTCGTCCAAGAGCAACAACTGAGGTTCGGCCATGAGGCCGCGGCCGATTGCGCACATTTGCTGCTCGCCGCCTGAGAGAGTGCCGGGGAGCTGTTTGCGGCGGTCTTTGAGGCGCGGAAATAATTCGTAGATGCGCTCGAGATTGGAGTGAGAGCGAAGGTGGAGATGCGCGGGGAAGGCGCCGAGCAGGAGGTATTCTTCCACGGTCATGCGCGGCCGGAGCTGGCGGCCTTCGGGAGGGAGAGGTGATGGCGGACCCGTTCATGAGCGGGCTAGGGAATCTCGACCCAGACGTCGCAGGCGTGCTTTTTTGATTCTTTTCCGTCCGCCATCTGGGCGGTGGCTGCGAGGAGGTGCTTTCCCGGTTCGAAGACGAGCTGCGGGCTTTCGCCGGTGATTCCTTTCACTGGACCGGTGGCGCCGGGAGGCACTGGGATCGTGAATAGTTTTGTGGGCGGCTTGGAGGAGATGTCGTACACGTTGAATTGTACGACGCACTTGGTGGTAACTGTAGGGGAGCAGGCGTGGTTGGAGGTGAAGTCGTAGTCGAAGGTGACGCCGACTGCGTGTTTGCTGGATGGAGTTTGAGCAGTGACGGTGAAAGCAGTGAGCATAAGTAGCGAGAAGAAAATCGGCAAGCCGAGGAGTGGATGTAACGCTCGCGCGTGTTCGAAAGATCGAGAGTTCAGGTTGCCGCTACGCATCACATTCCTCCCCGGCGGGCTGGACGCCTGCAATCAATATCGTCAAGCTCGGGACCGCGCTTTAGCTTCACCGCTGAACGCGCAACCTTCCATTTCGATCGCGACGATCTATCGCGCGGATTCGCGGACGACGCGGGCTTCGCCTCGTTCGCGCGCCAGATATTGGTCGTATATCCACGCGTAGGTTTGCTCGAGCCCTGCGTGGAGCGAGGTGTCCGGTTCCCACTGGAGATGTTTCTTGATGAGAGTGTTGTCGCTGTTGCGGCCGTTGACGCCTTTGGGCGCGCTGAGGTTGTAGTTGCGCTTGAGCTTGACGCCAGCGATGGACTCGACGATATCGACGAGCTGATTGATGCTGACAGCTTCCGTGGACCCGAGGTTGATGGGCTCGAGAATCCCGGAGTTCGAAATCAACTGGATGCCTTTGATGCAGTCGCTCGCATACATAAAGCTGCGAGTCTGTTCTCCGGTGCCCCAAATTTCAATTTCGCGTTTGCCCATCACTTTGGCTTCCACCACTTTGCGGCAGATCGCGGCGGGAGCTTTTTCGCGTCCTCCGTACCAGGTGCCCCAGGGGCCATACACATTGTGGAAGCGGGCGACGCGGGTGTAGAGGCCAAGATCCTCGCGGAAGTGGCGGCACATGCGCTCGGAGAAAAGCTTCTCCCAGCCGTAGCCGTCTTCGGCCTGCGCGGGGTAGGCGTCTTCTTCTTTCAGGGACGGGGCTTCGAAGGATTTCTGCTTGTCGGCGTTATAGACGCACGCGGAGGAAGAATAAAAATATTTCCGGCAGCCGTGATTTACAGCGGCCTGCAGCATGTGGGTATTGATCAGGACGGAAAGCATGCAGAGAGCTTTATTGTGCTCGATGAACCCCATGCCGCCCATGTTGGCGGCGAGGTTGTAGATTTCATCGGCGCCTTTTGCGACCGTCTCGCAATTCTCTTTGAGATTCAGATCGAGAACGAGATTTTCGACGTCGGGGAAGCGCTGATACCACTGATCGAGCGGCTTCATGTCCACCGCGCGAATCTGCTGGTAGCCTTGCTTGCGAAATTCGGCGACGAGGTGGCCGCCGATGAAGCCGCCGGCGCCGGTGACGACAACTCGGTTGTGGCTCTGCAAGCTCAATCTCCCGTACCTGGTATGAATACAATTCCTCTTATGAATCCGCCAGCGGCGCGTACTTAGCCGCCTGCGGCTCGCATTAAATTGTACCGCCTTCCAAGCTGTTTCGGGCGGTGCCCACTGCCAATTGTGGCTGCGATCCGGGTTGTAAGCCTCCTGCCCCAGCCCCTAGAACACTCCCAGCATGCTTCGAGCGTTCAGGACTAACGCGCCAGTACCAAAGACGCGGCCAGCGCAGCGGACTTATGATCCTTGGTCCACGGCGCGCCAAGGAACTTACCCAGACCTGCGATCCTGCGCTGCACTCGGCTCGCCGCTTTCCCAAACGCGGCCTTCGTCCGCTCGTCGAGTTCGCGCTCGCGAATCGCCATGACAGGGATTTTCAAACGCTCGCACGCGCTCCGAACGGCATTTCGAAAAAATTCGCCCTCCGCCGTATGAAGCAGAGGATGCGAGGCGAGAATCTTCTCCAGCGGCGGCAAGGTGCGCCCGGAAGCCAGGAGAACGGCGCAACCCGCGACTCGATATTTGCGCGCATCCAGATCGCGGACCGCATCACCGACAGCTGAAGAACTCAATCGTTCGGAAACGGCGGCGCAGTTCGTCAGGAATTTCTCTGCATCCGGAAGCGTGTGGCGCGCCACGTGATGATAAGGCTGCTTGGCGCCCGCCATTTTCGGATCGATCGTGACAATGCGCCTCCGATCGATCACCTCCACCTTGTCGCCGTTGAGCGAAACGGCCACAAGCACTCCCCAACCGGAATGCATTCGAACACCGATGGCTGCGCGCTTCATCGTGGGAATTTCCGAATGGCCTGCCACGCTACTCTACCATCCGATTCGCAGCGCGTCTTGCAACGATCATCCGATCGCTCCCGTGTGCCGCGTCAAAATCTTCAGAAGGAGAAAACGGAACGGGCGCCTGCCCCACAGATCAATTCATGCGCGAAGCGCGCGGCAGGTATCTGTCAGCACGCGGAGTTTTTTGCGGGTGATGTCGAGCGGGACGTGGCCGAAGCCGCACTCGCTTGTCAGCAGGAGACGATCGGGCGAGAAATAGGCGAGGGCCGGCATCAAGCGTTCGCGGATAATTTCGGGCGTTTCGATGGCGTCGCTGCGCTGGTCGATGACCCCGAGCGCCAGCTCGCCTTTGAAATCCCAGTGCTCCCAGAGTTCCATCAGGTCGTATCCCAGGGTGCAGTGCTCGAGCGATATCTCATCTATCTTCGTAGCGCGAAACGCCGGAACCAGGTCTGTGTATTTCGTGAAGTAGACGCGCTTGCGCCGCGGGTTGCCGCCGCAGACGTGCAGCGCGAACTTCACTCGCGGCAGGGAAGCGATCAACTCGTTCAGGATTTCCGCCGACCACAGGCTGTCTTCGGGCGACTCGGTCCACATCGGCTCGTCAAATTGAATGTAGTCGCAGCCCGCCGCAATCACTTCTCGGATCTCTTCCGCCAATACTCTTGCGTATGCGCGGCAAAGTGTCTGCTCGTCGGGATAGAGATCGGGGCGCTGGTTCACGCTAAAGCGGGTCAGCACGTGAGGGCCGGTGACAGTTTGTTTGACGCGGCAGCGAGCGGGCGCCGCATCGCGCGCCAGCTTCCAGTTGCGCGCGAGCTCGAAGCGCGGATTCTTGATTTCGTCCACGACGCGGGCGCACTCGATGCCGAAACCGGCCGTGCCGAAACTCTGCTTCACCATGCCGTCGAACGTGATTCCGTCGAGCCGCTTCTGATAGAAGTAATACATATTCTCGCGATAGCCCTCGCCGTCGGTGATGACGTCGAGGCCGAGATCAGCTTGATCGCGCGCCGCCCATTGAATCAGCTCATCGATTTCGGCACGCGTAAGCGAAGGTTTCTTCATCGTGTCTTCCACGCTGGTGTTGCGCGGATAGCTGCCTACGACCGTGCTTGTGAAGGGTGCCATAATCCTCGTCTTCGCCGAACGAAACTAGACCGCAGGCAAGCCCGCCGACGAGCGGGCCTCGTTGATGTGTGCCCGTACTCCCTCTTCGAGAGGCGCGGGCCTGAAATCGATTTCGCGAATCAAGCGCGCGCCATCCTGGTTGTCGATCAACGGAGTTCCGGGGCCTGTGGTGAAACTGATCTGCGCGCCGGGGATCCATTTCTTTACGATTTGCGCGATCTGCGCCGCGCTCACGCAATGTCCGCCATTGTTGTAGGCAAAGTGGCTGAGCTTCGGCTTGAGCGCGAGGCGGACGAGCTGCTCGGCGCAGTCGTCTTTGTAAATCCACGTGTCGTGCGTTTCGGGGCTGAAGGGCAAGGTGACGGGCTCTCCGACGGCAGGCTTCGAGGCGAAATGTTCGGCCCACATCACCGCGCTGCGCTTGCGGCCATGGCCGAACACGACCGGAGGCCGTGTGCAAACGATGTTTGCTGCCTGCCGTTCCACGTACCGGCGTCCCATGTGTTCGTTCAGAAGCTTCATCACGGCGTAGGTAAACGTGTGGGTGGCGGGATCGCAGAAGTCATCTTCGACGACGGGGCGATCGCCATAGGGTTTCTGCGATGGACCGTGCACTGTTTCGCTGCTCGTGAATACAAGGCGCGCGAGCTTTTTGTGAACGGCTGCTTCGAACATGTGCGTCATGCCCAGAATATTGACGCGAGTGGAGAGCGCCGTATTTTCATCGACGAGCGGTCCCATCACATAAGCGAGATGAATCGTATGCGTGATATCGGGATGCTTGTGAAACACACTCATCACGTCGCGGAAGTCGCCGACATCCATCGACACGGACTCAAGACTCGCGCCGGTGCCGGCGGCCGCGTTCCGCAATGTCGCCAGCGCCTCGGGATCCGCCGACTGGTCGGCGGCAACCACCGGAATTTTGCGCGCGAGCAGATTGCGCACCACCGACTGGCCGATAAAGCCCATGCCGCCTGTCACGAGAAACTTCATGCGTGCCTCATCATCCGTGCCGGGTTACATGCCCGGTTCAGCCGGTTCCGGCTTGTATCCGCTGAACGAAAAATAGATCACGATCGCGTAACAGACCAGCGGAACCGCAAACGCCGCCTGGATCGAGCTGCGATCGGAAATGTAGCCCATCAGGGCAGGAACAATCGCGCCGCCAATGATCGACATCACCAGCAGCGAAGATCCGAGCTTCGTATAGACGCCAAGATTCTTGATGCTCAACGCAAAAATCGTCGGGAACATGATCGAATCGAAGAACCCAAGCAAAACCACCGCCCAGACGGGCGCGGTTCCGGTCATGAAGATCGCAACGATCGTGCAAAGTGCGGCGGAGGTGGAAAAAATGCCGAGCAATTTGGGAGGTGCCACACGTTTCATGATTGCCGAGCCAGCGAAGCGGCCGATCATAAAGCCGAACAGATGCCACTTCAGGTAGTCAGCGGCGGTTTTCTCCGGAGTGCCGGGAAGCGCGTGCTGCGTGAAGCGAATCACGAAGCTTGTGACCCCCACCTGCGCGCCGACGTAGAAAAACTCAGTAATCACTCCGCGGACTAGATGTTTGTAATGCCAGATGCGCGCGTGGGTTTTCGGTGCGGCTTCCGGCTCCGCCAGCGCCTCGCCGCTCGATTCGCGGACTTCCGGCAGGTGCGCAAAAAAAATCAGAACGGCGACGAACAGGAAGATTCCCGCAATCGCGAGATAGGTTCCGGTTACGCGGTGCGCTTCGGAAGCCGAATAGGCTTGCCACTGTTCGGGAGCCATGACGGCGACAGCGGCCGCGGAATACTCGATTCCCGAAAGGATGAAGAGTTTTCCGATGTAAGGAGTCACCCAGGCGCCCACGGCGTTGAAAGACTGCGCGAGGTTCAAGCGGCGTTCGGACGATTCCGGCGGACCCAGAATCGTGACGTACGGATTCGCGGCAACTTCCAGAACGCCTTGCCCACAGGCCATCACGAACAGCGCGAAGAGAAAGAAGCCGTACGTGCGAATCGAAGCGGCGGGAATGAACAACAGCGCACCCACCGCGCAAGTTCCCAGGCCGACGAGGATGCCTTTTCGATACCCGATTCGCTCCATCAGCCAGCCCGCTGGCAGAGCAGCCAGGAAATAGCCGCCGAAGAACGCGGTTTGAATCAGCGAGGATTGAAAATCGGTGAGGTTGAATGTTTTCTTCAGATGCGGGATGAGGATGTCGTTGAGGTTGACGCCGAGCGCCCACAGAAAAAACAGGCTCGTGACGAGAATGAAAGGAACCAGATACTTCCGCTCTGTAATCGGCGCAGAAGGGTTTCCCATGCGTCTCCGTTAGGTCAATGCCCGGTCGAGGTGCACGTAGCCGCCGTCCACATACATGTGCTGCCCGGTAATGTGCGAGGCCTGCACGGAAATCAGAAACACAACCATCGCGGCGATTTCATCCGGTGTCGTCATTCTCTTCTCGAAAGGAATTTTCGCCGCGATGGTCTTGAGTTTCGCTTCCGGGTCGGGAAATTTGCTCAGCCACTGCTCGTAAAGCGGCGTCATCACCTCCGCAGGAACCACAGCGTTCGCGCGGATTCCGTACGGCAGCAACTCGACGGCCCATTCGCGCGTCATCGCGAGGATCGCGCCCTTGGCGGCGACGTAGCCCGACGTATTCCCCTGGCCCGTCACGGCGGTCTTCGAACTGATGCTCACGATCGAGCCGCGCGCGCGCTTCAGATGCGGAAGGGCGCAGTGCGTCATGTTGTAGTAATGAAAAAGATTCAGTTGCAGAGACGCTATGAATTTCTCGGGAGTGCCATGCTCGAGCCCCACACCGTCGTTCACCCCAGCGTTGTTGACCAGCGCGTCGATTCGGCCAAAGGTGCGCGCTGTTTCTTCCACGGCTT
Source organism: Candidatus Acidiferrales bacterium (assembly GCA_050746925.1). GTDB lineage: Bacteria > Acidobacteriota > Terriglobia > Acidiferrales > UBA7541 > Palsa-295. The sequence goes on from JBOGNA010000032.1 coordinate 26,212, forward strand.
TCGCGCAATTTTCAGCCGGTTGCAGGTCGGCAACCAGGTAGCCGCCGCGGCTGGGGGCGAGTTTCAATTCCGCGAATATTTTCTCGCAGGCGGTCTGGTCACGATCGATGATGAATGGAATTGCGCCTTCGCGAACGCATGCTCGCGTGATCGCCGCGCCAATGCCCTTCGCGCCGCCGGTGATGAGCACAACTCTGTCGTTCAACTGCAAATCCATTCATCACTCCCAAGCCGAGTGCAGCGAGTGGAGATTATTGGCCACGAAGATTGAAGAATCCGCCGTCGAGAGGGTAGTCCACGCCAGTCAGGAAGGACGCTTCGTCGGAGCAAAGATACAGAGCGAGCGATGCCACTTCGTGCGGCTGAGCCATTCTCCCAATCGGCTGCGATTGGGAAAGCTTGCCGAACATCTCTTTCTCGCGGCCGGGATAATGCTGGCGCAGGTAGCCGTCCACAAACGGAGTGTGGACCCGCGCGGGCGAAATGCAATTGCAACGAATGTTGCAGGCGAGATAATCCTTGGCCACCGAGTACGTCATGGCGATCACCGCGCCTTTGCTTGTCGAATACGCGAAGCGGTCCGCCAGTCCGGATGAGCCGGCGATCGACGCCATATTCAGAATCACGCCGCCGCCGTTTACTTTCATATGCTCCACCGCAGCGAGCATGCAGTTATAAAAGCCTTTCACATTCACTTGGTACACTCGGTCGAAGTCCTGCTCGGTGGTGGACTCGAGTTTGCCGATATGGGATATACCGGCGTTGTTCACTAGAGTATCGATCCGCCCGCGCGCTGCGAGTTCGCCGAATACGGCTCGCACTTCATCCTGATTCGTCACGTCGCACATGTGAGCCGAGGCGTGGCCGCCGGCACCCAGAATTTCCTGGACGGTTTCGTCCGCTTCTTTCGCGCGGATATCGACTACGTACACACAAGCGCCGCTCGTCGCGAAACGAAGAGCGATCGCGCGGCCGATTCCGCTCGCGCCGCCCGTGACGATCACCGTCTTTCCGTCGAGCCGGAACCCATTCGAATTCTGTGCCGTATTCTTCAGAGGGAGACTCCTCGCTTCCAGGGGATGAAATCGTTTTGAGACAGGATCTCGGCCTTCGTCCGCGTTTCGCCGCTCGCCACTTGCACGACGCGTTCGAGAATCACTTCGCCCGTCTGATCGATGGTAGCTTTCCCTAGAATGATATCGCCGGTATCGATGTCAATGATGTCGGGCATGCGCTTCGTGAGCGCCGCATTCGTCGAGATTTTGACTACCGGCGCAATCGGATTGCCGGTTGGCGTGCCGAGGCCGGTGGTGAAAAGCACGACGCTGGCGCCCGCAGCCACTTGCCCGGTGACGCATTCTACGTCGTTGCCCGGCGTGCATTGAAGATTCAGGCCGGGCTCCGTCGAGTATTCGGGATAGTCGAGCACGGCAGTGACGGGAGATGTGCCGCCCTTTTTTGCCGCACCCGCGGATTTCATCGCGTCGGTCACCAGGCCATCGCGAATATTTCCGGGCGAGGGATTCATGTCGAAGCCCGAGCGAACCGCCTTCGCTCTCGCGGCATAATCGCGCATCAGATGGATGAAGCGATCGGCGACTTCTTTGCGCGTGCTCCGATTCACCAATTCCTGTTCGACGCCGCAAAGTTCCGGGAATTCCGACAGAATCGTTCGGCCTCCGAGCGCCACAAGCAGATCCGACGTGTGCCCGATCGCCGGATTCGCGGAGATGCCCGAAAAGCCGTCCGAGCCGCCGCACTTCAATCCGACGCACAGTTTCGAAAGTGGTGCCGGCTCGCGGCGAGACCTCTCATTCAGCTCCATCAACCCAACGAAAGTCTTACGGATCGCGTCCGACATCATCTTCAGTTCCGAGCCGCTCTGCTGTTGCTCGAAGACGATGAGCGGCTTCGAGAATTTCGGGTCGCGCTTCTTGATTTGCTCCAGAAGGATCGCCGCCTGCGAATGCTGGCAACCGAGGCTCAAAATCGTGGCGCCCGCCACGTTGGGATGGTGGATGTAACCGGCAATCAACGAGCAAAGGTTATTGGAATCCTCGCGCGTGCCCCCGCAGCCGCCTTCGTGCATGAGAAACTTGATTCCGTCCACATTTTCGAATACGCGCGGCATCGACGCGCGCACGCCGTTCGCTACCGCACCGTGCCCTTCGATTTCACCCGCGCGGCCGGTGCGATACATCCGGACGAACTCGGCGACTTGCTGGCGGTACACCTGCGGCGCCGCAAATCCCAACTCTTCTTCGAACGCCTGCTTCAGGACGGCAATGTTCCGGTTCTCGCAAAATACGAGCGGCACCACCAGCCAATAGTTCCGCGTGCCCACCTGTCCATCCGCGCGGTGATATCCCTGGAACGTGGTCCCGCGCCATCGCGATACATCCGGCGGCGTCCAGTGAAACTCCTCAGTTTTTTCGTGGTAGGGCGCTGCGTCGTGGCGCGTATTTCGCGGCGTCAGGATTTCGCCCTTCGCGATCGGTTCGACGGCTTTTCCGATCAGGATTCCGTACATGACGACATCGCTGCCCGCCGCAAGATTTTCGGTGGCGAATTTATGCTTCGCGGGAACGTCCGTGGCCAGCGTGTAGGTAGAGTTCTCCCATCCGACCGTTTCACCCTTCCGCAAATCGGAGAGTGCCACCAGGACGTTGTCTTTGGGACTGAGTTTGAGCACGAGTTCTTGTTTGATGCTGTTGCTTGACGCAACCATAGCAAAGCACCGCCGGCCATCCGCAACTACCCTAAAATACACAATCCAAGCGCCCCAGCGATATAACAAGCGAGTCGGTGATATTCAAGATAAAAAATTCGGTTTTCACATGTCAAAATCTAAGGTATATAGTGCCTGCAGCCAGCGGGACGTTCCACGCCCCGACCGTTTTTTGACGCGCAAGGGACGTTTGTCGTTGCGCTCGTTGTGCTGGAGGTCCTCATGATCCGTGCACGGCAATCGAAATCAGCTCCCGTGGGCGTTGTTTCCAAGGTTCTCCGCGTGTTCGAAGCATTGAGCTCGTCGCCCGAGGGGCTGCAACTCAGAGATATCGCCCAGCGCACCGGGATCAACAAGAGCACCGCCTACCGCTTCCTCGCGCATCTCGAATTCGAAGGCTATCTTTTCCGGGACGACGCCGGTTCCTACGTCGTTGGGCCGAAACTGGTGCGCCTCGGTTCCGGCATCAGCTATCAGACGTCCCTTCGAAAAATCAGCCGGCCCGTTCTACAGGATCTCTGGAAAGTCACCGGCGAGACCGTAAACCTGGGCACTCTCGATGGCCAGGACGTTTTCTATCTCGACGTGTTGCAGAGTCCACATCCTTTCCGGATGGCGTCGCCCGTGGGATCGTGGCGCCCGATTTACTGCACCGCGATGGGCAAAGCGCTCGCTGCGTTCCTGCCGCCGGATGAAAAGGAACACGTGCTCGGCTCGATGAAGTTCGAGCGGCTCACTCCGCACACGATCACGCAGTCGGGCCGCCTGAAACGCGAACTCGAGAGCATCCGCGAGAAAGGCTACGGGCTCGACGACGAAGAAGCAACGCTCGGCGCGCGCTGCATCAGCGCACCGGTGGTCATCGACCAGGGCAAAGTTGCCGCCGCGATCAGCGTCGCCGGGCCGGTTGCCCGAATCGGCCGGGACAAGATTCCGTTCCTCGCGAAAGCGGTGATGACCAGCGCTCGAGCGATTTCCGCGCGACTCGATGCATCGGCCGTCGTCGAAATGGAGCTCGCCGGTAAGCAGATGCATGGAGCGCCGCCGCTCGTTTCTCCCCGTTCGCTCTGAAATTGTTCGCCGCGACCGGCGATTCCGGGCCGTTTATTTCAACCGCTGAAATCATTTCCGCAAATTGGCCGAATCTCCTTGACTCCGTTGCGCGCGCTGAATTACGTAGGAAGCGTTGCGTTTGCGCCGCGCCACGCGGCAGGGAATCGACCTCACCATGAAACTGATTCGATTCGGCGAACTCGGCAAAGAAAAGCCCGGGCTTCTGCTCGACGATGGCTCTCGAGTGGACGCTTCTTCCTTGGGAATTGATTACGACGAGCAGTTCTTCGGTGGAGACGGCGTTGAGAAACTCCGCCGCTGGGCCGATACGAACGCCGCCGAACTTCCTCGCGTCAATCCATCCGCGCGGTTGGGCGCCGCGATTTGCCGCCCCAGCAAGATTGTTTGCATCGGCCTGAATTACAAGGATCACGCCGCGGAAACGAAGCAGGCTGTTCCGAAAGAGCCGGTGATCTTTTTCAAGTCAACCAGCGCGCTCGTTGGTCCCAACGACGCAGTGATGATTCCGAAAGGCGCAACGAGACTCGATTGGGAAGTGGAGCTCGCGTTTGTGATCGGAAGGGTGGCTCGCTACGTCGCGCGGGAAAACGCGCTCGATCATGTCGCGGGATACGTGCTGCACAACGACTACTCCGAGCGGGCGTTCCAAACCGAGCGCGGCGGCCAGTGGGTGAAAGGCAAGAGCGCGGACACATTTGCGCCGCTGGGGCCATTTCTCGCCACGCGCGACGAAATTCCCAGCCCCGGCCACCTGAGCCTCTGGCTGAAAGTGAATGGAGCTACCCGGCAGAAGAGCAATACGGAGCAAATGGTTTTCGGCGTCGCCGAGCTTCTAAGCTACGTGAGCCAGTTCATGGCGCTGCTTCCCGGGGACGTGATCAGCACCGGGACGCCGGCGGGAGTGGCGATGGGCATGAGTTCGCCCGTTTACTTGAAGGCGGGAGATATCGTGTCGCTGGGAATCGAGGGCCTCGGCGAGTCCCAGCAAAAGGTTGTAGCATACGAGGGATGAAGATCGCGTCTCCACGCTTCCGCCCGCAGAAGAATTCACCGTGGTTCCATTGTTCGCTGCTATTCAGCGCAATGTCCAACCGGAAGGCGAAAGGCCTCGCATGAGGCGCACGCCCCTTGTTCTTCTATTCTTCGCTGCGGCATTGGCGGTAAATCTCGCGAGTCTCGGTGCCAGACAACAACCCCAATCTCCGCAATCGTCCGCACCGGTCGCCGTGAAACCGGATGTGGTGCACTTCGAAGACATTGCCCGCCGCTCGGGAATCACCATGCGGAATTTCTACGGTAGCGATACCCATAAAGAATTCATCATCGAGACCACCGGCAACGGCAGCATCGTCTTCGACTACGACAACGACGGCTGGCCGGACATTTTTCTTCCCAACGGCTCGACGGTAGAGGGATTTCCGAAAGGCAAGGAGGCGACTGGCCACCTCTACCACAACAATCACGACGGCACGTTTACAGACGTCACCGAAAAAGCCGGCCTCGCGCACGCCGGCTGGGGCCAGGGCGGCTGCGTTGGCGATTTCGAGAACGACGGCCATCTGGATTTGTTCGTGACCTACTGGGGCCAGAACATTCTCTATCACAACAATGGTGATGGCACCTTTACCGATGTGACGGAAAAAGCCGGCCTCAAGACCGCGCGCGACGAGTGGAACACGGGTTGCAGCTTCATCGACTACGACCGCGACGGGAAAGTGGACCTGTTCGTCTCGCGCTACGTGGATTTCACTTACGACTCCGTCCCGCGGCCGGGCCAGGGACAGTGGTGCCAGTGGAAGGGCTTGAACGTGATGTGCGGTCCGCGTGGCCTGAAAATTCCGGTCAACGCGCTCTATCACAATAATGGCGACGGAACATTCATCGATGTCTCGAAGAAATCGGGGATCACGAATACCTCCGGCTGTTACGGATTCACCTCGCTCACCGCGGATTTCGATCACGACGGATGGCCGGACATTTATGTGGCCTGTGATTCGACCCCCAGCCTTCTCTATCACAACAATCGTGATGGAACTTTCACCGAGATTGCCAAAACCGCCGGTGTCGCCTACAACGAAGACGGAACGCTGCAGGGCAGCATGGGAGTTTCCGCCGACGACTTCGCGCATTCCGGTTTGCAGGACATCATCAAGACAAATTTCAGCGACGATACTTCGACGCTGTATCTCAATCGCGGCAACAATCTCTTCGACGACGTCACCCAAATCGCCGGGCTCGCCAAAATCACGCGGCTGCTGGGCTGGGGCGTGCAGTTTTTCGACTTCGATAACTCCGGCTGGCCCGGAATCCTGATCGCCAACGGGCACGTGTATCCGGAAGTGGATGGCAAGGGGTTAGGCGCGAGCTACCGCGAACCGAAAGTGGCTTACTACAATCTGCGCAACGGAAAATTTGCGGACATCACCGCGCAAGCCGGCGCCGTCTTGAACGAAATGCACGCCGCGCACGGCATGGCGCTCGGTGATCTTTTCAACAATGGGCGGGAAGCGGCGGTGGTGAACAACATGAACGAGCCGCCGTCGATTTACTACAACACGGCGCCGGTCGGCAATTTCATCAGCTTGCAACTCGTTGGAGTGAAATCAAACCGTGCAGCGCTCGGAGCTGCCGTCACGCTCGAGCTGGGCGCTGACAAGCGCGAGAAAGAAGTTCGCAGCGGCGATGGCTATATTTCGCAGAGCGACCTTCGCCTGCATTTCGGGCTAGGCCACGCGGAGAAAGCGGACAAGATCGTGATCCGCTGGCCGAGCGGACTGGTGGAAACCCTGAAGGACTTGCCCGCCAATCAATTCTACGTAGTGAAAGAGGGCAGCGGAATCGACGCAAAGCAAACCCACGGCGTAAGCAAAGTCACGATCGATCCCGCCAGCAGCGCGACAAAATAATCCCCAGCCGTTTCAAGAGTTCACCACAGTAGGGGCGGGTCTCAGACCCGCCCGCGCAGCCCACACCGCTACGTCAGCAATTCAACTGGCTCATAAAGCTTAAACGCCGTGACCCGCCCGCGCAGCCCACGCCTCTGCCTCACTCTCACGCCGCATTCCCAATCGAAATCAGCACGATCGCCAGCACCAGAATTCCCACACCCGCCCAGCAATACGTGATCGCCCGCCGGCTCGCCCGCTTCCACTCACCCGTCACTGCCCCCCAGAAAATTCCCGCGATGATATCGAGCGTCATGAACACAGGCCAGCCGACGATCCCTCCCAGCTTGCCGAGCGAAGCGGCGCCCATGCCATAGGCCACAACGCCTCCGTACCAAAGAAGCCCCATCAGACCGCCAAGCAGCCAGTACGTGGAAGCGTTTCCCTCGCGATACACGCCCCAGGTCTTGTTTTTGTTGAGCAGATACACGCAGTAAACAAGATTTGAAAGAAAGCCGCCGGTCACGGTCAATGACCAGATCGGATTCGCAGCCATCGAATTGCTCGCTCCAGCCGCGAGCGCGCGGATGCGAATCTCGTCGCCGAATACGAAGCTGAAATTCAGCATCGAAGAAAAAATCCCCGAAAAAATGCAGATCACGAGTCCCAGTGCAAATCCCGAACGGGCCGCGCCGGATCCTCCCTCGTCTCGCTCGCGCCGTTTTCCCGCCAGCGCCAGAAAAAGCAGCCCCACGATCATGATCGCCGTGCCGATCATCAGTGCTTCGCCGCGCTTGGAATGCAGCTCCTCGGGATGCAGCACGGCGAGAGGGAAGAGCGAACCGAACGACGCCGTGATTCCGAGAATGATGGCAAACCCGAGCGCCATCCCGACCCGGCTGATTCCAATTCCAAAAAGCGTCGAGCCTACTCCCCACGCGATGCCGAAGAGCACGACCTTCCATAGCGTTGCCGCCGTCGCCCCGGAATACACGCCACCCACGTGCGGAACGGTCGCAAGAGTGATGATCCACGGAAAAATGATCAGGCCCGTGACCGCAAAAATCAGCCAGCTATTTTCCCAGCGCCACGCCGGCATTCGTTTCATCGGGGCGGCGAAGCTGCCGTTCAAGAGTCCGGCCACTACGACGAGGCCGATTCCAACCACGAGTTGTTCGGTCATCAGATCACCTGTCGCGCCGTCGGCTCGACGGAAGCGGAAGCGCGCACAAAATGAGGCATGTGCCTCGGAACGTCAAGGCAAAACCCAAGTCGGGGGACCGTTTCAGGAGCTGAAATTCTGAATTATTTGACGATGCCCGCACCTTCCGCTAGATTTGCGGCGCGTTCGGCGAAAGCTCCACAAAAATTCCAATGCCCGCGCGCGAAGGCCAGGATATCCAGTGCGCATAACTTCCATTGAAATTCGCGTTTGCCAGAATACTCGGCCGGCCATGTCGGATTCCGAGATGCGTTCCGGGGGGAAGTCCACTTTCGACTTCCTCGTGATCACGATGAAGACGGATGAGGGAATCGAAGGGCGTTCGTTCGGCTTCGCAGGCCGCGGGGCGGAGATGGCGGGAGCGATCGCCGCGTCGGCCCTCAAACCGTTTTTTCTCGGCAAAGACCCGCTGCTGCGCGAAAAGCACTGGCAGGACTTCCGCACCTACGATCGTTGGTGGAATCACGTTCCGATCTATTCCTACGGTCCTTTCGATATCTGCCTATACGACATAGCCGCAAAGAAAGCAGGCATGCCACTTTACAAAATGCTGGGCGCGTTTCGCGACAAAGTGCCGATTTACGCCAGCTCGTTCGTACTCGCCACACCCGAGGATTACGCCAAGCAAGCGGTCGAAGTAAAAGCGCGCGGCTGGCATGCGTACAAACTTCATCCGCCTGGAAAACTAGCGTTTGATCTCGCCGCGTATCGCGCGTGCCGCGAAGCGGTCGGCCCGGATTTCAAACTCATGGCCGATCCCGTGGCCGCCTACTCCCACGAAGAAGCTTTGCGCGTGGGTCGCGAGCTTGAAAAATTGAACTACTACTGGCTCGAGGAGCCGCTCTTCGATGTGGATTTCACCGGTCTCCGCAAATTGACCGACAAGCTCGACATTCCCATCTGCGGCACGGAAGTTCTCGCGGGTTCGCACTATTCGACCGCTGAATGCATCGCCAGCCGCGTGGTGGATATCGTTCGCACGGACGTGTCATGGAAAGGCGGCGTGACGCCGGTGATGAAGACCGCTCATCTGGCGGAATCATTCGGCGTTCGCTGCGAACTGCACACCACGATTTATCATCCGCTCGAAATCGTGAATCTGCACTGCTGCGCCGCGATTGCGAACTGCGAGTTCTTCGAGGTGCTCTATCCGCTGTCGTACATGGATTTCGGCATGAAGACCCCGATTCAAATCGATGCCGAAGGCTACGCGCACCCGCCGGAGGCGCCTGGAATCGGCGTCGATTGGGACTGGGACTTCATCGAAAAATGCACGGCGAAAACGATGTGAACCGAGGGATCCGCGCTGGTTGAATTGGCAGATGACGAAATCATCTTGCCAGTCTCCGCTCATGGGTTCAGGATGCTGGCGATGTGCAGGTCAGCGTACAGGTAAATGTTCAGCAGATTTCTGCCGGCGATCGTCATCGGGGTGCTGCTCTGTGCGGCAGTTCCCGTCGCGGCCCAGGACATCGACACTCTCGTTACCACGACGAATCGCAATCCCTCCACCGTCGCCGACCAGATCAGCAATCCCGCCGAGCGCGCCGCATTCCTCGATCTCTATAAGCTTCAGGACGCCGGCGCGATGTTGCAAGCCGCGAAATCATTCCTTCAGAGTTATCCTCAATCCGCGTTTCTGGCGCAGGCCTACGAGGTTGCCGCCGACAGTAGTTTTGATCAGGCTGACTACGTGGCTGGACTCGAATACGCGCGCCAATCGCTCGCCTACCTGCCGGAGAATTCGCAGTTGCTCGTCGCGGTTGCGGATGTCCAGGCGCGCCAGCATCTGAACGACGAAGCAATCGCAAGCGCGCAAGCCGCCCTCTACAATTTCGATCGCTTCGGCCGCCCCGGCGCGATTGCAGAAGGCGAATGGCCGGATCTGAAACGCCGCCTGCGAGCCACTGCAAATTTCGCTCTGGGCCGCGCGCTGCTGCAGTTGGCGGTCGCCGCGCCGGCCGGAGAACAAAGAACCGTGCGGCTGAAAGAATCGGAACAAGCACTGGTGCAAGCGCGCACCTTGAATCCCCAGGATTGGGAAATCGTCTACGTTCTCGGCTTAGCCAGGCTCTCCTCCAGCGATTTTCAATCGGCCGCAAGCGCCTTTGCCGAGGTCTACCGGCAGAAAGGTGCGCTCACGTCAAAGGCGCTCGAGCATTTGCAAACCATCTACAAGACGCTCGACCCCAAGACTCGTGGCGACTTTGAATCTTTCGTGCAACACGCCACTGATTCGAAACCCGAAGAATCGAACCAGACGTCTCCGCCCGAAAAGCCTGCCGTAGCGCAGAATCTGCCAGCGTACGCCGGCTCTGAATCCTGCCGCGGCTGCCACGGCGGCGTGTATCGAAATTGGTCGCAATCGGGCATGTCAAAAATGTTTCGTGCCTACGCCCCGCAGAACGTGATCGGCGATTTCACCGAAAACAATCAGTTTTTCGCCGGAGACGAAGCCGAATATCAGGACGGCAAGCTCCAAATGGTCCGCGGCGCCAATCGCTCGCCGTTCGCGCGCATGGAATTGCGCGACGGCAAGCACTATTTCAACATTTTCGAATCCGACGGCCAGTGGCACACCTATCCCGTCGACTACACCATCGGCTCGAAGTGGCAGCAAGCCTACGCCACGAAGTTACCCAGCGGCGAGATTCACGTCTTCCCGATTCAATACAGCGCGATCGAGAAGCAGTGGCTCAACTACTGGAAAGTCATCGACTCGCCGGGTAGTCCGCGTGCGGATCTGCATGCGTGGGAAAAGCTCAACGCCACCACCAGCTATCAGGCCGTCTGCGCTGTCTGCCACACCAGCCAGTTGCGCAACCTGAAGGGCGGCGGCTTCGAGCCCCAGAATCTCGAATTTCGCGAAACAGGCATCAACTGCGAAATGTGCCACGGCCCATCCGCGCAGCACGTCGCCTCGATGAGCACCGGCGAAGACTACAAAAAGACGCCCCTCGATCCGCCCGTCGAGTTCGCGAAAATCGACAATCGTGATTTCGTGGCCGTCTGCGCGCAATGCCACATGCAGTCGGCCATCCGCACGCCCGGCCCGCACGGCGAACTGAACTACGCAACCACGGGCGCATTTTTCCTCCGCGATCCGATGGTTCCCTTCGGCGAATTTTCTCGCAAAGGCTTCTACAAGGACGGCCGCTTCCGCCAGACCACTTTCATCGTTGAAGCCCTTGAGCGCTCGAAGTGTTTTCAAAAAGCCGCCGTCAGCTGCGGCTCCTGCCACAATCCGCACACCCACGATGAATCTTCAAATCGCACCGCGCTGAAACTTCCCGAAGATCCCAACCAGATGTGCACCGGTTGCCACACGCAATTCAAGGATTCGCCAAAAGCGGCGGCGCACTCGCACCACTCCGCTGCTTCCGAAGCCAGCCAGTGCGTTTCCTGCCACATGCCGCGAATCATGGACGCGCTTTTGTTTCGCGCGCGCACCCACCAGATCGACGATATTCCGAATCCCGATATGACGCAGCGCTTCGGCCAGTCCGAAAGCCCCAACGCCTGCCTCCAGTGCCACACCGAAAAAAGCGCGCAATGGGTGAAGCAGCGAATCGCAAGTTGGAAAGCTGCCGACTAACGTGCGCATCCGGCAACTACACTCACGCAGACACGCGCCGAACATCTTCGCAAGCGGCGCGCGCGTAGCCGCCGCGCTTCTCGCGATGATCTTCGTGCTGGCCGCTGTTTCGTTTTCCGGTAGCCAGGAAAAACCCGCGCGAAAAGCGCCGTCCGGCACAGGCGGTTACGTAGGTTCAAAAGTCTGCGCCCAGTGCCACGCCCCGATCGCAAGCAAATACTCTCGTACTGACATGGGCCGCTCGATGTCCGAGATCACACCCGCTCTTCTCGAAAAGATTCCCTCGTCCGCCTCAGTCACCGACGATCGTCTCCATCGCCACTTCGATCTACACGCGGCCGATGGAAAACTCTTCCAAAGCGAATATGCGATCGCAGACGACGGCAAGGAATCGTTTCGCGAAACGCATGCGTTGAAATGGATCATCGGTTCCGGCGCAAACGGCTTCGGCGCACTCCTCCAGCGCGGAGATTTTCTCTTCGAAGCGCCGTTGTCGTTTTACTCCAAGACGCAATCCTGGGCGCTCTCGCCGGGCTACGAATTTGGCGACTACGGTTTCAATCGACCGATTCTCCCCGGCTGCATCGCCTGCCACAGCGGCCGCCCGCAAGCCGTTCTCGATGGAAACGGAAAATTTCTCGATCCGCCGTTTCATGAGCTCGCGATCGGCTGCGAAAATTGCCACGGCCCCGGCGAAGCGCATGTGCGGGAAATGCGCGAAGGCGATCCGAGCCCCGCCCAGACTTCCGGCGCCTCCACGCACTCCATCGTCAATCCCGCGAAGCTCTCTCCGTTTCTCGCCGACAACATCTGCATGTCCTGCCACCAGACCGGCGACGCGATGGTGCTGAGGCCCGGAAAGGACTATCGCGATTTCAAGCCCGGCGCTCCACTCGATGACACGCTCGCAATCTTCATGGTCCTGCCGCGCCGCGATTCGCCGCAAACGGATCTCCTCGAGCATTACTTTTCAATGACGCTCAGCAAATGCTATCGCTCGAGCGGCGGCCGCCTCGGCTGCATCACGTGCCACGATCCCCACGTCGAGCCGGCAAAGAACGACGCCCCAGCCTACTACCGCGAGAAATGCCTCTCCTGCCACAACGAAAAAAGCTGCGCGCTTCCATCCTCCGTTCGCCAGCGCAGAACTCCTCCCAACGATTGCGCCGGCTGCCACATGCCCAAGCGCAGCGTCCAAACCATCGCGCACGCCGTTCTCACGAATCATCGCATCGTGGCGCAAGCCGAAGAGCCGTACCCGGACGCCGCATTCCAGATGACCACCCCGCAATTGCCCGATCTTGTTCACCTCACTGCAATCTCGGGCAAGCGCGACGAAGCAATTTCACCGCTCCTGCGCTTGCAGGCTTATGGCCAGTTGATGACGCCGAATCCCGAATACCGCGGCCGGTACTTCGCGCTCGCGAAGCAGCTTGAGTCGGCGAACCCCAACAACGTCGATGTGCTGGAAGCTCTCGCGGCGCTGTCTCTCGAGCAGAAGAACGACGACGCGGCGATCCGATATTTCGATAGCGCCGTGAAGAACGGCTCCACGTCTCCCGTAACCTACGAGCAGCTGGCGAGCCTGCTGGTTCGCGCGCGTCGATTCCCTGAAGCCGTGGAAGTTCTGGAACGTGCCATAAAGCGATTGCCATATGACGCGCTGCTCTACCGGCTACTCGGCGTGAGCTACCTCTCGCTTCACAAAGACGCCGAAGCGCAGGCGCTTCTCGGCCAGGCCGTCGAGGCTTTTCCGCAGGATCAAGCGCTGCGCAAACTTCTGCTCGATGCAGAATCGGCTTCCCGGAGCAAAAGCGGCCCGTGAGCGATACGGCTGAATTGTCGTTCGGAAGTTTCGAGGGAAGCGGAGCCGCTTAGTCCCCCACCGATTGCAGCTTCCGCGGTATTTCGCGGACGTTCTCATTCTGAGGAAATCCCATCGCGGTCGAAATGGCTTTCGCCGCTTGAACTACCGCCGCAGCCAGAGCGCCCACCTGCTCTCGTCCCACTCGCGTCACCGGCCCGGAAACGCTGATCGCTGCCACGGCCTCCCCGTCGGCGCCCAGAATCGGTGCGCTCACGCAACGCGCTCCCACCGTCGTCTCTTCGTCATCAATCGCATATCCCTGGTGCCGCACTTTCTCGAGTTCCTGGCGGAACTGCACCAGGTTCATGATCGTCTTCGGCGTGAGCGGCTGAAAATTCAATCCGCTCAGAATTTGTTCGCGATGCTTCTCATGCAGGAATGCTCCCAGAGCTTTTCCCAGCGCCGTCGCATGCAGCGATCGCCGGCTGCCCACGCGCGACGAGAGCCGGAATTCGTGCGGGCTTTCCATCACCTCGATATAGAGCACGTTCCCCTGGTCGAGCGTCGCCAGGTTCACCGTCTCCCGTGTCGATTTCCAAAGTTCCGAAAGGATCGGCCGCGACACCGCCTGCAGCGTCGCGCGATGATCCGCGCGCGCCCCCATCTGCGAGAGCTTGGGACCAATCAGATATTTTCCGCCCTCGGCGCGAATCAGATAACCCTCGCGCTCCAGGTGCTTCAGAAACCGATGCGCCGTGCTCTTGTTCAGCCGGGTCACGTCGCAAATCGACTTCAGCCCTAGCCCCGAGGGTGACCCCTCGATCGCCTCAAGGATCTTGAAAACCTTCGAAATTACGCCTACAGCCACGGTTTCCCGCCCTCCTCTTCGCTATCCGGTTACGTGATTCCCTTACTATACCGCAATGGTAGCAGGTTTCAAGCATTGAAACGAGGCCTCCCGCGACAACCGTCCGAGTTCGGCTTATCGTAGCCTCAGGAACCCCATACCTGCTCAGCCCGTCACCATTGGTATCACTATTTGAAACGTCGTTCAAACAAATAAAAGTTTTTTATTGACACCATTCCGAATTCTTGTTAATCAACGCATCCATTGGGGTTGTCTATTTCGGGTTTTACGGGGTTGGTCTATTCAATCGGGGCGATCTTACGACTTTTCGAAACTACCAGGGGAGAAGAGCCGCTCCCTTGGCACTCGCTTATGGCTGGGAGAAGCGATGATGACATCTAAGATTTCTTGCCGCATTTCCAAGTTTCGGTCTCTCGCATGGATCGCGCTGTTCTTCGCCGATCTATGCCTCCTCCAGCCGAGCGCCGCTCGCGCGCAAGCGCAGGCCGCGATCAACGGCACCGTCCATGACACGACGGGCGCGATCATTCCGGACGCCTCCGTCGTCCTGCACAACAACGGGACAAATCTGGACCGCCCGGCAGCTACCAATTCCGTTGGCGCGTATGTTTTCACTGACATCCAGCCCGGCAACTACGACCTTCGCGTCAGCAAAGACGGCTTCACCACCGCCGTTCAATCCGACATCACGCTCCTCGTCAACCAGACCGCAACATTCGACATCACTCTCAAGACCGGCTCCATAAAAGAAACCGTCACTGTACAGGCCATTGCTGCGGCGCTCGAAACTTCCACCTCCGAACTGGGCGTCGCCATCGTTCGCAAAGAAGTGAATGACC
>JBOGNA010000033.1:0-7961 GCA_050746925.1 Candidatus Acidiferrales bacterium
TTCATGCTTCCCTGCTCGAACTCGGTTATGGACTTCGCCGCTTTGGTGAGGCCCTTGTCGACAGCCTCGGTCGAGGCCCCGACGTCGCCTGCCACTTTGTGGAATACGCTGAGAGTTTGCGTCGTGATGCCGGTCTTGTCCGACATCTTCCCGATGTTGACCGCGGAGTCGAATGCGTCCTTGCCAAATTTCACCAGCGCGATTCCGGCGCCGGCGGCGACGATCCCCTGGAACGCTTTCGCGAGGGAGAATGAGGAAGCCGCAGTATCGTCCTGCTGCTTCTTCAGATTTTTTAGCTGCGCACCGAGTTCCTTGATCGCAGCGGAGACACCCGTGTCCTCCGCCGTCAGTTTGACTTTGATCTCGGGAGCGTCAGCCATCTGTTAACCCCTCAGAACCCGCGGGATTGACGGCGGGTCCGTCTTTCTGCGCTGGTGCGGAGCAAGCGCGCTCCACACCAGCAGTTCAAGCTGATAGTTCCGCCAGGCCGTGGATCTCAAACATTGCAGGTACGCGAGCATGGCGTCCCGGAGCGGCCAGTCCATCACTGAGCGAACGCGGTCGAGGTCGTGATTCGCGACCTCCCGAATCAGCGGTGCGAAGTCCCCGAGGTCGCTGCCGCCGCGCTCTTTGTAGGGGGGACCTTTGCGCTCCGGCTCGAAGATTTCCGGGAAGTCTCCGATGATGGTTCCCCTAACGAAAAAAAACCGATCACGAACGTGACAATCGATTTCCGCATCTCGGTTTTTTCCGAGACGTCGGTGATCGCCCCGAATCGCTCTGCATTCGCTTCCGCGTCCTTCCGATTCCAGAGTTTCCCGTCCTCGGTGAGACAGCCGGCCAGGATGTGGTGGGTCCGGCCCGAGAGCAGAATGCGGGTGAGCAGGTCCTCGGCGCGTTTCTCCTTCGTGCGCGTGACGCCGTCGAGGTCGTCGAGCACCTCGATTGCGCCGGCGAGACGAAGATGCGCGAGGATGTAATCGTCCTGGTTTGCGGTGAGGGACTGCGCGATGCCGGTGAACTTCCTGCCGTCGAGGCTAATCGTTTCGAGCATTGCTTCCTCCGGGACGGGATCGCCGCCCGCTGACTTCTTAAAATTAGGGGGAGCCGTTCGCTCCGACTCCCCCTCGTTCCTCCCCTTCTAAGCGCCGAGAATTTGTTGCAGCGCCAGCCCTCCCCGCTTAGAAGAACGTGTACTGATAGAACGGTGCCGACGGGTGATTCGCCGCGTCGTCGAGAATGTTCCCGTCGAGCGACCAGTTGCCGTAATCGTCGGCGATGAGACCGACCTGGCCGTTCGGGTTGAGGTTCGCGCGCCAGATATCGCAGCCGATCTTTTGCCCATCGACAGGGTCCGGCACGAAGAGGATGTGGCCCTTCTGGAAGGGAACGATGCCTGCCGCGACCTGGTCATTCGATCCGACCAGGGTGTGGTAGGTGCAGGTGACCGCATGCGCTCCGGTCGTGTCGATCGCGGAGCCGGCCGGAATGTAAATCAGGCCGCTCACGGCGTCGGCGAGAATCCAGTCGGTCCCGTCCACGAGTACCGTGGATGGCGCCTGCGTGAGCACCGGCCGCGTCCCGGACCCGTCGACGTTGTTATTCGCCAGGCGGAAATAGCGGCCGATCGCGTTAGCGGTCTGCGCCGCGGAAATGAGAGCTTCCGAAGTGATCGTCGTCGCGGTCGTTGCCAGCGCGGTCTTCCCGCTCGACATCTGCGCGATGGCGACGTGGTCGGAAGAGAAGTCCGT
Source organism: Candidatus Acidiferrales bacterium (assembly GCA_050746925.1). GTDB lineage: Bacteria > Acidobacteriota > Terriglobia > Acidiferrales > UBA7541 > Palsa-295. The sequence goes on from JBOGNA010000033.1 coordinate 1,752, forward strand.
GCCAGTGATGCTGATTTTCGGCTGGCGTTTTTTCACGGCCGTCGCGATGAGCGAGACGCTCTTGTTGAGCGAGCTGTAGAGCTCCGCGATGTCGTCCTTCAGGTCAATTTCAAACTTGGTGCAGTTCCCGAGATGCCGCAGGCCCGTCGGGAGTCCGGTCGTCGGATCGAAAATATCCAACAGGATCGAACCCTTTCCGAGCATGGGGACATGCGAGAGGGGATATTTCAGTCCTGGCATTGTGTCCTCCGTCTAACTTTTTGAAGTCGGATCGAGCCTGCTCGTCCGGTACTTGATGGTGATGCTCAGCTTGGCCGATGCGACCGGAACGTCTCCCTCGCGGGAACTCCACACCGTCCTGCCTTCTTCCACGCCGCTCGCGAGACCGCCAAAGGTCTCATCCACGCCGATTGCTTTCAACGCCCACACGAGTACCGGGTCCAACGCCTCATCCGGTGAGACGCTCCCCGAACCCTGCGCCCGGCACTCCAATGCCAGCGAGAACTGGCGCTCCGTCAGCGGAGCGCGGTAATTCTGCTGCGCAAGAGGCTTCGGCACATCGTCGTCCGCGTAAATCATGATCGCCGGCAGCGAATCGGTCTCGATCGGCCGAGTTCGTTCCCGGTGAATCGTCAGCCCCGAGATGCCGCTCGAGCCGCTGAGAGCGGCCACGAGAGCGACCATGATTTGCTCGCGAATCGACGTCGACACTTAGACCTCGCTGCTAGACGTGCGAAGCAGTCGCATTGACCGATGGCATCAAACACCACTTCCCACCCACGGCCTTCAGCACGACCAGGTCACCGACCGCGCCGGTGAGCGTGATCGTGTTGTTCGTGCCGCTCTTGAGCGTCGTCGCGACCGTGATGACGTGAGCGTGCGCGGTGCCGCAGATGATGGTGAGCTGCTTTCCGTCATCGGCGCCAGAGGTCGGGTCGGCCAGCGTCATCGCGGCTGCCGTGACTTTCGAGATCGTGACCGTCCCTTCTTTTTGAGCGATCGCGCCGTCTGCGGTGTAATCGGCGAGACCGTAGGGAGCCGCAATCGCGGCATCGATCGCATCGAGATTGACGGCCTCGTTCGGAACGCCGAGTGTTTCGCCTTCCACTTCATTGATCCCATGCGTCGGCTTCACGAGTGAGAGCCGCGTTGTCTTCGACATGACTTCCTCCTCCGAAAAGTGTGTGCAGCTAATTCCCGAGCAGCAGCTTGGTCAGCCCGCCGTCGCTCTCGCGGAGACGTTCGCGGACCGTGAAATTGTGGCCGTTGGCGACCACGGCGTCCCCGATCTTGGCGTTCGGAAAAGCGGACGTCTGAATCGTGAGGGTCGTCGCCGTGGCCACTACCTCGCCGCGATTCACGTCCTGCACGAGGATCTGATCCGCCTCATCGAGTAAACCGACGCCGCCCGCTCCTCCCACGGTGATCGCGATCCCCATATCCGCCATGAGTGCGGGGATATCGGAATCGCCGAACGCAGGAGCGGTGGACGGCGTCGGCATTTATTCCTTGTCCTTCCCTTTCGGACCGCCCCGTGGCGGAGCCGGTGATACTTGCCGCGGCTTCGGGTCGGCGTTGCCAGGCGTCACCATTCGATTGACCGAAGTTGGCGCCTTCTCGGGATGAACGTGCTCCGCGGAACCTTCTCCGACCAAACGATGTGCGAGCGCTTGTCCGACATCATGGACGGAACCGGCCTCCGCGTGTTTTGCCCCGAGGACGATGGAACGGACGAGGCGAACGCGCCTCATGCCAGCGGGAACCGTGGAGGCGGAACCCATGCCCTCGTCTTGCTGCTCCGACTCCTGCTGCCGGGCCTTTTCTTGCGTTTCCTCTTTCACAAGTCGCCTCTCTTTCTGCGGCGGGGAGCGGGCGGAATCGGTCCCGCCCGCGCGCCGCTGGTTTTATCCGTGCCGAAGCACGGCCGATGAACTAGACCGTCGAAATGTACTTCGCGACGACGAACGCGACCGGATATTTCAGCGTGACGTCGGTGAGCATGAACGTGGTGAGTTCGATCATGCCCTGCTTCTTCAGGCGGTAGGGGTCGACCACGAGTTCGAACCCGCTGCCCCACATCCCGATCACCATCGTTTCGAAAATCCCCCGGATGATCGTGTGCAGGGTTGCTCCGCTGGTGCCCTTCGTGGAGTTCTTCGTGACCTGGTTCGAAGATCGCGAGCGATAGCCATCGACCGTCGAGTCGTCCGCCCAGATCGGCAGACCGATCGTGTTCCCCAAGCGCGCCGTGCGCTTGAGCGAGGACTTCACGCCAGGAGTCGTCAGCCAGGCGCCATCGCCGAGCTGATCCGCATTCGCGTCCTCGAGCTTTTCGCTCATGATCACGATGTCGTCCCATGCGAGCGCGCCGCCATTGCCGGAGTCCGCGATCGCGACGTAGGACTGAACGCCGGAAGTCGGAACGATTCCGGTCGGCTGGTTCGAACCGCCGCCGACGATCGCCACGCTATCCACGGCGAGAGCCATGTCGCGCGCGAGATCTTCGCGCACGAGAGTGTCGACATCGATGACGGCCTGAGCGAGCAACTGGCGGGAATAGCTCGAGGAAGACTGGTAGGTCCGCGGCGAGCTGGCGATGGACCCGAGCGTCAGCGCGGAGTCGCTAACATCGGACCCTGGATTTTCACCCACCCACGAGCCGGTCGCTTTACCGGTCTGCTTCGGGTAGGAGACGTTATCGCGGAGGCCAGCGATCGTGCGCGCGCCAAGTTCCTTCACGCGCATCGAGTTGTACAGGAACTGGATGAACTCACCGGGTTCGGTGAATTTCAGTTCCTGGCCGGCCGTGGCCGTGCCGGAGTCGAGACCCGCGCGCGTTTTGAAAAGATTCGGATACTTCGTGCGCATTTCCGGCGTCATCCCCGTGCGGATGCTCCAGGGAATGAAAATGCCGCCGTGCCGGGAGCCGGTCCAGCCCTTGTCGATCGTGTCGGAGATTTCGAGCTCGAGACAGTTGTCCCTTTTCGAAACTCCGCTCTTCGACGCTTCGTCGTTGCGGATCGCGGTCATGATGCCCCGCGCGATGTTGTACTCGGCTTGCTCCCGCGTGTTGAGGTCCAGACGTTCCTGGCTCTCGGCGGGCGGTTGACGAACGGCGGCCGCGCCCTTCTTGGCGACCTCCTCGAGCGCGAAGCGGGAGAATTCGTCGACGGATTTGTTGCCCGAGACGAACTCCACCACCTTGTCGTGCTCGATCCCGTGGACCTTGCCGAGCCGAATAATTTCAGCGGCGGCGGTCCGTGATTCAGTGACTGCTACAGCGTTTTCCTGTGCCACGTTGACCTCCTTGAGATTCGGCTCGGAAGCCGGGTTTGCACTGCGAACTGAAACCGGGTACTGCCGGACCCCGGCCTTGCGGTCATTCCCTACGCTCGGGTCGGCGGGGACGCCAACCGAACTCGCCTCCATCGGCGTCCATTTCGTCGCACGGTACGTGTCGCCTTCCTCCTTCGAGGACTTGTCGAGCACGTATTCGTTGACCATGTAGCCGACAGAGATGAAGCGCCGGATGCCGTCCTGAATGTCCGTCTTGATCTGCTGAGCCGGAGCACTCCTGGAGAACCGCACCTGACCGCGAAGCTTTTTGTCGTCGCCCACCTTTACGTTCTCGACGATCCCGATCACCGACATGGCGTCGTGCGAATCGAGAAAAGAGAGGCCGCGCTTGGCGCGCGAGAGATCTACGGCGCCGGCGGAATGGTCGAGGATTTCCTTCCCGAACCATCGCTCAACCGGGAACTCCGACGAAATCGAAATGTCGAAGCGGTCCTCGTCGCGCTTGCCCTGCGCCTCCTTGCTCTGATTGTCGGTGTCCTGCGAATTCTCGCCGTCGTCGTCGTCCTCTTCGTCTTCCGGGTCCGGCTGCTCGCCGGCGTCCTTCTTCGCCTTGCGACGTTGCGCGCGCTCCGCGCGAGCCTTCACCTCATCGGGTGTCAGGACTTTTTTCTCGCGCTTCTTGACCGGGACCATTTCCAGGACTTCGAACTCGCGCATCAACATGGGGAGCGAGTCACCGATCGGTTCCTTCTCGCGTTCCAAAAGTGGGGTTTTCATTCGCTCCTCCTGAGTGAGATCACGCGGCTCGAACCGCCCGCAGCCGCCTTCTTTCCTTCGCTATCGTCCGCGCCGGCATCTTCTTCATCCGCCGGCTCGACCGTTTCCTTCGGACCCTTGTCGACCGTCGGAGCCTTCGCGGTGACCACGAGATTCAGCTCGAGCCTGTCCGCCGCCTTCTGTTCCTCGGCGAGTTGCTCGAACACTTCCTCGTAGTCGCCGCCCTGCTCGGAGATTTGTTTGTCGCGATTCGTGAGACCGGCCCCGATGCCGAGAATCGCGGCCTGCACGTCCTTGAGCGGGTCAACCCAGAGCCATCCCCTTGGCTCCCATTTGCCCTCGCAGAAGCGCGAGGGATCGCGCGAATCAAGCACGAGCGCGGCCGAGAGCAACGCCATCGAAAGCCACGCCTCGAAAATCGGCTGCAGGAGCTGCTCCTTCACGAGTGACTGGAGCATCTTCCACTGGTCGCGTTCGACGAGCAGACCGGAACGCATCGATGAGTAGTTCACTCCCTCGAGATCGGAAGCGAGCGCGTTGTAGGAGACGCCGAGCGAGGATGCGACGAACCGGAGCATCGCCTTCACGAACATCGGGAACGCATTCGATGGATGATCGGGGTTCCACGGATTGAACTTCATGCCAGGCGGGAGCTGCTCGATCACCCCAGGCTGCGCCTCAATCCGATATTTCGCGTCGGGATTCGGCTCGACAAAACCGGAAGCGTCGACCTGCTCGAGGAAACCCATCTTTGCGGCGCTCGTGCGCGCGGCGACAAGTTCCGCCTCGACGTATCCCCCGAGCATGCGGAGCTCAACCATGCAGGGGTGGTACCAGGTGATCCCGCGCGTCTGGCTGATCCGCTCGGGATCGTAGAGGTGAAGCATCTGATCCGCGGGGATGCGTTCGCGGAGCAGCGAGCCGCCGAGATCGCTCGGATGCTTCAGATTGACGTGGTATGCGACTGGACGTCCCCACGCGTCGACCTCGATGCCCATGCGAATCTCATTCTCGGACTTCGAAGCGAAGCGCGAGAAAAGATGGTCGACCTGATCGGCATCGAAAAGCTGGATCGCGAAGCGGTGCTTATTGTCGAAGCCGCGCACCATGCGAATGAACACCTCGCCGTCGGTCGCGACGTTCTTCAGCACCAGGTTCTGGACCGCGCGGAATGAGAGTTTGCCGTCGACGGTGCAGTTTCCCTTTTTGCTCCACTCGCACCACGCGGCCTCGATCTTCTGATTGAAGCCGGTGTTGAGTGTCTTGTCATTGTTCCGCACCTGGGCCTTATAGCCGATGCCCTTCTCGCCGAGCACATTGGCAGTGAGCAGCTTCAGGTAGGACTTCGCGACGGGATTGTTTCGCGACAGTTCGCGGGCACGTGCGCGGAGCAGCCGCATGTTGCCTTTGATTTCCTGGTCGGCGGAGAGGATCGAAGCGATCCAATCCATCGTCAGGCGGCCGCCCATTGCGCCGTTAAAAACGGTGAGCGCGCGCTTGCCGGCGATGAACCGGCCGACATTGCGGAGCCAGGGCGGCGCGTTCATCGATCCAGCCCCGTGACGTCCTGCCAGGTCGGTGGGTAGTCCGGCGATTCATTCTCGAGCTCGAACGCGACTCGAAATGGGACCCCGAGCTGACCGGGATTGTTCTGGCGCCAGATCGCCGCACGGAGTTCACCGCGAATTTTGCGGAGATCTGCGATCGGGATTTTGCTGACGGAGCGCCCGGCGATTTGATATGCCTGGATGTCCGACGTGAGCCGGCCAGAGATCGCGGCCTCGACCACCACGAGCGTCTGCGCTTCCCATGTGTTGAAGGCGCCGGCCGCCGCGCTCCCTACGTTCGGCTCGATGTTGATCACGAGCTCATCGCCAGTGATGTCGTATGTTTCGCCGGCGAGCGACGAATCGACGCTGCCATCGTTCACGAGACGTTCTGCGTAGCGGTAGGGACCGGGGGAGAGCGAGGCGGTGTCAGAGGGAACGAACTCGATCTGGAAAATGTTGCTGAGAATCGTCGCGGCCTTGCTGAACTTCTGGGTGAGGCCATTCAGGTAGATCGTGTAGCCCCATCCCTGCGACGGCTGAAAATCTTCGAGAGACCGAGTGAACTTTACTGTGGTCCCCGCGGGGA
>JBOGNA010000034.1:0-8982 GCA_050746925.1 Candidatus Acidiferrales bacterium
GGCATGGTCCTTATCTCCCGCCTCGGCGCTGGCCGCGGCCTCTTTCAGTTGTTCGTCGGCAGCGGCAACGCGTGACAACAACCTTGTGTCAAGACCGAGAACGGAAGTCCGAAGAATCACGGCATCCTTCAAGAGCTCCCGCGTCTGGGATGCGGCGGACGTGGCCTTTTCCAATAGCTTCAGGGTTCGTTCCGACGCGGCAATGGCCTGCGCATCCTGTTTGTTCTTCAACGCGCTTTCAGCTGTGCGAAATTCCTTGGCTGCCGCCGCAAAGCTTGTGGGAGCGAAGAGAGGGACGTCTTGGGCGGAGGCATTCGCGATCGCAGTGTCTGCCCGACGAACTTGAGCTGTGGCATCTGTCGCGGCAGCGCGCAACGCAGGCGCTGCGGCCACGCTCAGAGTGGCGGCTAGCAACAACAGCTGGCAGAGGCGAACTGGCCCGGAGATCTGGTTCATGGCAGAGCCTCGCACGATTCGATTCCGGACCCAACGAACCCGAATTCCGAAGCCCGCAACATCCTGACTCCGGGGCAATCACCAGAATTCAGAATCAGCGATGGATTCCGGGATGGTTTGGTCCGTCATGGCAGTAGTGACGAAGGGGCGTGTTTCGTTTCAATTCTCTTTCTAAGTCAGCACTCATACTCTGACCTTGTATGAGAAGACGATTTCGCTGGCCGGCATCTTGGGGATGCGCAAATCGTGACGGCGGAAATGCCGGGCGCTACCACCGGCTGGCAATTCAACGGATAGCCGACCGGGCCATGTATGGAACTACGCACGCATTTTGCCCGAGCGCAATGGCATCAGGCCGAACACTCTGCATGCAATCTTTGACGTTGTGACTGTAACCATGTTGATCGTCTTGGCCATCCTTACGGCACAATCGCGGCAGCCAAGCCTTCGGTAAGTCGGATCATCGGAAACGATCGGTGATCCAGGCATTTCAAGGGGGCTTGGCATTGGGTGTTGATAAATCCCGCTATCACCGCCCAGCTCAAATCGAGACGCTCCGGTCACCAGCTCCCATCGCGCTCATCGATCACACCTTTCTCGACTGCTTCATCGCCGGCGCCATCAAATAACCCAGGAGAATCGCTAACTCTCTCTGTACATGAGGCTTTTGTACGACGGTGCTTGCATCTCTCGAAGGCGAAGGCATATCATCGCTGCGCGCCGCGCCCTTCGCCCCCCATGATTCGAGCGAAGCGCGTGCGTCCCCTTCCGGCTTGTGGCTCCATTTGAGGAGCGGAGATGCCTGAGGCAGCTAGCGCTCTTTCTTCCGGTGAGCGCGTCGCCAACTACCAAATCCTTGGAAAGCTGGGCGCCGGCGGGATGGGTGTGGTCTATGAAGCGATCGATCTAAAACTTCAGCGCACTGTAGCTCTCAAATTCCTGCCTCCGGATTTGAACGTCAGCGAAAAAGAGAAGGAACGCTTCCTCAAGGAAGCCCGCACCGCCTCTTCCCTCGACCACCCGCACATCGGCGTCATCCACGGAATTGAAGAAACTGCTGACGGCCGCTCCTTCATCGTCATGGCCTTTTACGACGGCGAATCGCTGGCGCAAAAAATTCGCCGCGGCCCCCTTCCCTTTCGCGATGCCGTGGACATCGCCATCCAAATCGCCGAAGGCCTGGCCGAGGCGCATTCCCATCACATTGTTCACCGCGACGTGAAGCCATCGAACGTCATGATCTCGAGCCAGGGTGCCGCAAAGATTGTGGATTTTGGCCTGGCGCGCGTCATCGCCGGCCACTCGGCCACGCAGACCGGCGGCACCACCGGAACGGTCAGCTACATGTCCCCCGAACAAGTTATCGGCACGAATGTGGACCAGCGCGCGGACATCTGGGCCCTCGGCATCGTCCTCGCCGAAATGCTCACCGGTCAAAACCCCTTCCTTCGCGATAGCGCTCCCTCCATTATCGTTGCCATCCTGCACGAGCCACCGCGCCCGATGGATGGTGTCCCCGTCGAACTCCAGAAAATCGCCTATCGCGCACTCTCAAAAGATGTCGCCAACCGCTATCAAACCTGCAGCGAGATGCTCTCCGATTTGCGTGAAACGCGCGTGCACCTCCCCGAGTCCGCCGCCCCCGACCCCTTCGCCGTCACGCGCTCTCTCCGCCCAGCGGAATTGCAGAAGTACGTCGAGCACGCCAGCAATTCCGCCTGGATGCCCGTATCACAGCACCGGCGAAAGTTTCCCTGGCTGATCCTGGTCGCCGCCGCACTCATCCTCGCTGCCGCCGGCCTTGCCTTCGTTCCTTCGGTGCGCGAACATTTCACCGGCAACATCGCCGCAAGCAGCCAGAAACACATCGCCGTGCTCCCCTTCGACAATATCGGCGACAATCCCACCAATGGACCGCTTGCCGAAGGTTTGATGGAGAGCCTCGCGGGCAAATTGTCCAACCTCGACGTCGGCCAGCAATCGCTTTGGGTCGTCCCCTCGAGCGAAGTTCGCCGCCGCAAAATTAACGACCCCTCCGACGCCCTCCGCGAATTGGGCGCAAACCTCGTGGTCAAAGGCAGCATCCAGCGCGACGGCCAAGACGTCCACCTCACCGTCAATCTCATCGACACAAAGAATCTGCGCCAGATCGGCTCCGCCAGCCTCGAAGACCGCGCCGGCGACCTCTCCACGCTCCAAGACGAAGCCGTCGCGAAGCTCGCCCGCCTGATGCACATCACCGTCACCGCCGACATGCTTAAGAATACCGGCGGCTCCGTGACACCCGCCGCCTACGAGGACTACTTAAAAGCTCTCGGCTACATGCAGCGTTACGACAAACCAGGAAACCTCGATTCCGCCGTCAACGCCCTGCAATCCGCCGTGAAAACCGACCCGCGCTTCGCCGTCGCGTATGCGCAACTTGGTGAAGCGTTTCGCATGAAGTATCAGCTTGAGCAGAATCCGAAGTGGGTGGATGAAGCGCTCGCCAATTCGCAGAAGGCCGCACAACTCAGCGACAGCCTCCCCGGCGTCTATGTCACGCTCGCTCGCGTGCATGCCAGCACCGGAAAACATGACCTCGCGCTCGAGGAGTTTCAACATGCGCTTCAGCTCAATCCGCGCGATCCCGAAGCACTGGCGGGTCTGGCTCGCACCTACGAGCAGTCAGGACGCCTCGGAGAGGCCGAAGAGAATTACAAGAGGTCTGCCGCTCTCCGCCCGGATTATTGGTCTGGATATAACGAGCTCGGCTGGTTCTACTACCGCCAAAGCCGTTATGCCGATGCCTTAGCTCAGTTCCAGCATGTCCTCGAGCTGACACCCGACAACGCCACCGCCTACAGCAATCTGGGCGCCGTGGAATCGGACCTGGGCAAGAATACCGAGGCCGAGGCAGCACTGAAGAAATCCATCGAGTTGGCCCCCAGCTACATAGCGTATTCCAATTTGGGTGCTATCTATTACACAGAGAAACGATACGCCGACGCAGCTGCCGCCACGGAAAAGGCCTTGGCTCTCAACGATCAGGATTTTCGCGTCTGGGAAAATCTGGAGAACGCCTACTCCTGGCTGGGTGACGAAGCCAAGGCCAAAGCGGCAGCAGATCGGGTGCTGGAATTGCTTGAGGCGCAGGTCAAGGTTCGGCCCAGGGATGCAAGAGTCCAATCGGACCTCGCCGTCCTCTATGCTCGTAAGAAACTTCGCGGCAAAGCACTCACCGGCATTCAGGCGGCTCTGGCTATGGCTCCCGATGATGCTCTGGTCCTGGGAGATGTCGCCGAAGCCTACGAAGTCCTGGGTGATCGCCGCGAAGCCATTTCCCACGTCGAGCTTGCTCTCAAGCACGGTTACGACCTGGACGAACTGAAAAATATTCCCGGTCTGGTCTCCGTATTAAAGGACCCGAATTTCCACGTCCCCGGAAAGAAGTGAAATCCCGAAAAGGAGAAACACCATGGCACAACCAGCACCCGCGAAAAAGATCAAGCCGGCAGAAATAGTGAAAATCACCGATTCCAAGGGAGGTGTGAACAAGCCGGTCGTAAGCATCCCCAATCGCGCCATCCTGGAATTCATCTCAGAAGTCGATGACCTCCTGGAAATTCAATTTGTGGATCCGGAAACGGAAGAGCCCTATTCGCTGGCCGTCCCCATCCCGGCGTATTCGAGCGCCTATTTTGTTGGAAACAACAATGGCACCCTCGAGAGCACTATCGAATACAACATTCAGCCGGTTGTGGGGAGTGACAAGACGAAGAAGCCCGCGCGCGCAATGGCAAACAACAAAATCGTCGTCGGCGGTGGTGGCGTCCCGGAGATGTCCAAGCGGCGGAGATAGCTTCTTTCTTGCAGGGCCTGGCGCAGGCCTGCATTTGAACTCCATCCGAGGAAGAGCGCGGTTAACGCAGGGCGAAGCCTGCGCCGTCCGATCACTGGTGGTTCCTCCTCCACCAAAGCTCGGGCACAGCTCGCATTGGGCGCTTCCATATCCCAGAACGGGACTTCTGGCTCGGAATAACTTCAGTGTAGCTGGTGATCCGGGAACGGTGAGGTCAGCGCGCCAACGCCGACTGACGCTGCTGCAGAAAGCGGCGGACGGAGGCGTCGCGCTCGAGACCGATTGCGATTTCGTACGCACGGCTGGCCTCCGCGTGCGCACCAGTCTTGGCCAGCAGCTCAGCGCGTGCCGCCCAGTAGGGTTGATATTGGGCGAGGCGCACGTCGGCGGCTACCTCTTCGATGGCGTCGAGTGCGGCGCTCGGCCCGTGCACCTCCGCGATCGCCAGGGCGCGATTGATAGCCACAACCGGCGAGCCGGAGACCGACATCAACGCATCGTAGAGCTGCACCACTTCTTCCCAATTGGCGCGGCCTGTGCGGCGACGGGAAACATGCGCCGACTGCAACGCGCCTTCGAGTTGATACCGGCCAATGGACTGGAGGGCGCTGGCGCGGAGGAGCAACGCTTCGGCCTCAACAATCATCTGCGAATCCCAGAGCGCGGGATCCTGCTCCGCAAGCGGCACATACTCACCTTGGGCGCAGCGCCGCGCCCGCCGGCGAGCCTCCGCATAAAGCATGAGAGCAAGCAGCCCGAGCGCTTCCGGCTCGGCCGGGAGCAATGTCGTCACCAACCGGCCAAGGAATATGGCTTCCTCCGCAAGATCGCGGCGGGCCACATCCGTCCCCGCGGCGTCGATCCAGCCTTCTGCGAAGGCCGCGTAAATCGCATCCAGCACGGTCGAGAGCCGGTCGCGGAGCTCTTCGCGACCAGGAATGCGAAACGGGATGCCCGCTTGCTTGATCTTGCTTTTCGCACGAACCAGACGCTGCCCCATCGCTGACGGAGAAATCAGGAACGCCGAGGCGATCATCGCCGCATCGAATCCGAGCACCGCTTGCAGCATCAGCGGGGCACGAGTGGAGGCGTCAATCGCAGGGTGCGCACAAGCGAACATCAGCGCGAGTCGCTGATCCGGGATTTCCGCATTGGTTGCGGCAGCGTCGAGCCCCTCAGCCATAGCTTGCAACTCCTCGCCGGCAATCTCCTTGCGCCGCCGTTCCCGGATGGCGTCGATACTCTTTCGACGGGCGACGGTCAACAACCATCCTTCAGGATTCGAAGGGCAGCCATTCAGCGGCCAATCGGCAAGCGCTGATGCGAACGCCTCGGAGAGCGCATCTTCGGCAGCAGCGACATCCCGCGTCCATGCCGCGAGAAAGGCGACGAGCTTGCCGTAGCTGCGGCGCGCGACCGCGTCCGCCGTGCTACGCGCCTGCTCGTCACCTTCGCGGGAGTTCATGTGATTACGCTGCGGCGCTCGCCGGCATGGCCCAGACGGGGCGTACCTCGACGGTCCCATGACTTGCGCCCGGGCAGCGGGCTGCCCAGGAGAGCGCGGCATCGAGATCGGGCACGTCAATGAGGTAGTAGCCGCCCAGCTGCTCTTTTGAATCGGTATAGGGGCCGTTCAACACCTGCGACTTTCCATTCTCGACGCGTACGGTGGTCGCATCCGAAATCGGCCTGAGGCGATTCGAGCTCTTCAGGACGCCCGCCTTGTTCAGCGCCTCGGTGTAGGCCTTATAGGCCGCCATTCCCTGTTCCTGCTGGGCCTTCGTCATATTGAGCCAACCTGCCTCTTCCGCGTAAAGGATCAAAAGGTATTGCATGTGAAGCCTCCTTGTTGGGGGATAGGCGGCCATTGTGGTCCGCCACTACAATGACGCTCGAGACCGCTCGATTTCGACAGTGTGGGCCGAATGTGGCGCTCGCAATTGTAGCAACGAAGCCGAGCCCGTTAATGAGAAGCCTGGGTTGCAGATAGGGGGGCGTTTGATTCTATAAGACCGGGAGACCTACTTCGTGGACGGAAACAGGTGGCCCAACCTCTTGACTCGAGCTCTTCCTGTGTTCGAAACGGAATGCACGCGCACCGCACATTTGAAAGGCGCCGAAATCGACCTTCGAGCACTGCATGACGGTTGGTTCCCGGCCCAACGAGAAATACGGCGAGTTTTACTCACTCCTTTTGTTAGGGCCTTGAACTCCCGCGGCTATTTCAACTCAATCGCGATTGCCTCATAGGGAAAATCGCTCAAGTTTTCCGGCAGACGCTCAAACGGCGGAAACGTAAGGACCTGTCCGGGTTTGGCTTGGATGGTCTCTGTCCTACCATCAGGATAGGTGAACGTGAGATGAGCGACGGTGAGGTTTATCTCGACCAGGGTTCGGTGTCCGTGCATCACCGATTTCTCATGTGGCCCATACCTAACGCGAAGTATCCGGACCCTTTCGTTCTCCATCTCCACTCTGTAGTGTTCTGGGTCGACCTTGACCGGATCTTGAGCCGTCGGCTGGATTTTGGAGCTGGTGGACATACTTCACCCTTATTGGCCGGATTCGCAAACGCCTATTCTTGGGAAACTGCGTGACGATTCCTAGGTTGTGCAGTTCCGGTAAGTGGTGTTTCAGGGAGCCAAAGCGTTTCAAACAATTTCATTCCTTCTGCGGCTCTGTCGTCAACTCCCAGCAGTCTGCGTTGTACTTCTGCGCCTAGTTGTCCTAGTGTATGTTCCCTCTTGTGGCAGCCTTACAGGCGTCGACGCTGACGCCGTCCGTCGTGATAGGAGTGCAACTGTGAATTCACCTTCGGTTCCCTCAGTCATCGGCAATGAATTGAAGATGCGAACTCTCTCGTTCCAAAAATACACGCTTCTCACCGTTCAGTCGGTCCGGGACATCTTCACTACGACACGTTACGCCGCCGACTTGGTCGTACAGATGGACCTGATTGGCGTGGGTTCGTTGCTGATTGTAATCGTTGCCCTCTTTTGCGTTGGCGGGGTAGTTGTCATGAACTCCGCAGCACAATTCAGCCGTTTCGGCGAAACGGTTCTGACGGGTGACGCCGTAGCGCTCGCTCTCCTTCGCGAACTCGGCCCGGTGTTTACGGCGCTTCTGGTCGCAGGCCGGAACGCTACCGGAATGGCATCCGAGTTGGGCTCCATGGTGGTTACCGAACAAGTGGATGCGATGCGGGGACTCGGCATTGACCCAATCCGCAAGCTGATGACGCCGCGTGTGCTTGCGATGGTATTGGTGCTCCCATTGCTCGTGGCAGTGGGGGACTGTGCGGGACTACTCGGCGGGTTTCTGGTCGCCAGCATCACTCTGCACCTCGGTGCCGAGCAGTTCTGGACACGCGCCGTCCATGCGCTGGTTTTCGGTGACCTCGTGATGGGCTTCGCGAAGCCGGTTGTTTTCGGATTTATCATTGCGACCGTAGGTTGCAATGAGGGGTTTGGAGTGAAAGGCGGGACCGCGGGGGTGGGCCGCGCCACGATCGCCGCATTCGTTGTGTCCTCTGTGGCTGTTCTGGTTGTGGATTTGTTCCTTACGCGGCTTCTGCTTTACATGTTCAATTTGTGAGATGCTTCGGCTTGTTGATGCAATTTTTTGTTTGGTTACTGCGCGGCGCGTTTTTTCTGCATCATGCCTTCGATTTCCTGCTGGCGAATTGTCTGCAACTGCTGGTATTGCTCGGGGGTGAGAATCGCCTGCACCTGCGGATTCGTCTGCTCGTGCAGAGCGCGGATCTGTTTGATCTTCTGAAACCCCGTGAGCGAAGTATTGTCCTTGATCGCCTGCAGTTTGGGAGCTTCGGCTTTCAGGATGGGGAGGAGTTTCACTTTCTGTTCGGGCGTGAGATTGAGCTGCTTGGAAAGCGCTTCTAGTTTGTCGAGTTTTTGTGCGTTCGTCGAGCCGCCCTGTGCCGGCGCGGCCGCTTGTGCGAACGCCGCTGGAGCCGCAAACACGATCGTGCACAGACCGAGCAGCAATGCGATTCGAATGGTTCCGCTCTTCATCTGTCCTCCGATGCTATTATTGATTTCGCGCTTTCCTGGATGAGCCCGGGCAGCAGAACAAAGTCCGCCGATGCCTTCGTAAATCGCCGAGAGTTTACACCGAATTTGCCGCGATAGCGCGGAGTACGGCGAAAATTTCAGATTTACGAGAAAAGCAGAGGCAGCTACGTACTTGTGAAACCGAAGCGGAATGGGTACTGGGGGACTTCAATTGGGTGCGAGAGCGTGGCAAGATGGGGGCCCGATATGATTCTGGAACAGTTCTACCTGAATTGCCTGGGGCATGCTTCGTACCTGATTGGGGACGAAGATACGCACACGGCAGCGGTGATTGATCCTCAGCGAGACGTGCAGCGCTATCTGGAAGCCGCAGAGAAGCACAGAGTTCAGATTCGCCACGTATTTCTCAGCCATCTGCACGCGGACTTTATCGCGGGACACCTCGAGCTGCGCGACCGGGCGGGAGCGAAGATTTATCTGGGAGCGCGGGCGCAAGCCGAGTACGCGTTCACGGCGATGAAGGATGGGGACGTTCTCGAGTTCGGCAAGGTGCGGCTGAAAGCGCTGGAGACGCCGGGGCACACGCCGGAGTCGATTTCGATTCTGGTTTTCAACCTTGCGAAGGACGAGCGAAATCCGTACGCGGTGTTGACC
>JBOGNA010000035.1:0-16116 GCA_050746925.1 Candidatus Acidiferrales bacterium
TCGGATGCCTTCAGGATGACAGCGCGAAGTCTTTGACCGCGGGCACGGCGTGCCGTGCCCCTACTGTGAAAACACTTTGCGCCGCCATTTAGGCGACGGCTTTTTTCATGCGGCCTCGCTTTAGATCGCGGAGCGCTTGATGCGCTGCGTTGTAGCCGGGCGCGCCGGTAACGCCACCGCCGGGATGCGCACCTGCTCCGCATAGATAGAGGCCGTTTACGGGCGTCCGATATTGCGACCAGCCGGGAACGGGGCGCATGAAGAAAAGCTGTTCGAGCGAGAGATCGCCGTGAAAGATATTGCCTTCGGTTAGACCGTAGGTGCGTTCGAGATCGAGCGGCGTCAGGACCTGGCGCGCGATAATTGACTTCGGAACGTTCGAAGCGTACTCGCCGATTTTCCTGACGACGCGATCGCCGAGCAACTCGCGTTTTTCGTCCCACGTTCCCGCGCGCAACTTGTAGGGCACGTACTGGACGAACGTGGTCATGATGTGTTTTCCGGCGGGCGCGAGCGTGGAATCGACGTTGGACGCAACGACGCAGTCCACCCACAGCTCTTCGGGGATTTCGCCGAACTTGGCAATATCGTAGCAGCGCTCCGCGAATTCAAGCGACGGAACGAGCGTGAAGAGGGAGCGCTGCGGCGCGGTGAAATCGGCGGGCATTCCATTGACGCGCGGCTCTTCGCTGAGAACGAAATTCACTTTCGCGCAGGGGCCGTCCATTTTGATGGCGGCGATGGATTGGCGGAATTCGGCGGGCAATTCGGCAGGATCGACAAGCGAGAGGAATGTGCGCTTGGGATCGGCGTTGGAGAGAATGACGCGGCCGCTGATTTCCGAACCGTCGTCGAGGATGACGCCGCGCGCGCGATCGTTGCGCGAATCGATTTTCGCGACCGGGCTGGAAGTGCGAATTTCGACTCCCAGCTTTCGGCCGGCGGAGGCGAGCGCCTGAGCGATGGCGCCCATGCCGCCGATGACGTGCCCGTAGAATCCCTGCGTGTCGCCGTCGCCGCCGCTGAGCAGGTGGAAGAGGAGCCCGAGAGCGGAACCGGGAGCGTACGGCCCGCCGTGTTTTCCGTACACATTATTGGCGAGGAAGAGCGTCTTGATTTTTTCGGATTCGTAATGGCGGTCGAGAAAATCGCCGAGGCTGCCGGTGAGAAATCCGACGAGCTGGCCGACTTCGGCGCTCGTCATGCCCCGGAAGCGCTTGCCGACGCGCAGAAGCTCGAGCCAGCCTTCGGCTCCGTGAAAAGCGGGATCGGGGGGCGGCTCGAGGAAGAAGGGCTGGAGGTAGCGCGCGAGTTTTTTCAGCTGGTCATCGACGCGAACGAACGCTTCGGCGTCGCGCGGCGAGATTTTGCGAAATTCGGCGACGGCGCGATCGCGATCGGCCCACCACGGCACCACCTGCCCATCGGGAAACGGAACGAGCAGCGCCGGATCGCACGGAACCATGCGCAGACCGTGCGCGGCGAGATCGAGATCGCGAATCACGGTGGGGCGGAGCATGCTGGCAATATAAGAGGTGGTGGAAGCGCGGCAGCCGGGCGCGATTTCCTCGGTGACGCAACAGCCGCCGACAATTTCACGGCGCTCGAGTACGATCGTGGACAGTCCGGCCCGCGCCAGGTAGGCCGCGGCGGTGAGGCCGTTGTGGCCGGCGCCAATTACAATCGCATCATAAGCCTTGCGCAGAGGGGGCATATTGAATTAGGATGACCGCCGGTCAAGCAGCGAAATCGCTAACTCTAGATAGCACAGGCGGGGAAAAATTCCAATGACAGCTTCTGCGAATGACCCCAGGTCAACGCCTCTGGTAAAGACGCGCCGCGCGCTGCTGGAGCCGCCGGTGCGATTTCGTCCCGATCCGGGGCCGCGATTGGAGGCGAAGCGGGCGCGGATCATCGACGCCGCGCTACGGCATTTCGCGGAGCAGGGTTATCACGCCGCACGGATCGAGGATCTGGCGGCGCAACTGGGCTTCGCGAAGGGGTCGATCTTCCAATATTTCGGCAGCAAGGCAGGACTTTTCCTCGAAGCGTACAAGAAAGCGGTGCGATCGTTTCCGGCGTATCTCGATTGCCCTGCGAATATTCGCGAGAAGGGGTTCTTCGAAATTCTTCGCTACTGGCTGCTGCGGACCGAGAGGCTGGTGCGCGAGGACTGGATTCCCTACCGGGTGGCGCTGCTGGGAAATTACGGGGTGGACTTGAGCTTGAAGCGCGAGATCAACCGGTTTCTTCTCGCGGAAGATCCGTACGGCAGCGCGGCGTTTGTGCGGCTGGGAATCGCGCGGGGCGAGGTGCGATCGGATATCGACACGGCGCTGGTGGTTTCGATTCTGGATTGGACGATGGAGCGCTTTCAGGACGCACTGCTGACCGAGGAACTCGATCCGGGGCTTTTTCCGCATCCGGCGGAACCGGAAAAAAATCAGGTGCGGATCACGCAATTTTTGCAGGTGCTGCGCGGGGCGATTGGCGTCTGAGAGTCTTATTCTTGAAGAGCGAGGAGTGAAGCGGATGGAACGGCCGGTCCAGGAGATTCTGGCTTCGTACGACGCCAAGGCGCCGCTGGAGGAGGCGCACACGATTCCTGCGCCGTGGTACACGGACGCGCGAATCGCGGAACTCGAGAGGCGGAACGTGCTTTCGCGCACGTGGCAATTCGCGGCGCGGACCGAGCAAGTGGCAAAACCGGGGCAGTACGTGACCACGACGGTGGCGGGCGAGCCGATCGTGGTGGTGCGGGGGAACGACAACCAGCTGCGCGCGTTTTTCAATGTTTGCCGGCATCACGCGATGACGGTGATGAATGAACCGTGCGGGCACACACCGCACCTGCGTTGTCCTTATCACGGCTGGACCTACAACCTGGAAGGCGAGCTGCGGGGAATGACCGAATTCGAGGGAGTTTGCGATTTCGACCGTGCGAAAAACGGGCTGGTGCCGGTGCGCGCGGAGACCTGGGAGCGATTCGTTTTTGTGAATCTGGATCCGCAGGCGGCGCCGCTGCCGGAGTTTCTGGGGAAACTGGTTGCGCTGGCGCAGCCGCTTGGATTTTCGAATCTGAAGTTCGTCGAGCGGCGCAGTTACACGCTGAACTGCAACTGGAAAGTGTACGTCGATAATTTTCTGGACGGCGGATATCACGTGCCGCACATGCACAAGGGACTGAACAGCGTTCTCGACTACACGAACTATACGATTGAAAACGTGGATCGCTGCTGCGTGCAGTCGAGTCCGGTGACGGTGGACAGCAGCTCGGAGGCAAACGCTGCAGCGACGCGCAAAGGAAACCGCGCGTACTACTTCTGGCAGTATCCGAACTTCATGCTGAACTGGTATGAAGGATACCTCGATACGAACCTGGTGATTCCGCTGGCGGTGGACCGCTGCGAAGTGATTTTCGATTTTTACTTCGGGAATACGGAGGCGTCGGAGATGCCGTACATCCGGCAGAGCATCGAGGTGAGCGATCGCGTGCAGATCGAAGACATCGCGATTTGCGACGGAGTACAGCGCGGGCTTAGCTCGCGTGCATACCAGGCGGGGCGGCTTTCGGTGCGGCGCGAAGCCGGCGAGCATTTATTTCACCGTCTGCTGGCCGCCGATCTGAAAAATACGCAGGCGGCCGCAGCTCGCTAATTCCCCTCTGGTCGGCGCGACTTCCGGTTAATACTCTCTCGCAATCGCGCAGCCGCGATCACGGCTGGTCGAAAAACTTCAGGGCCATCGCGCCATGGGTGGCAGCGCCTCCGGCCCGGAGTGCTGCGGCCACAAACGCGGACTCTGCAAGCTCCTCGCGAGTGGCGCCGCTGGCCTTCGCAGCTTTGGCGTGCACCTCGATACAGTAGGGGCACTGCGTGGTGCAAGCGACGGCGAGGGCGATCAATTCCCGGTACTTTCTTGGAATCGCACCGTCTTCGCGGCCGACGATCTTGTCGAGGACGACCCAGGCTTCGAAGTCCTTTGGCGCGAGCTTGTGCATGTCCTTGAGAAGGCGGAGGTCGGCGGAGTCGTGGTAGTGTTCGCTCATGTGTAGTTCCTTTCTGGAGATTCAGATGCCGTTTTTATCCGCTTGGATTCTCTCCCGGCCGGGCGATCGCGCCTAAAAATTTCGCAGAACCCTCCTCGATTTGCGCTAACCAATTCTGAAAAGGCGCATCTAAGCGCAGGGCGACCCTATGTCGCGAGGCGATATATATGAAAAAGTGGGTGAAGAATGCGGTGGTTTTGCTGAGTGCGGCGCTGATTTGTGCGCCGATTTTCCCGGCCGGCGCGCCGCCCAAGGCGGCGTTCAAGCAACTGCAGTCGCTGGCGGGCAATTGGGAAGGCAAGGACAGCGATGGCGGCGCGGCGAAGACGAAATTTGAGATGGTAGCCGCGGGAACGGCGGTGATGGAAACGATCTCGCCGACCGGGATGGGCATGGAAGACATGCTGACGCTGTACAGCATCGACGGCGATTCGATTGTGCTGGTCCATTATTGCCCGACGAACAATCAGCCGCGGATGAAGGCGACGCCGGGGACAGGCGAGGTGAAGGAGCTGGCGTTTGCGTTTCAGGGCGCGGGGAATTTGCCGTCGGAAGAGACTGGGCATCAGCACAAGCTGGTGATTCAGTTTGAAGATGCGGATCACATTACCGAGACTTGGACGTGGCGCGCGAAGGGGAAAGACACGCCGATGGTTTTTCATTTTGCGCGGAAGAAAAATTAGTACCTCAGGGATTGAAACCCCTGAGGGCGGGGAGCTTTTCGGCACGGCTGAAGCCGTGCCCTGACGAATTGCGCGCGAGCGGCTGCAGCGAGAGGATTTCGTACAGGCGAGACGATCGCGACGCGGCGTCCGGCAAATGCGACGGGGTGCCGCGTGGGCGAGAGGGCACGGTCCCGGAAATTCATCCGGGATCTTCGACATGGCGTGCCCGTACTGCGATTAATCGAAGATTACGGTTTTGTTCCCGTAGAGCAGGATGCGATTCTCGATGTGCCAGCGGACGGCGCGCGAGAGAACTACTTTCTCCAGGTCGCGCCCCTTCTGAATTAAATCCTCCAGCGTGTCGCGGTGGGAGATGCGGACTACGTCCTGTTCGATGATGGGGCCGTCGTCGAGGACTTCGGTGACGTAATGGCTCGTCGCGCCGATTAGTTTCACACCGCGAACGTAGGCCTGGAGATGCGGCTTGCCGCCGATGAACGCCGGCAGAAACGAATGATGGATGTTGATGATGTGGTGCGGCGGAAACTGGCGGATGAAATCGGTGGAAAGCACCTGCATGTAACGCGCGAGAACGATCAGATCGATGCCGTGGGGCTTGAGGAGCTCAATTTCTTTTTGCTCCGCGCCGGCTTTGTTTTCTTTTGTAATCGGAACAACGTGGAGAGGGATTCCGTAGAAATCAGTCCATCGTTTCACGTCGTCGTGATTGCTGATGACGAGCGGAATATCGCACGCGAGTTCGCCGGAACGCTGGCGATAAAGCAGATCGACGAGGCAGTGGTCGTAGCGCGAGGCGAAGAGCGCGACTTTCGGGCGGTAGGTGGAAAGCGCGACGCGCCATTGCATCTGGAAGCGATCGGCAACCGGTTGAAAGAGTCTGCCGAAGTCGCGCATATCGATCGTGAAATCTGTGAGGTCCCACTGGACGCGCATCAGAAAGAGATTGCTGCCGACGTCCTGATGTTCGTCGGCATGGAGAGTATTGCCGCCGGCGCGGTAGATAAATTCGTGGACGGTGGCGTTGAGGCCTTTTTGATCCGGGCAGCTGATCAGCAGCGTGGCGGTATTTTTCATTGATGGTCGCGGGCGATCGTTTCATCCCAATGCTTGGCGCGGATTTCATGGCCGTTCTCGGTGAGGTGACGCTCGAAATGATAGTAGAAATTTTTGGAATCGCTGCGGAGATCGAGAACGATGCTCCAGACGAGCGTGCGATTGGGCAGAAGAACGGTGGTGGAGGCGTCGGCGTGCACGGTGCTGACGGCCGGGTCGCTGTCCTGCACCTCGTAGGTCATCTTCTCGTAGTCCTTGGTATTGCCCCACGGATAGTGGCCGGCGTCCTCGCCGCTCCACATCACGCGCGTTGAGCCGGTCATCAGGTCGCGAGTCACGGTCCAATCTTTCGGCGGCCAAGTGTCGCCGGTTGACGACACGCCTTCGAGCTGGGGCGACTCTTCAATCGGCGGAAAGTGGGGCCGCGCCGAGGACTCTACAGGAACGACCGGCAATTCGAGGCGCGAGGTTTGAGCGCCGCCGAGGTAAAGCGAAGTGGTCATGGCGTAGGGCGTCGGCCAAATCATGGGCCAAAGCGCGTTCGAGATCGCCACGCGAATGCGATGTCCCGGCGGAAAAATCCAGCTGGTGAGGTGCAGTTCGATGGGGAGTTCGTATTTTTTGCTGGGATCGAGATCGGAGGGCTGCGCGCCAGAGACACGCTGCGCGCCGCTCTGCCCGGCACCAGTAATCAATGTGACGGTGCCGTCGGGCGCGACGTCCGAGAGACGTACAAACCAGTCCGCGAGCGGAGCGCCTGCGGAGACCTGCAGGTAGGCGCGCGGCCATCCAAAGATCGCCGTGTCTTTCTCAACTGGCGCGGAATCGTAAACGAGGCTGTAGGCATCGATGGGCCGCTGGTCGGTGGCGAAATCGCCCCACCAGAAACCTACTTCAGTGCCGATCGACGGCACGTATTTTAATTCGTGTTTGCTTTGCGAGGCCGCGGCGGGCGGGTTCTTTGCGAGCGAATAATCGGGCTGAAGAAACAGAGTCTCCGTCCGCTGGCCGGACGGCGGCCAGGTTTTCTCCTCGCGCCAGTCGCCGGGAATTTCTTTGATATTAGGATCGGGCGGATAGGGGCGGCGCATGTAAACTTCAAAGCGCGGCTCGTCCATAATTCCATTCTGCTTGCCCTTCAGCCAGTAATCCCACCAGCGAGTGGCTTCGTCGCGCCACTCGATCGCCGGGCCCGGCTCGGCATCGTGCGGGAAAGTGTGATTCCACGGGCCGAGCAGCGCTTTGATCGGGGCTTTCGATTTTTCGAAGAATCGCGCGAGGCTGTCACGATAGCCGTCTAGGAACCCGCCAATCATGAAGGAAGGAACGGTGTAGTCGCTGTATCGATCCGGGGCGACCGAGGCGCGCCGCCAGAAAGGACCGTCGCGCTGCTGGTGAAGATAGAGGAGAAACCAGGGCGAGCTGTCGAATCGCGGCGCGAGCGATTTTTCGTCGGTGGGAAAATCGGGCGAGCGCGTGAGGCCCAATTCCAGGTCCATCGCCGGCTCGAATTCGTCCACGTGCATCAGGCCGTCGATGTAATGAATGTCGTCGTGGAACAGCTCTTCGGTGGCGCAAATCGCGATGATCGCTTTGAGGGCCGGGGGATGCAGGCGCGCCATTTGAATTGCGTTGAAACCGCCCCAGGAAATTCCCATCATGCCGACGTTGCCGCTCGACCAGGGCTGCTTCGAAAGCCAATCGATTACGGCGAGTCCATCCTGCTGCTCTTGATCGGAATATTCGCGGTCGGGCGGGCTGCCTTCGCTTGCGCCGGTGCCGCGGATATCGACGCGCGCGGTGACGTAGCCGCGGCGAACGAAATAGGAGTGGAGGGCCCAGTCGCGCGAGAGGGTCCAATCGTCTTTACGGTAGGGCAGGTATTCGAGGATTACAGGAAATTTTTCTTCCGGCTTCGCCCCTTCGGGCATGTAGAGATTTACGGCGAGGCGCACTCCGTCTTTCATGGGGATCGTGGTTTGCACCTTCGTCATCGTGGGGTAGGCGGGCGGGATTGTTTGCGCGGCGGTGCTCAAGGATGCCAGTGCGACAAGCCACAGAGACACAGCGGCACGGTGAACATTTACGGCCCAAAATCGGGAGAGTCGATTGTGGTCTTCGAACATCTGGAGGGAGAACGCTAGCACGAGACGAGGGATTTGTCTGGTATCTCGGGCTGAAGATTTTTTGGTAGATTGCGTGCGAAATGACCCGCGGTTAGGATGCTTGCATTGGGGCGGATTGCGAGCGCTTGCGGGTGCAGCGCGAATCCAAGCGATCGTAGCCAGGAGAATCGACTTGCAAGCCGCGAATCGAAAGCTGACGACGCATCAGAAGGCGGTGCTGATCCAGGTGCTGCGATCCTTTCCCGAGCAGTGCGTGGAGATTCGCTACTCGGAGGCGGCAAGCGACGGAGAAATGTATGCGCTCGAGTTCATGTCGATTTTCAAGGCGATTGGGTGGGAAGTGAGCGGCCCCAAGACGGGGGAGTTTCCGGCCGGCGGTGCGGCCGGGCTTGCGATCATGGCGAACGAAGACAGCGGGTTGCCGGCGTGTGCGGAGGCACTGCGGGATGGGCTTCGGATTTATGGGATTGAGGTGGAGACGCGTGCCGGTGGCGGGCGCGACATTGCGCCAGATAGATTTGTTTTGTGGGTTGGGGCGGCGGGTGACGCGTAGGGAATTTTTCGCAACCCGGTATTTGACGTGAAATGATTTGTTGGAAGTCGATGCGCGCGAGGTCACAAGAGCCGGCGGGACGCCGGCCCGCCGCCAGTAGGCGGCGCGGCAAGCGTTACGGAAGTGGATGCTTGCCGCGAATTGAGTGCGGCGCCTGGGGCGGGGGGATTTGAGGTTTGGGTGGAGTGAGCGCGAGTGAAATTGGCCGTGCTATTTGGGCGAGAGGGCGCGGCCCCGGAAATTCATCCGGGATCTTCGACATGGCGTGCCCGTACTGAGCCGACTACTTTTTCGCGGAGTTTTCGAGAAGCTCGGCCCAATGGGAAAGATGATTGAGGGACGGGGTGTGCGTGTGGTCGAGGACGAGAGGAGTGATGGACACGGCGCCCTGGCGCAACGCGGCGATGTCCGTGTCCGGCTCGATGCCCTCGACGAGGTGCTGTTCGTGGAGCCAATAGTAACGGTGGCCGCGGGGATCGGTGCCGGGCTTCAATAGATTGCGAGTAATCTTCGACGATTGACGAGTAAAGAGAACTTTGCCGCTCCAGGGCTGCGGAAAGTTCACGTTGAGCAGGACGCCGGGCGGCAAGCCTTCCTTAATAATGAGCGGCGCGAGCACCCGGGTGAACTGCGCGGCGGGCTCGAAATCGACTTCCTTCTGACGGTAGGACTGCGAGACAGCGATTGCTGGCACACGATTGATGGCCGCTTCGCGCGCTGCGCCCACGGTGCCGGAGTAATAGACGTTCTCTCCCATGTTGGCGCCGCGATTGATGCCGGAGATCACGAGATCCGGCTTTTCGTTGAGGAGAGTGTGGAAAGCGAGAATCATCGCGTCGGCGGGAGTGCCGTCGACCGCGTATTCGCGCTCCGCGATCTGGTCGCAATAGATGGGCTGGCGAAGGGTGAGCGATTGGGCGGCGGCGCTGCGTTCCTGCGAGGGAGCGATGACGGTGACGATGGCGATGTCCTTGAAGGCATCGACAAGCGCGCGAAGGCCCGGGGCGTGAATACCGTCGTCGTTGGTGATCAGGATGCGATGCATCAGGATTTCGCGGCAGAAATCTTCAAGGAACCAGTGTAACACCGAATGCGAGGGCGAAAGAGTGCGACGCGGCTGCGGGGGACCTGAGAGTTAGGGGGTGAAGGCTATTGTTGCCAACATTACGCAAACGTATCCCCACATAGCAATCTGGCTGCGGCCAAGCTTTGCGGCAGGATTGTTCAGGTCACGAATGACCCTCACCGATCCCAGAATCAAAACAAGTAGAAGACCTATGGCCTCGTAGCGTTTGAACAAGCTGGCAGTTTGCCAGAACATTACAATTTGCATGACGACTATTGCCGTCACGAAGAGGGCCATCAACAGGACCAGCCCGACGTCCTCGAATTTACGAGGACCAGAATTCTCGGCGGACTTGATTTGTTCCATAGAGAAAACCTCGCGAGTCGAAATCTGTTATCGAGGGAACGAGCCTAGAACAGAAATGGTCGGGACGACTGGATTTGAACCAGCGACCTCACGCACCCCAAGCGTGCGCGCTACCAGGCTGCGCCACGTCCCGACGGACGGCGCTTAGGAGCGTATCACTCGCGTTCGAGAAGGGTCAAGACAGCGAGGAGTTCCTCGTGCAAATCGAGCAGGAATTTTCGGTGCGCACGCGAAGCAGGCTCGCGGCGGGCGTGAGAGGCGGAAGCTGCCGGCCGGGATTCGTGTTCGGGCGCGCTCGTGCTGCCGCCATTGTGGCCGCTGGCGAGATCGGCGAGATGTTTTCGGGCGCCGGCGATGGTGAAGCCTTCCTCGTAGAGGAGGCGCTTGATTTCGAAAACGGTTTCGATGTCGTCACGGCGGTAGAGACGATGGCCGCTGGGACTTTTCACCGGCTGGAGCGTGGGGAATTCGGTTTCCCAGTAGCGGAGGACGAAGGTCTTGGTGGCGGTGAGGCGGCTGACTTCACCGATTCGGAAAAGGCTCTTTTCCGGGATTTCGGACGTAGCTTGCGCAGCGCTGGCCATTGATTTGATTATCGTAGGCTGATTTTGAACGGTGTCAAGCGCCGCGCGGTTTGCGAACTGTGGAAACCTGCGGCTTGGGACGGCGGATTGCTTGAAATTGGGCGCTGGGATCCTTCAGGGCGGGCATCCTGGCCGGATGCCTTCAGGATGACAATGCTGCGCGGCGGTGCCTTTCCTTCCTTCGTAAGGGGCGAGCAAAAAGCCGGCGGGACGCCGGCGCTACGGAAGAGCACCCGTGCCGCGAATGAACTGCCGAGTCTTTCGCGATCGTGTGTCGCGCAAAACAAAAACACCATAGCTGAGGGCTAGCGGTTGCCGCGCTTGCCACGGGTTTTGTTGCGGCTTTTGTCGCGGCGGCTTCCGCGGTTATCGGTGCGGCGCTTCTCGCCGAAGCGTTTCTCGTTGCGGCGCTTGTCGCGGTCTTCGCCGCGTGCGGCTATGTGCGTGAGGCGCGGGGCGCGTTTCTTGAGGCGCTGGTTGAAGCGGAGCGGGGTGCCGGTGAAATCGAAGGCCGAGCGGAGGCGGTTTTCGAGGAAGCGTTGATAGCTGAAGTGGAGAGGCTTGAGCTGATTGGTGAACAGGACGAACGTAGGAGGCGCGGTGGTGGCCTGGGTGATGTAGAAAATTTTCACTTCGCGATCGGCGGGCGAGGTACCGCGCTCGAGATCCACGCGAGAGAGCCAGCGATTGAGTTCGCCGGTGGAAACGCGGCGGTCGCGGGCTACCGCGACGCGGTCCAGCAAAGTGTAGAGCTTTTCGACGCGGTCTCCGGTGAGCGCGGAGAGAAATACGATTGGAGCGTAGCGGAGGAATTTCAGTTTTTCGCGAACGATGGGCTCGTAGTCGGCGAGCAGCTTGCTCGGATTTGCGCCCGCGCCTTTTCCCCCGTGCTTTCTCTCCGCTGCCGCTCGTTTCTCGGCCTCGGCAATCGCGAGATCCCATTTGTTCATGGCAATGATGACCGAGCGGCCGGACTGTTCGGCGTAGCTGGCGATGGTGGCATCGTGCGAGGTGACGCCGACGGAAGCGTCCACGACGAGAACGGCGATATCCGCGCGTTCGAGATGGCGGCGGGCCATGATGACGCTGAGTTTTTCGGCGATGAGCTTCGTCTTGCCTTTGCGGCGGATGCCGGCGGTATCGAGGAAGCGGTAGGTCTTGCCGTGGCGCTCGACGACCGTGTCCACCATGTCGCGCGTGGTGCCGGGTTCGGGCGAGACGATGGCGCGTTCGGCGCCGACGAGCTGATTCAGCAGTGTGGATTTGCCGACGTTGGGGCGGCCGATGATGGCGATATTGATGTCCGCGCGGGATTCGGTGGATTCGCCCTTGGGAAATTCGGCGGTGAGCGAATCGAGAAGGACGTCGATGCCGAAGCCGTGCTCAGACGAGATGGGGAACACTTCGTCGCCGAGTTCGTAAAACGGCGCGGCCATTACGGATTGATTCGGCGCGTCTACTTTGTTGACGGCGATGACGGGCGGCTTGCCGGCGCGGCGCAGCAATTGAGCGAGCTCTGCGTCTAAGGGCACGGGGCCGGTGCGGCCGTCAACGATTTGGACGACGCGCGTGGCGTTCTCGATGGCGACTTTGGCCTGGCGCAAAATTTCGGCGGGGATGAGGGCTTTATCGTCGGGCACGATGCCGCCGGTATCGACCACTTCGAAGGCGCGGCCGTCCCACTGCGCGGTGCCGTAGATGCGATCGCGGGTGATGCCGGGCTCGTTGGTGACGATGGAGCGGCGCGAACCTGTAAGGCGATTGAAGAGCGTGGACTTGCCCACGTTGGGGCGGCCAACGATTACGATGGAGGGCAATTTTTGAGCCATGTTGTTTGAATCCGGGAGAGCGTACGCAGTGCGTTTCGGTGCAGCACAGGGCGCGATCTTCGGGACGGAATAGACATGATACTTTAGCGCGGGCTGAATCGAATGGGGATTCTTCGGCGGCGCTGGCAGCGTGCAACGAGATTGCGGCTCCGGATTTGCTTGCGATTACCGCTGAGATCCTTCAGGCATCCTGGCCAGATGCCTTCAGGATGACAGAGCTAGCTCGAAAAGGGCGGACAGCCTAGTTTTCACAGCGGCACCTGATCGAGGCTGAAACCGCACGAGGAAGGCTGGCTGTAACGGTGGAAACTGCCAATCCAATTGCGCCGAGCATGAGTCGCGGAAGCTTGCGGGAGGTGGTGTCGTTTTTTCTAAAGCTTGGGTTTCTGGCGTTCGGGGGAGCGGCCGGCCACATCGCCATGATGCGGCGCGAATTAGTGGATCGGAGGAAGTGGATTTCCGAGCAGGATTTTTTGGATCTCTTCGGGATCATGAATCTGATTCCCGGGCCGTCTTCCACGGAAACGGTGATTGCGCTCGGTTATTTTCGCGCGGGTTGGCCGGCATTGATCCTGGCCGGAGTGCTGTTCGTGCTGCCGGCGATGCTGATGATTCTGGGGCTTTCGTGGGCCTACGTGCGGTACGGAACTCTTCCAGCGGCGCAGTGGATCCTGTACGGAATTAATCCGATGGTGATTGCGATTGTGGCCGACGCGCTGTGGAGCCTGGGGCGGACGGCGATCAAGAGCGCGTGGCTGGCGATGATGGCGGTTGGATCGCTGGCGCTCTATTTTTCGGGCGTGTCGATCGTGGCGATTCTTTTGGGCGCTGCGGCGCTGACGGCGGCCGTCGGTTACTCGAAATTGCGAAGCGCGCGGCATACGCCGGGGATCGTTCCTCTGCTGGGGATTGGCGCGGGAGCGGCGGTTGCGGCTGCGAGCGCGATTCCGTTCAGTATGACGCGGCTATTTTTGACATTTCTCAAGATTGGCGCGGTGAGTTACGGGAGCGGGTATGTGCTGCTGGCGTTTTTGCGGGCTGATTTCGTCGCGCACCTGCATTGGTTGACGGACAAGCAACTGCTCGATGCCATTGCAGCGGGACAGATTACTCCGGGGCCGATCTTTGCGTCGGCGACTTTCGTGGGCTATTTGACTGGCGGGTTGAAGGGGGCGCTGCTTGCGACGCTGGGGATTTTTTTGCCGTCGTTCGTATTTATCGCGATTATGTTCCCTCTGATTCCGAAGTTGAAGGGGTCGCCGTGGGCGCGGATTTTTCTCGACGGGATCAATGCGGTGACGGTGGGACTGATGGCGGCAGTTTCCTGGCAATTGGCGCGGGGGGCCATTTTCGATGCGTTTACAGCGGCGGAAATGGCGGTGGGATTTTTTGTTTTGCGGCGATTCCAGATTAATTCGGCGTGGCTGATCTTGGGCGGGCTTGTGGCGGGGCTTGCTTTGAAGTTTGCGACGAGCTAAAGGCACCGCATTCCGATTCGAGTGATTCCTCCGTAGGAGTTCCCTTTTTAGTTTATCCTTGTGAACTTGGCGGCGGGCACGAATCGCCGGCCTGAAGGCCGCCGCTACAGATTCGACGGCGGTGGCAACGCGGCACGTCTCAATTGTCTATGGCCAAAAAGGCAGCGGCGACTAAATCAGAAGAAATAACCGTCGAAGGAATATTTGGACCCGGCGGGCTGCTAGAGAAGCGCCATCCTGGCTACGAATACCGCGCTTCGCAGCTTGCGATGGCAGAAATTGCAGATGAGGCGTTTCAAAAACATCAGCATGTGGTAATCGAAGCCGGCACCGGCACCGGTAAGACGCTTGCGTATTTGATTCCAGCCATTCGAAGCGGCCGGCGCGTGGTTATCTCGACCGCGACGAAATCCCTTCAAGAGCAGCTCTTCCAGAAGGACGTTCCCTTTCTGCAGAAACATTTTGCGCCGAACTTGAAAGCGGCGCTGATGAAGGGACGGTCGAACTTTTTGTGCCGGCAGAAGGTACACCAGATGGTGGGGCAGCCGGTACTGAAGGGGATCGATGAAGTGGATTGGTTTTCGCAGATCAAGGACTGGGAAAAGCTGACGGAGACGGGCGACCGAAGCGAGCTGACTTTTTTGCCCGATGATGCGGAGCTTTGGCACCGGATCGACGCGCGGAGCGATCTTTGCAGCGGGAAGAAATGCGCCGAGTTCGATACGTGCTTTATTACGGCGATGCACCAGCGGGCGCAGGACGCGGACCTGATCATCGTGAATCACGCGCTGTTTTTTGCGGACCTCGCGATCCGGCAAGACGACTTCGGGTCGATCCTTCCGGAGTATTCGGCGGTGGTGTTTGACGAGGCGCACGAAATGGAGGATGTGGCCAGCGATTACTTCGGGCGACAGGTTTCGAGTTATCGCTTCGATGAGCTTGCGCGGGACACCGAAAACACATTGCGGATGCTGCAGATCCCCGTGCCGCAGCTGCGGCGGCATTTGGGGCGGCTGCGCGAACGCGGGCACAGTTTCTTCGAGAATTTCCCGGAGCGCGAGGGCCGGTACCCATTCGAGCAGGCAGAGAGGAAATCGTTTCTCGAACGGAATCTGGAAGCGTACGAGCAGCTCGCGGGAGCGGTGAAGCGTGTGGAAACGGAGCTTTCCGCTCTCACGCCGAAGCCCGAAGAAGTAGTGACGCTGGCGCGACGGGCGGCCGAAATACGCCGCGAATTGGAATTTCTGCTCGAAAGCGAAGAGAAAAGTTACGTTTACTGGTACGAGCGGCGGGGCAAGGGCGTGTTCCTGGCAGCGACACCGATCGATGTGAGCCAGATTCTGCGCGAGAAGCTTTTCGATCAGTTCGACACGGTAGTGCTGACGTCGGCGACGCTGGCGGTGGGCGGACGGTTCGACTATTTGAAGCAGCGGCTTGGTGTTCAGCCGGCGAAGGAAGAGGTGCTGCCGCAGGAGTTTGATTTCCGCGAGCAGGCGCTGCTCTACATTCCGCGGGCGATGCCGGATGTACGCGACGCGAAGTTTTCGGCAAGCGCAGCTCAGGAAATCACGCAGATGCTTGAGATTTCCGAGGGACGTGCATTTTGCCTGTTTACGAGCTATGCGCAAATGAAGGATGTGCACGCGGGCGTATCGGCGCGGGTGAAGTTTCCCTTGCTGTTGCAAGGAACGGCGCCGCGCACGATTCTGCTGGATCGGTTTCGATCGACGCCGAATGCGGTGCTATTCGCGACATCCAGTTTCTGGCAGGGAGTGGACGTGCCGGGAGCGCAACTTTCCTGCGTAATAATCGACAAGCTGCCATTCGCGGTGCCGAGCGATCCGATTGTTGCCGCGCGCGTGCGGGCGCTACAAGAAGATGGGCGCAATGCGTTCGCGGAATACCAGGTGCCAGAGGCAGTGCTGGCGCTGAAGCAGGGATTCGGCAGGCTCATCCGCTCGAAGACCGACCGCGGAATCCTGGCGATTCTCGATAACCGAATTCAGCGAATGCAGTATGGTAGAATTTTTCTCGAATCGCTGCCTCCCTACAAGACCACGCAGGATTTGGCCGAAGTGGCGCGCTTCATGGAAAATCATCCGAAGTAGGCGGGTGGGCCGTGGTTGACGCGCGATCAGGGCGCGGCAAATGCGCTGTTCCTGCGACCGCGAACTCGAATTCGGACGCTGAGATTCTTCGACCATCCTGGCCGGATGGCCTCAGAATGACAGACGAAACAGGCGGGGTTGAAGGGCATCGGGTCGCCGCCGGTCGGGAGGGCACGGCATGCCGTGCCCCTACTGAAAATCAAGGTGGATCATGTACGA
>JBOGNA010000036.1:0-46978 GCA_050746925.1 Candidatus Acidiferrales bacterium
CGTCAGGGCACGGCTTCAGCCGTGCCGCGACGCTCGCACCACCTCAGGGGTTTCAACCCCTGAGGCCCACGCCCCTCACTCCACCCGATAAATCGCCTCCCCGCTCAAAAGCTTCGGATAAAAATCCGTCGATTTCTGCGGCAGCACTCCGCCGCCCAGCGCAATCTTCACCACCTGCTCCACGCGCACCGGGTTCAGCAGCAACGCCATCTGCGCCTCTCCGCGATCCACAGCCGCAATCGCCGCATCCATCTCCCGCTCGTAGCCGACATATTTCTCCGCCGCCACCGCCTCCGCCGTAATCCCCAATCCTTTCTCGAAAACGACGCGGTGCAGCAGCACCACGTCCAGCCCTCGCTGCCCCTCCGATAAATCCGGCAGCAGCAACTCCAGATCCACGTCCCTTCGTAGCAAAAACAGGAAGAACGCCCCGGGCCCGGCGCTCGCCATCCCCGAAACGGGCCCCACGCCAGCCCCTGGCGAGGGATTGGAAACGGGCCCCGCGCCAGCCGTTGGCGAGGGACTGGAAAATATCCCAATCGCCCGCCGCCCGTGATGCGTTCCTTCCAGGTCCCGGCGGAAATCCTCGTAACTCGCTGCGCGCTCCTCGGGATTCTGAAATGGATACGAGTACCAGTCGAAGTAAGCTCCCACGCTCTTGCGAAACCGCTCGAAATCGAAATCTTCGAGGTTCCGCACCACACGATGCGTCGGCAAAATCGTCAGCCCCTTCGAATGCGTATTGATGAACGTCATCATCGCGAATTCAGAAGCGGCGTCTTTGTCCCCGGTGAGGGGACTTGAAGGATGGTCCCCGGCGGCCTTGTCCCCGCCGCCCCTGTCACCAGAGACTGGACTTGAAGGATGGTCCCCGGTGAGGGGACTTGATGAATGCGGATCGCCAGCTTGCAAAACGTTCGTCCCCGATTTCTCCCGCATCTCGTTCCTGAAATTCAAAGCCGTCTCATAACGATGGTGCCCATCCGCAATCACCAGCTTCTGCGCCGCCATCGCTCCCTGAATGCGGCGAATCACCTCCGCATCGGCCACGGGCCACAGCCGGTGCGTCACCTCAAATTCATCGCGCATCTCGATCGGCGCATTTTTCTTGGCGATGTCCTCGAGCCAGTGCTCGATTTTCCGCTGCGCATCGTCGTACAACATGAAAAGCTGCCCCGTCTGCGCCCGCGTAGCTCGCAGCAACTCGATCCGGTCAGCCTTCGGCGCCGAAAGCGTCCGCTCGTGCGGAAACACCACCCCCGCCGCATAATCCTCCACCCGCCCCAGCGCAATAAACCCAATCCGAGTCCGCCGCGCCCTCGTCCCACTCTGCGTTCCAGGCACCAAATACTCCTGCGCATAAACGTAAATCGACGGGGCCGCGTCCTGCACGAGTATCTTGTCAGCAATCCACTCGTCGATTTTCTTTGCCGCCCGCGTGTACACGCTGTCGCGGGGCGAATCCTCCGGACGCGGTTTTCCTTTTTCAACCGCAATCAAATTGTAGGGGCTTGCGGCGTAGTACTGCTCCTGCATCTCCGCCGTAATCTTGTCGTACGGCTGCGTCAGCACCTCCGCCAGCCGAACGCGATTGGCATCGTACCGGTAAGCTCGAAAAGGACGTATCTCTGCCATCGGGGCCTCTAGAGGAGCGCGCACAAAGCGAAAGACGTTCATTGTAGCAAATGGCTTTCGGCGCGGCACAGCTTCCGCGGCAAGGATGAGGCCCGCACCACAAGAATTGGGGCCGGCGAGGCTATATACCACAGACCGAAAACTCTGACGGATCGATCACATCCGTCTAAGGTATTGACTCGATTGCCATGCTCGCTAAGCTCTTTAAAATGTGAGCGTCGCTTGCGAGACGATGGTAGTCTTCCGCTCTGTCGGGATCAACGAACGGCCGGTGGTCGACATGAGCGACGGCGCAACGGCTGTCTTTGTACAGGTAGTCGGCAACGCTTGCTTGGGTTTTTCGAATTTCAGCAACCCGCTTGCCCTCAAACTGGAGCTTGTCAACGTTGGAATCAATCCATTCGCGTCGCTGAGCGACAATCGGATAGACAACCTCAACTGCTTTCCAATAGTTAAGAAACTCATAGAATACGCTGCGAGAGTTGAGGGCCTCCCGAAACAACGACATTGCGAGCCACTTTCGCGGCGAAATTAGTTTGGGATCCTCGCGGAACAGCCACATAGGTTCAACGAGCAGACCTGTAGCCAAGCGCATCGCGCCTACCCATGGAAGCGGGCGCTTAGCACCTACGATGGAGGACCCGGCTTTGCGGGCGATGGCGATTCGGTGCTCCCACCCAAGTAATGTAAGTAGGCGATTTACTTCCTCCTCGACCGATACGTGGTCCTCGTTTTTCCTGAGTGCCACGCTTAAGATGGTGTCCGATTCGAGCGAACCGTTTATCCATCGATATGGTCGTCCATCGAATTCAAACTGGATTTCGTCTTCGTTTCCAATCCGCAGATGGCAATCCAGCACGCAATCCATTTGACGATCGTACTGATCGGCAAATATTGTTGGGTTTTCCAGGCGCTTCGTCACACGTTGTTGCCACGCATCGATCTTGAGAGTATCGGTGAGGTGACCGAGTAAATCTGCAACAAGCCATTCTGGATCGCAAAAATTGGAGTTCGGACGCCATTTCACCGTTCGGCTTCTATCCCAATGTTGAAGCGACCACCGGTGCTGAATTAATTGCCACTTCGGTTCTGACAAGACGGCCTTCATGGCTGTCGGATAAGTGCTCGGACAGTCCTGATAGTCTGTGCCGATCGCGAACCAGGAAAATATTTCAATCGGCAGGCGCAGATTGCCGTAAGTATGGATGACCTGGGCCGTGATGAAATCTAGATGTGTTTCCCGCAGTGTCTTTGCACCGATGACTTGGCAGAGCTCGCCGTCGTCGCCATACTTGTAATACAGCCCGTCGTCACCCCGAAATATCTGATCTCGCTCGGACATTGCGCGACGAAACGATGAGGTCCAGCCGGAAAGCAGATCCACATTTTGGATCAAATAGTTGCGAAGCAATCCCCAGGCCTTTGCTGGTGGGCCCTGCGTCATGATCTCGAGCATCTCAATCCGGGGTTTAAGGGGCGGAGTGTCACTGCCTTGTTCCCGGAGATACAACTCAAAATATTTCAGCCAAAGCCTATTTAGATCGACATTCTGAATTGAGTACGAAATCTGGGTTGTCTTTTCTCGAAGCACCTTGAAAGCTTCTTCGGGCCGCAATTCCTTGAATAACTCAAGTACATGTGTAGCGGATTCATAAATTGAATTTGGTACGAAATACGGAGTGCCGTTCTCATATACTAGGAACGGCGTATCATCGGCGCCGGTCTTCGGGTGATTGGTTGGAGCGGCTGGAGGATTGCCCATTAGACTGATCTCTTTACACCGTCGGGTGCCCCACGGTTCGTTTCTCAGAAGCGTGCGGATTTTGCAAGCTTTCCCTAGCGTCACAATTTAGGTTCATGGCGTAACGCAGTCCCGTTTGTCACCACCGACACTTGGGCTCTTGATTGTCAAGCCAACAACATCCTGAAGCACTTCCATGGGGAAATTATTCTCTACGGTCGGATGAATCACTACGTAGGATCCCGCCTTCAAAATCACTTTTTCACCTTTGATTTCTCCCCGTATCTCCCCTTGTAAAATAAGAGTACACTCAACTGCGGTTCGTAGAGATTTACACGTGTGTTTCGTATCTTCTCCCTTGTCGAACTTCCAGTATTTTATTTCAAGCGCATCGGTCTTTCGAGAATCCCGCATGAATCTCCCGACTATCCAGCCTTTTCCACCAGTCTCCATTGAGGTCTTATAGTCCTCGTAAAAGTTTCCCTGGTAGAACACAGGCGCGATCCCGTCGCGACTGCTAAATATCTTGCGGCGAAAAGCCACCATGCTCGCCACACCAACAAACAGCAGTATGTACACGAGGATCGTGATCACCAGACCCCAGCTATCCCAACACGACCAGGGCCTTCGCCACAATATGGCAGTTGTCAGTGCGAGCAGGCAAACAAATGGCAGCATCCACTCCCACCACACGAAACGGCCCCTCGTTTTGTCAATATACTGCTCGTATTTCCAGAAGGGCTGATTGCCTACTTGGCCTTCGAGGCAGGGCCGTAACTCCCTCTCTATGTAGTCCACATACCGATATACTTCCATCTGCGAATTGCACCAAAATAATGCAACTATCTCGAAAATCCCGACCGATCCCCAAACGAGCACAAATCTAGACGGAGGCGGAAACGTCAACCACACCTGCCCAATCAACGCCACATAGAACACCAATACTGCCCATAATGAATACTGGAGCGTAATCCAGTTGGTGAGGCGTGCCGCCAGCGCCTGATATTCCGAAAGATGAAGTTGAATCAGCGTTTGTGTGCCGTCGGACGAATGCGCGCTCACGTGACTTCCTTCATTTGGCATCGGACTTCTCCTAATAACACTTTCCGTTCAGGTGATTAGGCGACCTTGTACTACGCTGTTAATTGAGTGGTCAAGGTCTATTAGACGAACGGGGATGGCAGCAGTCACTGCGGTGATTCAACTCCTGCCCATTCGGCCAGTTCTAGAACTGTCCACCATTTCTGCACCACGTCCTGCCCCTTTTCTGTCCCTCTCGATTTTTCATCCCGTGCTACGTTAAGTCTGGCGAATTGGCACCAAACGCCAAAAGCCCGGTAAGCAGTTAAAGGTAAGGAGGTACGAAGGAGGCACAAACGAGGCGGCTGCCACAAATCAGCCGGAACTCGCCACATAAATCCTCTTTAGGGGGTCGGAGCTTCAGCCTGCCCTGAGTTTCGAAGGGCTCCGACATTCAAGACTTTATGAGGCCGGGCTTTAGCCCCTGAAGAAACGGACTCACCTCGCACCACTCGCGCCCGCGTCCTGCGGAACGCGCAAATCTCAAAAAAAGGAAAACGAAAATGACAATCGCAAAGCGAATCGCCCACCCCGGCAAATCCAAACAATCCCGAAAACTCACCCAGCTCAAGCGGCTGCAGCTCGAAGCCCTTGATCGTCACCGACGCCGTTGCATCATTTGCCATCATCCCGATTGCGAAGCCATCGAAGAAGAATTTCTCCACTGGCGCGTCCCGTCGCAGATCGCTCACGACTACCGGATCCCCGACGATCGCCCCATCTCTCGCCACGCCGCCGCCACCGGCCTGCTCCGCAAGCGCCGCGAAAATCTTCACAGCGCCCTCGACCTCATCGTCGAATGTGCCGGCGAAGTAAAAGTCACCGCCGACTGCGTCCTTCGTGCCATCCGCGCCTACTCCTGCCTCGATACCCGCGGCCGCTGGACCGAACTCCCCACCCAGGTCCACTTCTCAAGCTTTCCGGGCGTCCGTGCCCCCGAACAGCCCGCCGTCGGCTCCCGCGTAATCGACATCGCACAGAATCAACTCGAGCAAACCGCCACCGCCGCCCTCGAAGACGATCTAGCGGATGACGCAGAAGACGACCCCGACGACGACCCGGACGGCGGGTTGAAAAACGATTCAATCGGTCGCTCCGCGACCTCCACCGCTTGCGCTGCCCCACCCGCGCAACTCTCCGCCACCGCTTCAACTCCGCGAGCCTCTCGAAGCTCGACGCAGACTCGCGCATCGAGCCATTCCTCTCGCGCTGTCACACCCGCGCAACTTTCCGCCGTCGCCCAAGAAGACGAAGGTTCCGACGACGACCCGGACGATGACCCAGACAACGACCCGGGCGACGACCCCGGCCGCGCTCGCAAAAAGGCGACCGGCGACGCCGAGGCGTCTCGTAGGTCGCGGCTTCAGCCGCGACACAAACCGCACTCGCAAGGAAAATCTACCCCTTGCGCAGCCTCACCTGCGCAACTCTCCGCCGTCGCAGAAGACGACCCCGACAACGACCCGAACGACGATTCGCCGAACAATTCAATCGCTCGCTTCGCCACCGCCGCTCCAATCCCGCGGGCCTCTCGAGCCTTGACGCAGACTCGCGCAGCGAGCAGTACCGCTTGCGCTGCCACACCCGCGCAAGATTTAATAACCCGATCGGGCGCCACAAGGCGAACCGCTTGCGCCGCCCTACCCGCGCAACTCTCCGCCGTCGTCCAAGAAGCCGGCGGCTCCGACGACGACCCTGGCCCCGCTCCCGAAAACGCCACCGGCGATGTCGAACCGCTTCGCAGGTCGCGGCTTCAGCCGCGACATGAACCACGCTCGCAAAGAAAATCTACCGCTTGCGCCGCCTCACCCGCGCAAGCCTTCGCAGTCGCAGAAGCCGACCCCGAAGCCGACCCCGAAGCCGACCCCGACGACGACCCGGATGACGGGTTGAAAAACGATTCAATCGGTCGCTCCGCGACCGCCACTCCAATCTCGCGGGCGCCCCGAACCTTGACACAGACTCGCGCAGCGAGCCGTACCACTTGCGCCGCCCTACCCGCGCAACTCTCCGCCGTCGTCCAAGAAGCCGACGGCTCCGACGACGACCCTAGCCCCGGTCGCAAAAAGGCGACCGCCGATGTCGATGTGCTTTGTAGGTCGCGGCTTCAGCCGCGACATAAACCGCGCTCGCAGAGAAAATCTACCGCTTGCGCCGCCCCACCCGCGCAACTCTGCACCTCCGCTGCTTCGCAGCTGCGAAAAGAAGGG
Source organism: Candidatus Acidiferrales bacterium (assembly GCA_050746925.1). Classification (GTDB taxonomy): domain Bacteria; phylum Acidobacteriota; class Terriglobia; order Acidiferrales; family UBA7541; genus Palsa-295. The sequence goes on from JBOGNA010000036.1 coordinate 6,667, forward strand.
GTGAGACTTGTGGGTCGCGGCTTTAGCCGCGACATAGACGGCGCTCGACGCAGCAAAGCCACCGCTTGCGCTGCCTCACCCGCGCAACCCGTTCGGGAAGCGGACGCGCTTCCCGAATCAATCGAACGAACGGCGCAAGCCGTCGCTACACGCAACTCACCGCTTGCGCAGCTCCACCCGCGCAAGCCTTCGTCGTCGGCTCGCGGTCATCGGCCTCTCGCTAAACGACGCCGAATCGCGAGGCACGCCGCTTGCGCCGCTTCACCCGTGCAACCAGGCCAACCTTTGTCCGCAGAGCCCCCGCAAGCGCATCAACTCTCACGGGAGGCCGCGCTACTAAACCGACTTCAGCTTCCCCCGTTGCGGCCAGGCATGCAGTGGCGCGCAATTGAGGTATCGCCCGCGGCCCCACCGCCACCGCGCGAAGAGCCGCCTCCCGGCTACTCCCACGTAAACCTAATCTACTGTCCGCCGATTAAACATCTCGCTAAACCCTGACGCATCAGCAGGATGCAAAATTCTAATCGGCGCCCAAAGGGGGTAATCCAAATCATGCAGCGACGAAAATCGCGGCAGTTGGCAGCGCGAAACGCCACCCTGAAAAGGAGGCAAATCGCCTAGCGCACATCCACCGGGTCGCCGGTCTTGTGCGCTTCGATTTGGAAGCGCAGGAACTGGTGGACGGCGGCGAGGGCGTCTTTGTCGGCGGTGGTGATCATGACGCGTCCGCCGCTGGGCGTTTCTTCGAACGCGTAGTGAATGCTGGCTTCGAGCTTCTTCATTTCGGGCACGCCTGGCGGGACGGTGTCGTGGACGAACATGGGAATGTCGAAATCGCCGCTGGCGAATGCATGGGCGATGTGGGTGAGGTGCATGCGGATGTTGTCGCGATTCGCCGCGTCGTCGGGATTATTCGTTTCCACTTGAATGGCGCCGCCATCGGGCCGGAGCAGGAAATGGTGAGTGGTGGCGGACTGCGAGAAGCCCATGCCTTTTTCGCCGCGCTCACTCATCGACGAGTGCGCGTCGTGCATCGGGCAGGCGGCTTGCGGGTTCTTCTTATCCGTCTTCGTATCGCTCGAAGCCTGTTGCGCGAATGCGCTGCCGGCGCACGCGAACGACAACACTGCAACCGCAAGAATCAACTTTCTCATTTTCGCTTCTCCTGTTTTCGATTGCCGCGAGCCGGGCCGCTCAGGCGAGTGAGCCGAACCGAGCTCTTCGGGTGGGCTGCTGCAAACGCTTCCAGCAATCGGGCACGTTTGCCGCTCGGAGTTCTGGCCAGGAGGCGATCCCATTCGGCAATCGTTCGCAGCAACTCGCGCCGCCAGGATTGGAGATCCCGCAGCCTGGATTCGAGCTCGACGAGTTTCTCGCCGGCCAGCTTGCGCACGCGGCGGCAGGGAGCGCCGCCGCTGTCGCGCACCGAGAACACGCCGGCCAGATCGCGCACCGAAAGCCCAAGCGAGAGCGCCCGCCGAATCACGCGCACACGATTGAGAGCTTCGGGCGGAAATAGGCGGTAGCCGGAAGCCGAGCGCGGAGCACGAGGCAAAAGGCCGCTGCGCTCGTAATAACGCACCGTGTCCGGACTCACGCCCGCGAGGCGCGCGAGCTCGCCGGAGTAAAGGGGCCGATTTGTGGAAGCGCTTGATGCCACAGGAGCAGCGTACAGGTTGGAACCGGTTCCAGGGTCAAGTCAATAGTGATTGGAAATTGGCGGCGTGCGCGGCGATTGCCGAGCGGAGAGATATCATGGAGTCTGAAGTAAAATGGGAGCGGGAAGGCTGGGGCGACGGCAAAAGAGCCGGCAGGATGCCGGCGGTGCGAAAGGCTGGGGGCAACGGCAATCGCGCAGCATAGGGCTCGAGATCATCTAAAAACTTGAGGTGAGGGGAAATGTGCCGGAACATTAAAATGCTTTTTAATTTCGAGCCGCCCGTCACGGACGAGGAAATTCGAAATGCGTCCTTGCAGTTCGTGAGAAAGATCAGCGGCTTCAACAAGCCGTCGAAGGCGAACGAAGCGGCGTTCGATGCGGCTGTGGATGAAATCGCCGGAGCGTCCGCGCGGCTTCTTCACGCGCTCCAAACGAGTGCGACGCCGCGCAATCGCGAAGAAGAAGCCGCAAAAGCGAAGGAGCGGTCGGCGGCCCGATTCAGCGCATAGCGCGCTGCTGGAGAAACGAATCAGCGCTTAGGCCGCGCCCGCCGGGTTCGGAGATGCTGTTGCGAACGTATGGACAAAGCGCAGAACAATCCGGCAGCATAGAGTTGAGGTGAACGACGAGATGCGAGTGACGATGGAGCACAACCGGTCGAAGGATGAAGTGATGCGGGGCGTCGATCGGTCGTTCGACGAGCTGGCGAGCGGAAACGTGAAGCTTCCGGTGCAAATCGAAGTGAAGGAGCGGAGCTGGCAGGGGCCGGTGATGAGATTCGAGCTATCGGCGAAGATGGGGATCATGAGCAATCCGATCAAGGGCACGATCGAGGTGACGGATTCGCAAGTGATCATCGACGCGGACCTGGGGATACTGGGGCGATTCGTGTCCGACGAAATGGCGACGACAATGTTTGCGAGCAAGTTCAAGGGCCTTTTGAATTAAAGGATGAATTGAGAAGCCGGAAATTGGAAAAGTGAAAATGGAAATTCGATCCCGCGCTTGTCATTCTGCCTGCCCTGGCGAAGAAAGGGAGCGCGGCAAAAGAGCCGGCAAGATGCCGGCGGTACGAAAGGCACAAGGTAACGTCAGCCGGCTAAAGCTTCGGATTCGGTTTCGAAGATGGCGAAAACTTTTACGAGGTGAGTGAGTTCGAGCACCTGGCGCGGGCTGCGCTGCAAACCGAAGAGCGCGAAGGCGGTGTTGAGCTGGCGCGAGAGCTTGAGGCCTTCGACAAGGGAAGCAACGCCGGCGCTGTCGATGTATTTCACTTCCGTGAGATTTACGATCACGCGCGGATGTTTCTTTTCCTTCAGCAGGCCGACGAGGACGCCGCGAAGCTCCGGGGAATTGTAGAGCGTGACGTCACCGTTGACGTCCACAATCGTCGCGTTGCCGGATTGGCGAGTGGAGATATTCACGAAACCTGGTTCTTACAACTGGCGAAACGGCGGGAGGGGCCAGGCGCCGCTAGGCTTTTTCCAGAATCACTTCCGTCGATTTGATGATGGCGCCGACGGTGTCGCCGACCTTCAATTTCATTTCCTCAGCACTGCGCCGCGTAATGACGCTTTCGATGATCACTTCGCCCGAGCGCACGACAACGTGAGCCATGATGTCCCCGATATGAAGCTCTTCGATCTTGCCGATGATGCGATTGCGCGCGGAAAGTCTCATGGGGAGAAATGATACGCAAAGTTAGCGCATATGTCGAGACAGGTGTACGCGCTCTCGGCAGGGCATGAGCCGATTTGAAACAGAACTGGCTCGGGCCATTTCGAGTGGCCCGAGCCAGTTTGTGCGACCGGCTGCTACCCGCGACTAGTTGCCGTTGTTGTTCATAGACTTTGTCGCGACGACCTGGCCGGTGGAGGGATCGAGGAAGACCAGGTTTCCGCCGGGGCTGTTGAAGTTGAACATATTGTCCAGCGTGCCGGCGAATTCATCGAAGGAACCGTTGCCGATCACCGGCAATTCCCAGTTCTCTTCGATGAAGCGGACCACCGAGCTCTGGTCGATCAGCGTGCCGTCCACGAAGTTCGGCTTGGCGTAGAGAGACACGACGAGGAAAGGCAGGCGCGGACCGTAACCGCAGCGTCCCTGAATTCCTTCGAGGGCGTTCGCTCCATTGCCGCAAGAGCTAGTGCCGGTGAGCGCGTCTTCGTCGCCCATCGACTGGTTGAGGCTGGGGCTCATCGCGTGATCGTACCAACCGTCAGAATCGTCCCAGGCGATGATCACGGCCGTGCTGGACCACTCGGGAAGCGTCTGGAGGAAGTTGATCGTGTTGACGAGGAAGACCTGCTCGTCGAGCGGCGAGGAGTTGCCGGGGTGGCCGTCGTTGGCGCGGTTGGCTTTGAGGTAGCTGACGGCCGGAAGATCGCCGGCGAGCGCCGCCTTCTGGAACCAACTCAGGTCGTACTGGTGATTCGCCTGCCCATCGTGGCCGATTTCGTTGACGTTCTTGGGCGCGGTGTGGTGGATGTTGGCGGTCTGCGCGTAATACTGAAACGGATTGTGGTGCGCGCTGTAGGCGGTTTCGGGAGTGCCGTCGATGCGGTTCGTCGTGGTGGCGCATACAGACTTGCCGTTGACAACGCTTGACGGAGTGAAGCCGCCCTGGAACCAACCCCAACTGATGCCCTTGGCGCTCAGCAACTCGCCGATGTTCTGGTTCTTGGCGAGCATTCCTGCGACGCCGAACTGCGGAGCGTTGCAGTCATCGTAGAAGGGGTCGGGATCGCCGACGATGCTGCCGGTGATGACTTCGTCGGGCGTCGTGTTGGCATTCACGGCCGCGGGATCGACGCCGCCGGTCATGCCGGAGACCACGTTGATGGCGCCGGGGGTGGAGGGGCCGAAGTTAGTGCCGTAAGAGTTGTCGCTCATCGCGAAGTTCTGAGCGTAGTTCCAGAGACCGGTGACGGTATTGCCATCGAAGTAGCCCATGACGATTCCGGTGCCCAGGCTTTGCACCGCGGGGAACGTCGCATTGCAGGGGGAGGCGGTGAATTCGGGGAACTTATCCATGAGGCCCGAGTCGAAAGCCTGCTGCTCGGGTTTGTAATCATGGTTCTGGCTGCAGGTGTAGTTCTGGCTGGGATCCAGGCGGAACGGGTGAATCGAATTGGGATTGCGCTCGATCAGGCCTTGGGCGAGTCCGTTGACCGCAGGCGTGGCGGCCTTAGCCTTGAACTTGGTTTCGCCCTTGGGGTTGTCAGCGTTTGGATAGGTGCCGAAATAGTGGTCGAAGGATACGTTTTCCTGGAAGATCACGACGAGGTGCTTGATCGGAGTGGTGGTTGCGGGACCGCCGCCACTCGTATTCTTGCCTGCGTTCTTGTCTCCGTTCCCTGGAGCCGCCATCAGTGCGGTGGGGGCAAAGGCCAGGTTTGCGGCGAGCGTAAGAGCCGCCATCCAGCGAAGATTCTCCCGAATCATGAATTCTCCTATATAGGAAAGTTCGAGCCCGAATCCGAAAATCCGCACGCCACCCCCGCGGCAATTCTACCTGCTCGTGAGGAACTCGGAATCAAACGCGTGCAACTTGGATACGCGGCGCTTGTTATTGTTGTGTGAACGAAACGTAAAAAGTCGCGGCGACAGTCCCTATGGGACGCGCGCCGCTGCATTTGCGGCAGCGGCAAGCTTGGCTCCCGTTTCTCTCCTTGATTTTTCCTTCGATTCCGCACGTGGATCCACTCGTACCAGGCCCATCATTCCGCCGTCTTCGTGCTCGAGCAGATGGCAATGATAGGGAAACGTGCCGACGATCGAAGGATCGCGGAAATCCATACGCAACTTTACGCTCGGATATTTTGCGGTCTTCCCGTCCCAGAAGGGCACGTTGATCGTGTCGCGAAGAAAGGGTTCGTTAATCGGAACGCCGAACCATTCGAGCATCATGAAATGAATCTGGTGGATGTGGAATGCATGCAGCTCCTGGCTGCGATTTTCGATGTACCAATCTTCCACATCGCCCTGGCGCACGATGATGTTGGGAACGGTTGAGCTCGGGTCAAACGGAACAGGCTGCTGGCCATCGACCGTGATGTAGAACGTAGTGGGACTGTTGGGATCCTTCGAGTCTTGTAGTGTTTCGGAGAAGTAGAGCTTTCGTTGGCGCACCGGAGTCACATTGCCGAGCCAGTCGGCGTTCGAGCGCACCAGCGGCGTGGGCGAGGCGGAAAGTTTCGAGCGCAGCTCGGGCGCGTCCTTGGAAGAGACGATCGCGGCGAGCGGACGTACCGGATCATTTTCACCACCTGACCCGGTGTTCACGCTACGCGTCAAGAGTTCGGCTTTCACGCCTTCCGCCGGGCCGGTGACGATGAATTCCGCGCGGCCGCCCGGGGGCAAACCGAGATGGGTTTGCCAGACGATACCGTGGCCCAGGCCATTCCAATTAATCGGAACCCCATCCAGTGCGACAACACCGAATGCTTGAGGAGCGCCGGCAAAGAGCATTTGTAAGTTGAGATAAGTAATCGCGGAAGCGTTGAGCACTCGCCACAACTGGCGCTCGCCGGGTTTCATGGCGATGACCGCTCGCTCGTAATTCGGATAGGGGACCGGGACGAAATTGACCGAGAGATCCTTCGCAGGCTTGCCCGCGCCGGAGCCTGTGTTGCGGGCGTCGCCATCGGCGTCCAGCACAACGGGTGGTGCGATGGCGGCGGAATCAGCAGCGGGCGCATTGGGATTGAGCAAATCCTGGTCGCGGATCACGATGACGCGCTCAGGGAGCCCTGCGAGCGCGGGAATCACGCGTTCGATTCCTTCGACGATCAAGGCGCCCGATGCGCCTCCGAGCACCTGCACTTTGCTGAAGCCATGCAGGTGCGGGTGATACCAGTAGAGGCCGGGCGGCTGATTCGCGGGAATCTGCACGCGATATTCGTAGGCAGCCTCGGAGGGAAGGACGGAGGTGGAGAGTACTTCGTCCTGGTGGCAGATCGGCGGGATCGCGAGCCCGTGAAAATGAAGATTTGTCGCCGACGCGATCATCACGCCGCCGCCGGCACAGCTTTTGGCCATGGCCGCGTGGTGCGGCGTCGAAGCGGAACCTGTTGGCGGCGCCGGAAGCTGGTTCTTCAGATCGATGGTGAGCCAATCGCCCGGGTGGAGGCGCAGAGTGGGGGACTCCATGCCGTTGTCCGCAACGTAGCAGTAACGGGTCGAACCGTTCGGGCCGGCGGAGCTGTAGTAGGAAAAATGAACGTGCAGATCGCCGTTCTCGCTTCGCAGGTCGAGAGGCTCGGCCACGGAGCTGCCCGCGGCAGGGCGGGGACATTTCTCGTCCGGCGGGTTCTGAGCGCGGGAGGCCCGCGGAAGAAATCCGATGAGGGCGCACAGCAAAATCAATCGACGCAGAACAACCACGCGAGAAGTATAGCGACTCAACGGAGGCCTTTCAAAGTTTGAGCAGCGACGGAAGCGCGTCTCCGGGCATGAGGAGGCGAATCCTTTCTAGCCCATGGCCGGTTACAGCGCGATGAACGAATGATGAATGCTGGCCGGGGTATCGCGGCTAAAGGGTGCCGATCCGCAGGACGCGCTTTGGCGAAGAGTCTTTCGCGGCGGCGACAATTTTCTCCGAGGCAGGGCACTCCTATTTCATAGCGTTTCATTTCAGCGTCGCCGGTTCCATTTCGAGAATCGGTGAACGTGTAACTGGTGTGTTCGTCGCGCGAAATCGTGGCCCGGGGATTGCGTTGGAATGAACAGCCGCATGACCCACCCGCTAAATGTAGCAAAACGGGACAGCGATGGTTTGCCCGAGGAGATAATGATGCGCTCGATCGCCTGCTTGCACGCAGCTTGGAAAAAGACGGGGTTCGTTCGAATGACGATCTTGTTAGCGGCTGCGTTTCTGGCGCCGACAGGAGCCGCGGGTGGCGCCGGTCCGGCTCCGGTTCCGTTCGTGCAGGCGATCAGTCCGGTGTCGGTGGCCCCTGGAGGAAATTCGTTCACGCTGACTGTGACCGGCGCGAATTTTGTGGGGACGTCGGCAGTTTTTTGGGGATCGACACAACTGGCAACCACGTTTGTTTCGTCCGTGAAGCTAACCGCGATTGTGCCGGCAGCACTGATTGAGACCGGCGGGACCGGTTGGATCACGGTGGTCACACCGCCCAACCAGTGCATTCCGGACGGGGGAACATCGAACGTGATGTATTTGCCCGTCATAGATACGGTGCCTTCATTGACGTTTGTCGAATCGCAAAATGCGGGAGCACCCGGAGCATGGGGCGTGATCGCGGCAGACTTCAACAAGGACGGAATGCTGGACGTGGTGACAGCGAACCGCGGCAGCAACACGGTGACGGTGTACCTGGGCAACGGAAACGGAACATTTCAAACCGGACAGACGATTACAGTTTTCAGCGGCCCCTTCGGGCTTGCCGTTGGCGACGTAAATAATGATGGAAACCCGGACCTAATCGTTACCTCGCTCTTTGCCAGTGGGAGCGGCGGGATCGCGGTGTTGCTGGGAAACGGTGACGGCACGTTTCAGGCCCCGGTGATTTTCACGAACGACCGTGGAGCGGCAGAAACCGTGGCTCTGGCCGACATCAACGGCGACGGGAATCTCGATTTGATCGCGGGAAACCTGAGCGCGGCCGGAGTGGAAGTGTTCCTTGGGAACGGCACCGGTGCATTTGCGGCCCCTGTCATTTATGGCACCACGCTCGGGTCCGATATCGGCCAAGTCCAATTGGCAGACTTGGACGGCGATGGAAAACTGGACCTGGTGGTGACAAACGAGTCTGTGGTGGCCGTGATGTTGGGCGATGGAACCGGGGCATTCGGAACTCCCAGCACGAGGAGCGTGCCGGGCTCCGTCGGCATGGCGATCGGCGATTTCGACGGCGATGGCAAGCTCGACGTGGTGGTGTCTTCGTTCGATGGTCCGACTGCTTTTCTGAAGGGCGGCGGTGATGGAACACTTGCCGCGCCGGTGACGATTGCGACGAGCTCCAATCGCGCCATTGCCATGGGAGACTTCAACGGCGACGGAAAGCTGGACTTCGTGACGCAGGACCAGACGGGAGGCACACTCGATTTCTATCTCGGGAACGGCGACGGGACATTTCAACCGGTGCAATCGTTCGGAAGCGATTTGGGTCCGCAGTTCACCTTTGCGGTAGGGAACTTCGCGACGGGCGGAGGACTGGCCATAGCTGCGGCAGGGTCGGGAAGCAACATGGTATTTTTCCAGACCGCAGTGACAGTGTCTCCCGCAGTGGTGAACTTTGGATCGCTCGCTGTGGGCTCGACGTCCGACCCGATGATGGTGACGGTGACCAATTCGACGCCGGTGCCTGTGACGATTTCGGACATTTCGATCGTGGAAGCCGGAGGATCGGTGGATTTTGCTCAAGGGACGACGGAGTGTATCGGAGTGCTCGCAGTGAATGCGTCGTGCACCGTTCCGGTGACTTTTACGCCCCTCGGCGCGGGAGCGAAATCGGCATCGCTCCAGGTGACGGACGACGCGCCCGGCAGCCCGCAATCCGCGACGTTGAGCGGAACGGGTACGGCTGCGCCGGTGGCGACACTTTCCACGCTGACTCTCACGTTTGCGGCGCAAGGCGTGGGCGTGCAGAGCGCCGCGCAAATGGTGACGCTCACCAATACCGGCACGGCGGTGATGAACATCGAAGGTGTTTCGATTAGCGGCGCGAACAATTCCGACTTCATGCAGACAAATAACTGCACGGCGACTCTGGCGGTGGATGCGATGTGTACGTTCAACGTGAAGTTCACTCCGGGCGCGGCCGGGCAGCGAGCCGCTTCTCTCGTGATCGACGACGACGCTCCCGGAAACCCGCATTCCGTCGCGCTGATGGGAACGGGCCAGGTGCAACCCACGGCGACGCTTTCGGTGGACACGCTGACGTTCGCCGCGACGGTGTCCAGCGTGTCGAGCGCTTCGCAAATGGTGACGGTGACGAACAACGGCGGCGCGGCGCTGGCGATCACGAGCATTGCGCTCACCGGCGCGAACCCGGGCGACTTCATGCAGTCGAACGGATGCGGCTCGTCGCTGGCCGCAAGCGCGAGCTGCACGATCACGGTCACGTTCAAGCCGGCGGCAGGAGGGGCACGCGCCGCGGCGGTGACGCTGACGGACAGCGCGGCGAACAGCCCACAAGCCATTGCGCTCAGCGGCACGGGTGAAGACTTCACGCTCAGCGTGACGACTCCCACCCAGACGATCCAGCGCGGAGGCACCGCCAATATTCAGATTGCCGTGACTCCGCAGGGAGGATTTTCCGGGCTCATTACGCTGGCGTGCACCGGTGCGCCGAAGGACTCGACATGCAGCGTGATGCCCGGGTCGTTTACGCCCGGCGGGCAGGCGCAGAACGTGGCGGTTTCACTGGTGACGAAAGGGCAGATGTTTGCGCCGCGGCCGATCGGTTCGTTGCGGCGTCCCGTGCGGCAGCTGTTCTCGTTTCCGCAATTGTTGGGCGTTTTCTTGCTGGCACTGGCGTTGCGTGCGGCGAGCATGCTTTATAGACGCCCCGCTTTTGCTCCGACGCAATTCCGCGCAGCCCGGATTGCCGCGATATTTGCGACGCTACTACTCGCCGGCGTGTTCGGCCTTGCCGGGTGCGGCAGCACGGGAGGCGTGGCCACGGGCAACATCGTGCTTACAATCACGGCCTCGTCCAGTGGCCTTTCCCACACGGCTCCGATTACAGTGATCGTTCAGTAGCGGCGCAAATGCGAGAGAGCCGGCGCGGTGCCGGCTCTTTCCTACTCTTGCCGCGCTTACGCAGCGCACACTCCGAAACTCGTCCGGATGGAAATGTGGAAAACCCGCCGTACAATGGTGTGCGCACATGCGCCGTAGAGTGCGGATGCCGCTGTGCATCGCGCTTCGTGCGCGACAGGGAGAAGCGTGGAGGAGAATCGCAAGAAGTTCGAAGGCGTGCGCGTTTTGATTTTCGATCTCGATGGGACGCTGATTGATTCGAAGCTCGATCTGGCGCACGCGGTGAATGCGGCGCTCGAGCACATGAAGCGCCCTCCGCTCGAGCACGAGACGATTTACAGCTACGTTGGGAACGGCGCGCCCGCGCTGGTGCGGCGGGCGCTGGGCGACAACGTAACAGAGGAAGAAGCGGCCGCGGGGCTTGCCTATTTCCTGAGCTACTATCGCCAGCACATGCTCGACAACACGGTGCCGTATCCGGGCGTGCGCGAAGGCTTGGCGCTTCTCGAAAAGCATCCGATGGCGGTGCTGACGAACAAGCCCGTGCATTTCAGCCGCGCGATTCTGGAAGGGCTGGGGCTGCTGCCTTATTTTCGGTTTGTGTACGGGGGCAACAGCTTCGAAAAAAAGAAACCCCATCCGATGGGAACCGAAACGCTGCTGCGCGATTTCGGCGCGGGGCCGCGCGAGGCGATGATCGTGGGCGATTCCGATGTGGACGTGCGGACGGCGCGCAATGCGGGCACGTGGGCGTGCGGCGTGAGCTACGGGCTCGGCACCGAAGGGATGCGGGCGCATCCGCCGGATTTGATGCTGGATAGTCTGGTGGAATTGCCGCGACACCTGAACGGAAGCGGCGCTTAATCGATGAAGGGAAGTAGCATCTTGCAAATATCCCCAAGCGGCTAAGGCCCCTGCCCGCGCCGCTTCGCTATGTCGGAGCTAAAGCTCCGACCCCCTATACTGCTAGGCTCCTGCGCCGGATGTGCTCCCCGAGCGGATGGCTTCGACCGCGGTTGGCTCGTCTTTGTGGATCTCGAGAACTTTGTGCAAGGAAGTGCCGGTGAGCAGATCGTGGATTTTCTTCGTCAAATTGGCCAAAGTGAATCGGCCCCCGGTTTTGCGGACAGCGGTATGGCTTCTGACCAGCTCCCCGATGCCGGAGCTATCGAGGTGATCGAGCTCGATGCAATTGACGATGATGCGGTTATTTCCCTTGTCCATGAGGGTGGTCACGACTTGACGGAGCATGATATTGCCCTCGCCAATCGTTATGCGGCCAACCACGTCAATAATGGCGATTCCATCGATCTCGCGGGTGCTCATGCGCAATTTTTTGGACGGGGTGGAGGGAGCGGCGGCAGCAGCGCTATCAAGGACGGCGGTGGCGGCGGTGGCGACTTGCGGCGATTCGGTACGGACGACGATCACCGAGTGTCCCTGCTTCAACACTTCGACGAGAGTGGCAGCGTCCTCCGACCGATGAGCAGCAGTGGGCTCCGGCACGCCCTCATCATGGGCTATCGCTTTTGCAGCGGCCGATCCACCGCGGGCCCCGAGGTAGCCAAACAAAGCGGTGGCGCCAACACCGAGAGCGTACACCTGGCCGACGCCCGGAACGAGCGCCAGGGCAATCGCCGCCGCACCCGCCGCCATTCCGACCGTGCCGCCAAGGAAACCGCCGGCAAAGCCGCCAACTTCTTTGGCGAAATTGGCTGCTTCGCTTTCCGAGCGCGTGAGAAAGACGATCGATTCCACCGGCACACCCTTCGCCAGCAAATCCTTTACGGCTCGCTCCGCACGGTCACGTGAATCGTACACTCCAATCGCGGTTTCCATGGAAACTCCTCAATACTATAGAGGTGTTGGCGGTCGAAAACGCGCCTTGCCATTTGCGGATTAGGGGAGCCACGGCATTCCGCGGCACCTCGGACCACACCTCCGCGCCGAATCGAAGGAGTATTAGGCTAGAAAATGAATCGTGTCAAACCTCTAGAAGATATGAAACCGGGCCTAACTTTTTGTATAGGCGCGGGAGTACCAGGCCCAGGTGCGCTGGAGACCCTCTTCGAAGTGGATGAGGGGCTGGTAGCCGAGAATTTTCCGGGCGAGCGAAATATCGGCTTGCGAATCGCGGATGTCGCCGGTGCGCGGGGGATCGTATTTGGGCTGGATTTTACTGCCGGTGATTTTCTCCAACATTTTCAGCACTTGATTCAGCGTGATGCGCGCGCCGGTGCCTCCGTTGAAGACTTTTCCGGAAGCGTCTTTCGCTTCGGCGGCGCGAAGGGTCTCATCCACCACGTTGTCGATGTAGGTAAAATCGCGCGATTGCTCGCCGTCGCCGTACACCACGGGCGGCTCGCCTTTGATCACAGCGAGCATGAAACGCGAGAGAACGCCGGAATATTGCGAGGTGGGATCCTGGCGCGGGCCGAAGACGTTGAAATAGCGGACGGAGACGTTTTCCAGCCCATACGTGCTACCGAAGGCCTGGGCGTAGAGTTCGCCGACGTATTTGGTGACGCCGTAGGGCGAAATCGGCTCGGGCTGCATCGATTCGGTTTTTGGCAGCGTGGGCGTTTCACCGTACGCGGACGAGGATGCGGCGTACACGAAGCGGCGGACTTTGGCGTCGCGCGCGGCGACCAGCACATTCAGGGTACCGTCGATATTGATGTGATTCGTTTCGAGCGGATCTTTTACGGAGCGCGGAACGGACGTGCGCGCGGCCAGGTGGATCACGTAATCAGCGCCCTTCACGGCGGATTGCACGGTAGCGAGATCGGTGATGGTGCCCGCGCGGAGCTCAATCTTGTTGCGGACGCCGGCGAGGTTCGATTCTTTGCCCGCGGAGAGATCGTCCAGCACGACGACTTCGTGATTGCGCCGCACCAGTTCATCGACGATGTTCGAGCCGATGAAGCCGGCACCGCCTGTGACGAGATAGCGCATTCGCGGAATTCTCCTGGAAGCTGCTGTGCCGAATCGAAACGATACGATTGCGAAACGACCGATGCGACCCGATATCCGGCACTCTACGTTTGGAGTACGCTTGAATATAGCCCGGCGGTTCGAAACGGACAAGGAGCAGGCCGTCGGATCGCACGGTGCGCACAACGCCTTTCGCGGGAAGCGCTTCTAATACAGGGTCAATGAATTTGGGCCGCCATCAAGCGCATCGGACATATTTCTTCGCAGTGATTCTGATTCTGGCTGTGGCAATCGGCGCTGCCGCCGAGCACAGCGTCTCAGGCACTTCTGGCAGCACACAATCGGCAAGCCGCAAGGCGAAAAAATCAGCGAGCACGCCCAGCGACGTAGAGATGCCATTTCGTATCGGCGAGAAGCTGGACTATCGAGTGGCGTGGGCGACGTTCACGAACGCGGCTTCGATTCAATTGACGGTGCCCGAACGCCGCGACCTGCTGGGTTGGGGGACATGGCACTTTCGCGCGTCGGCGCACACGCTGAGCCCGGTGCGGTCCCTGTACGCGCTCGACGATCAATTCGATTCCTACACGGATACGGCGACGCTCGAGAGCCGCCAGTACGAAACGTATTTGAACGAGATGGGGAAAAAACAGGAGCAGGTGATGAATTTCCTCCCAGAGGGCCAATCGTCGCGCGGGAATGCTGCCGGAATTATCGTATCGCCCGGGACGAGAGATCCGCTGGGAGCGCTCTACGCGCTGCGCGGCGTGGATTGGGATCACGCGACGGATTTCAGAGTGCCGGTTTACGATGGGCGCGACGTGTACGAGTTGCGGGCGCGGCTGGAAGTGCCCGCGGAGACGGTGGCCGTCGCGGCCGGAAATTATTCGGTATCGAGGATTTCCGTTCGTCTGTTTCAGCGGGGCAAGGAAGTGGACGGCACCAGCTTTTCCGCGTCGCTCGCGCACGACAAGGCGCGCACGCCCGTGTTGATGCAAGCCGATCTGCCGTTTGGAAGCCTGCGCGTGGAGTTGGTTTCGGCCGTGCAATAGTCTCGCGGGAAGATCAATTCGAAGAATTTGGCGGGACTTGCGCGCACTCAGTTTTCGGGGACGACCCAATCGTCGGGCGGGAAATCGATCTGCCAAAATCTTGCGGAGGGCTTGACGAACTCCACGCCCAGTTGCGTCTTTCCACCCTGCGCGTTTCCGAGGTGCACCACTTTGCAATCGATCGATTGCTGAGTCGCTTTGTTCGAGAGCGTGATGGTCTGCCCGGCGGCGACGTGCGCCGCGAGTGAGATCAGCGCGCCGTGCGCGTTGACGACGAGCGTTCGCGTCTCTTCCTTGAATTCCTGATTTTCAGTTGTCTTGCCGCTCACGTGGACAGGCACGCTGAGCAGCACGCGCATGCTGCGCCGGCGGCCTGGATCGGGCTTCCAGCCGGCCTTCGGATCAGGGGAGGTTGCCATGATCCAAACAATAGCGTTCGAGGACGCAAGGGGCAATGGGACTATCTTACTAGGGCCGATTTTGAGTAAACATCGGCGAGGCGGTGGCGAAGGCGCGGTTCGGGATCAGCAGTTGACGATTTTTTCGCGATTTTGCTTCACGCGGCGGGTCGCGTTGCGCGTATCCACCACGAGTTTCGCGTCGCGAGCGATGGCTTCATAGTCGTAGGCGGAATGATCGGTGGCGATCAGGACGCAATCGTAGCTTGCGATGCGGTCTGGAGTGAGTTCCACCGAGCGCATGTTTGAGAAATCATAGTGGCGCATTTTGAAGAGCGCCGCGAAGTAGGGATCGTTGTAATCGAGCAGAGCGCCGCGCGCGGTGAGCAGCTCAAGAAGCTTGAGCGAAGGCGATTCGCGTAGATCGTCCACATCCTTCTTGTAGGCCATGCCCATCAGGAGAATCTTCGAACCTTTGATGGATTTTTTGCGGTCGTTGAGCGCGGCTGCGACGGCATCGACCACGTGGTACGGCATTGCCGTGTTCACTTCGCCGGCCAGCTCGATGAAGCGCGTGGCGAAATCGTATTCGCGTGCTTTCCACGAGAGGTAGTAGGGATCGACGGGAATGCAATGGCCGCCGAGTCCGGGACCGGGATAAAAGGGCATGAAGCCGAAGGGTTTTGTGGCGGCGCTGTCGATGATCTCGAAGATGTCCAGATTCATTCGCAGGCAGAGCTGCTTCAGTTCGTTCACCAGCGCGATATTCACGCAGCGGAAAATATTTTCGAGGAGCTTCACCATTTCGGCGGCGCGCGTGGAGCTGACGGGAATCACCTTCGAGACGATCTGCGCGTACATGCCGGCAGCCGCGCGGCCGCTGGGAGGATTCACGCCGCCGACGACTTTGGGAATCTGCGCCAAGCCGTATTGCTTGTTTCCCGGATCCTCACGCTCGGGCGAAAACGCGAGATAAAAATCGGTGGCGATATTTTCGGCGCCTTCGCCGTGAGCGATGGGGCAACGCAGTCCGCCCTTCTCGAGAATCGGGAGGACGAGCTCTTCGGTAGTGCCCGGATACGTGGTGCTTTCGAGAACGACGAGCTGATTGCGTTGCAGATTGGGAGCGATGGCCTGGGCCGTTTTTTCGACGTAACTCAAATCCGGTTCGCGGCGTTCGTCGAGAGGCGTGGGAACGCAGATCAACACGGCATCCATGTCGCGCAGGCGCGTGAAGTCGGATGTGGCGTCGAACTTCTTGGCGTCCACGTGGGCTTTGATTTTCTCCGAGGGAATGTGCTGGATGTAGGACTGGCCGGCGTTGAGCTTGTCGATCTTGTTCTTGTCGAGGTCGAAGCCGGTGACGCGCTGGCCTACGTCGCCGAAGCGGAGAGCGAGCGGAAGCCCCACGTACCCGCAACCGATGATTCCGATCTTCGTGCCCTTCCCAGCAAAATATTCCGGCTTCCGCTCCACGCGTATTCTCCTTGCGATTGTGATTCGGCTAACAGATTCGTGAGATCGAGAGCATCGAAACATCCATCATAGCAAGAGTCCAAAAAGCCGACAAAGACTGTTGCGGAGAGGGTTTCTAAGCGCAGCCGCATTGTCAACCTTTCTGCGCTGCGATATTCTCGGATGCAGTGATCGACATTCATTGCCACATCCTTCCAGGACTGGACGACGGGCCGGAGACATTTGAAATCGCCAGCGCGATGGCGGAGATGGCGATTGCGGACGGCATCACGCACGTGATCGGCACGCCGCACGCGCACCCGGAATTTCCGTTCGAGCCGGAGAAAATCAGGGAGCAACGCGACGCGCTGCAGAAGGTGTTCGAAGGCCGCTTGATTCTGGCCACCGGATGCGATTTTCACCTCAGCTTCGAAAACCTCGAAGACATTCGCCGGGAGCCGAGCCGCTACACGCTGAATCAGAAGAATTATCTGCTCGTCGAGTTTGCCGATTATTCGATTCCGCCGGCGCTCGATCAGGCGCTGCATCAGTTGCAGCTCGCCGGCCTGACGCCGATCGTAACGCACCCCGAGCGGAATCCGCTGATTCGCGCGCAGCCCGAGCGGCTTTTCAAGTGGCTGCGGCAAGGCTGCTACGCGCAGGTGACGGCGCAATCGCTGCTGGGGAAATTCGGACGGTCGGCGCAAGCGACGTCCCAAGAATGGCTCGCCGCGGGCGCGGTACATTTCATCGCGAGCGACGCGCACAACGTGACCTCGAGGCCGCTCAAATTGAAGGAGACGTTTGATTGGGTTGCGGAGACGCACGGGGAAAGCGTGGCGCAGGCGCTGCTGGTGAACAATCCGCTCGCCGCGTTCGAGGGCGAGCCGCTGCCGTTCGTTCCAGAGCTAGCGGACGAGAACGACGGGAGCAAATCCCATTCTCGCGGCTCGCAGCGCAAGAAACGATTCTGGTTTTTCTGATCGTCCTGATTTTTTACTGCCCGGCTGTTTTGTCCAGAAGGCCGGAAATTTCCGATTCGCTCACCTCGCCGGCCGCGTCGTAAACCGCCTTTCCCATTTTGTCGAGAATCACGACGTGCGGAATCGAGCCGGTGTAGTGGTTTTTCACGAGCTCGGATTGTTCCGGCGAGAGGGGCTTATCGAGGTCGATAATCACGAAATTCACGCGGCCACGATATTTTTCGTAGAGAGCGACGGTGCGGCGGGCCTGGCGTTTCGAGTTGTAGCAGCCTTCGCCGTAGATAAGGACGTAGTTGACGCGGTTCGCAGCGGCGCCATCTTCCATGCGGTCGCCGGTGATCAGAGGGCCGTCGTTGCTGTCGCTCGAGTAGTCGAGCTTCGGGTTGATTTTCAGATTCTCTCCCGCGTGCGCGAGCGGCACGAGGGCGAATAAGAGTGCTACAGCGGCCAGACAGGTTCGCATGAAGGTTCCTCCCCTCTATATACGCAGCCGGCCGGCCATTTGGATTTTCACGAGGGGCCGTGCGAGCGGCGAGCGAATCGCCATCAGGAAAAAAGTTCGAGGATTTCTTCGTAGCGCTTGAAGGGCGGAATCAGGTACGCGCCGGCAATTCCTTCGCTGCGAGCGGTGCGCGCCCAATCGAGCATCTTGCGGGCGAGCAGGAATCCGCGGGCGCGCGCGGCGTCTCCGGCGGATTCCATTTCTTTCAGGGTGGCATCGGGAATCACGATGCCGGGAACTTCGTTATTGAGGCGCAGGGCCTGCTTGTAGCTGGTGAGCGGCCACAGACCGACCAGCACTGGCACGGGAGATTTGCCGCCGAGGCGTTTCAGGAATTTCTGCCAGTGCCCGGGATCGAAGATCGGCTGCGTCATCGCGAAATGGGCGCCGGCTTCGATCTTGGCTTCGAAGCGCCGCAACTCTTCATCGATATCTTCGGCGACGGGATTCACCGCGACGCCGATCGTGAAGTTGGTCGCGCCGCCCAGCGCTTTGCCCGCCCAGTCGGTTCCCTGATTCAGCCGCGCGAGAACTTTCACGAGACCGATGGAATCCACTTCATAGACGCCGCTTGTTTCGGGATGATCGCCGAGTGACGGCGGGTCACCGGTAATCGCGAGGACGTTGCGCACGCCGCCGACAGCCCAGGCGCCGAGAAGCATGGCCTGCAGACCGATGATGTTGGCGTCGCGGGTGGTGAGATGAGGAATCGTTTCGAAGCCGTGGGCTTCGAGAGCGCCGGCGAGGACCAGCGCGTCCATGCCGACGCGGGCGAGCGTGCCGCTATTGATGTCGATCGAATCGACGCAGCCGCTAGCCATCACGCGGCCCACCTGCTCGACGATGCGGTCGATCGAGACGCCCTTGGGCGGATCGATTTCAACGGAGACGGCGAATTCCTTCGCTTGCAGCTTTCTCCAGAGTTTGCTTTCGGGCTCGCGCGTTTTGATGCGCTTGGTGCGCTCCTCGGGTTCGAGCACTTCGATCGAGGAGGCTGATTTCCCATCACCCGATTTGCGCGGGTGAAGTTTTTTCACGGCTTCGGCCATCGCGCGAATGTGCTCGGGAGTGGTGCCGCAGCAGCCGCCGAGAAGGCGGACTCCGAGTTCGGCGGCTTCTTCGGCGAAGAGCGCGAAATATTCGGGCGAAGAGCGCGGGTACACGATGCGGTCGCCGATGCGCTTCGGGAATCCGGCGTTGGGCATGGCAGCGAGGGGCAAATCGCTTTCGCGCAGGTCGCGCAGAATCGGAAGAAGATATTGCGGGCCCACGGTGCAATTCGCGCCCACCACCTGCACGTTCTTCTGCTTGATCTTCTTCCAGGTTTCGTGCGGATGCATGCCGCCCATCGTGGAGCCTTCTTCCGAGTAAGTGAGTTCGGCGACGATGGGAAGCTTGGAGAACGAGCGAATCGCGTCGATGGCGGTGAGCAGCTCGTCGAGGTCGCTGAAAGTCTCGGCAATGAAAAAATCCACGCCGCGCTCTTCGAGGGCGGAAGCCTGCTCCTTGAAAATCGCGAGCACTTGCTCGTGCGGCAGATCGCGTACGTGGCGGACGATTCCGAGCGGGCCGATCGAGCCGGCGATCAACACTTCGTGCTTGGCCGCTTCGCGCGCTTCGCGGGCGATCTTGACTCCGCGCTGATTGAGCTCGGAGACGCGCTCGGCCATGCCGAGTTGCGCGAGTTTGTGCCGATTGGCGCCGAAGGTGTTGGTCTCGATCACCTGCGCGCCCGCTTCGATGTAGGTCTGGTGCACGCGGAAGACCGCTTCGGGGTTCGAGGAGTTGAGCTCGTCCACGCAGCGCTGAGGACCGGCGGATTCGTAAAGGAGCGAGCCCATAGCGCCGTCGGCGACGAGGACGGAGTGTTTCAGGCGCTGGTTGAAATCTTCTATGCGCATCGTGGGCTCGGGGGCCTTTGCGCTCAAGACGGCGGCGGCCGGCGAATCCTTAATTATAGCATTTGCGGGAACAGAGGCGCTGAGGCGTGGGGAAATGACGTTAGGGAGCTCAGGTCTTTCGCGCCGTGTGCTCCCCGCCTATCCGCCGGGGACACGACGATTCAAATCCCAAATGTGTATTCAGCCCAAAATTCGAGCGGTATCGAGACACGGTAAAAACTCGCCCCACCCTTCTAACTGGCGAGGCTTGGAGTACCGGCATCGAAAACTCAAAAACCAAACTTCGATGAGAGCTGTTTGACGATTGCACATCGTTTGTGACATCGGAGGGTCTTGGAATGGAGGCGGGTCACCTATCGCTTTTACGCGATCGAACTGAATAGCATTTGGCCGGACGCTTCCTTCATCCAGCGATGATTCTGCTCATCGTATTGCCAGCCATGTTTTTTAATCAGGTCATTGAACTCGTGCTTCGTAATGTGAATCGAGCCAATCGCGCCTTCATTCCACGCCTTCACTATTAGCTGATTAAAGAGATGTTCGCCATACATGATTGGAGCGTCGATTCGCGACAAGATATTGCGAACCGCTTTATCGATATCAAAGCGGTTCGATCGATTTCTGAGCTTTGCCACCACGCCGGATTTATAAAAGCTAAGGATTAATTCGCCTGCAAGAACCGACTCATTCCCCTTCTTCTTATGCATTGACCAGATCGTGTCACCGACTTGAGGTACCGCGGCCCTAAGGTCCGCTCCACTTTCTGCTGCCGAGGAAAGGATTGCGTCAAAATAGTCTGTGTTCCAATGCTGAAACACGACCGACATCCAGCGATCACGCTTAAGCAAATCGAGACATGCTTTTATACTCGCTCCCAATCGTGAAACATAATTACTCTCGCTAAGATCAAGCTCGCCGCCGACGATCAATTCGTGCTCTCTCGTTTTCCTATTCGGCAGTTTCCCTAGCCAAGCGTTCCAGAGGGTCGACAAATCCAGGTACGAAATGTGTCCTCCATAAGGAGGGTCGGTAAAAATGTAGTCGACCCGATGATCCAACGTTTTATGGAGTTCTTCAACATCTCTAGCATAAACTTCGAACTTCCCGGACCATCCTGTGGTACGCCGTTTGAATTCGATCGCACGATCAATTTCGGCCTTCGCAGAAATAACGTTCTGCGCCCTCTCCTCAAATGTTTTCCATGGCGGTAGCTCAATCGGTTCCTTCGCAACTTTGTAGCGATAAATACTGAAGATGCTTGAGCCCCCACGTGATTCGGCACGACCCTCCGCCGACAGAAATGTTCTGTTGATCTTAGCAAGGGTAGCGGACCAAGCAAGTAGCATACCGGCGCGCGGATGGGATCCGCGAATTCGATCAATCTGCTCCTTCAAGAACGACAATGCGACCAATTGCCGGACAGAGAACAGTTCGTGATACGCCCGAACGTCGGAGCTAGAGGGCAGGATGACGTCTTCCGGCAAACGCAACCTTCGTTTCAAAGCGTCCAACTGCTCGAGGGAAAGCCCTGGAAGCTCATCAAGTGTTGATTTGCAGTTTCGTTTCAAGTCTAACAAGGCGGTTTTATAGTCCGCGATCTCCCCCTTCTGTAAATCCGTAATCCCTCGCGCTATGAAATTTGCCAATGGATTGATGTCATTCTGAATTCCAATCCGATTCTCGATGAACGCCTCGATAGCCGTCACGCCAGAACCCCCGAAGGGATCTAACACGCGATCGCCCTCCCTCGAATAGCGCAAGATATAATCGCGGACGACGTTGTAGGGGCGTCTCGTAAAATAAGGATGCACTCCGTAATGTCGTCTCGCACTTTGTCTATCAGCAGGGATTCCGAGTTGAATCGGCTCAATTTTGCTGTAGTAGGTCATCGTCTATCGGGCCTGAAATTCGTCGAGGTGTTTGCAAAGCGCCATAAGCTCTATTACGTCAATGTTTTTAGGGATCTGTTTATGATCATGTACGGCACAGAGTAGAACCGCACGCGAGAGTTCATCTTTGCCATATTTTCTTTGTTGATAATGAAAGCCCACACTGTTCCGTTTTATCTCCACCGGAACTTGATACTTGGGAAAATCTAGGAACGAGAATTCGGTGACGCAATCATAGCCTTTCCCGACATATCCACCGAGCGTCATGCCCAGGTGAGCGAGCGGTCCCGAGGCCCGTAAGAGATCAGGCTCTTGTATGTGGGAAAGCTTTGATTTTGGGAGATGATCCTGAACGACCCGGCATATCTCCTTGAGCGACCATGCAACTATTCCTTTCTCTCTTTTGTCTACGGACTGAAGTTGTAGCTGCCACAACGGGCTCATGTAAGAACTGCTAAACGTGAGAGGCCGGTCTACTATTTGGAGCTCGCGAGTCAATTTCCGTCCAGCATATTTAATCTTCATCGGGGTCAAATAGAACGCATCATCTCTTATGTCGATATCGACGTCGATTCGTTCAAAATTTCCGACCGCTAGCCGATACCAAAGTCGAATTGCCTCTCCGATGCTTTGAGCCGCACGGCCCTGTTGAATTCTGTCGTGTCCCACTTTCCCAGGAACTGGCCGGTAGCGTGAATCCAGTTTCCGATCCGTGCTGACTGCGAAATACTCGGTCTTGGTTGCTCCATAGGGCGTCACAAGGGCAACTCGTACGGCGCCTTTGACTCGAAGGTAGGTTTTCACGACATCTGACAAATCGTGAAAGTAGTACTGTGGGCCTCCGGACTCGATGCTCCCCATCTTTGTCTGTTGAAGATGCATTTGGCTGTGGGGAGATTGTCATGCAGACTCCGGCGCAGGTCAACTGTCGTGCTGGCGGTGGAGCGCGCCTATGTTGAAAGCGTTCAGGGATTCTTGGGCTGCTTCGCGCCGTCCTGCGTCTCCCGTCGTTGCCACATTTTGTCACTTGACAACTGATTACTAGTGTGCTCACATGTGCTGTGAAGATTGACAAAAACGCGCCTCGGCCCTCACCGTCTCCCGCAATTCCCGTTTCGGAACCTTCTCGCCGCTCCTTTTCCTTCCAGTTGCCGTTGATTCCGCCAGAACGCGCATTGCCAGCAAAGCACTTACCGCGCGATACGGTGACAATTCTAATCGCGAATGCGCGATCAGAATTTCGCGTAAGTCATAGCAAATTCAGCCCTCTAAAAATTTCTAATCGCGAACGGATTGCGATTTGTCACTCCGGTTTTCCGAGCCACAATATCGCGATCGTCAGACCCCTCGAGTCTCCCCGGCCTGGCGCCGTGGCGGGTCAGTCGTTTCTAGGAGGGAGGGGATTTATCCCCTCCGTAAACGATCTCGAACCCCGTTCGGCACCGCTTGCGCTGCTTCACCCGCGCAATCCTCTACGACTTCGCTTCTTGAACTCGCTCGTCACTCACCTGCCCGCCGAGGCGGGGCACTCGCCACTCGTCACTGAATTTCTAATCTACGGTACGCCGATTAGAAATCCCTCTAAGGTGTTGAAAACATGGGCTCGGCGCGACTTCTAATCGGCGGTAAACCGGGGGAGAGCGGATTCTTGTGTCCTGCCGCTTGGACCACTATTTGTGGCGGGCGGAGGCGTGGGCAACGCGGGCGGCTCTTGGAGCCGCCCCTACTGGAGGAAATAGAGAGAGGTTGCTCGTTGGGAAGTATTGGTGCGGGTCGAGAGGGCACGGTCCTCCTGCGGCGGATCTTCGACATGCCGTGCCTCTACTGGGTATGCACCGGCGGAATCTTGGGTTAGCGGGATTGGGAGACGAGGCCGGAGATTGTGTCCATCAGGTCGAACTTGGTTAGGACTTCGAGTTTTCCGCCGGGCATTTCTACGAAGACGGCTGGGCTATCGTGGCTGAGGATGTGCGTGATGCGCTCGACGGGGGCGGTGGCCGGGACTTGCGGGAGGGCGGCGCCCATCACTTCGCGGATGACGAGTTTGCGAAGATCTTTTCCCTGGAGGGCGAGATTTAAAATCTGGTCTTCGAAGACGGTGCCGATGGAATGGTTGTCGTCTTCGAGGACGGGAAGCTGCGAGATGTCTTCCTTCTGCATCGTTTGCAGCGCGTGGAATACGGTCTGGTACGGGCGGACGATGATGAGTTCGCGGGATTTTCCGTTTTGTTTTTTGACGCGGATCACGTCGGCGGCGGAGATGGCGACTTCGGCATCGACGTAGCCGTGCTCGCGCATCCAGCCGTCGTTGAAAATTTTGCTGAGGTAGCGGGTGCCGGAATCCGGCAGGAAGGCGACGATGAAGTCGCTTTTCTTCAGGTCGCGCGCCACGCGCAGAGCGCCCGAGACGCAGCCGCCGCCGGAGCCGCCGGTGAAAATGCCTTCCTGTTTGGCGAGGCGGCGGGCCCAGACGAAGCATTCCTCGTCGTTGACCTGGAGAACGTCGTCAACGATTTTCAGATTCATGGTGCCGGGGAAAAAGTCTTCGCCGATGCCTTCGACGACGTAGGTGGCGGCTTTGCCGATTTTGCCGTCTTTCACGAATTCGTAGTAGAGCGAACCGATGGGATCGACGCCGATGATTTTGATTTTCGGATTCTTTTCTTTCAAGTAGCGGCCGACGCCGCTGATGGTGCCGCCGGTGCCCATACCGCAAACGAAGTGGGTGATTTTGCCTTCGGTGTCGTCCCAGATTTCGGGGCCGGTGGTTTCGTAGTGGGCCTGGGGATTCATCGGATTTTCGTACTGATTGGGATAGTAGGAATTGGGGATTTCGCGCGCGAGTTTTTTCGCAATGGAATAATAGCTGCGCGGATCTTCGGGCTCGACGGCGGTGGGGCAAACGATCACTTCGGCGCCGAAGGCTTTCAACGCGTCGACTTTTTCGCGCGATTGTTTGTCGTTGATGGTGAAGACGACTTTGTAGCCGCGGGTGACGGCGACGAGTGCGAGGCCCATGCCGGTATTGCCGGAAGTGCCTTCGATGATGGTGCCACCGGGTTTCAGGAGGCCGCGGCGTTCGGCGTCGTCAATCATCCATTTGCCGATGCGGTCTTTTACGGAGCCACCGGGATTCATGTAGTCGGCTTTGACGTAAATTTCGGGCTCGAGATTTTTGGTGAGGCGATTGAGACGAATCAGGGGCGTATTGCCCATGGCTTCGAGGATGTTGTTGCACTTCATGCGCGGATTTTTCTCCTGCGGCGATTGGAACGACTAAGCTTAGAGAGTTCGGAAAAGACTGTCCAGCGGCAGTTTCCGATGTTGTGCTCGAAGTGGGGCGAAATCGGAAATCCGGTGCAGGCGCTATCTTTTGGCCACGCGGTGATTCTAATATTGAGGGGACGCGTTCGGCGGCGAGTTAGCTGAACGCGCGAGGCGAGTCTGGGAGCCAAAATGGAGCGACAAAATATTTCATCGGGAACGCCGTGGGAACCGGTTGTGGGGTATTCGCGAGCGGTGCGAGTGGGGCCGTACATTCATGTGTCGGGGACGACGGCGACGGATGCGAGCGGGCAAGTGGTGGGGCAGGGCGACGCGTACGCGCAGGCCGTGCAGACGATCCGGAACATCGAATCGGCGCTGGTGAAAGCGGGGGCGAAGCTGGCGGACGTGGTGCGAACGCGGATCTACGTGACGAATATTGGCGACTGGGAAAAGATCGGGCGGGCGCACGGGGAAGCCTTCGGGCAGATCCGGCCGGCTTGTTCGATGGTGCAGGTGGGGGCGCTGGTGTCGCCGGACATGCTGGTGGAAATTGAGGCGGATGCAATTGTGGCGGAGGTGGGAAATTCATTCCGGAAGTGAGGAGGGGGTTGTAACGAAATATTCACAATGCGAGGAGCTGTATTTCGCTAGAATCGGGCGCTATGGCGAGAGAAAACCTACTGGTTGTTGCATCGGATGGGGCGCGAGAGGGCCAGCGCCTGCTGCAATTGAAAGGCTCACTGAACATTCAAACTGTGTTCACGTTCCAGGATGCGATGCGCAAGGAAACCGGGCCCGCGCTCGTCATCGACTTCAGCGACGTGGACTATATGGATTCGGCAGGGCTGGGAGCATTGGTCGCGGCGTACGTGGGCGCGCAGAAGGGGATGCGAAAGCTTGCGTTCGCGGGAATGAACAGGCAGGTGACGGCGCTGATCGATATGACGCACGTGTCGCAGTTGTTCAAGACGTATCCGACGATTAAGGATGCGGAAGCGGCACTGGCTTAATTTTTTGGCGAGATTTTGATAGCTGCTCTGAATCGGATCATGCGGCAGCACGCTCTGCGGCGGGAAGTTTCGGTTCCACCCACTTCAGCACACCTCGCACGATAAACACGTTCAGGAAAATCGAGATCAGGGAAGCGGCGAGAGTGGCCGTGAAGATTTCTTCGCCTACCATTCCGGATTTTCTCGCGACTTCGACAAGAATAAAGGAAAGCTCGCCGATCTGCGTGAGCCCAGCGGCGACGGCGATGGCGGTCCAGGTGGAGTAGCGGAAGATTTTCAGCACGGCGAGCCAGATGCCGAATTTTCCAAAGATGATGAGGCATAGCATGATGGCAAGGAGCGAGAGATTGTGGACGATTACGGTGGGAACGACGAGAGTGCCGAGCGAGACGAAGAACATGGCGACGAATGCGTCGCGGAGAGGAATGAGCGCCGTATGCGCGCTGTGGAGATCTTCCGAGCCGCTGATGGAGAGGCCGGCGAGAAATGCACCGAGGGCGACGGAGAAGCCGAGGGTTTGGGCGACGGCGGCGGAGACGAGGCAGATGGCGATGGCGACGAGCAGGAAAATCTCGGTGTCTTTCGTCCTGGCGGCGCGGCGGAGAATGCCGGGGACGACCTTCATGGCGAGAAAGACGAGAGGGACCAGGAGCAGGGTGGCTTTACCGAGGGTCCAGGCGATTTTTGTAAAGCGGCCTTCGGCGGGGCCGTTGAAAACCGGGAGGATGATCGTCATACATACGACGGCGACGTCTTCAACGAGGGTGATGCCGATCATGATGCGGCCGTAGGTGGTGCCGAGCGCGTTGCGATCGG
The DNA here is from genome assembly GCA_050746925.1 of Candidatus Acidiferrales bacterium. Lineage (GTDB taxonomy): Bacteria > Acidobacteriota > Terriglobia > Acidiferrales > UBA7541 > Palsa-295. Next base: position 33,262 of record JBOGNA010000036.1, read on the forward strand.
TTAGCAGGCGGACCATTACCATCGTGCTGGCGACGGAAATCGTGGCGCCGACGACGATGCCTTGTACCATGCCCCAGCCGGCGAGCCACGAGACGATGAGCGCGAGGCCGATGGATATGAAGATGCCAAGCGAGCCGCCACCGAGGGCGATCCATTTCACGCGCATCAAGTCCGGGATGGAGAATTCCACTCCGATGGAGAACATGAGGAGGACGACGCCGACTTCTGCGAACACCTCGAAGGTGTGGAGATCGGAAAGCTGCGGGCCCGGCGTGAACGGACTGATCACGATGCCGCCGACGATGAAGCCGAGAATCAAGGGAAGCTTGAGTCGCCAGGCGAGCAAGCCGCCGAGTACCGCGGCCAGGAATACATAAGTTAAATCGCGAAAGAGTATTGGATCGGCTTCCATTTTTTCACCGAGGCTGGCCTGATAGTTTTGCTCGCGCGAAGGCAATACTACTCCAAGAGTCGCCTGCCGCATCCCAACGATTTGATTGCGGGCGAGATTCGTTTGGAAACATGGCACAAAGGTAGTGCCCGGCCCGGAGTAGGCGGATGCGATAGAATGGCCGGTTGATGGAGCGATTTTACCGAGCCACGATGAAGATCGGCGGAGGCACGCTGTTTGGGCGCCTCGCGTTTACATTTCTAGTGTTGTGCTCGATCGGAATCGGAGCGGCGATCGGGATTTTGTTCGTGTATTCCAGCGACCTGCCTGAGATTCACGCGCTGGAGGATTACCGTCCGAACGTGGTGACGGAGCTGTATGCGGACGACGGGCAATCGATCGGAACATTTGCGCTGCAGAGACGCATCCTGCTGACCTACGCTCAGATTCCCAAATTGCTGAAGGATGCGATTCTCACGACCGAGGACCAGCACTTCGAGGAGCACTGGGGAGTGGATTTTCCGCGGGTGCTGGAAGCGGCGTGGCACGACGTGATGCATCGCGGAATGAAAGAGGGGGCGAGCACGCTGACGATGCAGCTTGCCGGAGGGCTGTTCCTGAATCGCGCGGACCGCAGTTTTCACCGAAAGATTCAGGAGACGATTCTGGCGATCGAGATCGAGCGGCACTACACGAAAGAACAGATTTTCACGATGTACTGCAACCAGATTTATCTGGGGGCGGGAAACTACGGATTTGAAGCCGCGTCGGAATATTATTTCAGCAAGCCGGTGGGACAACTGACTTTGCCGGAAGCGGCGACGCTGGCCGCCATCATTCGCGGACCGATTTATTCACCGATCGCGCATGCCGAGCGGGCGCAGGCGCGGCGGAATCTGGTGCTATCGCTGATGGCGCACGAGCGGAAAGTGACGCAGACGCAGGCAGTGGCGGCGATGAAGGAGCCGCTGGGGCTGCACGTGTCGTCGGCGCGAAATAATTTCGCGCCATATTTTGTCGAAGAAATCCGGCAATACCTGGAGCACACATATGGAACCGCGGCGGTGCACGAGCAGGGGCTGCGCGTCTATACAACGCTGAATGTAGCGATGCAGAAGGCAGCGGAGCAATCGGTGCGCGACGGGCTGCATGCGTACGACCGGCGGCACGGTTGGCGCGGGAATCTGCCAAATATTCTGACGCAGAACCCGCCGGGGAGATTGGAAACGTATCAGAACGACGACTGGCGAAGCCCGGTCGCGAAGGGCGACTACGTGTCGGGGCTGGTGACGGCCGTGGAGCCGACATTTGCCACGATCAAGGTCGGCCCGTATCACGCGATGATGACGCCTTCGGATTTCGCGTGGACGGGGAAAAGATCGCCGCCGCAATTCCTGAAGGTGGGAGACGTGGTGGTGGTCGCGATCAAGGAAGTGGCGGGTTTCACGCTGCACGTGCAGCTGGAGCAGCAGCCGGTGGCGCAGGCGGCGCTGCTTGCGATCGACAATCCGACTGGCGAGGTGAAGGCGATGGTCGGCGGGTATGATTTCGACCAGTCGAAATTCAATCGCGCGACGCAAGCGGTGCGGCAAACGGGAAGCTCGTTCAAGGTGTACGTGTACGCGACGGCGCTCGAGCAGGGAGCGTCGCCATTCGACACGATCGTGGACGAGCCGGTGACTTTCCGCAGCGGCGGACAAAATTACTCGCCGAGGAACTACGACGAAAAATTCGAAGGGCGCATCACGCTGCGGCGCGCGCTGGCGGATTCGCGCAACGTGCCGGCCGTGCGGCTGCTCGAGCATGTCGGGGTTCAAAGTACGATCGACATGGCGAGGCGATTCGGGATTACGAGCCCGCTGCCGCCGTATTTGCCGCTGGCGCTCGGCGCGGCCGATCTGACGTTGATGGAGCATACGTCGGCCTTCACGGTGTTTCCTGATGACGGTATTCATATCGATCCGCACTACATCCGGCGGGTGACGTCGTACGACGGAGCGGTGCTGGAAGAGCCACGGCCGGACGTGAGGGATGTGGTGCAGCCGGACGTGGCGCGAACGATGACGGCGATGCTCGAAGAAGTGGTGCAGTTCGGGACGGGCGTGCGAGCGAAAGAGCTGGGGCGGATTTCCGCGGGGAAGACGGGCACGACGAACGACTTCACCGATGCGTGGTATATCGGATTCACGCCGCACATCACGGCGGGCGTGTGGGTAGGGAACGACGACAAGCGCGTGTCGCTCGGGAAAAAGGAAACGGGCGCGCGGGCGGCGTTGCCGATCTGGCTCGAGTTCATGCAGCAGGCCGTGCAGGCGTATCCGGCGCAGGATTTTCAGAATGTGGTGCCGCTCGAGAAGGAAGCGAGCGGGCGGCAGGTGAAAGTGGATACGCCGGATACGGCGCCGCCTGCGGATGCTGCCGAGCAAGGATTGACGCAGGGCCGGGCGCCGGTGAAGCCGCCGGCGGCTGGTGTGGTGGCGAAGCCGATGCAGAAGATATCGGCGGTTCGGCCGAATTAGGTTGCTTGCCTGAGGTAGTTCTCCGGTTGTGGTGAAAATGGGAGGCGGAATTTTGCGCTGAGATCCTTCAGCGAACCTGGTCGGTTCGCTTCAGGATGACAGCGGGTTGTTTGAGGCATAGAGGCGGATCTGGGTGCGGCGGGGCGGCGCGGGCTTCGGGAGCGGATATGGGCACGGCGAGGCGCGGGCTTCGCGGGCGGATCTGGGCACGGCGGGGTGTGGGCTTCGCGGGCGGGTCCCGCCAAAAAGCTGGCGGGCAAGCTTAGACCCGCCCCTACTAGAAGGACTGCTCGAAGGCGCGGAAGCGGTGCTCGAGGTCCCATTGCTGCTGGGCTCGTTCGCTTGATTGCAGGAACTTCGCGCAGGCGTCGGACGGTTTCTCTGCGCCTAGAATTTCTTTCCCGCAGGCAGCGTTCGCTTGAGAATAATCGTCCTGTTTTTCCCAGAGGCTTTCACCGGTAAGAAAGCTGTGTTCGAGGCCGGTGCGGACCAGTTTCTTCAGGTCGGCGTAGCGCAGGTTGTAGGTTTGAACGGCGCGAACGTATTCGTGCGTGAGGTCGATGCGGGAGACGCCTTCATCGTCGGTTGAGAGCGCGACGGGCACGCCGAACTTGCGGTACAGCGGGAACGGGTGCGAGTTCCCGGTGATACCGAGGATCACGTCGTTGCTGGTGAGATTGATTTCGACCATCACGTGTTTCGCGGCCATTTCCTTCAGCAAATCGTAGGGCCGGTCTTCGTACATCAAATCGACGCCGTGGCCGATTCGCTCGGCATGCGCTTCTTCGACGGCGAGGCGAACGTGGCAACAAAGCCCTTCGCGGGTAACGAGCCCCGGGGCGAGTTCGCCGGCGTGGAGAGTGATGCGAACGCTTGGATAGACGCTGTGGAGATAGCCGACCATGCGCATGTGGAGAGCGTAGTCGGTCATCGAAGTGTAGCCGTCCTCAGGCATCACGAAATTGATGCCGGGAACGCGCGGATCGGCGGAGGCCACTTCGAAGCCGAGCAGAGCCTGGGCGAAAACCTGCTGCTTCGGGAATCCGCGGAGCACCTGATAGAGGAAGCGGATCCGGACGGCGCAGCCGGGAGCAGCGTCGGGCTTGCCGCAGTGCTGGCGCTCGTTGCGAAGGGCTTCGGATTGATCCCAGTGAGCGCGAGCGACGGCGACATCGTCGCGAAGGCCGCGATCGAGCAGCTGCTGGCGGAATTTCGCCAGGTCTTCCTGCCAGCCGATTTCATTTGCGATCCGGATCGTGTGGGCGAAGGGAGGCGTATCCATCAATTCGAGATACTGCTCATTCTGCGCGGCGGCGCGGGCGGAGACTTCGTCGAGCCACTCGCCGTGGTGGTCCTTATTAACGCCGCCGAATTTTGAGAAGGTGGCGAAGAAGTGATCGTGGCCGCTCACTCCGGCGGAGGGAACGAAGGAGCGCATCGAGAAGGAATCGATGAGCGAGTCGTAGAGATTCTGGTCGCTGAAGGCGTGCGAGGCGGCGACGCGGCCTTCGCCGCAGACGGGCTGCGGCGGAATGCTGCGAGTCGTTTCCTTGGTCTGGTCCGCGGTCTTGAAGAATGAAAGTGAGACGAGATCGACGCAGAGAGCGTCTTCGGCGCCGTCGCGAATCCAGGACTCGGCATACACAGCGCCGGTGAGGTGGCTGTGAAGGTCGGCACCTTTGGGCATGCGCACGAGGAAGTCGTGAAGCTCGAGCGGATTCTGGCGAACGGATTCCAGGGCGCGGGCGGCGCGTTGTTCGGCGATGGCGGGGGTCTTGGCGATCGGGCGAGGGGAGGTTGGTGCGGGCGGCGACTGAGCGAGAGCAAAAGTTGCCAGCAGCAGGATCGCGATGGGAACGAATCGCAGGATACGGCGGTAGTTCGCTTGGAATGGCGACATGAGAGCGCTCCTGATTTTTTCGTTCGGAAACTTTAGCACGTTGGGCGGCTTACCGGTGCCGGAACGAGTCCCATCCGCGGGCTTCGAGAGGGGACTCGGAGCCGTCGGGGCCGGCAAGAACGATTCGCCTGCGGCGGGTGATCTTGCCGATGGCGGTCAAATCGGAGAATCCGGGGGCGCGGCAAAGACGCTTCACCTGGCGCGGCGGGACAGTGAATAGGAGCCCGTAGTCGTCCCCGCCATGGAGCGCCATCTCGAGGGGATCGAGTCCAAGCTTCTTGGAAGCGCGGGAAAGGATGGCCGGAATCGTGACGCGAGGCACGCAGGCAGCGTCGATTCGGGCGCCTACCCGGCTCGCGGCGCAGAGACGCGCGAGGTCGGTTGATAGGCCGTCTGAGATGTCCATCATGGCGGAGGCGATTCCGTGCCGGGCGATCCATTCGCCGAGCTTTGCGCGCACCTTGGGGTAGAGGTTGGGACGCAAGAAGGGCTGAAGCGCTCGCCGACCGCCTAGTCCATTCAAAACCAAGTCGAGACCGAGTTGTGCCGCGCCCAGGCTGCCGGTGACATATATATGATCGCCGGGTTTCGCGCCGGAGCGAGTGAGTGCGTGGCCGCGTGGGATTTCACCGAGGACGGTGATGCTGATCGCGATGGAATCGCTGTTGGTGGTGTCGCCCCCGATGAGACGCATCCCGAGGGATCGAGCCGCGCGGGCCATTCCGGCAAGGAATGCGTCGAGCCACGTTCCAGTTCGGGACATCGGCACGGCCAGAGTGAGCAGGAAGTATCGGGGTGTCGCGCCCATTGCGACCAGGTCGCTGGCGGCGCGGGCCAAGGCTTTGTAGCCTACGGAATCTGGCGGATGGACCTTAGCCAGAAAATGGACTCGTTCTAAGAATGCATCCGTGCTGAGAACCCAATCGGAACGGCGATCCGGAGAAAGGACAGCGGAATCGTCGCCGATTCCCAGCGCCACGCCGCGAAGCGGATGCTGTCCCGAAATGGATGGCACCATTCGAGTTATTCTAGCGACCAGTTGGTCTTCTTTGCGCATGCCTGAACCTTAGTACAGTTGTCGGCGCGTTCGCCGATAGGGTAAGGTAGATCGTAGAGTAATATAGATTGCAAGCTGGGTGGAGAAGACAAGCAGCCAGGCGCGTCTATGCAAAATGGAAGAATGAGGTTGACGGCAGGAGACATGGTCACTACAATCCATCCGGTTTCGAACCAAAGCTCCCGGTTCAGACTTCTGAGGGGAACGGCTAACCGCGGCGAGGGGCGCGCGGTGTTCGGCCAGCGGGCAAACGACTAATTCAGGACAAAAAAAGACAATGAAAGGCAAGTCCTACACGTTTTTTATTGCCTCGAGCGCTTCCGGCGGTATGCGGAGGATGCGCGTGCCTTTTTACGCCCTGCATGTGCTGCTGGCGCTGGCGATTGTGGGTGGAGTAACGATCCTGGCGGGAGTGGGTTCCTACTCCCGGATGCTGCTGAAGGCGACGAACTACAATTCGCTGCGGCGCGAGCAGGACAGCCTGAAGCAGCAGTACAAGCAGCTGCAGACCGAAGTGAAAGACACCAACCAGCGGTTGAACTCGCTGCAGTCGCTGGCGAGCGAAGTGGCGATGGCGTACGGGCTGACTCGTTTCCAGCAGACGCCCTTCGGAATCACGGACGTTAACGAAGGGACGAGCGCGGAATTCCAGCAGTCCGTGGAAGAGTTCAGTTATCTCGAGAGGAATGCCTCGGCAGTCACGGTTTCGAATGGCGGCCTGAGGTTGTTACCGTCGATGCAGCTGAGCGCGCTGGGAATCGTACCGACGCTTTGGCCGGTGGTGGGTGAAATTACCGGGCACTTCGGCGAGCGGCTCGACCCGTTCAGCGGAGAAGGCGCGTTTCACGCCGGAATGGATATTGCCTCGCACTATGGTGACGGGGTTCGCGCTTCGGCGGACGGAGTGGTGACGGTGGTCGATCGGCGGGCGGGTTATGGCCGGCTGGTGATCATCGATCATGGATTTGGCGTCACCACCTGGTACGGGCACATGTCGAACTTCAATACGCAGGTGGGAATGCACGTGAAGCGCGGCGATGTTATCGGATATGAAGGCGCGAGCGGGCGTTCGACGGGGCCGCACCTTCATTACGAAGTTCGCATCTACAATACGCCGGTGAATCCGTGGCGTTACCTACGGAACGTGCCGACCGCGGTTGCGGCCGCCGATTAGCTTTTAGTTTTACCCCCTACTGCTTTATCCCAATTGAACTGCGATACGGCGCGGGTGTGTTCGATCGATCGGCCTGACCGAAGGCCGGTGCTGACGCGGGCTATTCGTGCCGCAGAGCGATCATGGGGTCGACACGGACGGCGTTGCGCGAGGGGATGTAGCAAGCAAGCAGCGCGGCAATGAAGAGCGCAGCGGCGACGAAGAGAAGCGTAAGCGGGTCGGAGGCGCTGACGCCATAGAGAATTTCCTGCATCAATCGAGTGGCTGCCAGCGCACCGGCGACGCCCAGCGCCACTCCGAGAGCCGCCAGACGAAGTCCCTGCCGCAAGACCAGACGCCGGATGTGGGCTGGTTGCGCGCCGATGGCGAGGCGAATTCCGATTTCGTGGCGGCGAAGGCTTACGGAATAGGAGATCAGCGCATAGAGTCCAACGGAGGAGAGCAGAAGCGCGACGACGCCGAGGAACACCAGTAGGAAGAGCGTGAGGCGTTTGGGCCCGAATGCATCGGCAACGGCCTCTTCCATCGCGTTGACGTCGTAGATGGGCTGCTCTACGTCCACGGCGGCGATCGCTTTGCGGATGGCGGGTGTTAGCTGGGCGGGATCGGACGTGCCACGTACAGCGAAGGCCATGATCCGCGGCGCGGATTGCTGCTGGTCGAGCGGGAGATAAAACTCCGGGCCCACGGGCGCTTCGATCACGCGAGTTTGCCTCACATCGGAAACCACACCGACGATCTCAAGCGGAGCGTCGGGGGCTGCGTCGGCGGCGAAGGCTTCGCGCCGGCCGAATTGCTGGCCGAGGAGGATTCGGTGGCCAACAGCGCCACCGTTGGGCCAGTAGAGCCGGGCCATCGTGTCGTTGATTACCACCGAGCGCGGAGCCGAGCGGCCATCTTGCGCAGAGAACGTGCGTCCGGCCAGCAGGCGGACACCCATCGTGCGGAAATAGCCGTTGCTGACGATGCGGAAATTCGCGTTCTCAGCCCCACGCGCGTCGCTGGAAGGGCGTCCTTCGATGGAGAAATCCCGCGACGTGAGATCCTCCGAGCGATCGATCATGGGCTGCCCGGAACCAACGGCGGCGCTCTCGACGCCGGGAACCGACGAAATGGAGTCGAGCGCGCGATCGAAGAATTGCGCAATTTGCACCGCGCCGGGATACTTCGTCTCGGGAAGCGAGATTGAAAAGGTAAGCAAATGGCCGGGGCGGAAGCCGAGATCGATTCCTTCCACGCGCCGGTAGCTCTCGACGGTTAATGCAGCGCCCGCTAGTACCATGAGCGAGAGTGCAATCTCCGCGACCACCAGCCAATTGCGCGCCGAGCGGCCGGCGCGGTCGCCGGCGATCTTGCCGCCGCCTTCCTTCAGCGCGACGACCAGATCCTGCCGCGACGCTTGCCACGCGGGAACGATCCCGAAGAGAGCTCCCATGGCGATCGCGATGCCGGTGGCGACGGCCAAAGCGGCGAGGTTGGTGCGAACCAGCTCCGGCGCGGTGGGCAGCCACACGACGGGAATCAGGCGGACGAGCGCGGGCAGCGTCGCGAGACAGACGCACACGCCCAGCACGCCGCCAGTGACCGAGAGAACCAAACTTTCCGTGAGCAGTTGCCGCAGAATGCGCCGCCGCCCGGCGCCGAGCGCCAGCCGGACGGAGACTTCCCTCATGCGAGCCGCGCCGCGGGCCAGCAGCAGCACAGCGACATTCGCGCAGGAAATCAGAAGCAGCAAGCCGACGCCGCACGCGAGAACCAGCAGCGCGGGCTTTACACCTCCGATCACGGCTTCGTTGATATTCCAGACGCGCAAATCCCAGCCACGGTATTCCGGCAAAATGGCGCCATATTGCTGATCGAGCTGTTTTGACAGAATCGCCAGGCGCGCGTTGGCCGCCTTCTCGGTGACGCCCTTGCGCAGGACGGCGACAATCCAATTTTGCCGGTCCGAACGATTGGGATCGGCGGGATTGATTTGCAGAGGAATCCAGAGTTCTCCTCCCCAGAGATCAAAATGGGCGGGCATCACGCCAATCACCGTGTAGGCCACGGTATTGAGACGAATCACCTGGCCGAGAATATTCGGATCGGACGCAAAGCGCCGCTGCCACAGTTCTGCGCTAATCACGACAACCGGCGGGCCGCCTAGACGGTCTTCTTGCTCTGTGAAAATTCGGCCGAGGATGGGAGCCACGGCCGTCATGGCGATGGCGTTGGCGGTGGCGTGCGTGCCGAGGATGCGTTCGGGATAATCGCCGCCGGTGAGATTAAAGCTGTCGCCGTGAACGGCTCCGACGGCTTCGAAAATGTCGGTGAGACTTTTTACTTCGAGAATGTCGGGTACGGAAAGGTAGTTGATGAAATTCTTTTGACGTGCCGAATAAGCGTGGACCGCTTCCCAGCGATCTACCACCGGGTACGTGTTGCTATGGAGCAGGCAAGCGTCGATCAGGCTGTAGATGGCCGTAGCCGATCCGATTCCGATCGCGAGGATGGTGACAATCACGAACGAGAGCACGGGCGCCCTGGCGATGATGCGCAGGCCGTAGCGCAAGTCCTGGACGAAGTCCTGAATGAGGCGGACGCCGCGCGAATCCCGGCATTCTTCTTTGAGTTGTTCGACGCCGCCCAGGGTACGCAGCGCAGCGGTGCGGGCCTCTTCGCAGCTTTTTCCAACGGCGATCTCTTCGGCAATCTCCAATTCGAGATGTAGCCGCAGCTCTTCGTCGAGCTCCCGGTCGAGGCGATTTCGCAAGAAAAGAGAACGCAACCAATGAAGAGCCCTCGCAGGCAGGCGTGTGTGTGGAGTGTCCGGCATCACGCAGTTTTCAACACCAGGCCAATTGCGGAAGAGAGGCGCTCCCAATTCGCTTGCTCTTCGCGCAGGTATTTCCGGCCGGCTCTCGTAAGCGAATAATATTTCGCGCGGCGATTATTTTCCGATTCGCCCCATTCGGCGCGGATCCAGCCCTGGTTTTCGAGCCGGTGAAGCGCGGGATAGAGCGCACCTTGATTTAACTGGAGAACGTCGGCGGAAATCTGGCGGATTCTCCGGGCGATGGCCCAGCCGTGCGTGGGGCGTAGCGCGACTGTCTTGAGAATCAGAAGGTCCACGGTGCCCTGAACGAGATCGGTCGGTTTGGTCATCGTCTGACTCTGCGCTTCCTTCGGTGCTTCCCTCAGTGAATGACAGGAAGGGTAGCACGGCTCCTGTCAGTGAGCAAGGGGAGAGGGCGGGCGCACGCCGAGCATTTGCGGAGTAATGTCGAGGCGCAGGCGCACGTCGCGGTCTTCGCGGGTCACCTTCAGCTGGCGGATGAACGCTTTCAAGAACGCGGCTTGCTCTTTCGTCATTTGGCGGAGGGTTTTGGGATCGTACAGGGCCATGGAGGCGACCATGCGGAAGCCGTCGAGCAGAGTCGAGATTTCAGCTGCGCTTTTGGGGGAATCGCATTCGGCGTCGAGGCCGGTCTTGATGATGCCGCCATCGGGCTTCCCGGCAAGCGAGAGAGACCGGACGCTGCGCGCGAGCTTTTCAAGCTGCGGCGCGTTCGCGAAATTTGCGTAGAAGCTTTCCGGCAACTTGTCGGTGCGGGCGACAGCAAAAATGGGCGCGCCCGCAACGCGTTCGATGCGCGCGTTCATCGCCGCATCGCGCGCCGCGGGGTGCGAGAGCCCGGCGAGAAGTCCGCCGGCGTTCTTGCCGCTGGCAAGAGCGATCCGCGTATCGGAAAGAAATTCGAACCATACGGCGGGATTCCCGGGAGCTTCATAGACGGCGGGCTGAGTGTTGGGGACGATTTTTCCCGTGCGCAGCGCGTAGGCCTCAATTTTCGTATGATCGAAGCGGCCGTCCGCGACGGCGAGCGTTCGATTGTCACCAATGCCTCCGCCTGGTGCCACGGCGAAACTTTGCGGCCAGAAAGCGATGGCGGCTTTATCGAGATCGCGCGTGTAGTCGAAGCCGGTCTGGCGGACGAACTCGGCATATTCCCGGTCGGCTTCAGGTCCGGGCGAAGACAATCCGAGCAGGGCCGCGAGCGCTGAATTTTGTAACGCGCGCAGAGCGGCGACATCTATATAGCCGACGGCGGGCGCGTCGGCCGGAAGCTGGCTCAGCAGGTCAGGCGCTTGTTTTGCGGCGGTGCCTGGGATCGGTGGCAACGAGCGGTGCTGGCGGTAAAAGTAGACGCCGAGAGCAGCGCCGCCGACAAGAAGAATAACGGCTACCGCAATCGCCGCCCGGTTCGTCGAAGAGAGAGTCACGCTAAGAAGCGAGTATAGATTTTGAGCGACTTGGTGTAAAGTTTTTGCCCCTTCGCGCGCGGAATGCACCGAGCGTGCGAGGCGGCGGAATTCGCACTGGCTGAGGCGCCGGCAACCGAATGCACGGCGCCCGCGTCTAACGGCGAACCAGCACCCGGCCATACCCAGGGAGATCCGGTTGAATTTCAGATTGCGTGCGAGTCAGATTGTCGCGGTGGCGGGGATGGCGCTCGTCCTGAGTCTCCCCTCATGGCCGCAGTCTTCGCCGAGCGGGGCACCGGCCTCTAAAACTGCCGCTGCCTCTAATGCCGCCGCACTACCGAGCGCGAACCAGATCCTCGATACCTACGTGAAAGCGCTGGGCGGACGCGAAGCGTGGAAGAAACTGACGAGCCGCGTATCGACGGGCACGATCGAAGTTCCGGCGATGAGTCTTTCGGGAACCATCGAGATGCGCGAGAAGGCTCCCGACCAATTAATCGCTACAATCAACTTCAATGGCGCGAAGTTCCGGCAGGGCTTTGATGGAACCGTCGCGTGGGCCGACGATCCGCAGAACGGATTGCGCGAAGAGACGGGCGCCGAGCTTTCGGAAACAAAGCGCGACGCGGATTTCTATCATCCGATGGATTTGCGCCAGCTCTATTCGAAATTCACCGTAACCGGCATTGAGAAAATCAACGATCACGACGCCTACGCGGTGGAAGCGGCGTCGGAAGACGGCACGATCGATAAGATGTACTTCGATGTAACCACTGGGCTGTTGCTGCGGGTCGTTGGACAGCACCATATGCCGGAAGGCGTGTCGGCGTTCACGGAAGACCTCGATGATTACCGCGAAGTGGACGGAATCAAGCTGCCGTTTACGGTACATCAATCGAACGCGGAGTCGGCGTTTACGATCAAGTTCACGGAAGTGCGGCACAACGTGGCAATCGAGAGTTCGGAATTTACAAAGTCAACACCGGAGTAGGGTATCAAGCAGGCAAAGGTGCGGCGAATAAGTGCTGTGCTGGCAAGGGTTTTGCAGGGGGCCAGATAGTTGCTTGCAATTCGATCGCCTCTGTGATATTTTTGTTCGGTTTGAGCAGGGCTGGCGTAGCTCAGTTGGTAGAGCATCTGATTTGTAATCAGAGGGTCGGGGGTTCAACTCCCTCCGCCAGCTGAGCCTGCCTGCGGCAGGCAGGTATTGAGGGAGCGGGATTTTTCAGCAAGGTTGCGGACGGATTCCTCGCGACAAAAGCGCTAGGGCTGGTGTCTTCGGGCACGAGCCCTTTCTGCATTGCGATGTTCCCCGTAGAGATGTCCGGTCGTGTTCTGGTTGTTTGAGCGGGACGACGGAGTTGTGTCCCGAAGATTTTTCCGGGACATGAAACAGCGTCCCGATTGGGTTTGCGGGACGGGTGGGTGAGTGGCTAAAACCAGCAGACTGTAAATCTGCCGCTCCTTGCGGGCTACGGAGGTTCGAATCCTCCCCCGTCCACCAGCGTCTCGTAGGAACGGAACGGCGCGAGAACTCGGTGGCAGCTCAGTGTTAGCTCGGTGAGTAGTTCAGTAAGAGTTTCAGCGAACCAGCAGCATCCATCGAAGCGAGGCATCCCCGGCCCGGGCTTCGGAGGAAAAGAGATCTTGGGAGGTATTTGGGGAAGCCGGTTTGAGCCTGGGTAGCTCAGTTGGTAGAGCGCGTCCTTGGTAAGGACGAGGTCACCGGTTCAATCCCGGTCCCAGGCTCCACGCTGCAGCGGGCGGCAGGAAAGAACGTAGGAATGAGCGGGGGTAACTCAGTGGTAGAGTCTCTGCCTTCCAAGCAGATGGTCGCGGGTTCGAGCCCCGTCCCCCGCTCCATTGAAGAGCAGGAGTGATGATGAAAATCGAAGTCGGAGATTCAGAGATACTGCGCGGTGCGGATACTAGTGGGATTCGGACAGGCTCCAAGTATCCGGTATGTATCGAGAGTGTCCGCGGCGAGGTCTGTGTTGCTCACGAAGCGCGATTTCGCAATCCGAGCGAGCAGTACTCTGAGACCGAGATTCGTGACGCGATTCGGTGCCTTATTGGGATCGAAACACGGAATGCGGTACTGCAACCTGGATTCGTTCTCTATCTCACGAAGCTGAATGCGACGTCAGTCGGTTTGACGTGGCAACCCTTGGCGAACAACTAGCCCGTTTAACTAAGAGCGGAGAGGCAAATGGCGAAGGAGAAATTCGAGCGCAGTAAGCCGCATGTGAACGTGGGGACGATTGGGCACATCGACCACGGCAAGACGACGCTGACCGCGGCGATCACCAAGGTGCTGGCCAAAGCCAACAGCGCCGCCAACAAATACGTCGCCTTTGACCAGATCGACAAGGCGCCTGAGGAGCGCGAGCGCGGCATCACCATCGCCATCGCGCATGTGGAGTACGAG
>JBOGNA010000037.1:0-34001 GCA_050746925.1 Candidatus Acidiferrales bacterium
GATCCAACTACCTATTACATGGCCACTCCCGGCGGCGGCGTGTGGAAAACCACTGACGCGGGCGAAGTCTGGTTCCCGATTTTCGACGCCGAGCACGTTTCTTCGGTTGGAGCCATCGCCGTCGCTCCTTCCGATCCGAAAATCATCTACGTCGGCACCGGCGAACAAACCGCAGGCCACGGCGTTTACAAATCCACCGACGCAGGCGCCACCTGGACCAACATCGGCCTGGAGGAAATGCGGTTCATCAGCTCGATCCTCGTCGATCCAAGAAATCCCGACGTCATCGTCGTCGGCGTTCTCGGCCATCCTCTCTTGAGCGTTTCGCCTCCCAGCCCTGATCGTGGCATTTACAAAACCACCGACGGCGGAAAAACCTGGAAGAAAACTCTCTACAAGGACGATCTCACCGGCGTCGCCGATCTATGCGCTGAGCCCGGCAATCCTCGCGTTCTGTACGCCTCGCTCTGGCATCCCACCGATTTCTTTGCCGGCGAAGGCGCCCCCGAAAAACCGAACTCCTGGATTTACAAATCCACCGATCAGGGCTCGACCTGGAAAGAACTCGCCTACACCGGCTTCCCGAAAGGTCCGTGGGATCGCATCGGCATAGCCGTCGCTCCCGGCAATCACGGCCAGCGCGTGTTTGCGATTTTCACGCAGGGTCTCTACCGCTCTGACGATGCGGGCGCCACCTGGCGTCAGATCACGCAGGACACGCGCGTGATCGGCAACGCCTATTTCGCCCGCGTGTTCGTGGACCCGCGCAACGCCGACCTGGTGTACGTGATGCAGACCTCGCTTTACCGCTCGACCGACGGCGGCCAAACCTTCGCCTCCTACAAAGGCGCTCCCGGCGGCGACGATTACCACAACATGTGGATCGATCCGCAGAATTCGCAGCGCTTGATTCTTGGCGTCGATCAGGGTGCGGTGATCAGCGTTGACGGCGGCAAAACATGGACGTCCTGGCACAACCAGCCCACCGGGCAGTTCTATCACGTCTCGACCGACAACAATTTCCCCTACATCGCCTACGCTGCGCAGCAGGATAGCGGCACCGCCGAAGTTCCCAGCCGGAGCGACTACGGCTCGCTCACCTATCGCGATTGGTTTTCTGCCGCTGGATTCGAATACAGCTACATTGCGCCCGATCCGCTGAATCCCAACATCGTCTATTCGGGCGGCTGGTACGGCAGCGTCGTCCGCTTCGATAGAACCACCGGCCAGTACACGCACGCGTTCGTGCGCGGCCCGAAATATCGCACCACCAACATGCCGCCGCTGGTTTTTTCGCCGCGGGATCCTCACGTCCTCTACTTCGCCACTCAATTCGTGATGCAAACTTCGAACGCGGGCAAAAGCTGGCAGGAAATCAGTCCCGATCTCACCAAACGCACTGACGAGCCTGCAAAATCCGCCGAAGATCGCGAGCGCTCGCAAACGCAGGCCACCGAAGTGGCCCAGGCCACGCCGGCATCGCGCCACGATTCGCACCAGACCGAAGATCAAGAACCGCGCAGCGCCGCCGTCAACCCCGGCCACGCACCCGACGCGGAATCTTTCACGCCTTTCAGCGACGATGAAAAAGATTTTGGCGACGAGCAATCCGCCCGCCGCCGCCACGCCGTTTCCACTCTCGCGGTCTCGCCCCTTCAGGCAGGCGTCATGTGGGCTGGAACGAACAACGGCTTGATCCAGCTCACTCAGGACGGCGGCCTCAACTGGAAAAATGTCTCGCCTCCGGACCTCACTCCTACCAGCAACGTCGTCATCCTCGAAGCGTCACCGTGGGATTCTCGATTCGCTTACGCCACAGTCGAGAATCGCCGCGATCAGACCCCCTACATCTACCGCACCCGCGACAACGGCAATTCCTGGCAGAAAATCACCGCCGGACTTCCCGCCACTTGGATCGCTCGCGCCATCCGCGAGGACACGGTTCGCAAAGGTCTTCTCTACGCCGCACTCGAAAATGGCGTGTACGTTTCCTTCGACGGCGGCGACAACTGGCAATCGCTCCAACTCAATCTGCCCACCAGCGACGCTCGCGATCTCGCCATTCATGGCAACGATCTCGTCGTGGCCACCTACGGCCGCGCCCTCTGGATACTCGATGACCTTTCACCGCTTCGCCAGGCCAGCGCCCAGATTGCAAACACCGATGCCGCGCTCCTCCAACCCGCCACCGTCACTCGCGTTCGCTGGGACAACGATCAGGAAACTCCGCTGCCGCCCGAATTTCCCGCCGGGCAGAATCCGCCCGACGGCGCCATCATTTACTACACGCTAAAATCCGCTCCTTCCGCCGACATCACTCTCGAAATTCACGATGCCCAGGGCAATCTCGTCCGCACCTTTTCGAGCGCGAAGCCCGCGCCCGATACGGTGGTGAAAAATGTCCCGGACTACTGGTTCGGTCCGCAAATCCAACTTCCGAAAAATGCCGGGCTCAACCGCTTCGCATGGGATTTGCGCTACGAGCCGCCACCGTCGCTGCAATACAGCTACTACGGTGAGCCGTTGAAATATCTCGAGTACACTCTTTCCGATCACGCCATTCCCGGCGAAACACCCCGCGAACAAGTGCTCGGTCCGATCGTTGCGCCCGGCCAGTATCAAATCACGCTCATCGCCAACGGCCAGAAGCTCGGGCAGTCACTCACCATCGTCCCGGATCCGCGCGTGCACATTTCCGCCGCGGATTATCAGGCGCAATTCGCAGCCGCCAAACGCGCTGATTCCGGCCTCCGCTCGAGTTACGCCGCCTTTCAATCCATCGCAATTTTGCGCGCCGCCGTTTCCGAGCGCGAAAAGAACCTCGACGCCGCATTGAAAGCTAATCCGCAGTCGCCGGATCCCGGCGCCAAAGCCGCCGCCGAAGCAATGAAATATCTCGACAAGCAAATCACCGAAATTCTCGAATGCGCGAACGATTCTCCCGGCGTCGGCGGCGTCAACCGCGACCTCGCCCGCACCTCCTTCATGATCGAATCCGGCGACGCCGCCCCCAGCGACACAGCCGAGCAGGTCGTCACCGAATCCTGCGCCGCGTTGAACAAATCCATCGCCGCCTGGCGCGCTCTGAACACCAGCACGCTTCCGTCAGTCAACGCGGTGCTCGAAAACTCCAAACTGGCTCGGTTGCCAATCGCCCCAATCGAGCTCGCGCAAGACCAGGACGCGTGCCACCTGTAATATCTCTTCGCAGTGCATAGAAATCTGGCAGGCTTTTTCCGTGTCACCCAGTGCGCCGAGGCGAATACATTCAGCTTCGCTTAAGAGATCTTGTTCCGAGGATCATCTTTCGAGTTCAGGTATTCGATACCAAGTGGCCCAATCGCCGTGATTTGCGTGACGTACTCACCGGATTTCGCCCAGTGGAAGTGGGATGTATTGCCGGGCAAAACGATGACCGCGCCGGGTGGGTATGCGTGCAATTTATCCGCATCGAACTGATCGCCCAACCCGATGTAAAACACGCCGGACATGACGGTATAGACTCGATCCTCTGGGTGCCTGTGCGGCATTAGCTTCTCACCGGAGGGCACTTTCACCCTTGTCACGTAAGGGCCGGCCGCCGAAGGTTCACCGACAACGGCGGCGAGGCGGACCGACGGTGGGAACGCTGCGAAGGGCTTCCAGTCGATGTCTTCCGGCAATATGGATCGAAAAACGGCTTCGCCGGGCTGGTGGGGTCGAACGTCGGCTTGCCGCACATCCTTTACCATCTTAGTTTTCGGTGACATATGGTCCTCTCGGGGCAATACAAAAGCTGAACGCCAATTTCCGCAAACCTTCGAAAGATGGCCGCGAACGCCCGCGTCAAACAGGTCCGGGGCTCAACGTCCGCACGCCATCCCGCGATACGGGACAACGCTAAATGCGCCTCCGGGCCTGCACATGACCTAGCGCTCGATTTGGCCCAGGTAGTATCCGAGCCGATTTTCCGCATCCCCCGGCTTGTGGAAGCCGCGCGCCATCAGCGCTTTGATCCCATTCTGAGCGGCGGGACGCCCAAGCGAAGCGATGCACGCATCCCACCCCGCGCCGAGCTCGACGTCCGGCGGCAGGCTGGTGTTGACGAGTCGCTTGGTGTTGGCGATCGCCCATTTGTCGAACTTTGCGATGCGGGTCGCGAGCGCCTCTACATACGCATCTAGTTCGGCGTCGGGCAGCGCGCGATTCACGTAGCCATAGGCCTCGGCCTGCTCTCCCCTTTTGTCTTCTGAGCTCAACAGCACTTCGAGAGCGCGGTGAGATCCTCGATCTTTGCGAAGAAATCGGAATGATTCAGAAAGTAGTCGTCGACCGCGCTGTCGAAGACCACGACCCTGACATGCTCGTCGGCCTCGAGAGCGTCGATCACTTCCTGGAACTCCCGGACCATTTCCGGGCCCATCACATTGATCGGCGGGTTGTCGATCGTAACGCGCCAATAGGCGGGCGACCGCCGGGCCACGCGAATCTGTGCAGGTTTCGGAGCTACATTTGCGCTTGTCATGGATTCTCCTCTATATTTTTTATTCGTGGAAACCGATTCATTGCACTCAACGCTTTCTCGAAATCTCGATCATTTGTTCGTTGCCGGCGGTTGGTTAATTACTGCCGCGCCTGCCTTGCTGACGATCTCGTCCTGGGAATCCGTGCCACCCGAACAACCGATTGCGCCTATTATCTTGCCCTGCTCGATGAGTGGAATGCCGCCGCGCGATGCAATCACTCCATCGAACGCGAGTAGATAGTTGAGCTTCATAAGGTTGATACCGTCCTCGAAGACTTTGGTTTCGCGACGGAAGGTCGCGGCGGCTCGAGCCTTGTGTTCGGCAATCTGAATAGCCGCAAGCATCGCGCCGTCCATGCGATGGAAGGCGACCAGATTGCCTCCGGCGTCGACCACCGCAACGTTCATTTTCCAGTCTCGCTTCTTCGATTCCGCGACAGCGGCATCAATCGCCGCGACGGCGCGGCCGAGTGATATCGGTGGGCCATACGGAATGTCGAAAGGAATCTTGTCGGGCACAAAATCGAGAGGATTGGTTTCCGCGGGCTGCATCGCTCGACTCGCACCGGCGGCGCTTCCTGCTTTCTCATTTGACATGTGTCCTCCTTAAGTGGGCGCACAACAGATCGTTCGATCGTCAATGGTTCGCAACTCGCTGCGCCTGCCCTGCTCGATGCATCGCGTTGAAACCTTTGTCTAGGACCTTCGCGGCCAAGGCGGCGAAATCGTCTTGGCCGCTGTCATCGATAACAACGACGAACCGGCGTGATCGTCAACTCAAGCAGAAGCCTCGGCGGCTTTTTGCCCGAGCGCCTTCAAGAGGGCTTGGGCCGCGGACGTCGATGACGCAGGATTCTGCCCCGTAATCAGGCGGCCATCCGTGATTGAAAAGGGCAGCCAGTTAGCAACCTTCTCAAAAGTGGCTCCCAGCCGCAGCAGTTCATCCTCAACCAGAAACGGCACCACATGAGTCAATTGAACATCCTCTTCCTCTCCGTTCGTGAAGCCGGTCACGCGCTTTCCTTTCACCAGTGGCGCGCCATTGTATGTAACGTGACGCAGCACCCCAGGGGAGTGGCAGACGAGGGCGATCAGCTTCCCGGAATTGTAGAAGGACTCGAGTAATTTGATGGAATCGGAGCTTTCAGCAAGGTCCCACATGGGGCCGTGCCCGCCGACGTAAAATACCGTGTCGAAATTTTCCGCCTTCATGTCGGCAAGCTTGGATGTCTGGGAAAGCGCTTTTTGCCCGGCCGCGTCCTGCTTGAAGCGCGTCATCGCAGGCGTCTGATTTCCCGGTTCATCACTCTTTGGATCGACCGGTGGCTGCCCACCCTTCGGTGAAGCCAGCGTCAGTTCGACACCCGCGTCCCGAAACACAAAGTAAGGTGCGGCGAATTCCTCAAGCCAGAAGCCGGTCTTGCGGCCGGTGTTGCCGAGCTGATCGTGGGACGTTAACACCATCAGTATCTTCATCTTGTTCCTCCCTTATTCCTTCCGTGTACTTGCATTGCGCTTGTTCACTCTTGCCGTTGCCTTCTTTGCCCTATTTACATCGTCAGAGCGTCGCGGAATTGTGCCTTGCCGCTCAGCATGCGCGCGTAACCATCGGACGCGTTTTCGAGCGGATCGGTTTCGATTAGAATATTTTTCTTGTTTTTTCAGCTTGTCGAACGTAAAGGCCCGATTGTGTGGCCAGTGCTCCGCCCGTCACCGATCGCTGTTGGGCAGTCCTGTCCCCACCAGTAATCTCGCCTTGAGATTTTCGCGCTTCTCACCGCCATATGAAAGAACCGTGAACTTTTCCTCGATCCGTGTCCCTGCGTTATCATGTCTTCTGCGGCTGAGGCACATCCCTCAGGCTCACCGAAAGCGACACACTCCTTTGAATGAAACGCCGTTCGAGTGGATCAACGAAATGATGGGAGTCCTCGAAACCCTGAATCAGGGTGTCATTATCAACGATGACTGCAGTCACGTCGTCTTTGCGAATCATTTGTTCCTGAAGATGATTGGGATGTCAGCAGAAGAGTTGATCGGCCGCAAGACGATGGATTTGTATCCCTCCGATGATGCCGCCGCTCTCCAAGGACACATCGAGCGCCGCGCGGCAGCAGGCCAGGCCCAGTTCGAGTTCTACCTGCCGCAGGCATCCGGCGAAAAATTGCCGGTGCTGGTAACGTCCCGCCAAATCGAAGATCCCGACGGCAACGTTTTCGCCGTCATTACCGCAACGGACATCACCGAGCAAAAGCGCGCCGAAAACGCGCTTCGCGAAGCCAACGAACAGCTCGAAAAACGACATCGCGAAATCGAGGAAGACCTGCTGCTGGCCGCGCGCGTCCAGCAGAGCCTCGCTCCCACCGGACTTGCCTGGGGCGGGGTCAACGTGGCCACGTATTATCAACCCGTGCGCACGATAGGAGGCGATTTCGGCCTCGTCTCGCCTCGCCCCGATTCGCTTAGCCTCTTCGTCTGCGACGTTTCCGGCCACGGCATCGGTTCCGCCCTCGTCGCCAATCGCATCTACACCGAAACGATGTCGCAGATCGAGCGCGGCGCCGCGCTCGGCCCGATGATGCACCACCTCAATCGCTTCGTGATGCGCAACATCGGCTCGTCGGTCTTCTACTTCACGATGGTTGCCGCCCGCCTGGATCGCGACGCCCGCACTCTCGAATTCGCCGGCGCCGGCCATCCTCCGGCAATGCTTGTGCAGCCCGGCCAGTCTCCGCGCCTGCTCGAATCCGGCAGCGCGGTTCTCGGCCTTCTCGAGGACGCCGTAGGCGCCGAAGCCACCGTCATCGTCCCCGTCCACTCGGGCGACCGCCTCGTCATCTACACCGACGGCTTTTCGGAATCCTTCAACGAGCAGCGCGACATGCTAGGCGTCGAAGGCCTCAGCGAAATCGTCCGCCAAACCTCCTCCTTGCCCCTCAACGAAATGAAAGAACAAATCCTCCAACGCGTAGCCGCGTTCCGCCACGGCCCCCCGGACGACGACATGTCTCTGGTCATCATCGAAATCCCCTAACCGCCCGCCGCGGCACTCAGTAGCGCCGCCGACTTTCTGATCTTCTAATCTACGGTGGCGCGATTAGAAATGCCCCTAAACCATTGAAAACATGAGCCCGGCACCCATTCTAATCTACGGTAAAAGAGGGTCTGCCAAATCCGCGACCACCTTGCCTAATCGCCCCAAAAAGCCGATATTGAGAGACCGCGACTCGTTCGCGGCCCGGTGAATACCCGACCATGAGTACTCCCAAACCATTCGAACACCGCAAACACCACGATCGCCTCGAGGAGCTCCGCAAACGCAACGCCGAAGCCGAAGAGGGCGGCGGCGCCGAACGCCGCGAACGCCAGCATAAGGAAGGCAAGCTCAGCGCCCGCGAGCGCATCGACCTGCTCCTCGACGAAGGCTCGTTCGAAGAACTCGACAAATTCGTCCGCCACCACTGCACCGACTTCGGCATGGAGCAGCAGCGCCCCGCCGGCGACGGCTTCATCACCGGCTTCGGGCGCATCGGCGGCCGCCTCGTTTATATCTTCGCGCAGGACTTCACGGTGTTCGGCGGCTCGCTCTCGGAAGCGAACGCCTCGAAGATCACGAAGATTATGGATCTCGCCATGCGCCAGGGCGCGCCGGTGATTGGACTGAACGATTCCGGCGGCGCGCGCATCCAGGAAGGCGTGATGTCGCTCGCCGGTTACGCCGATATTTTCCTGCGCAACACGCTCGCCAGCGGTGTGGTTCCGCAAATCAGCGCCATCATGGGCCCGTGCGCGGGCGGTGCCGTCTATTCGCCGGCGATCACGGACTTTATTTTCATGACCCGCGAAAGCTCCTACATGTTCGTCACCGGTCCCGACGTGATCAAAACCGTGACGCACGAAGAGGTGACGAAGCAGGAGCTGGGCGGCGCGATGACGCACAACGAGAAAAGCGGCGTCGCTCATTTTGTTTCGCGCGACGACGCCGAATGCCTCGCCATGATTCGCGAGCTTTTCAGCTACATCCCCTCGAATAATCTGGAAGACCCGCCACGGCGCTCTTCGACCGATCCATGGGACCGTGCTTCCGCCGCGCTCAACACACTCGTCCCGGAAGATCCGCAAAAGCCCTACGATATGAAGGACGTGATTCACGAAATCGCCGACGAAGCGGAATTCTTCGAAGTGCACGAACACTTCGCGAAGAATCTGGTGGTCGGTTTCGCGCGCCTGGAAGGGCGGCCCGTGGGAATCGTCGCGAATCAGCCGGCGTTTCTCGCCGGCGTGCTGGATATCAATGCCTCGGTGAAAGGCGCGCGCTTCGTGCGCTTCTGCGACGCGTTCAACATTCCGCTGATCACCTTCGAAGACGTTCCCGGTTTCCTGCCCGGCACGCAGCAGGAATTCGGCGGCATCATCAAACACGGCGCAAAGCTACTTTTCGCTTTTGCCGAAGCCACCGTCCCGAAAATCACGGTGATCACTCGCAAAGCCTACGGCGGCGCGTATTGCGTGATGTCGTCCAAGCACATTCGCACCGACCTCAACTTCGCGTGGCCCACCGCTGAAATCGCGGTGATGGGGCCAGAGGGCGCCGTCAACATCGTTTACAAGCGCGAAATCGACCGCGCCCCGGAAACCGACAGGGAACGGATGCGGCGCGAAAAAACCGACGATTTCCGCGAACGCTTCGCCAACCCTTACGTGGCCGCCGAACGCGGCTACATCGACGCCATCATCGAGCCTTCCCAAACCCGCGCCAAACTGATCATCGGATTGCGGTCGCTGGAGACCAAGCGCGACACCAACCCCAAGAAAAAACACGGCAACATCCCCCTATGATCGCGGCATCAGAACCGAGGCCGACCACAAGTCATTTTGGCCCGCTCCGGCGGCGGCCGCCCACCATGTCACTAACTGGACATTGGGGGGGCATTTCGGTAGGATTGCGGGGTTTTGCGCCATTATCATTGCCAGATAATAGAGCCCTAGGAGATTCCGATGCCCAAGTCCGGCCCGAAGCCGAATGCAAAGAACGCGCCCAAGACGCTGCTCGATTCGCTCGACGCGCTCATCGAACGCTATCATCTGCTGAAGCACCCCTTTTATCAGGCCTGGACCGAAGGCAAACTCTCAAAGGAATCGCTGAAACTGTACGCGGCGCAGTATTACCAGCATGTGCGCGCGTTCCCCGAGAATCTGAAGGAGTTCGCCTCGCGCACCAACGGCAGCCTGCAGACGCTGGTGAAGGAAAATCTCGCCGAAGAAGTCGATCCGTCGGCGCCGCACCCGCAGCTCTGGCGCGAGTTTGCCGCTTCGCTGGGAGTGACCGACGCTGCGCTCGACTCCACGCGCGTACTGCCGGGGATTGCCGCCCTGCTCGATACGTTCGACGAAGTCTCGGCGCAGGGAACGATGCCGCAGGCGGTGGCGGTGTTTTACACCTACGAAGCGCAGGTTCCGGAAATCGCATCGCAGAAAATTTCCGGGCTTCGCAAGTTCTACGGGATCACCGATTCACGCTCGCTGGCCTATTTTGCGGTGCACGAGGAAGCCGATATGCGGCATCGCGCCGCTTGGCGCGAGTGGCTCGCAGAACAGAAGAACATCGACGAAATGGCGGTTCTTTGCGCGGCCGAGCGCAGCTTGAAAGCTCTCTGGGGCGCGCTCGATGCGGTGTACCCGCAAGGCTGCGCTTCGAAGAACTAGCGATCCGCAGCAGCGATTCAACCGCAACGACGGTCCGGATTTCCTTCGGAAACTCCTGCCTTCATTCACGAACGGCGCTTCGGCCGTTTCGATTTTTTCTTCGCGCCGGCGCGCGGCTTTCGAATCGCGACCCGCTTCAGAATCTTCACTGCGCCGGGACCGCCGATGAAAACTTGCTGCGCGAATCCAAGAAACAATCCGTGCTCGACCACGCCTACCACTTCGTCCAATTCTCGCGCCACTTTCTTGGGATTTGCCATCGGTCCGAGGGCGCAATCGACGATGTAGTGCCCGCCATCGGTGATGTACGGCTTTCCGTCGGCCCCCAGCCGCAACGCCGGATTCGCGCCGAGCGCCTTGAGTTTTGCTTCCGTCGCCTGCCAGCCAAACGGAACCACTTCGACGGGCACCGAAAACATCGATCCGAGCCGCTTCACCATCTTCGTTTCGTCGGCAATCACTGCCATTCGCTTGCTTGCCGCCGCCACGATTTTCTCGCGCAACAGCGCGCCCCCGTGCCCTTTGATCAGAAACAGCGTGCCGCGCTCCACTTCGTCGGCGCCATCGATCGTCAGATCGATCTTCGAATGCTCGGCGAGAGTGGTAAGCGGAATTTTCAGGCCGCGCGCCTGTTCGGCGGTTCGCTCGGAAGTGGGAATCCCGGTGAAGCGCAAGCCTTCTTGGGCGACGCGGCGGCCGAGCTCGCTCACCAAAAAGGCAGCCGTCGAGCCCGTGCCGAGTCCGACGACCATGCCGTTCTCCACCAGCTTCGCCGCCGCTTCGGCAGCTTCCTTCTTCCAGCGATTTTGCTCGCCCGCGTCCATCGTGCCTCCGCTCGCTTCCCAACGCGAGGCCATGATAGTCGCTCGCTCGCAGGATGCCAACTGCGGAGCAGCGCGCGCACCGGACGATCCGTCCGCGCTCAGGCTCTTTCATCCCATTCAACAGGTCCGCTATGTTCCGCAAAATCCTGATCGCCAATCGCGGAGAAATCGCCGTGCGCATCGCGCGCGCTTGCCGGGAAATGGGTGTGCGATCCGCTGCCGTCTATAGCGAACCGGATCGCGCTTCGCTCCACGTCCAGCTCGCCGACGAAGCCTACCCGATCGGCCCGGCGCCTTCCCGGGAAAGCTATCTGGTCATCGACAAAATCATTGGCGCGGCGCGCCACGCCGGCTGCGACGCAATTCATCCCGGCTACGGATTTCTAGCGGAAAATCCCGCCTTTCCCCGAGCTTGCGCCGCTGCCGGAATCACGTTCATCGGGCCCTCCGCGGAAGCGATGGAGAAACTAGGCTCGAAGACGGCTGCGCGCCATGTTGCGCGAGAAACGAACGTGCCCACGGTTCCCGGAACACTCGATCCGATTGCGACAGCCGATGAACTGCTGGCGATCGCGCGCAAAACCGGATTCCCCGTTGTGCTGAAAGCTGTGGCCGGCGGCGGCGGCAAGGGAATGCGGTCGGCGGAGCGCGAGTCGGAGCTCGCCGGAGCATGGCGCGACGCTTCGTCGGAAGCGCAGAACGCCTTTGGCGACGGCCGGCTGTATCTCGAGAAATATCTTTTGAAGCCGCGGCACATCGAGATTCAAGTGCTCGCCGACCATCACGGCCACGTCGTATATCTCGGCGAACGTGAATGTTCCGTGCAGCGCCGCCATCAGAAGGTGATCGAAGAGGCTCCTTCGCCGATCATGACTCCGGACCTTCGGCGGCAAATGGGCGAAGCGACAGTGAAACTCGCGCGTGCGGGCGGATACACGAACGCCGGCACGGTGGAGTTTCTCGTCGATGCGGAGCGCAATTTCTATTTTCTCGAGATGAATACGCGCCTGCAGGTAGAGCATCCAGTCACGGAGATGGTCACGTCGCTGGATCTGGTGAAGCTTCAAATTCGGATCGCGGCGGGAGAGGCGTTGCCGTTCAAACAGGAGGACGTGACGCTGCGCGGGCACGCCATCGAATGCCGAATCTACGCGGAAGATCCCGACAACAATTTCTTCCCCTCGCCAGGAAAGATTCTGGAGCGGCGGGTGCCGGGCGGCCCCGGAATTCGGCTCGACGACGGCGTGTATGCCGGATGGACCGTGCCGAACGACTACGACCCGATGCTCGGAAAATTGATCGCCTGGGGAAGCGACCGCCCCGAAGCGATCGCGCGATTGCAGCGCGCGCTCGAGGAGTACTATGCGCGCGGAATCAAAACGAATATTTCGCTCTTTCGCAAAATACTGGCGACGGAAGATTTTCAGAAAGGCGAGATTTACACGCGCTGGCTCGATGACTATTTACGCGACGCCCAGAACTCAGCCGCAGCAGCCGCAGGTAGCGACACGCCGTCTTCTCCCGCGCGGAGCGCGGCCCTATTCGCCGCGGCGCTTTGGCACCAGTCGCGCAGCGAGGGAGGCGCGACGAACGGCCAGCCCGCAGCCGGCGCCCAAACTATAGACGCATCACGCTGGAAAGCGGAAGGCCGCCGCGAACAAGTCGATCGGGAGCGGTCGCGATGATGGCAAGGTTGAGATCGACGGACGCGGGAGACCGGCGATGAAACTTCAAATCGCGCTCAACGGAAAACCTCATGGCGTGGAGCTCGCGCGAATCGGTCAGCGCCTGCGCTGCACCATCGATGGAGCTCCGCTCGAAGCTGATGCCGTCGAAATCGCGCCGGGAATCTATTCGATCCTAATCGATGGCGAATCTCTCGAAGCGCGCGTCGAACCGGACCGCCGCGGGCTGCGGCTCACCGTCGGCGACCGCGAATGGCACGCCGAGGTTCGCGATCCCCGCGAGTGGCGCCGCAACCAGAGCGGCGCGGCGGAAGCCGAAGGACGGCAGCAAGTGCTCGCTCCGATGCCTGGAAAAATCGTGCGCGTGCTGATCGGCGCGGGCGATGCCGTGGAGGCGAAGCAGGGCCTGTTCGTCGTCGAGGCGATGAAAATGCAGAACGAAATTCGCTCGCCGAAATCCGGAACGGTGGAGCGGCTGTTGGTGAAGGAAGGCCAAACCGTCAACGCGGGCGAAGTGCTCGCGATCGTTGCATAGAAATCTCATCTGCCATTGAATACCCGCAACGGATATTAACCCTTACGTTGGCTCATTCCCGATTGCTGCGTTGAGAAAAGCGGGCGGCGTGCACAATAGCCTGAGAACTGTATCGCGGCACCTACACCCGGCAAAAATCAGGAGAAGAAGATGCACACGGCATCCGGTCTGGCATGGGCCAGCATTTTCCTAGTCGAAGCAATCGGTCTGTGCGTGTGGGCCATGCCTTGCGGAGCCCTTGCGGTGCGAGGCGAGAAGGACGGAATTGGATTCTGGAAGACGTTTCTGATTTCGTTTTTTATGACTCCGATCGCGGGAATGACAATGATTCTGATGGTCCGCGCGGCAAACCCAAGGAGAACAGCTTCCGACGCTACGAGCCAGCGCCCGGCGGCTGCGCCCGTCCGCGTTTCTTCTTAGACAACCAGAACGCTTCGCAATTCGCAAACTTCTTCCTAGGGCGCGTCCCGATTTTATTCTAGTGTGTCGAATTACTTCGCGGCAGGAAGCTTGCCGGCCGATTCGATGATCTGGCGGGCGAGATAATTCGTGACGTGCGAATCGTCGCGCGCTTCGATCATGTACGCGGAGCGGAGAAGCTGTTCTTTGCGGTTGCGCAACGTGTCGCGAATGGTCTGTTGCACCTGGGGATCGGCCAAATCGCGCTGCCCGGCGGCTTCCTTGGAAATCAATTTTAGAATGCGGAAGCCTTGATTGTTGACTCCGATGGGCTGCGTGACTTCGCCCGGCTTCATCGCCAGAACGGTCTTCTTTAGCAGGGCATCGGATTTATTGAGCGCGGATTCGGGGATAAAGCCGAGATCACCACCCGTCGTGGCAGTGGAATCTTCCGAGTAGTCCATCGCGAGCTGGCCAAAATCGGCCCCGGCATTCAGCTTCTGCTCGAGCACGGCGACCTTGCGCTTGGCCTCCGCGTCGGTGGTGGCCTTATCGTTTTTTCGATTGTGGACCGAAGGATCCGGATGCGGCGTGACGACGATTTGCGCAATGTGGAATTGCTGTTCGGCGACGTTAAATTGCGCGCGGTTCTTGGCGTAAAAGTCCGAAACGTCCTGATCGGTGATCGATATTTTCGCGACGACTTCGCGATTCAGAAGCTTCTGGACGGAAAGCTGACGGCGGATGTCGCTCTTGAGATCGTCCACGGTGAGTCCGGTGTCTTTGAGCTTCTTCTGGAACTCTTCTTCCGTGTACGGACTCTTCGACTCGGTGAATTTATCTTCTACTTCCGCGTCGCTCGCCACCAGATTCATCTTGTTGGCGCGCTCAATCAGGATTTCGTTGTTAACGAGTTCATCGAGAATGCTGAGCTTGAGCGAAAGCGATTCTTCCTGCGAGGGCGCCGGCGCGTCGGCGTTGACACGCGTGCGATAGTATTTTTCCACTTCGCCGCGCGAAATTTCCTTGCCGTTCACCGCGGCCCAGACGTCCGGGCCCACGGCGGGTTCTTTCTTGCAGCCAGCCGCCAATCCGCACACCACAACGCCCGCGAGGATAAGAATTCTCCGGGAGACTCGGAGCGATTGCAGAGGGGCGGTCGTCTTCAAGCTGCCTTTTTCACCTTGCCAGCGCGGATACAGGCGGTGCAGACACGGATATGTTTGTGCGTGCCCTTGATGACGGTCTTCACACGGCGGAGATTAGGATTCCAGCGGCGGCGGCGGACGTTATGAGCGTGGCTGATCACGTTGCCGAAGCTCGGTTTCTTGCCGCAAAGTTCACATGCGAGTGCCATTGATGGTCGCTCCAGATGGAAATTCATTCATTAAACGCGAGCTTTCATGCTACCAGAGAAGCGGCGATGCGGAAAGGGATTTAGAGCTGTCCGATCGGATCAACTACCTTCTACTGGAAGAGAGCCGTGGTTACGTAGCGCTCGCCCGTGTCGGCCAGGATTACCACAATCACTTTCCCGGTGGAGTCGCTGCGGGCTGCGACCTCAAGACCGGCATGGATTGCTGCGCCGGATGAGATGCCTGCCACGATGCCTTCCTCTCGCGCGAGTCGTCGTGCAGATGCAATTGCTTCCTCATCGCTGACGACAATCACTTCGTCTATGATCGAACGATTCAGGACCTCGGGGATGAAACCGACTCCGATTCTAGGGATCTGATGATTTCCCGCCGACCCGCCGGAAAGTAAAGGTGCGCCGGCGGGTTCTACAGCTACAACCCGCATACCCGGCTTCCGCATCTTTAGCACTTCACCGACTCCGGTAATCGTTCCGCCAGTACCTACAGCGGACACGAAAACATCCACAGCACCTTGTGTATCTTCCCAAATCTCGAGCGCGGTGGTTCGCCGATGTACCTCGGGGTTCGCTGGGTTTCTGAACTGATCGAGCAAGATCGCGTCACGCGTTTCATTGACGATTTGTTCCGCGCGGGCAACTGCTTGATTCATGAGAATCCCGGGCGTGAGCACGACATCTGCCCCGAAATGTCGCAGCAGCGCGACTCTTTCCCGTGACATTGTCTCTGGCATCGTCAGGATCAGCCGGTATCCCCGGATCGCTGCAACGAACGCGAGTCCAATTCCCGTGTTGCCTCCGGTGGCCTCCACGATTGTCATCTCGGGTCTAAGCACGTCCCGAAGCTCAGCGTCTTCGATGAGTGCCACGCCGATCCGATCTTTCACGCTCCCGCATGGGTTCCGCATTTCGAGCTTGCCTGCCAATCGTCCGGGCAGGCCCTTCACCAACCGTGTGAATTCCACGATGGGTGTCCTTCCCACCGTGGCGATGGCATCTCGAAAAATCATCTGATAGCATCCCTATTCGGTCACCCATAGTCATCCAGGCGTGACCTAATTACATAGGGCCTGCGGTTCATTGAGACATCCAGAACCACGTCCAAATTGGAACCACGCTCTCCCCAAGGCGAATATCTTCACATTGCCATATCGAAAGAACCGACCGCCGCCTGAAACAGATCGCAGCAGCGGCCGGATTCGGAAGCGTCGATTTGATGCGCCGCGCCTTCGTCCGCCTCCTCGGCATCACCCCGCGCCGCCATCGCGCCCAATTCTCCACGTCGGCGCGCGAGTAGTTGCGGCAAAACCGCTTCACATGGAACGAATCATTTCCGCTGCCACCTGGAAGCGACAGTTTGGGCCTGACTAGAACGCAGTGCAGCTCGCCTGAGCGCTCATCCGGAGAAGCAGGTGGTCGTTCACGCCGAATTCCATTAAAATTAACTGGTTGCATGTGGGCGTGTAGCTCAGCTGGGAGAGCACCTGCTTTGCAAGCAGGGGGTCACCGGTTCGATCCCGGTCACGTCCACCAACTAACTTGTTGGGAACACAACAACTTGTTTCGCTGCGTTCCGATAGCACCCGTGAAACTTGAGTCCGTTTGAGTCCGATCATGCGATTTTTCACGTGAACGCAGGAACTAGCTAGGCATAGCTAAAAGTCCCTACGAAGAATTTCGGACGACGTCTCGTCTGCGAAAGCCCTTCACCCAACGGTGCCGCCTTGCCTGAAATCTGGCGAAGTTTAAAGAGACCACCGATCGGACTCAATGCAAATCCGGGAAGAGTTACAGGGAGGGGAAAAGTGATACACCCTTCAGCGCTGAAAACATTCCGACGATCCGCGCGTGCGTTGCCGCTGGCGGATGGCGATGGGAATTGCGATGGGCTTCGATGAAATGGAAATCCGGTTAACGTTGCGGCGGCAATTTCAGCAGCTATGGTAGACGGAGTCTTGATGGATACAAACACCGTGTGGGGTATTTCGCGGCGAGCGGCCAATTTGCCGTTTTCACAGAAAACTGAACCAGCCACTTCAATCGAGATTTATCGCTCTTAAGGTAAGTGCACGGTTCGGGCTGATCGCCTTAAAAGCCGTTCAACGCCATTTGGCAGAGGACTTGGGACGCCCCCGGCAAATCTTTAATCTCTCCACCTTCGCCCGTTGTGACGACACCGAACGTGGAACCACTTAGATTCGCAGATACCTTTCCGATTCCTGCGACTTTATATACGGCTAGGATCCAACGATCCCCATCATCTGTGACTGCGGCGATGTCTGGAAACTTTTTTCGGAACGAAGGCTCTGCGACCAGTAATCGACCCGCTTCCTTGCATATTTCGATGCACAGCTTAACGCTATTCTCCGAAGGGTGTTTTACCCACCATTCATAATGTCCGGTCTCGAATGTGTAGATCCACTGTGCCCAAATCGGAATCGGCTTATCAACGAGGCTCCTGAATTTGTTTACGAGTGCTTCCCACTGTTGAGGACGACGATCATGGTCGCCCCGCGCTGGAAATTTATTTAGCTTATCGCGGCTCGGTTCCCTGTCTCTCGGTGTTCGAGACCCGACGACCAAAACGGCAATAAGCGTGGGGATTAACGCTGCGACGAACGCTATCTCAGCCGCCTTGACTTCTGTGTGAATTATGAGCGCAACCACTAGTCCAGCAAAGGTCAGGATAGAAGCAACTCCTAAACCCTGTACCCACGGGTTGGAGAGCACACCGCTCGCTGGAGCATCCGTCTGGATTGCCTTTTGAGTCGCGTTCGGTTTTATCCAGCGAAGTATCTTTGCCAAACGTTGACTTCGATAGCCTCTGCATTTCTCGGGGCAAGAAACGAGTGGTGCCCATGCTGCGACTGTCATGTACGTGACTGGACTTACCGGAGTGTTGACGATGGGTATCGGTATCCCTTGAGCCGCTCCTGCCCTCTCGAAGCGAGACTCTTTGCAAATCGGAAGGTAGACGCTGACCGAGGGCGAATGCTGACGCCCAAATATCAGAGTTAGATTAGCACACCGCCTAAACTTGCCGCATTCGAGGAACCGCTCAGCGGAGTTTTTGTCTCCGAAATTGGTAGCGGGAACAATCGCGTGTTGGGGATCGAATTTAGCCATTCAGTGGGGGAGACAATACCAAAAGTGATGGCGACCCCGGTCAGGCTTGAACCGACCACCCCCAGCTTAGAAGGCTGGCGCTCTATCCGGTTGAGTTACGGGGTCGTTCGGCTTGATTTTACCACGATGGGTCGGTCAAATTAGACGACCGGATTATCAAAAGTGGCATACGCTACAGCAATTGCTTCTACTTTGACACTGAGAATCGCAATGCGAATAGCTGACCGATTGCTGAAATGCGTGGGATTTGTTTCCCGATATGAGCCGGATGATGAGGGTGGTTCGCGGCTTAGGTTTGGTGGCACTGCGTTTATCGTCGGGGTGCTTATGGATGGCAACATTGGACTGGCTCACCTCGTTACCGCGAGGCATGTGGTAGAGGCAATTGAACCTGGCGAAACCGTAATTACAATGAACGCTAAAGACGGGATGTCCTTGTCGCTGCGAACAGGAAATCAGAAATGGTTCTATCACCCCACTGAAAAGGATTCTGTTGACGTTGCAGTGATGCCTTTTGGAAGTGCTCGCTTCAACGAGTACGACATCGAATGGATTCCAGAGGGAATGTTTGCTACGGATCAGAGGATTGCAGACTTTGAAATTGGTCTCGGGGACGAGCTTTTCATCATCGGATTGTTTACTCGGTTCTTTGGAAGAACAAAACTCACTCCCATCGTGCGTACTGGGAACATCGCGATGATGCCGGAAGATAAAGTCGCAGTCGAAGGCTTTGGGGATATGGAAGCATATCTGGCTGAGGGGCGCTCTATTGGCGGGTTAAGCGGGTCGCCTGCATTCGTGCGCAACACTGTGAAGATTCCCATGCAGATTGCTGGCGGAAAACTTACCGCAATATCCGGGCTTGGCAACTCGCATCTTTTGGGACTCGTACACGGTCATTGGCGTATACAGCCCCCGTTCACAGCATCACAAGCAGAGGCAGTCAATATGGGTGTGAGCATCATTGTCCCGGCAAAAAAGATTCTGGAGACCCTCTATAACCCGGAATTGGTTGCGATGAGGCAGGAACACTGGAATAACCAGTCGAATCCTCTACGAGTGAACAAGATGATTTGCAAGGAGGAAGACGCAAACATGGACAGGAAAAATTTACTCCCAACCCAAGACTTCGACGGCATGACTTCCGAGGTCTGGCACACACTGAATGTCTGTCTTTATCACACGGCTTACGTGAGAGTTTATGCGAACACGGGTGCGAATCGCTTGTTTGGAAGCAAGCGCACCCAAACAGCCATTCAACCGTTATCGCAAGCTGAACGTGACATGCTGCAAGAAGACGCGCTCGTGTTCCGTGCGCATTTCGCAAGTGTTCTCTGGCAGCTTCACCATCTTGCCGAATTGCTGTGTACGGCGTACAGACGGTGCAAGCAGGAAGGCATTGTGACGAACGAGCGGTACGACGAACTCGTCAAGGCTCTGAACGACGACCCAATAATCAACGAGATTCATGAGTATCGAAATATGTCGCATCAGTTTGCCGGGGTGTATATCGCACTGCATGATTCCAATGACGCATTCATCGCCCATGTTCTCCCGCCCTTGGATGCCAAGTCCCCCGAACAGCGTGCTCCGCTCGACGAAACGGAGATAGGGAAGGCGGTGCAGGAACGGGAGCTGAACATGAAGCTGGAAGCGTACTGCAACCATCTCGGAGGATATTGCGAGGGGCTTTTCAAAACTATAGATGCCAAGTACAAGATGACCGTGATTCCTCGTAGTCACGGATTCGCGGTCACCGTTCCGCACTCCTACAAAGGAGAACTACCCGAATTACCACAAGCCATCTACATTAAAGCCGTTGGTTCAAGTTCCACAGAATAGCTGGCAATGGGTATGCCCGACACAACTTAAGGGGTGCAGCTTCCGAAGGGTTACTTTCCCGAATTCCATTTTGCCTTACACCATTCAACGGCGCGTGCCGTCTCACTCGACGGAAGCACTCGCGCATTGCCGGTTCCGGCCGGTTTGAGCGGTTCGTTGGTAGAATCCCATTACACAGGCATAGTGCCGGCAAGCCATACCGGAATTTACGTTCTGATTTATCTTTGGCGCTGCGATTCCATCTAACGAACGTGAACCGTTTTTTGTGAGTGGAAAGAGAACTCTCTTGCAGGTACTTGGAGTGTCATCCCCGGTGAGCGCTTTTCCCAACAAATATTTAGGAACTCGCGACAAGTGCCGGCGAAACGCCACAGATTGTCGTGCGTCATTCACACATCAGATTATTTTTCTGCGAGAAGGTTCCGTTCGAGCCGTTCAACCGCTTCTCGCTGGAATCCTGGCATTGGGTGCGTGTAAAGCTGAAGTGCCAATTGGACTGAGGAGTGCCGAAGTTGTGCTTGGATCAATTTCGGCGATTCGCCTTGGGCCGCCAAAAGTGTTGCGTGCGAGTGCCGCAAGGCATGCCAAGAGATGCGAGGCACTCCAGCTTTCTCACACGCCGGATACAAAACACGCCGAAGCAGGTTCTTAGGATTCAGGGAGCCACCACTACGATTGGAAAACACAAGTTCTTCGGGATGTGGCCAACTTTCTATTCGCTGACGATGCCGCTTCAATGCAGCCAGCATTTCTGGCCCAAGCGGGAGATCTGCGACACTGCTCGAAGTCTTGGGAGTTCCAAAGTGTCCGTCGTAAACAGCTTCGCGGACCTGAAGAATCCCGTTTTCCAGATCAACGCGTCCCCACCGCAAAGCAAGGATTTCACCAATTCTCACGCCCGTGACAACCAACAACAATGCGATCGTCCGCACAGGTTCTCTCAATTCACAGAGCAGCTTGTTAATTTGGTCCCTGGTCAAGAAAGGACGTGGTTTCCTCGGTGGCCTGCGCGGTAGTTTCGTGAGCCTTGCGACGTTCGTACTCGCATAGCCCCATTCAACTGCGGAGTCGAGAATCTTATTGGCCACGTTTCGGATGTGCGCGATCGTTTCCCAGCTCAATCCGGCACGCACCTTTGCAGAGAGGAAGGCTTGGAGGCACTCGCGCGACAGATCGCAAATCCGAAGTTGGCCGAGCTCGCGAAGGACGTGACTTTTGCAGATGAAACCATACTGCATCGCAGTTGAGTGCTTTAAGGTGGGAAGTACGACAGGCATCCACTCATTCGTAACGAAATCTTCCAAGGTGAGTACAGCTTGCAACCGCGGCTGCAATAGATTCACGCGCCGCAAGACCCCGTCGGCCAGTATCTTAGCCTTCTGGCGATTCCCAATTTCGCTAACTGGCCCCAGTGGTATTGCTCTTCGGATGCGCCCAAGCCTCCCGTTCGGCTCAATTACATATTCATAGTATCGGACGACATACCGCCTCGGTTTCTTTCCAATGATTGACAGATGTCCGGTTTGAAAACGGCGACGTGGGATCAGAGCCTCCCGATTAACGAACTGGCTCCTCTCTTGTGCCGCAACCCGTTCGGGAACGTCAAGCACGTCGCCGTGCCTCGATCCACGCGCGCAAATCAGCCGCTCGAAAACGCCAATACTTCCCTACCCTTATCCCTGGCAATCGATCAGAATCTTTAGAATTCAGGTGCTTGTAAACCCAGCTCGCATTCACGGAAAGTATCGCCGCCACTTCGTTAATGGTCAGAAGTTGGTTGACTCCGTCGGGGAGGTGGTAACTACCTAATTTGTCGCTTACTTCCATTTCGGACGCCTCAAAGCTTCCAGGTGAAGGTAGACTGGTCCGCCTAGATACTCCATGCAGAGAATTGGGGCATTAAATGCGCGAGCGCCGAGACAAATTACGTAGAAATTCTACGGATCAAGACCGGCAGGGGTCCTATGCGGCCGAAACCATCGCTGAACAGTGGCGCGCAGACGATTGGTACAACGAGCATCGCCCCCGAAGGCTGCCTAACACGGGGCTAGATATGTTGCTCACCCAACTTCGCGAGAACAAGCTAACCAAGATTTCCTTGAAGGAGAGACAAGATGGTACAGATCTTATTCTCAGGTATTCCTTTTCATCGCTCCAGCTTCTGGACGCTACGAGATCAGCATACCTCAGTCTAGGCGTGTCAATTGACCAAGCCCTTCAAGAAATCATTTGGAAGCCATCTAATAAAAGCAAGGGCGCGACAAGCTATTGGGCCCAGCTCGCGAAAGCTGGCTCTCAGGCATACTCAGACGCATGGATTCACTTGTTTGAGATTCTTTACCTGGATCATTTTGGTGCAGACATCGACGCCTACCTTAAGAAGTCGCGAGATCAGTTAAGCGCCGTTACTGATCGGTCGCGCGGCCGCAGGCGGGAGATTGCCGCGGAGCGGGAGAATCTTCGCGTGCGATTCATGCAGTTACTTCACTTTTGCAATTCTGTACACGCCCTCGTGATTGAGTGCAATCGAAACAGATGGCCCGCAGCCGAGATCAGATCAAAGATTTGGGAAACAATCCGCGGCCATCGTGGCGATCACAACATTCTAGGCCACACTCTCTTTCGCTACATGCTGGGACATCGAAAGAAAGGGGCAGTAGTGCACGACGGAAGCACCTGGAAGCCCAAAGAATTGGCACTCGCATTGTTGGCGTCTGAGCGTGGATACAAATACGCGACGGTTGAACGAAAGCTCGGAGTACCACGCACGAAAACTTCTTGAAATCAACGCAAAGATCCTACCAATTCTCTGCTCTGACTCTCATTCAATAAACGCCTAGTCTTGTCTTGGGAGGTTCATTGTGCGCCGGAGAAGATTGGTGCACGAAACTGCTTTCATGATTCGAACGCCACGTCGCTCTCGCTTGCTCTTGTACCGCTCATCACGGCACCCCTTGTACATCCGGCCAAAATGCCCTGAATCGTACTCAGGAAATCTACGGGAGATAAAATGGAACATATAGAAAATGAATTCCACACTGATCTATCAATCGAAACATGGGACAGTTTGCGCTTGCTCGTTTGTGCTCACGACGAAATCGCTTTGGCAATACAGGAACAGAACCAAAATGTGGATGAAGAGCTTAAGCATTTGGGACAGGCCTTGCTCAGTATTTGGCTGTTACAAGCAAGCCTGCTGCGCATAGCGGATCTGCTGGAAACGCCATTGAGGGAGGAGGAATACATTTCGGGGCGACAGTTTACGGCAGCACCCCGAAAAGTAAAATAACGGCCCAACGCAGGTGGGCAAGTACACAAAACCACGTCGCGAGCGGAGGAACTTTCCGTAACGGTAGGGTGAGCGCATGCTCTACATCGCGCCGGTGTCATAGAAGAAGTTTTTACCATCGCGAAATCGATCTTCGCAGGTTAAGGCCGCCGTTTGTGGGTAGCGGACGGCTTGGGGCATACATGGTCTTAACGTTTAGAGAGTACAGTGACAAGCGGGGGGCAATTCGAGTAAAACGCAAATGGTGGTTTCGAGATGAGACGTACTTTGGCGGTCAAGAAGGCCCATCTATTACTTGGACCAGCTCAAGTGGGTCCATATCTGTGGATGCGGACCCCGTCGCCCTCAAGGTTACGGAAGGTGAAGAGCAAACGTACCGGTACAAAGTAACCCGAGGAAGCAAGAAATTATTTGACCGGTTGGAAAAACTTTGGCAAAGAAGAGACCAGCAAAAATCGGCCAGTGAGACTGACGAGGCTGCGCAACGTTTTCCACGGGACGTCGACCCCGCTGAACTAAGTGCAGTCAAACCTAAACGCGGCAAAGCCTCAGAATCAGCGGCCGTCTACGAAAGTACCGATCCTCGCTATGCCGTTAAATTATTTGCAACTCTGTCAAAGAAATATCCCGGTCACGTAAATCTTCATGTCTACCAGAATCCGAATCGCCAGCACAAATTTTATACCTTGGCGATTGAAACCGCAGTTCGGGAGACAGAGAAATTTCTCGCCCAGCTAAGGGAGTTGAGCACGAGGGGATCCTGACTTTACTGTGGTTGGACTAAAGTTTGGCACGATTGCGTTAAAACCACTTTTTCCCGCAAGTGTATAGGCTCCCTATCCCAAATGTTCATGACCGTTGGCAATCCTTGCAACCAATACCGTGGTTCAAGTTTTGATTCTTGGTCAACAGGCGGAGGCCGGACTCACACGGCCTCCGCCTTATGGTTCGAAGAACTTAGCTTATAGTTCGTAGAACTTATAAGGGTCCTTATACTATAAGGACGGATTTTTTGCGGCTCAGCTATCGAGAGTCGGAAAATAAAAATATTTCGGAACTCGAGACGGGTCGATGCATCGCGGCCAATCAAGTCGGTTTCTGCGAGAACCCATCTCACCCTGGGGAAGGCGCTTTAAAGTTGCAAAGTACCTTGTGGAAGAGCGTTTTCGAAAATGCACGGATTATAAAAACAAGACGCCGCTAGTTTTCCTAGCGAGTTCCCACGATAATCTACTTCCCGTGCGGTGGCGTGGATTTTCCCCGAAAAATATTAATAAATCACACCCCAACAGGGTTTAGGGTTCCCCCTCGCTGCAAATCGCTCTCCAGCCTCGGAGACGCGGGCAAATGTGGATCTAGGGGCCGTCTCCGACCTTCATTTCGGCTTCCAATCGACGTACGGAAGTACGGTTGTCGCCCATTCAGAAAACATCCACACTTCCGGTCGGAACCTAGAACCGGCTAACAACAGTGAAGAAACCACGCAAGATCGTTTATTGGGCCTTCAACGTCGATGTCGTGGGTCCGCGGTATCGAACCAAAACCGCAAGGCGCAACATCCGTAAGATTCTGTCGAGGAAATTCCTAAGACAGATCGAACGAGCTGCGAAGCTAGCAGCAGACAGAGAACTCCCTGCAGGATTTCGAGTCCGAATCAGCTAATGCATTCCGTATATCGAAGGAGGAACCGTGAACGCAGAAGTTCTAAGCGCATATGAAAACGTGTTTACAAAACACGGCTGGAAGCATGTGCCCGGAGATCCTGACAGTCTGATCCTGCAATGGAGACATCCCACGCTCCAGGGGAGCGTCCATTTAAGTATCGGAGAATATGGCAAAGGATGGCGGCACTACATTGCAGCTCCTTTCCCACACGTAACTGGCGGCGACGTCGAGAGCCTCAGCCGGTATCTGGCCAGTAACACAATAATGAAAAAGAGCGCGAAGACCAGTTCCGACAATAATCCCGCACGGCGAGCGAAACAAAACTAAGGAGTCACCAATGAAAGCAGCGATCTATGCTCGAGTCAGCACAAACAATGGTCAGGATCCCGAAATGCAGCTGCGCGAGGTCCGTGAGTATTGCGTCCGACGGAGGCTGGAGGTGTCGGAGTACGTAGATTCAGGGATATCAGGTGCGAAGGACTCCCGGCCACAACTGAATCAACTCATGGCGGATGCTAAGAAGCGACGATTCGATGCGGTCGTGGTTTGGAGGTTCGATCGCTTTGCGCGGTCCGTCTCCCACCTTCTGCGCGCGCTCGAGGAGTTCCGATCGCTCGGGATCGAGTTCGTTTCTCTGTCGGAGCAAGTGGACACCAGCACTCCGACCGGGAAAATGGTTTTCACGGTCCTCGGGGCGGTTGCTGAGTTGGAGCGTTCCTTGATTGCGGAGCGCGTCCGAGCGGGTCTCCGGAATGCGAGAGCGAAAGGGAAGCGTTTAGGCAGGCCAAGAAAGATCGCAGACCCTCGTGAGATCGTACGTCTCCGTGCCGAAGGGGCCTCCTGGCGAGCGATTTCGACCGCGCTCGGAGTTTCAACAGCTACCGCGTATACCGCGATCTCTAAGCAGCGTTTGGAAATGGTCAGTTCCGCCTCCCCTGTAAAGCACTGAGGAGATTCACCCCGAATCCCCGAATTTGACGTTTGGAAATTAGTAGTTTTCCGAACGCGCGACGAGACTCCTTTGACCGCCACCATGAGTAACCTACAGGCTTGAGATCGTTTTCGGGCAAGGGAGCGATTCGTTCAGAATAGATCCAGACAGCGATCGAGCGATGTCTTGTGAGTCCTAGCACGCCGTTTGGTGTTAAGACATCCTAGATAGTGTCCTTATCTGACCGTGCGCGGTTAACTGTCCCGCGTCGCTTAGTCTCCCGTTTACGTTCGCACAACTGCGTGCCAAGAATGCGAACAACCTTCTCGACCAATGCGATAGTCTGAAGTGAAGAGAAATGCCGACCAATAAGAGACCGAAGTCAATCGTTAGCGAAGCGGATATGTCACAGGCTGTCGCCTACAAGCTCGGCAAATACGCAACCCGAGAGATCAATATCAATGATTGTATCTTTGATGTTGTGGCGTACGACAAAAAGGCACGACTGTTTCGAGTGGTCGAATGCAAACGACGTAGCAAAGCGTCCGCAATCGGTCACGCATTCGGTCAGCTTGCCACGTACAAGGCCACAATCGCAGCTCAAGGTGGGATATTTCTGGATGTCTACAGCAAGAGGATCAACATGCGTCTGGGAAGATGGATGGAAGCAACCAATAGATACAGGCGCATTCGAATAACTTTCTATGTCGCGCTTACCGATAAGGCCTGCAAACGCGTGGATTTGATCCGCTCTCTGAAGGAATCGCTTCCCGAAGTCGGGATCATTCGCGTTAAACCGAACGGACTTTGTCGGAACTATTTGCACGAGGGCAAGCGGAAGGATACAGCGATTGCACAAGCCCGTCCGATCACTGTTCGGATACTTCCTTTTTGAGGTGGTAGTTCTTTCAGAGACCGCGCATTAGCTCAGCAAGCGACATCCTCAGAGCCCGCGCAACTTTCTCAATATTCACAAGCGCCACATTACGTTCCCCGCGTTCAATCCCGCCAATGTAAGTCCGATCTAGCCCGCATAAATCCGCAAACGCCTCCTGGGACACACCGAGCTTATGGCGTTTCTGGCGTACCGTATTGCCAAATCGAATTCGAATATCTTCCATTTACGCTTTGGCGCCATATTGGAACCCTGTTGTTTATGTGTCCACGGACTATAAGTATCATCAAGAAAACGGAGGCCTTTATGGACATGAAGAGGATCGCAGTTGTAGTTGGAGCTGCGCTACTAGTGCTTTGGGTGTTGGGTAAATTTGTTGCTAGCAGCCCTCATCCTAATGCCGCGAGTGCCGCATCTACCAATGCAGATCAACCGATTACTGCCGACCGATGGGTCGTCAAAGAAGATAAATCTCCCATGGATGATTCGAGGACCGTCGTCCTCAGCTTGGAGTCTGAAGACGTGATCCAAGGACCCCTCGGAGCAAAAAGGCCATCACTAATTATCCGCTGCCAGGAAGGAAAGACCGACACCTACGTTGTCACTCGTATGGCGGCGAGCGTCGAGGAGGACTACGACGGCGGACCACGTCTAGATCACACCGTAAAGATCCGCTTCGATGACGGCAATGCTATTGAAGAACGCTGGGACGAATCGGGAGCGCACGATGCACTTTTCATAGGCGCTGATGGGAAGGAATTTGTGAGAACTCTGGCACACACTCAGCGGCTCACCTTCCAATTCACACCTTTCAATGCGAACCCAGCAATAGCACGGTTTGACCTCCGAGGTCTGGACGCTCACTTAGGCAGAGTGGCGGATGCCTGTCGGTGGACCTCGAACTGAGAAGCTCCGAGATCAGCAACTCGGAGAAAAGCTAACGCGATCGGAGAATGAGGGTAGCCGTTTTTCGCACTTAGAAGAGGACTCCCTTTCCGGTACTTAAGGCGTCATCGGACGAGTGAAACTTTGACCAAAAACAATTCGGTACCTCGATGTCGGAGCCGGCGGCATCACACCCTCCCAGACGGACCGACCGCCAAGGGCGAGAATGCTTGCGGATGATAGCAGCCTTGTTTTGTGAATGACACCTCTGAGATGATTGGTACAGTACCTTGAAAAGTATACCAAGAATATTAACTTGACACGCGCGTAGCGAGCGTCGTATCCGATACCGGAATCTCTCAAATTCTGGAGGCGCTCGTGCGACGCTTCGCTCTAGTTGCCCACCTTGCTTTCCCGTTTTTGCTCTCACTCAATCAAGCTGCATTTGCGCAGGCTCCAGTTTCGAGCACCGCTCCGACATCTGTCCGTGATGCCCAAGCCGTTGCTCTGCTACAGGCGTCGGCCGCGGCGATGGCGAAGGCTTCGCCCAGTGATTCTGTGGCGACTGGTAGCGTTACCCTGGTTGCCGGCTCGACGACCCAGCAGGGCACGATACGCATTCTGACGAAGGGAACAAGCCAGACTTCGGTCCAGGTACAAACTCCCGACGCTGCCTGGTCCGTGATCTATTCAAATTCGTTGGCCAGCCGAAGCGACGGCACATCCGCGAAACCGTTGTACATGGAGCAAGCTGCTTCGAGCCGATCCGCATACTTCCCCTACGCCATCGTTGCAGATCTCGTCACCAATCAGGACAACGCCTTCACTTACATCGGGCAGGAGAGTTTAGGCCAGAGTCCCGTACAACATATCCGCGCATGGAATACCTTCAGTTCCAACCCGCTGCTGCGCTTTCTGACTGACTTTACGGTTACCGACTTCTGGCTCGATTCAGCCTCTGGATTACCGTTACAAATTTCCTTCGTTCGTCGGGATGGAGGCGGGGCAGCGCCAAGGATTCCGATCACCGTCTCGTACGCGAAATACCAGAATGTGGGAGGCGTTCTTTATCCCTTCCAAATCGAAGAATTCGTCAACGGCACGCTCTGGGCCACGACCACGATCCAGTCAGTGAGCTTCAATACCGGTCTGACCGACGCTGACTTCCCGGTCAGCCAGGGGGCAAACTGACATGAGAAAGACTCTCGTTCTCTGTGCCATTCTCTTGACTCCCGCTTGCCTCCGAGCCCAGGCTCCGCAAATCGGACTGCCCGCCTTCGGCTCATTCAGTAGCAGCAACTTTGACACTGTCAATAACCAGAATCTGAACGTATATTTTGGACTTCCGATCGTCTCAAGCGCCGGACGCGGCATGCCGCTCAGTCTGTCGCTTGTCAACAATTCGCTGCTCTGGCGTAGAGTGAGCAACTCTTGGGCCCCGATGACGGATTCCAACGGAAATCACACCTGGGGATGGCAAAAGGACTTTCCTCCGGGTGGTACGGTTTCCAACACCACGGTGACGCGTCAGATTAAGTGCTTCGTTTCTGGTTACCCACTGTTCTCCTATGCTACCGACTACAAAGAGTATGCATACACCGATGTTCTAGGAACGAGCCACGGATTTCCGTCGGTGGCCTTTACAGTCGACGACGACTGCCCTACCCAAAACTATGGCACGATGACCGGTTACACGGGCGACGCAACCGGGTACTATCTCGACGCCTCTAGCCTCACCTCTCCGGTAGTCACTGCCCCCGACGGAAGGATAGTCGGTAATGGCAACGGAACCGCGATCGACGCGAACGGAAACTACATTACGAAAACCATTGTCAGCTCAACGGAGACAGACTGGACCGATTCGGTAGGGAACGTCGCGCTTAAAATCGTTTATTCGAGTGCTACGAACCCAACTCAGATCCTATACAAGTTCCTTGATGGAACAGTAGCCTATCAGACCATCACGCTCAACCTGAGCCCGTACACCATCAAGACCAATTTTGGCTGCTCGGGCGTCGGC
Organism: Candidatus Acidiferrales bacterium; assembly: GCA_050746925.1. Lineage (GTDB taxonomy): Bacteria > Acidobacteriota > Terriglobia > Acidiferrales > UBA7541 > Palsa-295. The sequence goes on from JBOGNA010000037.1 coordinate 29,679, forward strand.
GAATACACCGGCACGAGCACGGTAAATCTGCCGAACGACCTCGATATCCCATCGCCGGGAGGCGGAACGCTCAAATACTTCTTTACGTACGAGCCGGCTCCCTCAAATCCAAACTATGTTACGGGGCGCGTGAAAAAGGTAACGCTTCCAACGGGCGGATCGTACGAATACGACTACGGCACCACGAACGACGGGATCAACTGCTCCGACGGCACAACCGTGAACGTGAATCGCGTCGTGAGCGATGGGACGACTTCCGCTACATGGTCCTATGCTCGGAACGTTCCAGGCTTGACGACCACGATGACGACTCCTGCGCTAGCCGATACATCGGCCGCCAACGACACCGTCTATACATTTGATGCGGGTGCAGAGGAAATCTCGCGTCAGATTTATAGCAACTCGCCCGGGACGGGGACACCGCTTCGGACAATCAATACGACGTGGACCGCGAACGGCACGCCTGCTACTCAGGTCAGTGTGCTTGAGGATGGAACCACGAAGTCTGAAATCGATACCGGTTATGACTCCAATGGAAATCTTCTGAGCGTTACGGAATACGATTGGGGCAGCGGTACCCATGGAGGAGGGCTAATCCGCACGACCAGTCTCACGTATCTTTCGAATTCCAATTATACTTCGCGGAACATCATCAATCTCGTGACAAGGAAACAGATCACCGATTCGCTTGGAACGATTCAATATCGGCAGGACATTGCCTACGATGGTGTTGCGCTGGCCTTTTGTCCCGCAAGCGCGGCTCAGCACAGCGACACCGGTTACCCGTGCAGCACGAACTATCGCGGAAATCCAACCTCCGTCACGACCTATTCGAATCCCGCTGCGGGAAGCGGGCCTGTGACAAAGAATTTCACTTACGACTGGTTCGGAAATTTGCGGACAGCTCAGCTGAATTGTTGTCAGCAGAAATCCTGGGCCTATTCCTCGACTAGTCAATATTCTCAGCCGGACTCTGCCACGAGCGGTACCTCTCCAACGCAGCTCACCACCAGCGCCACATACGACCTCTTCACGGGCTGGATGGTAACAACCACTGACGAAAACGGCCAGGTCACTCATTACGGCTACGATTTTCTGCGGCGTCCGACAAGCGTGCTGCGGCCGGACGGGACGACCTTCTCAACTCTCTACGACGACGTAAACTTTGCGGCGACCACGACAGCGCCGATTGATGGCGGTACGTCGGTGAAACAGGTCACGGGGCTCGATCATCTCGGTCGTGCGATTCAAGCCTCGACGGAGGACGGAAGCGGTACTGTCTATTCGATCGTGAGCACCGAATACGACCTGGCCGGACGGGCTTACGGAACCAGTAATCCGTATACCGGTACGTCAACATCTTCCTGGACGACAACCAATTTTGACGCACTGGGTCGTCCCACTCTGGTAAAGGCACCGGCTCCTGATGGCTCCCAGACGACATATTCGTATGCGACGAACACCGTGACAGTCACTGACCCTACCGGGAAGCATCGCAAGGCACAGGTGGATGCAGCCGGGAGGCTAGTGAAAGTGTGGGAACCAGATAGCAACAACGTGCTCAACGTGCTTACGACCTACGCCTACACGGTGCTCGATAGTCTTGCGACCGTCACATCGGGCGGGCAATCGCGGACGTATGGTTACGACAATCTGGGCCGTACGACTACCGTCGCGACGCCGGAAACGAACAACACGGCGATGCAGTATCAATACAACGATTATGACCTCGTCACGCAGCGTACCGATGCTCGCGGGGTAATTACCACGTACAACTATGACACGCTAAATCGTCTGTACCAGGTGAGCTACAACGTAGGGAGCACGGGCGTGGCCGTGACGCCTACTGTTACGCTCACGTACGGGACGAACTCCACCCAGAACAATGTTGGGCGGCTGATCACCATGACGGACGGAGTGGGGTCTGAAAACTACGCATACGACGTTCTGGGGCGTGTGACGCAGTTGCAGAAGGTCATCAGCGGGACAAATTACACGACGAATTACACTTACAATCAGGTGAGCCAACTGAAGCAAGTAACTTATCCGTCGGGACGAGTTGTGCAGCAGAGCTATGACGCAATCGGCCGATTGTGTGCCGTAGCGCAGAGCTCGACTGCATGTACTACGAACACGAACCCCTACGCGACCGGATACAACTACGATAATCCTGCGTCCCAGCTGAAGGGGTTCAATTATGGCAACGGCGTGGCGGCGACTTTTGGGTATTCGGCGGATCGATTGCAAATGACTTCGCTGAAGTACTCGAAGGGAGCAACCACGCTCTTTAGCCTCAATTACTCTTACGGACCGCTCGGAAGCAACAACGGGAAAATCTTGAGCATCACGGACAGCGCGGATAATGGGCGCAGCGTTACTTACTCGTATGATTATCTGGCGCGGCTGCAGACAGCGCAAACGACAGGATCGACCGGCTATCCGCAGTGGGGTCTATCGTTCGCATACGACCCATACGGAAATCGCACGTCGCAAACCGTTACGGCAGGCACGGCGCCATCGAATTCAGTGGCGGTAAGCAGTACAACGAATCGCATCACCACGAGCGGCTACGCATACGATGCGAACGGGAACATGACCAACGACGGCTCCAACACAATCGCGTACGACGCCGAGAACCGCGCCATCTCCAGCAGCGGTGGCCTCGGCTCGGGCACCTACACCTATGACGGCAACAACCTGCGCGTTAAGAAACTCGCCGGCAGCACGACTACGGTGTACGTCTTCTCAGGGTCGAAAGTGATCGCCGAATATGTGAACGGCGCACTCCCTGCCTCTCCGACGCGGGAATACGTCTACTCGGGAAGCGTCTTGCTGGCGAAGATCGAGGCCGGCGCCACGCAGTTCTACCACTCCGATCATCTGTCGGCGCGGCTGCTGACCGACTCCTCCGGCACGAAAATCGGTGAGCAGGGCCACTATCCGTTCGGAGAATCTTGGTACGCGGCGAGCACGACGACGAAGTGGCAGTTCACCGCCTACGAGCGCGACGCTGAATCCGGCAACGACGATGCGATGGCCCGCTACTATGTGAATCGCCTGGGGCGGTTCTCTGCTCCCGACTCGCTTGGTGGCGCGACCGCGGATCCTCAATCGCTAAATCGTTTTGGTTACGTAGAGAACGACGCAGCAAACGTAGCCGATCCTCAAGGCAGGTGCCCTTGGCACTTGTACATCGTCAACAATAGGGTTGTCTGCTCCGAAGCGTTGGGGCTACAACGCGGAGGCCCCGGTGGCATTGGCAACGGATCGGACGGCGCAACATACAGCGGCTTCTCCTTTTGGGACCTGCTTGCGGCCGGAGTGTTTGACAACGGCGTAAGCTTTGACGAAAATGGCAATCTTTCCTTTCAGCCAAACGATGCCGGCTCTCCTAAGTACAGCGGCTCCGAGAAATTTGCCCCTGGACTTGGCGTCTTATTCCAATTCCTGCATGATCCGACTCCACAAGAGCGCGACAACGGAATCTTATGGACTTCGGGAACGCTGATGATGGTTCCTGCTTTTCTCCCTTCGCTTCTTGAAGGAGGAATCGTCGCGGATCCCGCACAGCATCAGGCGCAAACGCAGAGCGAAGCTCAGAAAAAGGCTGCGCAAGCGTTGCATTGCAAAAGAGTTCAATATGCATACGCTCTTCTCGGGGTAGTGGCCGGCTGGGCACAAACCGCCGCTGCCGGAGCTACATTTACGATCATCGGCGCGCCCGCGGCTCCGGTCTTGGAAGCTGTGGCAGCGCTGGCTGGAGGGCTCGCATTGGGTATGGGGTTAATGCCGTGTCCATTAGAATAGGAGCTGACGATGCAAGAGCGACTTGACGAAAAGACGATTGAAGGCAATTCGGACCAATGGAACTATATCCCGCCGAAATGGTGGCGCGTTTCCGTCCTGGCGGTGCCGTTTGCGATCGTGGCGGAAACGATTGCCGTCCTCATAGCTATTGAACCACATCCTAAATTTCCGACCGCTCAGATATGGGGCATCACATTCTGCATGTGCATTCCCACGCCCCTAATATGGCTGAGAAACGGAAACCGACATTTCAGAAATCTTATTGCGGGCAAAGCCCCTGACCCGGCTGTGCTCAGGCTTATCGCCTACTTTTCGGTCGGACTGGTCGTCGCATCATACCTGCTCATTGCCTTACTGATTACGAATCTATATTTAGTCCTCCAGCACGCCGGCTGATGACACATCCAGGAGTGGGGCCGATCACCGCACTGGCGACGGAAACCATCCGGGGTGATCCAGGGCGGTTCCGCGATGGAAAAGCCGTGGCCAGCTATGTGGGGATCATTCCCAGCGAAC
>JBOGNA010000038.1:0-144399 GCA_050746925.1 Candidatus Acidiferrales bacterium
CCACTGCACTTTAGAGAAGCCGTCTCCGATATTTTGAAGATCAAGCCGGAAGGAAGGTTACAGGCTCAGGCAAAGACGAAACGAAAGAAGAGTTCCAGAGGCGCACATGCCCGAGCAATTTGAAGTAAAGAAACCGTGTGAACCAATTGAGAATGACGACTTCTACCGTTTCATTTCGGCACATTACTTCCATCACGACAATTTGAGTTGGGGCCGCACGCAAATTCTATTTGCAATCGAGGCAGGGGTGCTCGTCGCTGCCTTCAACAAGCGGGGTTGGTTAGCGATAGCCGCACTGGTTTTGGGTTCGTTGCTGGTGTTCCTGATTTGGAGGCTAATACAACGGGATTGGCAGGTAAGGGACCAATACTTAAAATACTTCGATGAATTTCACAAGCCCTGGGAGGTCATGCTGAGGACACGCCCAAAGAGTAAGTGGTATAGCGGTCGTCATATCGTAGAATTCGTCACTTTTTCGATTATAGTTTTCAATCTTTGCTCTGCGGTCATATTCGCTTTTGAGCTGTACTGTAAGTTCAAAGATGTCATGTCTTGGCTTTGAACGTGGGTTTGTCAAAGGGATAATCACGTTTTCTAATCGGCGCCCAACCGGGGGTAACGCATTCGGGGAAAGCTGCCGATTTCACGCCACCGGGCGCAGCGCGCCCTCGGCAAACTCAAACTCCACTCGCAGGATCCAGTCGAAATGAAATTTCTCCGCCGCGAACCATTTCTCCAGGTCTTCGCGCCCGCCCGCGTCGAATTCCACCATCATCTTGCCTTCCTGCATGTTCACCAGGACGCGCTTCGCCGTCACGGCCGTCGCCGCCGCCAGCCGCTTCCCCAATTCCTCCGCGCCCTGCCGTGTGAGGCATGCCAGCGTGTGCTGCGTGATGTAACGAGCCATTTTGTCTCCCCGGTTAGTGATTTGAATTCGGATTTGAACTCGGCCTTGAACCCGCGCGATTCGCGCCGGCGCAATCCGAATGATTTCATTTCGAACGAACGCGAATCGAATCTCATCGGATACACTGTGCCGGGAGAAAAAGCAAATGCCTGAACCGCGCACAGCTCACCCTTACTACCTCTACGACGCGATCCACGCACAGCCCACGCTCATCGAAAACGTTCTCGCGAAGCGCGCCGCCATCGAACGCGCTGCCGACGCAGCCGCCGAAAAAGACCGCCTCACCTTCGTCGGCATCGGCACTTCGCTTCACGCCGCGCAGGTCGCAGAGCTTTGGATGCGCGAATTCTCTGCCGGTCGCATCTGGTCACACTTCGAGCAATCGTTCGAACTCGTCAACCACCCGATCGCGTTCGGTCCGCGCGACGCGGTCGTCGTCATCACGCACACCGGCACCACCACCGCGTCCATCGCCGCCCTGCGCGCCGCCCGCGCCGCTGGTGCTCTCACCATCGCCATCACCGGTGAAATGAGCGGCGCCGAAATTCACGGCGCTGATTTCCACATCGAGACGTGCGACCAGGAAGTCTCCTTCGCCTATACGAAGAGCTACACAACCGCTCTCGCCGCGCTCGCCCTCCTGATTCTGCGCATCGCCGAACGAAAGAAACTTCTCGCGCCCGCAATCGATGCGCGTGCCGTCGGCCGCATTCCGGAGTTCATTCGCCAGGCGCTCGCGCTCGAACCGCAAATCCGCGACATCGCCAAAAAAATCGCCTCGCTCGCGCGCATCGACCTCTTTGGAGCCGGCGCCGGCTGGCCCACCGCCCGCGAAGGCGCTCTGAAAATCAAGGAAAGCTGCTACATCGCCGCTGAGGGATTCGAGACCGAAGAAATTCTCCACGGCCCGTTCTCGGAAATCGATTCCCGCGCCGCACTTATCGGCCTGCTCACCGGAAGATCGACCGACACTCGCGCTCGCGACATCCTGCGCGCCGCCGGCGAGCTGAAAATTCTCCGAACTGCCATCGTGACGCCTTCCGCGAATCACGACCTTGCCGCCGAGCACACGCTCGTCGTGCCCGAATCGTCTCCCGAATCCTCTTCCGAAAGGGGCGAATGGCTCGCCGCCTTCACGCACCTCATCCCGCTCCAGCTTCTGAACTATTTCATCGCGCTCGAGCGCGGCCTCAATCCCGACTCGGGCCGCCAGGACCAACCCGGCCACGCGGCCGCCAGCCGCCACTACAAATACTAGCGAGCCTTTTCCACTCGCGCGTGTCTTCGCCTGTCCTCGCGAACAGGAGTCTCTCTTCGAGAACATCGCGCGCTTGACTTTCCGCCCCGCTCCGCCGACGCGCCTACAATTGTTACAGGATTTTCCCGGGAGTGTGCCATGCAGCGATCCGTTCTCGCATTTCTTCTGGCCGCAACGCTCGCCTTCGCAGCGGCGGCGGACACGAAAGGAATCGGAACGCTGGCCGGAACCGTGACGAACGCAAGCGGCCAGCCGGTGGCCGGCGCGCGCGTCACCTCGCAGGGAGCGGACGGCTCGAAGCCGGAATCGACGCTCACGAACGGCGACGGCCGCTTCTTCTTTCCCGAGTTGCGCAACGGCTACTACGACGTGCGCGCCTATCACAGCGGCGCGTGGACGGAATGGAAACACAACGTGGAAGTGAAAATTGGAAAGCAAACGGAAGTGAAGCTGCAATTGGCCGCGTCAAGCAACAAAACAAAGTAACGACACAAAGTAACGGGACAAAGTAACGACGCAATTTCCAATGGAGGCGCTCAATATGCGGAAACCGATGCTCGCTACGCTGGGGATGCTCGCGATTGCTGCTCTTGCTCTCTCAGCCGCCGCGCAGAAGATGGCCATTCCGGTCGGCACGCTCGAAGGCACGGTGGTCGATGCGCAGAACAGGCCCGTGGCGCACGCCAGCGTGACGATTCAAACATCCGACGGCCATCAGCCGCACGCCACGCACACCGACGCGAACGGCCACTTCCATTTCGCCCGCTGGGAAACCGGCCAGTACGATCTGCGCGCCTACTCGGACGGCACCTTCTCGCCCTGGGAAAAGCGCATCATGATTAAGTCAAAAAAGCCCACGAAAATCACGCTGCGCCTTCCGGCGCCCAAATAATTCGTCGTCGCGGCGTCCATCCGCAAAAGAGCCGCGCGGCCAACGGCATTTCCAGTAGGGGCACAGCATGCTGTGCCCTCAGTAGCAGTCTGCAGGGCCAAACAACGAGCACGTCGTGTAACGCGCGTAGGTCGATAGGATTTGGATTCGGATTGGCCGCTGAGATCCTTCGGGCATCCTGGCCGGATGCCCACAGGATGACAGGCGATTGCATGGAGCGCAGCCAGCAGGTTATTCGTAGCGCAGCGCGATCAACGGATCGATCCGCGTCGCGCGCCGCGCCGGAATGTAGCAAGCCGCCAGCGCGACGACCCCGAGCAGAATCGCAACTCCAAAAAATGTAACCGGGTCGGTGGCGCTCACGCCGAAAAGCAACGTGCTTAGCAGCCGCGTGACCGCGAACGCCGCCACCAGACCGATCGCGAGCCCGGCCACCGTCAGCGCCACGCCGCGCCCGATCACGAGGCGCAGCAAATCGAGCGGCTGCGCTCCGAGCGCCATGCGAATGCCGAGCTCCTGCGTCCGCTGCGCCACTAGGTACGACATCACGCCGTAGATTCCCACCGCGGCGAGCAGCAGCGCCAGCCCCGCAAAAATCGCGAGCAGCGTCGCTTCGAATTGCGTGTCGGAACTCGACTCCACGATCACCTGCCGCATCGGCCGCACATCGAAGACGGGCAGCCGCGAATCGATTCCCGCGATCGTCTGCCGCAGCGTTTCGGGCAGCGCGCCCGCTCCTTGCGAGCCGTGCAAAGTAACGGACATCTCGGTGCGCGTGGCCGAGCCGAGCGGGAAATATGCTTCGTCGATCGTCTTCTGTCGCGGCGAGTTAAAGATCTTCGTGTCGGCGACGACTCCGATCACTTGCATCGGGATCGAATCCGACTCGAATATTTTTCCGACGGCGTCCTCGTTCGGCCAGAAATCGGTCGCCATCTTCTGATTGATGATGACGAGCATGTTGGGCCCCACATACTTTGTCGGCGAGGCTTTCTGCGCGGCGTCCACCTTGTCGAGGACCTCGTAGTCCGCTTCCGTGAAGTTGCGCCCCGCGCGGAAGGGAATCCCGAAAGCCTTGAAATATCCGGGCGTCACTTCGTTGAATTCCATCAATGCCCCGAGTTCCTCGGCGGGGGCGCCGGGTTTCTTGGCGTACGAATTCGTTCCGCCGTCGAGTGGCATCTCACTCGAAACGGCAGCCGCGTCCACGCCGGGAGCGCGTTCCAGCCGCTCGGCCATTTCGCGATAGACGCGCACCTGCTGGTCCTTCGAATACTGCGATTCCGGCAGCGCCACCTTCGCGGTCAGCACATTGTCGGGGCGCACGCCGATTTCCACCGAGCGCAGCCGCTCGAAAGTTCGCAGCAGCAGCCCCGCTCCAATCAGCAGGCAGAGCGACAGCGCAATCTCGCCGACCACTAGTCCATTGCGCACCCATTTGCTCGAAGACGCCGCCGATCCCACGCCCTTGCCACCCGATTTCAAGTCGTCGTGCAAATCGCGGCGGCCCACCTGCAGCGCAGGCACCAGCCCGAACACGAGACCCGTCAGAGCGGCGATGCCCAGCGCAAAGCACAGCACCGTGACGTCCACGTGAATTTCGCCGAACTGCTTTACGGGGACGCCCGGCAGCGTGGCGAGCACGCTCACGCCCCAGTACGCGAGCAGCAGGCCGGGAATCGCCGCGAGAAACGAAAGCAGCACGCTTTCCGTGAGCAATTGCCGGATGATTCGCGAGCGGCCGGCGCCGAGCGCGCTGCGCAAAGCGATCTCGCGCTGCCGGCTCGATGCACGCGCCAGCAGAAGATTCGCCACATTCACGCACGCGATCAGCAGCACCAGCGCCACAGCGCCAAGCAACACGAGCAAAGCGGGACGCACGCGGCCCGTCAACTGCTCGCGCATTTCCACCACGTCAGCTCCGATCTGCCGGTCCGAATCGGGATACTGCGCTTCGAGCCGCTTCGCGATCGCGTTGAGATTTGCGTTCGCTTGCTGCACGGTTACGCCCGGTTTCAGGCGTCCAATCACGGGGTAGGAGTGGTTGCCACGCGCCTGCAGCTTCTTCGGATCCATATCGATGGGAACCCACAGATCGGCGCGCAGGCCCATGCGGAAGTCCGGCGGCATCACTCCCACAATCTGATATTTCTCGCCGCCCAGCTCCACTTCCTTGCCCAGCGCATCCTTCGTCCCGCCGAATCTTCGCTGCCACAGCCCATGGCTGAGCACGGCCACGTGATTGTGTCCGGCCTGGTCCTCTCCATTAACAAATGTGCGGCCGAGCATCGGCGCCGAGCCAAGCACGGAAAAGAAATTCGCCTGCGCCAGGATGCCGGAGATGTGCTCCGGTTCGCCGGCGCCGCTCAGGTTCAAGCTCTGCGGCCAGGTGAAGATCGTCATGTCCTCGAAGGTTTGATTCTGCGCGCGCAGGTCAACAAAATCGGGCGCGGCGAAGGGTGCTTGCGGCACGGCCGGCTCGGTTTGCCACACTTGCACGAGGCGTTCGGGATGCGTGAAGAGAAGCGGCCGCAGCAGCACGGTGTTCACGGCGCTGAACATCGCCGTGTTCGCGCCGATGCCGAGGGCGAGCGTGAGGATTGCGACGGCGGCGAACCCGGGATTCTTGCGCAACGTTCGCAGGCCGTAGCGCACGTCGGTCCAAAGAGTTTCCAGCCAGAATCCACCGCGCTGCTCGCGGCGATTGTCACTCAACTTGCGCGCTTCACCCGATCCGGCCATGGCGTTCCTCCACGCTGCGCCAACGCCCGCGCCGGCACCTGTGCCACTCCCGCGACGCGAGCGTTTGCCCCTGGATTGATACGCGAAGACCCTGCAAGTTGTTCCCTGGAATTGCCGCGGGCGGGGCGAATCACGCGCAGCAGTTGCCGAAGCGATTCCCCGCGCCGGCTACTCGTATCGGCTACTCGTAACGGAGCGCCGTCATCGGATCGACGCGCATCGCGCGACGAGCCGGAACGTAGCAGGCCACGAGGCCCACGCTGGAAAGGAACAGCGCGACTGCGGCGTAGGTGAGAGCATCCGTGGGCCGAACGCCGTAGAGCAGGCTCGCGAGCGCGGGCATCAGCAGCAGCGATAGCAGCAGGCCGATCGAGATGCCGGCTATCACGGAGCCCATTCCCTGGCCGAGTACGAGCTTCAAAATGTCGCGTCGCTGCGCGCCCAGCGCGATGCGAATTCCGATTTCGTTGCGCCGCTGCGACACGGAGTAGGACGTGACTCCGTAGATTCCAATCGAGGCGAGAACCAGCGCCAGCGCCGCAAGCGCCGCCGCCAGCAGCATCGTGAATCGCGAAGCCGCACGAGCCTGGCGAACGTAGCCTTCCATCGGGCGTACCTTCGCGAGAGGCACGTCCTTATCGAACTTATCGACTTCCGCGCGCACCGCGCCGGCCAGCGCTTCGGGATCGCCCGTGGTACGCACCGTGTAAGCCAGAAGCTCGCGGGGCGATTGCGCGAAAGCCTGGTACACCTGCGGACGGCCGTCATCAGTGAGCTGAATGTTCTTCGCATGCTTCACGACGCCGACTACGACTCCCGTGCCGCGGATGAAATCGCCTTCCTTGCACACTTCAACGTTCAATTCTTTTCCCAGCGCGCTTTCGCCCGGCCAGGTGCGTTGAGCGAGCGATTCGTCGATTACCAGAACGCGCGGATGCGTGGCGTCGTCGGAATCGCTGAAATCCCGCCCGGCTACGAGAGGAATGCGCATCGATTGGAAGAAACCAGGCACGGCGGAGCGATGATCGGCGAGCAGCTTGTTCTGCTCGGCGGGCGGCGTGCCCACTTTCCAGTAGTAGCTGTACCAGTTCACGTAATCGTCGAACGGCAGGCGATGCACTCCGCCGACGGATTCAACTCCGGGAAGCGCGGCAAAGTTTTTCGAGAGTTGATAGAGCAGGCGCGTGCGGTCGGCGTCCTTCGGATAGCGGAAGCCGGGCAGCACCACTTGAAACGTAAGTACGTGGTCGGCGCGGAAACCGGAGTTCACGCCGAGCAGCTGCACGAACGTGCGAATCATCAGCCCCGAGCCGATCAGCAGAACGAAGCTGAGCGCCACTTCGCTCGCCACCAGCAGCGTGCGATAGCGGCTTTTGGTGACCACCAGGCCTTTGCCGCCCGCTTTCAGAGTTTCGATCAGGTCGCCGCCCAAAGATTCCGCCGCAGGAGCCAGCCCGAAGATGATTCCCGCGAAAAGCGAAACGGCAAACGCGTAGCCGAGCACGGCGAAATCGAAATGCACCGATTCCATCACTCCAAGCGATTTGGGCCGCAGGGCCAGCAACCAGTCCATGCCCCAGCGCCCGAGGAGCAGTCCCACCGCGCCGCCGAGCAACGAAAGGAGAATACTTTCAGTGAGCAACTGGCGGATGATGCGCCCGCGCGTGGCGCCGAGCGCCGACCTTAGCGCCACTTCCCTCTGGCGCAGACCAGCGCGCGAAAGCAAGAGATTTGCCACGTTGGCACAGGCGATCAAGAGCACGAGTCCCACGCCGGCGAAAAGCGCGAGCACGGCAGGACGAATTTCGCGCACCGTGTCCTGCTGGAGCGGCAGCACTTCAAAGTTTTCGCCTTGCTTGGAATTGACCAGGTACTCGGCGCGGAGCTGCGCGGCAATCGATTGCGCTTCCGCGTTGGCCTGCGCAATGGTGGCGCCAGGTTTCAAGCGGCCGACGACGCGCAAGTAATTGCTGTCGCGAGGCTGCTGGGCGAGATCGTCGCGAAACGTCATGAAGGCCTGCACGTCGGGCGGGACGTTGGCATCTTCGGCGAAGATCAGCCGGAAATTTTCCGGCATCACGCCGGCGATCGCGAAACTCTCGCCGTCGGCTGTGACGGATTTTCCGACGATGTTGGGATCGGCGCCGAAGCGGCGGCGCCAGAGCCCGTCGGAAAGAATGATGGCGGGCGCCGCGCCTTTCAAACCGTCGGCCGTTTGAAACAGGCGGCCGCGCGCCGGCGCGACTCCGAGAATCGTGAGGAAATTACCGGTGACGAAGCCGATCTTGATCTGCTCGGGCTCGCCCGTGCCGGTGAGAGCGGAACTGCCCACCCAAATTCCGCCGACGTCCTGCAGCAAGCGGCTGCGGCGTGCAATGTCGATCATGTCCGGGCCGGAACTCGGCGCGCGCTTTTGTCCGGCGCTGGCGAGTTCAGTCCAGATCAGCGCCAAGCGATCGGGCTGCGCGTACGGGAGGGGCTTCAGAATCACGCCATTGAGGACGCTGAAGATGGCAGTGTTGGCGCCGATGCCGAGCGCGAGCGTCAGGATGGCGATGATTGCGAAACCGGGATTTTTGCGCAGCATGCGCAGTGCGTATCGAACGTCGGCCACGACCGCTTCGAACCAGAAACCGCTGCGCTGCTCGCGGCAATCTTCTTTCACGCCTTCCACCGCGCCGAATTGCAGTGTCGCTTGCCGCCGCGCTTCTTCCGCCGACAACCCGGCAGCGACATTTGCCGCCACCTGCTTTTCGAAGTGGTGGCGCAGCTCTTCGCGCAGGTCGCGCTCCCAATTCTCGTGCCGGGATTCCGGCCCCTGGGAATTCATGCTTCACTCCTTTACGTAACGCTTTCGCAGTCGAGTTGCTCGCAGCCTTCGCTATTCGTAGCGTAGCGCCGTCATCGGATCGACGCGCATCGCGCGACGCGCCGGGATGAAGCAGGCCGCCATCGCGACGAGCGCGAGCACGATCGCGACGCCCAAGAACGTGAGTGGATCGGCGGGGCTGACTTCAAACAGCAAACTCATCATCAACCGAGTCAACGCCAGCGCCGCCACGCAGCCGGCGGCAATCCCGACGAGCGCCAATTTCACGCCCTGGCCCACAACGAGCCGCAATATCTGCCGGGGCTGGGCGCCCAGCGACATTCGGATGCCGATTTCGTGCGTTCGTTGCACCACCGAATAGGAAATTACGCCGTAAATTCCGACGGCGGCCAGCACCAGAGCGAGCGCTCCGAAAAGCCCGAGCAGCACCATCTGAAATCGCGGTTGCGCGACGGAAGCGTTCACCACGTCCGGCATCGCCGCGATGTCCGTGACGGGCAAATCCTTGTCGATGGCGCTGGTATCGCGCCGGATGGCGTCGGCGAATGTTCCGAGATTCAAATTGCTGCGAGTGACGAACACCGCGCCCCAGAACGGCGCCTGCGCGAAGGGCACATACATCATCGCCGCGGGCGCCTGCTGCAGCGCGACGTCGCGCACATCGCCGACCACTCCCACGATTTCGCGGAGCGCGTCGCCATCGGGAGGAAAACCAAACGTGATGCGCTTGCCGATCGGGTCCTGATTGGGAAAATACTGGCGCGCCATGGCTTCGCTGATGACGGTGACGCGCGGCCCGGAGGCGACATCTGTATCCGAGAATCCGCGTCCTTTAAGCAACGGTATTCCCATCACGCCAAAATATCCGGGAGTGGCGGCCACATAGTCTGCCGTGCGCGGGCTCGAGGAAGGCGGAGCGGCAACGCCTTCGATGGTGAATCCGAGATTGACGAAGCCGTCCGCCAGCGGCAGCGGAATTCCCACGGCCGTTTCGTGCAAGCCGGGTTCGGCCTGGATGCGCGCGAGCAAATCGTTGGTGAAGGCGTTCCACTGCTCGGGTTTCGAATATTCGAATTGCGGCAGCGAAACCTCGGCTTTCATCAGATGCTCGCTGCGAAAACCCGGGCTCACGGACATGAGCGTGACGAAACTGCGCACCAGCAGTCCGGCGCCAATGAGCAAAACCATCGCGAGCGCCGTTTCTGCCGCCGCCAGAAAACTTCGCGCCACCTGGCGACGCCCTCCGGCGCCGGCTCGTCCCGCGCCTTCGCGCAGACTCGTGTTCAAATCGGAGCCGGCCGCAAACAGCGCGGGCGCAAGGCCGAAAACAAAACTCGCAATGATCGAAAGTAGCAGCGCGAATCCGAGCACATGTCCATCGACGTGAATTTCGCGCGACGCGGAGATTTCCGCGGGCAGCAGCGAGCGCAATCCGTTGACGCCCCAAAAAGCCAGCAGCGTGCCGGCGATTCCGCCGATCACCCCGAGCGCGGCGCTCTCGGTGAGCAACTGGCGAACGATGCGCCCTCTTCCCGCACCCAGCGCGATCCGCACCGACATTTCTTTCGCGCGGGAAGTGGCGCGCGCGAGCAGCAGGTTCGCGATATTCGCGCAGGCGATGAGCAGCACGAGTCCCACGGCTCCGAGCAGAACGAGCAGCGCCGGCTTCACGTCGCCGACGATCTCCGATTGCAGCGGCACCACGCGCACGGTCCAGCCTTCGTTTTCGGCCGGGAATTCCTTCGCTAGCCGCGTGCTGATCGTTTCCATTTCCGCTTGCGCCTGCGCGATGGAAACGCCGGGCTTCAGCCGTCCGATCACGGGAAGCCAATGGCCGGAGCGCCGCGCCATCCAACCGCCGAAGAGAGGATCGTCAACCGTCGGCACCCAGATATCCTGCTTCCGGTCGAGGAACGGCGAACGAAATCCCGCGGGCATCACGCCGATGATGGTGAACAGGCGCTTGTCGAGGCTCACCGAGCTGCCGACAATATTGGGATCGGCGCCAAATCGGCCGCGCCAGAGATTTTCGCTGAGAATGACGACCGGTGCGGCGCCCGGCTTGCCGTCGGCGGAAACGAACGTGCGGCCGGCGAAAGGCGGGACGCCAAGAAGCGGAAAAATTTCGGTGGTGACGACGCCCGTGCTGGCGACGAAGGGTTCGCCGCGGCCGGTGACGTTGAGGTCGTGACCCTGATTTCCGGCGAGTTCGCTGAAGACGGTATTCTGCGCGCGCCATTCCTCGAAATTCGGGAACGACGTGCCGTTCTTCGGCACGCCTTCCTGCGGTTTCGCAGCGAACACGGCGACGAGCTGCTGCGGATTGGTGAACGGGAGCGGTTTGAGGAGCACCGCGTACACGACGCTGAAGATTGCCGTGTTTGCGCCGATGCCGAGCGCGAGCGTGAGAATGGCGATCGCGGCAAACCCGGGATTCTTGCGCATCACGCGCAGGGCATAACGCGCGTCCGCCCAGATCGTCTCGAGCCAAAAACCGCGGCGCTGTTCGCGGCAGTCTTCCTTCACGCCTTCGGCGGCGCCGAATTGTAAAGTGGCCTGGCGGCGCGCTTCTTCAGGCGCCATTCCGGCGGAGATGTTCGCGGCGGCCTGCTGCTCGATGTGGAAGCGCAATTCATCGCTCGCGTCCGTTTCCCACTTGTCGCGCGAAAACCATTTTCGCCACAGATTCATGGCTCGAGCCTCCTCAAAATCTCCGGCAAATCGTCACTCGTAACGCAGCGCGACGATGGGATCCACTCGCATGGCGCGCCGCGCCGGCAAATAGCAGGCAGTGAGCGTCACCGCGACGATCACCAGCGTTGCGAGCGCAAACGTGAGCGGGTCCGACCAGCGAACGCCGAAAAGCAGCGTGCGCATCAATTGCGCGATGGCCAGCGCAGCCGCCAGGCCCAGCGCCAACCCGCCGAAAATCAATCTCCCGGCGTAGTCGAAAATCAGACGAGCCACATCGCGCGGCTGCGCGCCGAGCGCCATGCGAACTCCAATCTCGTTGGTGCGCTGCGCCACCAAATAGGAGACCACGCCGTAAAGCCCGATCGCCGCAAGGAACAGCGCTGCAATCGAGAAGGATGGCAGCAGCAGAGCCGCCAGGCGGCGCGGTTCCTGCGAACCTTCGATCGCTTTCTCCATCGTGCCCACGCTGAGGATCGAGGCGTTTCGATTCAGGCCGTGAATCGCATCCTGCACGTCGTGCGCCAGCAGCTGCGGCGGAATTTTCGTCCGTATCACGAAGCTCATCGTGTAGTTCGGCTGATGGTTCATCAGCACGTACACGCGCGGCTGCGGATCGGCGTCGATATTTTCGGCGTGCACCGGTCCGGCCACACCGATGATCTCGAAGGGCTTCTGCTGCGGGTCGGCGAAATCCTGCGTGAAGAGCTTCACCGATTGGCCCACTGGATTTTCGTCCGGCCAGTATTGCTGCGCGAGTGCGCGATCGATCACCAGCACGCGCGCCTCTCGCGACGTATCCTGCTCCACAAAATCGCGTCCCTGCAGGATCGGGATTTTCATCGTCGACAGATAGTTCGAGGAAACGATCGAGACGTAGGTCGCCTGCTCCACACCCGGCTTGGGCGCGCGCCCTTCGATCGCGAGCAACACTTGATAAACCTGCGGCGTGAAGGGGACGGGAAACACGGCGGCTGCCGATTCCACTCCCGGTTCCTGCCGGATGCGCTCGATTCCCCGCTGCATGAACTGAGCGGCTTGTGCGGGATTGGGATAATCGGAAGGCACCAGCGTCAACGTGGCGGAAAGCAAATTCGCCGGATTGAATCCAATATCGGTTCGAAGCAGGGAGATCATCGTGCGTGCGAGCAGTCCCGTCCCCACCAGGACAGCCATCGCGAGCCCCACCTCGCAAATCATGAGCGCGGTATGCACGCGCTGATGGCCGCCGCGAACCTGATAGGAACTCGACCGCAACACATCCTGCAGGCTGGCGCGCATCGCGAATCGTCCGGGAGCAATGCCGAGAGCCAGTGCCGTCGCGATCGTTAGCACCAAGATGAAAACAAGCGCGCGGCCATCCACATGAAGCGGCGCGGCCAGGGGAACATTTTTCGGCAGCAACACGGCCGCGAGGCGCACGCCCGCCCACGCCATCAGTGAGCCCAACAGCCCGCCGGCGAACGCGAGCAGCATTCCTTCGGTGAATAGCTGCTGCACGATTTTTCCGGTAGTCGCGCCCAGCGCCAGCCGGACCGAAAATTCGCGCTGGCGCGAGCTGGTTCGCACGAGCAGCAGATTTGCGAGGTTCGAGCAGGTGATGAAAAACAGCAACCCCACTGCCGCTGCCAGCAGCAGCAGAACGGCGCGATTGTCGCCGAGCATATAGCGCGTCAGATCGTTCACCACCGGACGAGATGCTGCATCCGCTGCGGGAAAATCGTGGGCCAGCACGTCGCCGACGCGATTCATTTCGAGTCGCGCTTGCTCGAGCGTGACGCCCGGCTTCGTTCGCCCCACGGCGTACAGCAGCCACGCGATGTCGCGGCCGGTGAGGTAGGGCTTCGGCACGTTCTGCTCGAACGGCGCCCACACATCCGTGCGCGTGACGGCGCCGAATCCCCGCGGCATCACGCCGACAACAGTGAATGCTTTTCCAGCAAGCGGAATCGTCTTGCCGAGAACCGACCGAGCGCCGTCGTACCGCTGTTGCCAGAATTCGTAACTCAGGATCGCGACGTCGGGCCCGCCCACCTCGTTTTCGCCGGGCTGAAAGGTGCGGCCGATGAGCGGCGCGATTCCCGCCAGGTCGAAATAACCGGCGGTGACGTATCGTCCGGCGATCGGCACTGGAAAGGAATCGCCCATCAGAGAAATGCGCGCATCGCGATATCCGGCCACCGAGGTGAACACGGTGTTCAGGCGCTTCCAGTCCTGAAAATTCGGCCACGAAACGCCCGTCCCTTCACCGCTCGGAGCCTGCTCCGTCATCCAGACGAGCTGTTGCGGCGCCTGATACGGAAGCGGGCGCAGAACCACCGCGTCGGCCAGAGTGAAGACGGCTGTGCTCGCGCCGATGCCGAGCGCCAGCGTGAGAATCGTGATCGCCGCGAATCCGGGATTCTTGCGCAGGATGCGTGCGCCGTGGCGAACGTCGGCCCAGATGGTTTCGAACCGGTGCCCCGGCCTTTCCTGGCGGCAATCTTCCTTCACGCCTTCCACGGCTCCGAATCGCAACATCGCCTGCCGCCGCGCTTCCTGCGGCGAGAGTCCGGCGGCAGTGTTTGCGTTGGTCTGCTGCTCGATATGGAAGCGAAGCTCTTCGCTCGCTTCCTGCTCCCACCTGTTGCGTAAAATGCCGCGTGAGTCTCTGCGTGAGCTGTCGCGTGAAAACCAGTTCATGGCTCATTCCTTGCGAATTTCTTACTCGTAGCGCAACGCAATATTCGGATCCACCCGCATCGCGCGCCGCGCCGGCACGTAGCAAGCCAGCATCGCGACGCTCAGCAGTACGAATGACACAGCCGCAAACGTAATCGGATCCGTCGCGCTCACGCCGTAGAGCATGTTGGCCATCAAACGCGTCAAACCGACCGCCGCTGCAATTCCAATCGCAGCCCCCAGCAGCGCGAGCCGCACTCCTTCTCCCAGCACCAGTGTCAGCACGTCCGCGCGCTGCGCGCCCAGCGCGATGCGAATTCCAATCTCGTGCGTTCGCTGGCCCACCAAATACGAAATCACGCCGAAAATTCCAACGCTCGAAAGCACCAGCGCGAGCGCCGCAAATGTGCCCAGCAGAACCATCGAAAACTTCCGGTCGGCAATCGAATCGGAGATGATTTCCTCCATCGTTTGCTCGCCGTACACCACTTGCTCGCTGTTCATCTGCCGGCTGGTGCTTCGAATCGAGTCGATCGTGCCGGCCGCCGAGCCCGCGAAGCGGACCACCGCGCTTGTCCCGTAGGAGATCAGCACAGTGTAGCCGTCCGGCATTTGCATGCACGGAAGGTAAAGCTGCGCCTGCAAATTCTGTGCATCGGAAGCGAGGCCCCACTGGTTCACGTGGGCGACCACGCCGACGATCTCCGTCGGCGCGTCATTTTCCTGCAAGTGAATCCGCTTCCCGATGGGATCGGCGCTGCCGAAATATTTTTTGGCGAGCGTCTCGTCAACCACCGCCACGGACGGCGCGTGTTCGTTGTCTTGCTCGGTAAAGAACCGGCCGCGCTGCAGAGCAATTTGCATCACCTTCAGATAGTCGGGCTCGACGACGTATTTCACCGCCCAATTCATTTCGTTCTGGCTTGCGGGTTTTGGCTGGCCTTCGAGCCAGAAGACGTCTTCATCGTCGCCTGCCATGGGAATTGCGGCCCAGGTCATCGAGGCGGCTTGCACGCCGGGCGTCGCTGCGAGCCGGCGGTCGAGCTCGCGCGAATAGGCGCGCACCGCTTCTGCTTTCGTGTTCATCAGCGACGGCGGCGGCGAAAGGTTGAACGTCAGCGCGTTTTGCGGATGGAACCCCGGATCCTGGCTCCAGAGGCGCCCGAGCGTGCGAAGCATCAGGCCCGCGCCCACGAGCAGCACGAGGGCCAGCGCCATTTCGACAACGACAAAAATGCTTTGTGCCCGATGTCGCGCGCCGCTTCCGCCCCGTCCGCTTTCTTTCAGCGTGTCGTGCAGAACGGGTTTCAGCGATTTCAGCGCCGGAGCCAGCCCAAAAATAATTCCCACTCCCACCGAAATCACGATCGTGAAAATCAGCACGCGCGCGTCCATTCCGATTCCGGCGGAGCGCGGTAACGTGACCGGCAAATGTTGCAGCGCGATGCGCGTGCCCCACACGGCGAGTAAAAGCCCCAGGCCGCCACCCGCAACGCCCAGCAAAATGCTTTCGGTGAGCAGCTGGCGAATCAGCCTCCCGTTTCCGGCGCCCAGCGCCGAGCGGATTGCAAACTCGCGGGCGCGCGCACTGGATCGCGCGAGCAAAAGATTCGCCACGTTTACGCACGCAATCAACAGCACAAAGCAAACCGCGCCGAGCAGCAGAAGAAGAAGCGGCCTGACTTGTCCCAACATGTCCTGCTTGAGAGGAAACACAGCCGCCCCGATACCTTTGTCAACGTCGGGATAGGCGGCGATCAGATTGCGCGTCACTTCGTCCATGTCGGCGCGCGCCTGTTCGATCGTTACTCCCGGCTTGAGCCTGCCGATTCCGTGAATGCCAAGGCCGGCGCCCCTGTTGAGCAGGAAGTTGTTCTTCCACTGCCCAATCGGCACATACACTTCGCTGTTGCGGAAGCTGCGGAGCAGCAGGTCGAAATCCGCGGGAATCACGCCGACGATCGTGAAGCTCCCGCCATCCAGTGTGACCGCGCGGCCCACCACATCGGGCGAGGATCCGAATTTGCGCTTCCATAGGCCGGCGCTGATCATCGCGATCGGCGCGGCACCCACTTCGTCTTCGCCGGGCGCGAACATCCGCCCGATCACCGGCTTCACGCCCAGCAGCGTGAAATAGTCCGACGAAAGCAATTCCGCCTTCAATTGCTCCGCTTCGCCCGAGCCCGTCAGGCTGAAGGAAATGGGGCGCGAAATCGCCATCGACGAAAATGTGTGATTGTCTTTCTGCCAGTCGCGAAAATTGAGATACGAAATCGAGCCGGTGGCGAAATTCGGCTTGCTCTCGCTCAGAGTGACGAGTTGCTCCGATTGCGGAAACGGCAGCGGGTTCAGCAGCACCCCGTTCACCACGGAAAATATTGCGGTGTTTGCGCCGATTCCCAGCGCCAGCGTGAGGATCGCCACGATCGTGAATCCGGGCGACCGCGCCATCATCCGCGCGCCGTAACGTACGTCGCTCCAAAGCGTCTCGAGCCAGAATCCGCGGCTCTGCTCGCGGCAGTCTTCTTTCACCGATTCCGCTCCTCCGAATTGCAGCTGCGCCGCTCGCCGCGCTGCCTCACGGGGCATTCCCGCTGCGATATTCACCGCCGTTTGTTGTTCTACGTGGAAACGCAGCTCTTCCCGCATCTCCCGTTCCCACGCCCCACGCCGAAACCAACGCCCCAAAATTTTCATCGCTTGCTCCCTGCCGAAAAAACGTCCGTCCAGCGGACGTGTCCCGTTTGCCCTGCCACTCCCCGCGAATTCATCCGAGCTGCGTTGCACTCGCGCGGCTCGCGGCTCGCCTTTTGCGACGTCTTTATACCCGCTGCAAAATCAACGCGACCGCCGACGACATCCGCTCCCAATCCGCCAGCTCCGCCTCCAACTGCGCGCGGCCCGTCTTCGTCAGTGAATAGAATTTCGCCCGCCGATTGTTGTCCGACGCGCCCCACTCCGCGCGAACCAAGCCCTTCCGCTCGAGCCGGTAAAGCGCCGGATAGAGCGACCCCTGCTGGATCTGCAGCATCTCGCGCGACACCTGCTGAATCCGCTGCGCGATACCCCAGCCGTGCATCGGTTCCAGCGCCAGCGTCTTCAGAATCAGGAGGTCGAGCGTGCCCTGCAGAACATCCTTCGATGCGGTCATTACGCCTCTCCTAGATAATCTACAAGTGCAGGGTGCCACGTCTCCTGTAGAATATCAAGGGGAGACCCTGGCTCAGACGAGACCGCCGCGAAAAGGTGAGCGCCGCAGAACGGATGTCAACGACAGGCTTGCGCAAACGATTGAAAACCCAGTACTAATACCACGGTACTCGAAATCTGCCCCATCCGCGCCATTGTTCGCTCCCCACTCGCTCGCAAGAATCAGGTTGCGGGTTGGGGCTGCGCTGCGGGGACGACGGTTCCGAATGGGGCCGGGGCACATTTCCAACCCGCGGAAGCTCCGCCTGCTGGCAACCCCTGACCCCGTCAGCAGGCTGGGCTTCTTTCGGATTTCACCCTTCCTCCATTGCGCGTCACAATCAAACCGTTTGGCAATCTCGTTGCGTCCTACAATGGAAGCGGTTCCAGAGAATCGGGCTAACATGCCTGGAATCTTGGGGCCGCACAAATCCTCCAGAGGGGATTGCGCAGGTTGAGCTTTCACTCGAAGGGAAATCCGGACACTATCGGCCGGCGCTCGCTCAGGATCGAAGCGCGGCGAGCTGTCGCCACGGCGCTGATCCTCGCACTCGCCCTGCTCTCCTCCGTCGCGACTCCCGCCGCTGTCGCCGATCTGAAGCAGCCGGCGATCGACGCGTTCAACCACTACGCCCGGCTCACCGAAACGCAGATCGATGCCGAACTCGCCCGCCGCCAGCCGTTTCTCTGGATCGAAGCTCTTCCCGAAAGCCGGCGCGAAGCGGCCTATGCGCAATTGCGTAATGGAAATGTGGTGATCGAACGTATGGAAACGCTCGATGGCGGAAAGCAGATCGAAGTTCCCGGCGGCATGATTCACCACTGGATCGGCACAATCTTTATTCCCGGCGCCACGCTCGCGCAGACGCTCGCGCTTGAACAGGACTACGACCATCAGCAGGAGTATTTCCGCCCCGATGTGATGCGCTCGAAAATCGATCGGCGCAACGGCAACGATTTCGTCATCGAATTGCGCTTCTACAAGAAAAAAGTGATCACTACGGTGATCGACACCACGCACGAGGTCCACTATCAACCCATCGATGCGACGCACGAATGGAGCCGCTCGCGTACCACGCGCGTTCAGGAAGTGGACGATGCCGGCAAGCCCGATGAAAAACTCGAGCCCGAAGGCCGCGACCGCGGTTTTCTCTGGCGAATGAATACGTACTGGCGTTTTGAGGAAAAGGACGTCGGGACGTACGTCGAGTGCCAGTCGATATCGCTCACCCGCGATATCCCGGCGTTACTCAGCTGGATGATCAGCTCGTACGTCGAAAGCGTCCCGCGCGAATCGCTCACCTTCACGCTTGCCACCACGCGCAGGGCCGTGCTCGAGCGAATCGGCTCGCGCACCGCGCGCTGAAGTTTCGCGGGACCGTCCCAGTCGCGGTCGGTTTAGAAGGTTGTCGAAGCCAGGAAGACGTCCGCCACTCCGTTCGTATCGCGCGCCACCAGATTGTTCGCGAACGAAAGGAAGCTCACCGTGTGCCCGTCGCCGCTGATGGATGGCGCGAGGCTGCTCCCGTTCAAGGACGGCGACAATGTCCCGGCCGGCTGGCTCGCCACAATCGTCACCGGCGTGCAATCGGAGACGTTGATGCATGTATTGCGCACGAAGACGTTTTCAATCCCGTTCGCCGTATTCGCGCCCAGATTCGACGCCGCCGAAGCAAACGCGATGAATTGGCCCAGCGTGCCGAACGAAGGACGCTCGGCAAGCGAATTCGCCGG
Organism: Candidatus Acidiferrales bacterium; assembly: GCA_050746925.1. Taxonomy (GTDB): domain Bacteria; phylum Acidobacteriota; class Terriglobia; order Acidiferrales; family UBA7541; genus Palsa-295. The sequence goes on from JBOGNA010000038.1 coordinate 18,905, forward strand.
CGTAGCGCCGTCGCGGGTCGAGACGAGGCTCGTCGAGGGCGTGCAGCTGACGACGCTTAGGCACGTATCTCGCACATAGATTTCCTGCACGCCGCCGGAGTTTATTCCCAAATTCGTTCCGGTGGATGTGAACGCAACGTAGCGCCCGCCGCTCGTGATTGCCGTTTGCGTGCTCGCGCCATTCGCGGGCGTCACGCCATCAGGCGTGGACACCAGATCCGTTTCTCCCGCGCACGTTGTCAGCTGGGTCGCGCATGATCGCACGAATGCTTCCGCGAGTCCGCCCGGATTCGGAGCAGCTGCTCCCAGATTTCTGGCGCTCGACACGAACGCCACAAAGAGGCCGCCGGATGCCACAGCCGGACTCGAGCTTGCCCCGTTGCCGGGAGTAATGCCGTCCGGCGTGGAAACCAGAAAGGTCGTCGGCGAGCAGGTCGTGCTGGCCACTCCGCTGCACGTGTCGCGGACAAACACCTGCGGCGTGACTCCGTCAAACGAGGCGTTGGAAACGAGGTTTGTCGCCAGCGACACGAAGGCGACGTAGCGCGCATCCGGGCTAATCACGGGACTGAAGCTGTCCCCGTTTCCCGCGCTCACTCCATCCGCCGCCATGGATACCAGTTGCGTCGTCAACGTCGAGCTGGCGGCAACCGGCCTCCAGAAAATCTGCCGCAACTTCCCGTCCAGCGCGGCCGAAGTCACCAAATTCGAGGCAGTGGAAGTGAACGCTACCGTCGATCCGGAGGTATCAATCGAAGGCTCCGCGCTCGCGCCATTCGCCGCGTGCCCATTCGGGTCGGTGCTTATCAGGGTCGTCGTCGGTGTACAAGATGTGTTCGTCAGGCACGTCGTGCGCACAAAGACGTCGCTCGCCGCGTTCGTGTCGTTGGCAACCAGATTGTTGGATATCGACGCGAAGGCCACCACGCTTCCGTTGTTGCTCGTGGATGGGCCTGCCGTCGAAACGTCCGGAGTGCCGCTCGCACAGGTCGAGCTCGTGCCGCAAATTCCGTTCGCCGCCTGCGAGCCGTCCGAAACCAGATCCAGGATCACCGGTAGCCCCTTTGCCGTCGTCGGATTCACGGCGAACACCGCAATGTTCGACGTTCCGCCACCCGGCGACGCATTGAACACCTGCACCTGATTGATTCCTGCCGCGGCTACATCTGCCGGTGTAAGCGGCGTCGTAAGGGACGTCCCGCTTCCAAACGCCGTCGTTCGCTGCCCACCATTGATTTCGATGACGGAAGTAGCGGTAAAACCCGACCCGGTAACCGACAGCGCGGCCGGAGCCGTTCCGCCAGCTTGCGCGCTTGTAGGTGTTATCGCCCCAATGACCGGGAACGGGTTCACGATCGGATACTGAAAGATGTTCGACGAACCGCCATTGGGCGGCGCGGGCGGCGGTGCTACCGGATTTGTCACGGTTATCGGCAAGAACCCGGCCGCCGCGAGGTCGCTCGCCGACAGAGCTACTTGCAGCGCGGTGCTGTTAATGAAGCCGGTCGGGCGGTTCGTATTATTCACCGCCACCACCGATTGCGAAACGAAATGGGTGCCCGTCACTAGCAGCCTGGCGCTCCCGGATCCTGCCAACACCATCGTAGGCGATACCGAGCTGATCGTCGGCACGTTGCTCGGTGCGGGCGTGATGATGAACGTAAGGCTCGTTGAGGTTCCACCGCCCGGTGAAGTGGTAAACACAAGCACCGTTGCGGATCCTGGGTTTTGAATCAGGCTTGCCTGAATCTGGGCCGTCATATGGTTGACGTCCTGGAAAATCGTCGGAATCACCGACCCATTCCACTCCACCAGGGATCCCGGTGAAAACTTGTCGCCAACCACCGTCAGTGTAAATACCGGGTCGCCGGCTTGCTTCGTCGTGGGCGACATCGATTTAAGCACCGGCTTCGGGAAATTGATCTGCTGCTGGCAGGCAGACATCACCAGGCTTGCTGCTATGAGTACCCAGAAATTTAGACCCGTTCTTCTCCGCAAATCACTCACCCCTGTCCCGCTTTGTCGCACCCGTTGCTATGAACGCAATCGTAGAGACTACTAAAGATGTCTGTCGTGGGCAATCGGGATGCTTCGCCCCTTCAGCCAAAAGGAGCAGGGAGAATCGGAGGAATTTCACCCACCAGAATTTTCTCGCCCATAGTCTCGACCAAACGACAAGAGGGGTGGCCGTGCCGCTCGTTGCATTTCTCTTGTAACCTGTTTTTAATGTGGTTTTTTCGCGCCCCCGTGCTTTACTCTCCCTCCGTGGAAAGTGGTTCACGAGAAGCGCTTTTTCATGCTGACGATGCTCCGCCTCGCATCTCAATGCGGTCTGCGAATTCTCTGCCTCCTCGCAGTCTCTCTCTTTGTTCCCGCATTCGCCCGGGCGCAGGACACTGCTGCCGATAACCACCCGGCAAACACCGTTTCAACCGAAAAGATTCAGCAAGACGCGCAATCGCAGAATGTTGCGCCCGCTTCGTCCGGCTCCGATTCCGGCTCCGCCGTCACTCTCTTCCCGCATTCCCTAACCAGCCGCTACTGGATCTCCGGCCAGGCTAACGTCGTCATGCAGTGGAATCCAACTCTCCCCGCGAAGTACAGCGGCAAAAACAGCTTCGGTCCCGCCGCGCAGAACGCCACTTCGCGCGTTTACACGCTTTTCCTCGGCTACCAACTCACTCGAACGACCGAGGTTTTTCTCGACGTCGAAAGCGCCGGCGGCCACGGCCTCAGCAACGCGCTGGGCCTCGCCGGCTTTCTCAATCTCGACGTCGTCCGAAATCCCGAGCTCGGAGATCTCCCCTACATCGCCCGCGTGATGATTCGCCAGATCATCCCGCTCGGAGGCGGTAAACCCGTCGATGCGCAGCGCGGCCCGCTCGCTCTCGCCACCTCTCTGCCCGCTCGCCGCCTCGAAATTCGCCTCGGCAAGTTCACCATGCCCGATTTCTTCGATCTCAACACCTACGGCACCGATAGCCACTTGCAATTCCTCAATTGGACCGTGGACAACAACGGCGCTTTCGACTACTCCGCCAACACGCGCGGCTACACCGACGGCCTCATCCTCGAATACGACGACCACTGGTGGACCGTCCGCTTCGCCGAAACACTGATGTCGAAGGTCGCCAATGGAATTAACCTCGACGCCAATCTCGCCCGCTCCCGCGCCTCGACTCTCGAATTCGAAGCCCGCGGCAAACTCATCGCCCATCGCGATGGTGTCGTCCGCCTCCTTACCTATTTGAATGCAGCCAACATGGGAAATTACGAGCAAGCGATCCGAGCATTCGAAAATGGCGAGACGGAAGCACCCGACATCATCTCGACACGCCGCCAGGGACGCCACCGCTACGGTTTCGGCCTCAACGCCGATCTGGCAGTCACTCCGCAGATCGGGATTTTCGGCCGCCTCGGATGGAGCGACGGCCGCAACGAAGCCTACGAGTACACCGAAGTCGACCGCACGTTCCAGCTCGGCGCTTTCTCGAAGGGCGATCGCTGGAAGCGCCCGAACGATCGCACCGGCATCGTCTTCGTCGCCAACGGAATCGTCAAATCGCATCAGCAATATCTGGCGCTCGGTGGCCTTGGCTTCCTCCTCGGCGACGGCGCCCTCACCTACGGCCCCGAAAAAATCCTCGAAGCCTTCTACACCACCCATATCGGGCGCGGCTTCTTCGCCTCTTTCGACGTCCAGCACATCAACAATCCCGGCTACAACAAAGATCGCAGCCCCCTCGTCGCCCCGGGCCTCCGTCTCCACGTCGACTTCTGATCATCCGCGTCAATCCCGCTCGCGTCGTAGCCACGACGAGCGCCGTTGCTCGTCGTGGGCTTTGCTGCCGCTCAACTCACGACACGCCCGTTTTTTCACTGGCGTCCCCGGACGTCGCAGTTTAAGCTCCGCCCCTGCGGCCTTGGGGCATTACGCATCGCGGCGCGCCGCCGGAGGAATGAATGTCACGTTTCAGCTTGGCTTTGCTGTTGGTGTTCGTCTGCTCGTTCGCGCTTCCCCTGCACGCGCAGGATGCGTCTCAGCAAAAGTCCGCTCCCGCAGCGCAGGCTCCCGCCGCACCACCCGCCGCTAAGCCGGCCGACGTCGCTTCCCCCGACGCCATCATGGCCGCCGTTTACGACGTCATCTCCGGCCCCGCCGGCCCTCGCGATTGGGACCGCTTCAACTCCCTGTTCGCTCCCGGCGCGCGCCTCATCCCTATCAGCGCCAAAAAAGACGGCAGCGGCTTCGCCTCTTTCGTGATGTCTCCGCAGGAGTACGTCGATCGCGCCGGCGCCTATTTCCTCAAGAACGGTTTCGTCGAGCGCGAGGCCTTCCGCAAGACCGAGCGCTTCGGCAACATCATCCAGCTCTTCAGCACCTACGAATCCCGCCACGACGCCAAAGAGGAAAAGCCCTTCACCCGCGGCATCAATAGCTTCCAGCTTTACAATGACGGCACTCGCTGGTGGGTCGTCACCATCATGTGGCAGGAAGAATCCGCCGAGAACCCAATCCCAAAAGAATTTCTACCGCCCACGAAGTAACGTCATTCCAGTAGGGGCGGGTCTAAGACCCGCCCGCGCTGCCCATAGCAACCCGCCGCTCAGTAGGCAATATCGCGCGATAACTCCGCCGTTGTAGCGGCCGCCTTTTTACCCTGAGCACCGAAGGGCAGGCGGGCGCTCTTTTGAATTTGCCTTGCTCTCAACGCAGCACTGCGTAAAGAATGATCCCGCACAAATCCACCGGAGGTGCCCAAAATGTTCCAACCCGATCTCCTCAAATCCCGCACAATCCTCATCACCGGCGGCGGCACAGGCCTCGGCCGCTCGATGGCCCTTCGCTTCGCCGAACTCGGCGCTAATATCTTCCTCCTCGGCCGCCGCGAAGATCCGCTAAAGCAAACCACGGCCGACATCAGCTCCAAAGGCGTCCGCTCCGCCTACGCCATTGCCGACGTCCGTGATTTCGCCGCCGTCGAAGCCGCCATCGCCGTCGCAGAAGAAAAACTCGGCTCGATCGATACCCTCGTCAACAACGCCGCCGGCAATTTCATCGCCCGCAGCGAAAAACTCTCTCCCAACGCCTTCAACGCCGTCATCGGCATCGTCCTCACCGGCACTTTCCATTGCACCCTCGCGCTCGGCCGCAAATGGATCGCCTCGAAGACTCCCGGCAACGTCCTCAACATCGTCACCACTTACGCCGCCACAAGCTCCGGCTCGGGCTTCGTTATGCCCTCCGCCTGCGCTAAGGCCGGTGTCCTTGCCATGACGCGCTCTCTCGCCGTCGAATGGGCCAAGCACCACATCCGCCTCAACGCCATCGCCCCCGGCCCGTTCCCCACCGAAGGCGCGTTCTCGCGGCTCCTCCCCTCGAAAGATCTCGAAGAGCGCGCCCGCAACTACCACCCCATGAAACGCTTCGGCCGCCACGAGGAACTCGCCAATCTCGCCGTCTATCTCCTCAGCAACCAGGCCGACTACGTCAACGGCGAATGCGTCGTCATCGACGGAGCCCTCTGGCTCCGCGGCGCCGGCGAATTCAACGACTTCCTCGACCTCCCCGATTCCCTCTGGGACATGCTCGAGTCCGCGCGCCGCAAGTAGGTTCTGGCGTAAACCACGCCTCTTGCTATAAGTTGCTTTGTTCAGTGCAGACGAACGTCGATGCCTACGGAATCCAGGATGCAGCTTTCGGCAGTTTTCCCTTCCTTGGCGGAGGAGCTTCGAGATCTTCTCGAGCGCAAAGGCGATACGGGGCTCGCCGGTCAGGTCGCGGCACTGGCGATCGTGGAGCGTTGTCGTTGCGGAGATGAGTTCTGCGCGACGATTTACACCCAGCCCCCTCCCAAAGGAACGTGGGGCCCGGATCACGGCACCATCGATCTCGACGCGGATCAGGGAATGATTCTCCTCGATGTTGTCCAAGGAAAGATCGTGGAGATCGAGATTCTGAATCGAGACGATATTCGCAAGACTCTGCTCGCGATTCTTCCCTAGGCGGCGAGAGTTCGTCGCATCCAAAATTTCTGCGCAAAAAATCTTTCGCATCTCGCAGAATTGTCGGCGGGTCGACCGGCAAAATAATTTCCATTCATCGCGCAAACTCCGCGCACGCAATCCCCAATTTCTGCAATCTCCTCGCGCTCCACAAAATCCCGCGCCGCCAATCGCGCCGCCAACCTCTGAATCCTCAACAGCTTCGCCCTCCGCCGCGCAGCGCGTAATACGAATTGCAATCGATATACACATCGTAATACCATCAACACATCGACCGTTGCACCGGAGGTTTTCCAATGGAGCGTGCCCGCGTCCGCGTCTCTCCCAAATTCCAGGTCGTCATCCCCAAAGCCATCCGCGACGAGCTTCACATCGAGCCCGGACAAGATCTCGTCATGTACTCGCTCGAAGGAACCATCCGGCTTCTCCCTCGCCGCTCCATGAAAGAGTTGCGTGGCTCCGCCAAAGGCATGCGATGGAAAGAGGATTATCGTGACCACTCGGACTTCTGACCTCTACCTCGTCGATTCCTCCGGCTGGCTCGAGTACCTCACCGAGGATTCCAAAGCCTCCGCCTTCGGCCACTACCTCGAGAACGAAGCCTCGGTGATCGTCCCTTCGCTCGTCATCTACGAGGTCTATCGCCAACTCGCCCGCCACCGCGGCAAGCCGCTAGCCGATCGTTTCCTCTCGCAAGCTCTGCACTGCCGCGTCGTCCCGTTCGATGAAATGACGGCCCTCGCCGCCGCCGACGCCAGCCTCAACCACCGCCTCGCCATGACCGACGCCCTCCTCTACGCCACCGCCCGCGCCCACCAGGCCCAATTCGTAACCACCAACACAAAACTCCGCGGCCTCCCCGGCGTCATCATCCCCTAGCTCAGGCATTCCTCTTCCAAGTCCGCGCATATCCGAGCCGAGGATCCCAGTCCCAAACGCCCTCCTCGTGGACGCGAACCCGGTGCTTCGATCGCCAGCGCGTCCTGTGGGTCGCGCCTTCACGGGCGACATCAATCAAACCAAGCGCTCGGCTCTCTAAAGTTTGTGTAGTAACCCCGATTTTCGTCAGGGCACGGCTTCAGCCGTGCCACAATGGCTGCCAAATCAGTGCGGCTTTAGCCGCTGAGGGCCACGTTTCGCAACCTACCTCACAGACTCTTTAGCCCCTGACGCTCCTTAGAGAATTGAACAGGCAGCATTCAACCACTTCAGCGCCGATCCATCGCACCGCAGTTACTACTATCGACCACAATCGATTGTAATCGACCATATTTTCGTTGTACGATCGCTCAGGCCAAAATCAACCACGAATTCGCATTCCGAGGCCGCGACCATGCCGGCGAACAAGCCAACCGCAGACGCAAAAGTCACCGTCTCGCCAAAATTTCAAATCGTGATTCCGAAGCACGTGCGCGAACAGCTCGACATACGCCCCGGCCAGCAGCTCCTCATCTACGCATTCGATGGAGCGCTGCGCCTCGATCTGCCCCGCCCGATTTCAGAACTCCGCGGCACTGCCAAAGGAATCCGCTGGGAACACAATGACCGCGACCACTCCGACCGCCTCTGATTTCGTCCTCGTCGATTCGTCCGGCTGGATCGAATTCATCGGCGACGGCCCCAAAGCCGACGCATTCGGAAAATACCTTCTCCGTGAAGACTCGCTGATCGTCCCTTCCATCGTAATCTACGAAGTCCACAAAAAGCTCACCCTCACGCGCAACGACTCCGCGCTGAAACGTTTTCTCTCTCACGCTTTCCGTTCCCGCCAGGTCCCCTTCGATGCCGATCTCGCCGCGGCCGCCTCTCGCGCGAGCATCGACCACCGCCTCGCCATGGCCGACGCAATCATCTACGCTTCAGCCCAACTCTACCAAGCCCAACTCGTAACCGCCGACCTCGACTTCGCCAATCTCCCCAACGTCGTCATCCCATAGTTCACGCTTTCCTTGCCATATCTCGCCAGTCTCGAAAAGGCATCCGAATAAATCGATTTATTACTTTAACGGTTTGATATATAAATGGCCAACCAGCCGCCGAAGCGGGCGCTTTCGGCGAATTGCAGGCGTCACGTTCCCGATTGGGCGGGAACAAATAGCGTTCAAGAATCGCAGATGTCAAACGACGACGAAATCTACGACGAAGTAGTCGAACGAGAAAAGCATCCGGGGCGCAGGCACACCCGTGCAGAGCGTCGTGCTCTTGTGATTGCGTTGAAGAAAATCTATCAGTACGGCGATGAGCGCGAATTTATGCGGTTCTTGCGTGGGATCGGGTTGAAGGACGAGTCGCCCGCGTTCGCCGAGGTTGTCGCGCTGTTCCGAGCTTTGAAGAGCGGTAAGCCTTAGCTGCCATCTGCCGAAGATCTTTCATCTTCTTTTTGGCAACCTCGACGGGCAGCGTGTCGAGCTGTGCGAGGATGAGGTCGGCGGCCCGCTCAGCAGCCTTGTCCAGTTGTGTTTTCTTCCTCGCCATATTCAACTCCTACTATCCACAATAGCAGCCCCACGGCGGCGCGGCAAGTTCGTTCGACCGTGCGATTTCGAAATCTCGGCTATCTTTTTTAGCCTCCAGCATCAAGCTTCCAGGACCCTGTCCATCCGGACAGTACTATGCCTTGTCCTTTTTTTGCCCGTTGTGTGATCGGTATTTTCATGCGCACGGTGCTAGTTTGATTCTGGCGAAATGACTGCACAGGCCACCGCTCGGCAAAGCAGTGCCCGGCTCGAATGTGGAGCCGACGACGGGAATATCCTTGTCCCGGCCACGGCAACATCTCCGGCTCGGGGCTCGACGGGAGCGGCGGAATTTAGCGCCCCCGCACCCGAAATCCTAATCGCAAATCCGCGATTAGAATTCCTCGTAAGTTATTGCAAACAATCATCCGCGTTCGATTCTAATCGCAAATTTTTTGCGGTTTCGTATTCCGCTTTGCAAGCCCTTCTCCGGTTCAGGCCAAGTGTAACCGCACCCACGTTTGCCGCTTGCCGCATGGATTCACGAGCCACGAATCACAAGTCACGAGTCATTGCCTTTCTAATCGAGACACCGCGATTAGAATTTCCCGCAACTCCAACAAAACAAAGCCCAACTCGCATTTCTAATCGGGACACTTTGGCCGTTTTGTTTCCGGAAAATCCGCCGGGGCGGATGCCCTTTTAAGCCCGCTGGGGTGGACCGCAATTTCACAATCGTGCTGCGCTGGCCCGCTTCCGGTGGTGGCCGCCCCACGAGTCACGAATCACAAGTCACGAGTCACGGCCCTTCCTCGGGACGCGGAATTCTTGACCCTGCCCGAGCCGCCAAGTAATCTACCTTCTCCCTGTTTCGTCCGCGCTCTAGCCGGCGACGACAGCCACAAACTCATGGACACAATTCAAATCACGCTGCCCGACGGCGCCACCCGCGAAGTCCCCAAGGGCACCACCGCTGCCGACATCGCCCGGCAAATTTCGCCGCGCCTCGCCAAAGAAGCTCTCGTCGCCCGCACCAATGGCGGCTTGATCGATCTCTCGCGCCCGCTCGATCACGACACCAAGCTCGCCATCCTCACCGCGAAAGATCCCGACGCCGTTCAGGTCTTCCGCCACTCCGCCGCGCATCTTCTCGCCGCCGCCGTGATGGAGCTTTACCCCAACGTGAAACTCGGCATTGGTCCGCCGATCGACACCGGCTTCTTCTACGAATTCGTTCGCGAGGAGCCTTTCACTCCCGACGATCTCGCCAAGATCGAAGCCAAGATGCGCGAACTCGCCGCGAAAGACATTCCCAACGAGCGCAAAATGATTCCCAAGCCCGAAGCGCTCGAGCTCTACCGCCGGCAGAACCAGGAATTCAAATGCGAGCTCGTCGAGGAGAAAGCCAGCGAGCCGATCGTCTCCTTCTACACCACCGGAAAATTCATCGACTTCTGCCGCGGCCCCCACATTCCTTCCACCGGCCGCATCAAAGCGTTCAAATTGATGAGCGTCGCCGGAGCCTACTGGAAAGGCCAGGAAGGCAATCCGCAGATGCAGCGGATTTACGGCGCGTGCTTCATCGATCAGAAAGAGCTCGACGAATATCTCCACAAACTCGAAGAAGCGAAGAAGCGCGACCATCGCCGCCTGGGCACCGAGCTCGATCTTTTCAGCATCGAAGAAGACGCCGGCCCCGGCCTGATTTTCTGGCACCCCAAGGGCGGCATCATCCGCCGCCAGATCGAAGACTGGCTGCGCGACGAACTCGTCCGCCGCGGCTACGACCTTGTGTACACCCCGCATGTGATGCGCCGCCATTTGTGGGAAACCAGCGGCCACACCGGTTTTTACAAAGACAGCATGTTCGGCCCGGTCGAGGTCGAGAAAGATCTCTACCAGCTCAAGCCGATGAATTGCCCCGGCCACATCCTGATTTACAAATCGCGCCTGCGGAGTTATCGCGAGCTTCCTATCCGGCTCGGCGAACTCGGCACCGTCTATCGCTACGAGCGTTCCGGCGTTCTCCACGGACTGCTTCGCGTGCGCGGATTTACGCAAGACGACGCGCACATCTTCTGCATGCCGGATCAGATCGAAAAGGAAATTCAGGATTGCGTCGAATTCGCCTGGGAAGTTCTGCGCGTCTTCGGCTTCGACCGCTACGAAGTGGAAGTCTCCGGCGGCGATCCCTCGCGCCCGCAGGACTATCCCGGAACGCCCGAAGAATGGAAACACGCAGAGGATGCGCTACGGAACACGCTCCAGCGCATGAATGTCCCTTACAAATATGTGCTCGGCGAAGGCGCTTTCTACGGCCCGAAGATCGACGTGAAGCTCGTTGACGCCATCGGCCGCCCCTGGCAGCTCACCACCGTGCAGTTCGATTTCAACTTGCCGCGCCGCTTCAAGCTCGAATACGTCGGCGAAGACGGAGCGCGCCACCAGCCGCTCATGGTCCACCGCGCTCTGCTCGGCTCCGTCGAACGCTTCTTCGGCGTGCTGATCGAACACTACACCGGCGCGTTCCCGGTCTGGCTCGCGCCCGTGCAGGCCACTGTGCTGCCGCTCAGCGAAAAGACCATCGACTACGCCCGCGAGGTCGAAGCGAAACTGAAATCCGCGGGCTTTCGCACCCACCTCGACGACCGCAACGAAAAGCTGCAAGCCAAAATCCGCGACGCGCAGCTCCAAAAAATCCCCTACATGCTGGTTATCGGCGGTAAAGAAGCCGAAGCCGGCACCGTCGCCGTCCGCCACCGCACCAAAGGCGACCTCGGCCCCCGCCCCCTCGATGAATTCATCGCCGACCTCCGCAAAGAAGTCGACTCACGCGCAATCAGCTAGGCATCGATGGCATCGTGCCTCGAAATTGGCGATCGAAGAGAGATCCCTCGGCTCCGGCTCGCGCCCTCGCTCCGCGAGGGAAGGAAAAACCGCGCGAGCCTCCGCTCGGGATGACAGGCTGTTTTCGTGAGTCGATGACTCGAAGATGAAAACATTCGCTGTGTACATACTGGCGTCGGCTTCCGGCGTGCTGTACGTCGGCGTGACAAACAACATTCAAAGACGCCTGTGGGAACATAAACAAAAACTCGTTCCCGGATTTACAGCGAAGTACGACGTGACAAAACTTGTGCACTACGAAGTGTTCGGCGACGTCCGTGCCGCGATCGCGCGAGAGAAACAAATCAAGCGCTGGGGTCGCGCCAAGAAAGTGATGTTGATTGAGCAGAAAAATCGCAAATGGATGGATCTTTACGCGGAGGGTTCAATTGACGACCGGACTTCCGAAGAACTCTTCTGACGACTGTCATCCCGAGCGGAGACCCGCGCGCATTTGCTTTCCTTCGCGAAGCGAAGGCGCGGGTCGGAGTCGAGGGATCTCTCTTTTTCTCTTTCTTTCTTTGTGGTTCTGCTCGGTGCGGCCTAACGGGCAACGGCGCGGGCGACGATGGCGCGGAACAGGCTTTCGGGGAACAGGCGGCGCAGTGCGAGGAACAGCGCGCCGTTCGCCGCGTAGCGCAGCTTCCACGAGCCGTCCGTCACTGCTTTGTAAATCACGCGCGCGACCACTTCCGGGCCCGGCGCGGTCTCGCCGGCCTTCTGCATGTTCGGCATGGCTTTGGCAACAAACTCGTCGTACGCGGTGAGTCCCGGCTTCTTCATCAGGTCCATCGAGCGATCGTAAAAGTCGGTCTTGATCGGCCGGGCTCGATGATCTTCACGCGAATATTCTGCGGACGCAGCTCGAATTGCAGCGCCTCGGAAAAACCTTCGAGGCCCCACTTCGTCGCGTGATAAGCACTGTAGAGCGGAAACGTAATGCGCCCGCCCACCGAGGAAACATTCACGATCGTCCCGCCGCCCTGCCTGCGAAAGATCGGCAGAATCTCGCGCACCACGTTCATCACGCCGATCAGGTTCGTCGCGATCTGCCGCTCGATTTGTTCGGGCGTCGAAGCTTCGAACGGCCCCACGAGCCCGTAGCCCGCGTTGTTGACGATCGCTTCAATCGTGCCGAATCGTCCGAGCGTGTCGCGGATCGCTTTCTGAATGCTGTCCTGATCGGTGACGTCGAGCCGCGTGAGGAAAAGATTCTCGTGCGCCGGCCAATCGCTGGCTTTTCCCGGCGAGCGCATCGTCGCAGTGGTGTTCCATCCGCGCCGCTGAAAGAGCTGCGCCGTCACGCGGCCGATGCCGCTGGAAGCCCCGGTGATGAGAATTGTTTTTCGCACGGGCGCGAATCCGCGAAACCCGCCGCGAGGATATCACAGCCCGCGCGGCCCCTTCCGGACTCTCGATTCCCCAATCTTTTCGCGCCTAAAAGCTCACTTGCGGCTGGGCTTGGGGTGCGTGCTATACTTCTTGCCCTGTCTCTCCCGTTGCAGTTTTCTGTGCGCGGGAAAGAGATAATTGGGGGCATCGAATCTTGCTTCGCTGGCCCCGGAGGTGGATTTATCGCGGCAGAACGGGGTGGTGGTCTTCGAGTGAACGAGCGCATCCGCGCTCGCGAAGTTCGCGTGATTGACGACGCAGGGAATCAGCTGGGCGTGATGACCCTGTTCGACGCCATGAAAACGGCGCGAGAATCCGGTCTCGACGTGGTCGAGATCTCACCCAACGCCGTGCCGCCGGTTTGCAAACTGGTGGACTACGGAAAGTTCCTGTACGAGCAGAGCAAGAAAGCGCACGAAGCGAAAAAGCACCAGAAGAGTTCGCACATCAAGGAAGTGAAGTTCCGGCCTTCCACCGCCGAGCACGATTACCAGGTGCGGAAGAACCAGATCATCCGCTTTCTCGGCGACGGCTACAAAGTGAAGGCCATGATTTTTCATCGCGGCCGCGAGATGGCGCACCAGGACGTAGGGCGCGCCAAGATGAATCGCCTGCTGATGGATATTCTGGACCACGCGCAGGTGGAGTTCGGTCCGCGCATGGAAGCGAACATTCTGCTGGCGCTGCTTGCGCCGAAGAAGGGCGCAACAGCCGCACCGCCCACGCGTCCGGCTCAATCGACGGCCGGCGGGCAAGCGTAAGAACGCGACACGAAATTCGAAGGGGAAATTGTGAAGAAGAACAAGAAAATGAAATTGAAGACGCACCGCGGAGCTGCCAAGCGCTTCAAACAGACTTCCACCGGTAAGTTTATCCGCCGGCATTCCGGCATGCGCCATTTGCTGGGCACAAAGAAGCCGCGCCGCATGCGCAAGTTGGGCAAGTCCGCCGTGGTGAATCCGGCCGACGTGCCGAACGTGCGGCTCGCGCTGCCGTACGGCGTCTAGATTTTGATTTGAATTTTTTCCGCGCCGGGCAGAGCGTAACGGGTGCCTGCCGGCCGGTTTCCCGACCGAGATCTGATTTCGATCGGGAGATGCAACAAGCAATTCTACGAGACAAACCCGTCCTGCTGCTCGCGCGGCATTTTGTGTATTTTGCAAGCGAGCGGTCGGGCCCTGTTTGTCTCCCCGTTCAAAATTTAGTCGAGCAAAAACGCCGGCAGGTCCGATGGCAGGACTCCGGTGGAGTCCATCGGACTTCACAAACCGGAGATGCCGGCGGTACGAAGAACTGAATTCAGAGCGCCGATTGGGCGCGCACCAGGAGACGAAGCGATGCCTCGAGTCAAACGTGGAACCAAACGCCGCGCGCGGCGCAAGAAGCTGCTGAAACACGCGAAGGGATTTTTCCTCACCAAGGGAAAACTCTTCCGTTCGGCGAAGGAAGCGGTGAACCGTTCGCTGCGCTACACCTATCGCGACCGGCGCACCCGCAAGCGCGACTACCGAACGCTGTGGATTCAGCGCATCGGTGCGGCGGCGCGCAACAACGGCGTCACCTACAGCCAGTTGATTCACGGCTTGAAGGTGGGCGGTATCGATCTCGACCGGAAGATTCTGGCGGACATGGCCGTGCGCGACGCGGCGGGCTTCACCGCGCTCGTCGAATCCGCGAAGGCGCACATCGCCAAAGCACCGGCGGGCGGCGCGAAGGCTCCCAAGGCGGAGCATGTTAGGCATCGCGACGAAGGTTAGGCGATTCGACACCGGCGCTGCGTCGGCAAACGCGTTGCCAAGTGTTTGACGCGGGCGGCTCTTAGAGCCGCCCCTACTGTCGAGCGAAGTGCGGCGCGTTCGTATTCTGAAGAATCTTCATGACTACCAACGAGGCGACGAAACAGACACTCGCGCAGCTGGGCGTGGATTCGCCGGAGAAGATTCCGGCGCTGTTCGCCGAGCTTTGCGCGGAGTTCGATCGCGAACTTTCCGCCGCGGTGACGGAAGCGAACTGGAAATCCGTGCGAGACGCGTGGCTGAGCCGCAAGTCCGGCGTGCTTTCGCAGATTACCGATAACTGGCTAAAACCCGCCGCACCGGAATTGAAGCGCGTCGTCGGGCAGGAATTGAATCAGCTGAAGGCGCATGTGGAGTCCACGCTGGCCGATCGGCAAGCGGCGATCGAATCCGCTGCCGAAGACGCGGCCACAGCGCGCGAGCGAATCGATCTATCGCTCCCCGGCATTGAACGTGCGATCGGAACGCGCCATCTGATCCGCCAGACCTCCGAAGAGCTGCAGCGCATTTTCCTTTCGATCGGCTTCAGCGTGGTGCAAGGGCCTGAAATCGAAACGCCCTACTACAATTTTGAAGCCCTGAATATTCCCGAGCATCATCCCGCCCGCGACAACATGGACACCTTCTACATCGAAGGCGCGAGCGGGCATCAGGTGCTGCGCACGCACACGTCTCCGATGCAGATTCGCGCGATGGAGAAGCAGGCGCCGCCGGTGCGCATCGTGGTGCCGGGCAAGGTGTATCGCCGCGACAATCCCGACGCGACGCACGGCTACATGTTCCACCAGATCGAAGGGCTCGCGGTCGATACGGACATCACCTTCTGCGATTTCAAAGGGACTGTGGAATATTTCGTGCGCGCGTTCCTTGGGCCGAAGGTGAAAATCCGGCTGCGCCCCAGCTATTTCCCGTTCACCGAGCCTTCGGCGGAAGTGGATGCGAGCTGCCACGTGTGCGGCGGGAGCGGCTGCCGGATTTGCAAGCAGTCGGGATGGATCGAGCTTTTTGGCTCGGGGATGGTGAATCCCGCGGTGTATGGATTCGTGAATTACGATCCGGAGCGGTTGTCGGGATTTGCGTTCGGCATGGGAGTGGACCGGTTCGCGATGATGAAGTATGGGTTGAGCGAGTTGCCTGTGCTTTTCCAGAATGATGTGCGGTTTTTGCGGCAGTTTCCTTAGGAAATTTGGGCGCAGCAAGCAGCGCCCCTACGAAGACGGCAACGGTCGATGAAAGTTGTTTACAACTGGCTGAAAGAATTCGTGGATGCGAAAGCGTCGGCGGCGGACGCGCGCGCGCGGCTTTCGCTCTGCGGCGTGGCGATCGATGCGATCGATGAAACGGCAGCCGGGCCGCTGCTCGACGCGGAAATCACCTCGAATCGCCCGGATTGCCTGGGGCATTACGGAATCGCGCGTGAAGTAGCGACGATTTACCGGCTGCCGCTCAAGCCCGTTCAGCCGAAGCTGAAAGAGATCGCCGAGAAAGCTGCGGACGCGGCGCGCGTCGATATCGAAGCGCCCGATTTGTGCGGCCGGTTCACGGCGCGCGTGATGCGCGGCGTGAAGGTGCAGCCTTCGCCGGACTGGCTGCGGCAGCGCCTCGAGGCGATCGGACAGAATTCGATCAACAACGTGGTGGATATCACGAATTACGTGATGTTCGAGCTGGGCCATCCTCTGCACGCCTACGATCTCGACAAACTGAACGAGCGGCGAGTCGTTGTCCGTAAATCAAAGGTTGGCGAAAAGATTCGCACGTTGGACGGCGCCGAGCGCACGCTGGCGAAAGACATGTGCGTGATCGCCGACGCGGCGCGCGCGATCGGAATCGGCGGTGTGATGGGAGGCGCCGAAACCGAGATCAGCTTCAGCACGCGCAATATTCTGATCGAGTGCGCCTGGTTCGATGCGATCTCGGTGCGGCGCACTTCCAAAGCGCTCGGGCTGCGGACGGAAGCATCGTACCGATTCGAGCGCGGCGCCGATCCGGAGATGGCGGAGCTGGCGTCGCGCCGCACGGCGGAGCTGATTCAGCAGGTGGCGGGGGGAGAAATTCTTTCGGGCGTAGTCGATGTGTACCCGCGGCCGGAGCAGCCGGTGAAAATGAAATTCACGCGCAAGGAACTGCTTCGCGTGATGGGCGCGGACATTCCTGACCGCGACATCGAAGAGATTCTGGGCGCGCTCGGTTTCCATCCGGTGCGCGTCGACGGCAATCGCGGCAGCTCCGGCTCGCTGGTGGCGGAATGGGAATGCCAGCAGCCTTCGTGGCGGCGCGACGTGACGCGCGGCATCGACCTGGTGGAAGAAGTGGCGCGCCACTACGGCTACGACAAATTCCCGCCGCGTCTGCCTCCCGCGAAACAGCCAGCTCATCCTCTGCCGCATGCCGAGGCACAGGAACGAGTAATCGAACGGCTCGTCGGACTCGGGTATCACGAAATCGTAGCCATTCCGATCGTCGATTCCAAGCGCGATGCGATGTTTCGTCCCGAAGGCCTCGCGCCGGCGGTGATCGGAAACCCGCTGGCGGAAGACGCTTCGACGATGCGCTCCACCGGAATCGTCAGCATGGTGAGCGCGATCGAGTGGAATTTGAATCACGGCCAGCGGAATTTGCGGCTGTTTGAAATCGGGCGAACGTACGAGTTGCGGAACGGCGATCCGGTGGAATCGCTGGTGCTGACGATGGGAGCGACGGGCCTCGTGCGCGAGAAGACAATTTACGAAGCGGCGCGGGAATTCTCATTTGCCGACCTGAAGGGCGATCTCGACTGCATCGGCCAGCTGGCGGGCGGATTGGGATGGCAGCCGGCCGGTCCGAACTGGCTGGCGGGGGCGCGGGCGGCAAAGATTTCTCTCGCGCATGGACACGGACACGCGGGGCCCGTGGGAGTGGCGGGGCAACTGGCGCGGCGGATCGCCGATGAATTCAAGCTGCGGCAGGATGCGTTTGTGGCAGAGCTGCGATTCGAGCCACTGCTGGAAGCGGTGGACCGGACGAGCGCGTCGTTGCGGTTCGCGGCGCTGCCGCGGTATCCAGCCGTCGAGCGGGATTTTTCGCTCGTGCTTGCGGACGGAGTGACGTTCGCGCAGGTTGCCGAAGCGATTCGAGCGTTGCAGATTCCCGAAGTGGAGAGCATCGAGGCTGCGGATCTGTTTCGTGGCGGGCAGATTTCTGCCGGGAAGTTCTCGTTGATGATTCGCGTGGTTTTTCAGAGCGCGGAGGCGACGCTGACCGAGGCGCAGGTGGCGGAGTTTTCTGCGCGGATTGTTGCGGCGCTGGAGACGAAGCTGGGTGCTGCGCTGCGGACGAGTTGAAGAAGTCGGCGAGCGACGAGAGCATTTCGGGGAACAATCAAACTCAAATTCGCGAACTTCTTTTTGGGCAGCACTTTGCCTGTGGTCGAGAGGGCACGGCATGCCGTGCCCTACTGAAAACGCTTTCGCACATGCAACGGCGTTGCGTGCGCTGCTGCAATGAACGACAATGCTGGAGCCCAGCAGGAGCGCTGACGTGAAAATCGAAATTTACGATCAGATTTACAATGTGAACGGCGAAGCGAACGAGGAATATTTCCGGGAGCTGGCGGCGTACGTCGATGGAAAGATGCGGTCGATCGCCGAATCGACGCACATGGTGGACTCGCTGAAAGTGGCCGTGCTGGCGGCGCTGAATATCGCTGACGAGATGTTCACGGTGCGCGAGAAGCAGCAGGCGATCGAAGGGCCGCTGCGCAAGCGCGTGGAAAAGTGCGTGGGCATGGTGGAACGGGCGCTCGAGCAGTCGAATTGAGCTGCGGCACCCCCAGGTCCTAGCGCTATCGGGTCATGCACCCTCTTCCTTGGCGTCCGCGGTATCTCCTACATCAACTGGGCGCAGCAACCTCTATGGCCCCGGCGGCGTCTATTGTATGCTTGTGGCCAGAGTCCCTTTTAGCCGCTAAGAAATGCCCGATCAAAAGGCAATTCGATACGTTGTAGTGCCGGTGGCGCTGCTGGCGGTTCTCGTGCTGGCGACCCTGGGCTGCGTCTGGCACCATCACGCAAGCTCGTCGGACACGAACTGCTCCATTTGCCATTTGAATCACCAGGCGATGGATCATCCGCAGGCTGCGGATCGCGCTCCGTCGCTGTGTTCCCTGGGAGCGAGGCCCGATCCTTGCGAACCCGAATTCGTCTCCGGCCCTGAAATCCTCCGCATTCCCGCTCGCGCTCCACCCTCCGCGTAAGAATTCCGTCCGTTCCTGTGCCGGTTGCCGGCACTTCGATCCACGTTTGCCTTACCGAAGAAGGTTTAGCGCGTATGCGTGCACGAATTGTACGGGTTCTCACATTGGCCGCGGTGGTGTGCGCGTCGCGCGGGGCATCGGCACAAACCACGGCGCCCACCCAGGGGCCGGTGCGGATCAGCCTGGACGATGCGATTCAATTGGCGCTGCAACACAACCACAACCTGCTGGCCGCGCGAACCACGATTCAGCAAAGCGAAGCCGAAGAAACCACGGCGAACCTGCGGCCGAATCCTGTTCTCTCGGGCGACGCGCAATTCCTGCCGATCTTCCAGCCGAACAAATTCAGCGCGGACTACATGAACACGGTCGCGCAGTTCGACGTCGGCCTCGGATATCTCTTCGAGCGCGGAAGGAAACGGCAGCACCGTCTGCAGGCGGCACGCGACGTGACGGCGCAAACGCGATCGACGGTGGCGGACAATGAGCGCAGCCTGACGTTTCTGGTGGCTTCGCAATTTGTCGAGGTGCAGCTGGCGGAATCGACGATCGATCTCGCCGCGCAGGACCTGAAGAGCTTTCAAAATACGGTGGACATCAGCGAAAGCCGTTACAAGGCGGGCGATATCAGCGAAGTGGATTTCCTGAAGATCAAAATCCAATTGCTGCAATTTCAAACGGATATGTCGCAGGCGCAACTGGCCCGGGTCCAGGCGCTGGCCGGGTTGCGCCAGTCGCTCGGTTACGAATCGGTGCCGTTCGATTACGACGTGGCGGGAGCATTCGATTACCAGCCGGTGATGCTGAAACTCGAGGATCTGCAGGCGAAAGCGCTGGCCGAACGCCCCGACCTTCGAGCGGCGCGTCAAGGCGTGACGGCGGCGAACAGCCAGTACGAATTGCAGAAAGCGAACGGAAAAGTGGATCCGACGGGAACTTTTAACTACTCGCATGTGAGCGATACGAGCAGCGCGTCGCTTTTCGCCAACGTGCAGATTCCGATTTTCAATCGCAACCAGGGCGAAATCGCGAGGGCGCAGTTCGCCATCACGCAAGCGCAGGAATTGGAGCACGCGGCGAGCGAACAGGTGATGACGGACGTGGTGGACGCCTACGAAGGCGTGCGGACGAACGACCAGATCGTGACGCTCTATCGCTCGGGCTACCTGAAAGAAGCGCAAGACTCGCGCGATATCAGCGAGTACGCGTACAAGCGCGGCGCCGCGAGTCTGCTTGATTATCTGGACGCCGAGCGCAGCTATCGCGCGACGGAGCTTGCCTACCGCCAGTCGCTGGCGTCGTACCTGACGGCCGTCGAGCAACTGCGCGAAGCGGTGGGAATGAGGAACTTGCCATGACGAACGAAAACATATCGAAGCGTTGGTCTCGCCGGGGCGCGCAGGCCGTACTGGCTCTCGCAGTCGTTGCTGGGATTGCCGGCTGCAGCTCCGACCGGGCCGAGCGCGCGAGCGAGATGACGTCGTACTCGTCGAAGGAAGCGAAGGGCGCGGCTGCGGAATTGTTCACGATCCCGCAGGAGCAGATGTCGCACGTGGAAGTGGTGACGATTGCGCCGACGAAAATGATTCGCAAGCTGCGGCTCACGGGCGCGGTAGCGTACAACGCGTTCGCGACGACTCCCGTGATCACGCAAGTGGGCGGGCCCGTGAGCCGGATTCTGGTGGTGCCGGGCGAATTCGTGAAGAAAGGGCAGTCGCTGCTGGAAGTGAGCAGCCCGGATTATTCGCAGATGCTTGCAGTGTATTTGAAAGCGCGCGACACGCTTCGAGTGGCCGCCAAAAATTGGGATCGTGCACAGGATCTGTATCAGCACCACGCGATCGCCGAGCGCGATTTGCTGCAGGCCGAATCGGACCGCAACCAGGCGCAAACGGATATGAACGCCGCCGAGCAGAGCATGAAAATTTTGGGCATTCCGAAGCCGGAAGACCTGGAGAAGTCGCCCAGCTCGGCCGAGATCCGACTGCTGGCGCCGATTTCCGGGCAAGTGGTCGAGCGGTTGGTGTCGCCCGGGCAGGTGATGCAGGCGGGCGCGACGCAGGCGTTCACGATTTCGGATATGAGCACGGTGTGGGTGCTTGCGAACGTGTACCAGGCCGATCTGGCGGACGTAAAGATCGGCGATGCGGTGGAAGTGACCACTGACGCGTATCCCGACGTGTTCCACGGAAAGATTTCCTTTATCTCGCCGGCTCTCGACCCGACCACGCGGACGCTGCAGGCGCGCATCGTCGTCGAGAACAAAGGCGAAAAGCTGAAGAAGGACATGTACTGCACGGTGGGCGTGACGGCGGGCGAGATCCAGAATGCGATCGCCGTGCCGGACGCTTCGATTCTCCGCGACGACGAGAACGAACCGTTCGTGTATGTGCTCAGCGGCTCGAACCAGTTCGGCCGCCGCCACGTGCAGATCGGGCTCAGCGAGAGCGGCAAGACGCAGGTGACGAAAGGGCTTTCGCCCGGAGAAAAAGTGGCAGGAAACGGCAGCCTATTTCTGCAGTTCGCGAATTCGTTTCAGCACTAGAAGGTCTGCGAGCGCGTGCAGAGGCGCCGGCCGCGATGGCGACGCTGATAAACGAAAGCTGATAAATAAAAAATGATTCATCGCATCGTTCAATTTTCGCTGCGGCAGCGATTCCTAGTTTTGATGCTGACGGCGTTCATCACGGTCGGCGGCGCGTATTCGTTCAAGCGCATGCCCGTGGACGCGTATCCGGACCTGTCGCCGACGATGGTCGAGCTGATTACGCAATGGCCCGGTCATGCGGCGGAAGAAATCGAGCGGCTCGTCACGCTGCCCATCGAAGTGGAAATGAACGGCGTGCCGAAGATGGTGGTGATGCGCTCGATTTCGCTGTACGGGCTGTCCGACGTGATTCTGACGTTCGACGAAGGCACGAACGATTATTTCGCTCGGCAGGTGGTGTTCGAGCGGCTGAGTGACGTGCAGCCGGACTTGCCGGCGGGTGTGCAGCCCTCGATGGCGCCGCTCTTCAGTCCTTCTGGTCTCGTCTATCGCTACGTGCTCGAGAGTCCGGACCGCTCGCCGCAGGAATTAAAAACGTACGAAGACTGGGTGATCGAACGGCAGTACAAGCAGGTGCCGGGCGTGGCGGACGATTCCGGATTCGGCGGCACTGTGATGCAGTACCAGGTGCTATTGGATCCCGCCCGCCTCTACGGCTATCACATCCCCGTACCGCAAGTTGTGTCGCAGCTTGGAATCAACAACGCCAACACCGGCGGCGGCTTCTATTCGCAGGGCGGGCAATTCTATTACGTGCGCGGCCTGGGGCTGATTCGCGACCAGGCGGATATCGGAAGCGTGATCGTCGGCAATCAGAACGGCGTGCCGGTGCGGGTGCGCGATATCGGCGAAGTGACGATCGGGCACGCTCCGCGGCTCGGCGAATTCGGATTCAACAAGTCCGATGATTCCGTGGAAGGCGTGATCCTGATGCGCCGCGGCGAGCAGACGCAAACGGTGCTGAAGGGCGTCGAAGCGAAAACCAAAGAGATCAACGAAAGCATTTTGCCGCCGGATATCAAGGTCCGGCCGTTCTATGATCGCAGCGACTTGGTGCGGCTGACCACCGATACCGTGGAAGCGAACCTGCTGCGGGGCATGGTGCTGGTGCTGATCGTGCTGATTTTCTTCTTGGTGAGCTTTCGCGCAGCATTCATCGTGGCGATGACGATTCCGCTGGCGCTGCTATTCGCCTTTATTTTCCTGCATGCACACGACGTGGCCGCGAATTTGCTTTCCATCGGCGCGATTGATTTCGGAATCGTGATCGACGGCACGCTCGTGATGGTCGAAAACATTTTTCGCGAGCTGGGACAGCGCGAAGGGCAGTCGTACGACCTGCACGAAGTGATCCTCGCGGCGGCGAAGGATGTGGACCGCCCGATTTTCTACTCCGTCGCCGTGATCATCGCCGGTTACATTCCCATCTACGCGCTCAGCGGGCCTTCGGGAAAGCTTTTTCATCCGATGGCGGACACGATGTCAGTGGCGCTCGTCGGAGCGTTGATCCTGACTCTTACGTTCGTACCGGTGATGTGTTCGTACTGGTTCAAGAAAGGCGTGCGCGAGCGCGAAAACAAACCGTTCGAATGGGTCAAGAAAAAATATACGGAAGAGCTTACCTGGTGCCTCGATCATCCGAAAATGACGATGGTGGTGGCCACGCTCATTTTCGGCGCAACCTTGATTCTGGTTCCGTTCATCGGCGGCGAGTTCATGCCGCACCTCGACGAAGGCGCGCTCTGGGTCCGCGCGACGCTGCCGTACACGATTTCCTACGAGGAGGCGAGCAAGTTCGCGCCGAAGATTCGCGAGCTGATCGCGAAGTATCCGCAGGTTACCGAAGTCGGCAGCGAATTGGGACGCCCCGATGACGGAACCGATCCCACCGGATTCTTCAATTGCGAGTTCTACGTGGGGCTGAAGCCTTACAAGGATCCAGTGTGGGAAAAGAGCGCTTTCCACGACAAGCCGGCGCTGATCGAGGATCTTCAAAAGCAGCTCGCCGCATATCCGGGCGTGATTTTCAATTACACGCAGCCCGCTGAAGATGCCGTGGACGAAGCACTCACAGGACTGAAGAGCGCGCTCGCGGTGAAAATTTATGGGCCTGACTTGAACGTGCTCCAGGAAAAGGCGCTCGAAATCAAGCGGCGGCTCTCACAGGTTCGCGGCTTTACGGAGCTAACCGTGGTGCGCGAATTGGGCCAGCCCAGCCTGCTGATCAATGTGAATCGCGAAAAAATCGCGCGCTACGGGGTCAATGTTGCGGACGTGGAAGGCGTGGTGCAGGCTGCCGCCGGCGGGCAGGCCGCGACGCAGGTGATTCAGGGCGAAAAACTTTTCGACCTCGTGGTGCGGATGAAGCCTGAATTCCGCGAAAACGCGCAGGAGATAGGCAATCTGCTGGTCGGAACGCCGAGCGGCCAGCAAATTCCGCTTTCGTCGCTCACCGACATCCAGCAGGGCACCGGCGCTTCGTTCATCTATCGCGAAAATAATTCGCGCTACATCGGGGTGCAGTACAGCATCGAAGGCCGCGACCTGGAGCGCGCGGTGCGAGATGGGCAGCGCTCGGTGGCAGACGTGGTGAAATCGCTTCCAGAAGGCTACCGTGTGGCGTGGGGCGGCGAATACAGCGAATTTGTGGAAGCGAAGCAGCAACTCGAAATCGTGGGGCCACTCGCCGTGCTGCTGATCTTCCTGATTCTGTTCGCGCTTTACGGCAATTTCAAATTCCCAGTAACGATTGCGCTCGGCGTGGTGATGACGGAACCGGTCGGCGCGCTGATCGCGCTGAAACTCACGCACACGCCATTCAGCGTTTCGTCCGTCCTTGGCCTTCTCGCCTTGATGGGCGTTTCCGTGGAAACAGCGGTGATTCTGGTGTCGTACATCAACAAGCTGCGGCTCGAAAACAAAGACATTCGCACCGCGACGCGCGAAGCTTCCCTGCTGCGGCTGCGGCCCATCATGATGACCGCGCTCGTCGCCTGCCTGGGCCTTTTGCCGGCGGCGCTTTCCACTGGCATCGGCTCCGATACGCAGAAGCCTTTCGCCATCGTGATCGTCGCCGGCCTGCTTTCGCGCCTGTTTCTCGGATTCTTCGTGAATCCGGTGCTGTACGAAATGGTCGCGCGCGAAGGCGACGTCTTGCAGGTGTAGTGCGCTTGTAACGAAAGGAGGAAGGTAGTGCAGATTTCCCGCCGTACAGCTCGTCGGCTCTTGGCCGTTCTCGTGGCTGTGGCGGTATTGTCTTTCGGCCTTCAGGCCGCGGGACACTGGCACAGCCGCACGTTCGAAGACCAGCACTGCCGCGTGTGCCATTTCGCGCACTCAGTAACAGTCGATTTCTCTCACAGCAGCGAGCTGCCTTTGCCGGAGGTTGTTACACGGCTCGCTATCAACCTTTCCGTTGATCCCACCATCGACGATGTCGTCCATCAGCTCTCCTCTCGCGGTCCTCCATCGGCGTAGTTTTGAACACTCCGATTTGAAAACTCAAAACTGACTGGCTCGTCGCGCTGATCCCGAAATGAGATCAGCGCAGCCGCTATTGTTTGCGGCTCCGATTCACGCAGCCATACATCGGCCCATTTCGATGGGATGGAGGAGAAATGCACAGGAATTTAATTTTTCGGTTCATTTTGCTTTTATGCGCCGGCGTTTTTCTGCACGCCGTTGCCGGTTTTGCGCAGTCAGGAAACTCCGGAACGATTTCCGGCGTGGTGAAGGATCCTTCGGGCGGCATCGTTTCCAATGCGACCGTCTCAATTCACAACCCCGTCAGCGGGTACGAGCGCTCGACGGTGACGGATGCCGCGGGAAACTTCAGCTTTTCGAACATCCCGCTGAACCCGTATCACCTGGCCGTCGAGGCCAAGGGTTTCGGCGCATACGCGCAGGATGTGGATGTGCGCTCTTCGGTTCCGCTCGCCGTCATCGTCGATTTGACGGTAGCCGGAACGGCCTCGACTGTTACCGTCGAGGGCGGCGGAGACTTGATCGAAAACGATTCGACGTTCCACACTGACGTCGATCGCGCCTTGTTCGACAAGCTTCCGCTCGAGAGTAAGTCTTCGTCAGTGAGTTCGCTCGTAACGCTTTCAACGCCCGGCGTCGCTGCGGATTCGAATGGTCTTTTCCACGGGCTGGGCGATCACGCTGAAAACTCGTTCTCGGTGGATGGCCAGCCCATCACCGACCAGCAGAGCAAGGTCTTTTCGAATCAGATTCCGCTCGATTCGATCCAGTCGCTCGAAGTGATTTCCGGCGCTCCCCCGGCCGAATACGGCGACAAGACGAGCCTGGTAATAAACGTGACCACGCGCTCGGGCCAGGGCGAGACGACGCCCCATGGGAGCGTCACCGCGTCGTACGGATCGTTTGGATCCTCCGATGGAGGCTTCGACCTAGGCTATGGCGGCGAAAAGTGGGGGAATTTCATCGCCGTGGGCGGGCTCAACAGCGGCCGCTTCCTCGATCCGCCTGAATTCAGCGTGATGCACGACAAAGGCAACCAGGAAAATGTGTTCGACCGCGTGGACTATCAATTTTCGGCGGCGGATTCCTTTCACCTGAATTTCGGGTACACGCGCTCCTGGTTCCAGACGCCCAATTCATTTGACGCGCAAAATGCGACGCCGTGGAACGGGATCGTCGTTGCAAACGGGAGACTCGATCCGAACGGCAATGCCGTTGGCCCCACGGACCAGCGCTCGAAAATCGGAACGTTCAACATCGCGCCCACGTGGAATCACCTGATCAGCTCCTCTGCCGTATTTACCGCGGGCTTCTTCGTGCGCCGCGACTCGTACAACTACTATCCGAGCGGCAATCCGTTCGCGGATCTGGGCCCGTCGAATCTGCAGCAGGAGACGGTGAGCCAGGATCGGAGTCTGACCAACGCGGGCGCTCGCGCGAGCCTTTCCTACGTGAAGGGCATTCACAATGTGAAAGCCGGCGTGGTGTACGAGCAGACATACCTCACGGAGAACGACCGGTTCGGAATTGTCGATCCCACTCTCAACGCACCGTGCCTCGATGCGGCCGGCGCACCGGTGTTCGTCGGCAATCCGGGGCTTGACGATCCAAGCCAGTGCGCTACGGCTTCGTCCACCAATCCCGCGCTATATCCCGGGCCGTTTGCCGCGAATGGCAGTTTCGTTCCCATCCTCGGCTGCATCGACCTCGCGCGGCCTACGCCGTCGCCCGCGGATGGTTGCACCGGCGCCGCGAGCGCCACTCAGTTTTTTCACGGCCACACGGACGTGAAACAGCTGGCGCTCTACGTCCAGGACACGATTACGGTGAAAGACTGGTCGTTCAATCTCGGCATTCGCGGCGACATCTACAACGGCCTTTCGAAGGCCACACAGCCCGAACCTCGTCTCGGTGTCGCCTACAACATCAAGCCAAGCAATACGGTGTTGCGGGTTTCTTACGCGCGAACGCTGGAATCTCCGTTCAATGAAAATCTGGTGCTCTCCAGCCGAGGCTGCCTGGACCCGGTTCTCGCCAATCTCTTCGCGGCAACGGGCGAAGGCTGCACCGACGCAACCACCGGAGCGTTGAGCAGCTCTTCCTCCACATTGCCTCCCGGCTATCGCAATGAGTTTCACGCGGGGCTGCAGCAAGCTTTCGGGAAATACTTGGTGGTCGATGGCGAGTACATCTGGAAATACACGCACAACGCCTACGACTTCAGCATTTTGGGCGCGACGCCGATCACATTTCCGATCGCGTGGAATAATTCGAAAATTCCCGGCTACGCCATCCGCGCCAATGTTCCGAACTATCGCGGGTTGACGGCGCTCGTGGTGATGTCCAGCGTCGCAGCGCGTTTCTTCAATCCTCAAGTGGGCGGCGTGGGCGCAGTGCCTATCGAGCCCGGAAGTTTTTCTCCGTTTCGCATCGATCACGATGAGAAGTTCAATCTGACCGCCCACGTGCAGTATCAGTTTCTCAAGCGCGGCCCGTGGGTCGGCTTCAATTGGCGATACGACAGCGGCCTCGTAGCCGGTCCGATTCCGTGCGCCGGCGGAAATTGCGCCAACGGTCCGCTGGGAAGCGACACGGTGGTGGACGCATCGATCCTCACGCCCGACCAGCAATTTCAAGCGGGGCTTTTCTGCGGGGCGGTTCACGCCACGCCCACCACGCCGATCAGCCCCGATTCCACCTGCCCGGCGTCACTCTATGGTTCGACGAAGCTGCAGATCCCTCGTCCGGGAACGGAGGACGACGATCGCAATCCGCCGCGCGTGGCGGCGCGCAACCTATTCGACGTGGCCATCGGGCACGACAATCTTTTCCACGGCGATCGCTACAAGTGGAGCGCCCGGCTGACGGCGATCAACATCACCAACAAGGATTCCGTGTACAACTTCCTCTCGACGTTCAGCGGCACGCATTACGTGACGCCGCGCGCGCTGACGGCCGAGATCGGATTCCACTTCTAGTCTCGATCGACCGGCCAAGGCGGCGGGAGACCGCCGCCTTTGTGTTACTTCGAGACACGATCTTCGCCGGAAAACGCAAAACCGCCGGACGCCGAAAATCGCTGTTGGAGCCGGATTCCCCTCCGTTCACCGAGCGCTTCGGCGCTTTCCCTAATTCCCAGTTGCAACTGGTTTGCAACTAGGATATCGTCCGCAGTTGTAAATCAGTTGCAACTGGAATCGAAGCCTTCCCGCTTCGGTAAGAAAGGCCAAAAATTGATCCGGCTCCGGATTTTTCTCCCGATCGCGCTTCTTGGGGCGGCGGCAGCAACCATTCCATCCACTGCCCGCGCGCAGGACACTCACTATTTCGTTGCCTACTCCCACCACCTGGAAGAGCCCGGCAATCTGGAAGTCGAGTTCTATTCCAATTACGGCACGCAAAAGGCCGGCAACGATTTCATCGCCCCGTGGGTGGAATTCGAGTACGGCGCCACCGCCTGGTGGACCACCGAGTTTTATGTCGATAGCCAGTCCACCTTTCACGACAGCACCGTCTTCACGGGCTTCCGCTGGGAGAACCGCTTCCGTCCGCTGATGCGCGAGCACTGGATCAATCCCGTTCTCTACGTGGAGTATGAAAACACCACCGATGCGGACAAGACCCTCAAAGAGGTCGTCGGTTTTGACAATCAGTTCGATTTCGCCGAGCGCAATTCCGTACTGAACAAGTCGTACGGGCACGAAATCGAAACCAAGCTGATCCTCTCGAGCGACTACAAGGGCTGGAATTTTTCCGAGAATTTCATCGGCGAAAAGAATCTGGGCCATGAAGCGTGGGAATTCGGTTACGCCCTGGGCGCGAGCCGGGCGCTACGGCTGGCCGCCACGCCGAGCGTCTGCAAATTCTGCCGCGAAAATATCGTGGTGGGCGCTGAAATGTACGGCGGCCTGGGGACGGCGAAGAGCCTCACGCTTTCCGGCACATCGCACTACATCGCGCCGCTTGTGGCCTGGGAACTTCCGAACGGCGTCACACTTTCTCTTTCCAGCGGATTCGGCCTCAACGACAACTCTCATCGCCTCCTGCTGCGCTGGGGAGTCTCGTACGAAATTCCCGGCTTTGGCCGCAAGGTGAGGAGCCTGTTCCGATGACGAAGTCGCGCCTGCTGATTCCCGCACTTCTGCTCTTGGCTTCACTCGCTGCCGCCGCGGTGGGAGCCGCGCGCGACAAAGACGCCACCGATAGCCGCGGCGTGATGCTCGCGATCGCGCAGGCCCCGGTGAAAACGCGCGACTGGAAAAACCCCTATGAAGGCAACACGGACGCGCTGCTCGCTGGAAAAAAACTTTTCCTGCAGCACTGCGCGGAGTGCCACGGGGAGAATGCGCGCGGCTTGCGCAATGCCGCCAACCTGCGGTTGCCGCGGGTGCAGAACGCAACGCCCGGCGAGCTCGTCTG
Source organism: Candidatus Acidiferrales bacterium (assembly GCA_050746925.1). Taxonomy (GTDB): domain Bacteria; phylum Acidobacteriota; class Terriglobia; order Acidiferrales; family UBA7541; genus Palsa-295. The sequence continues at coordinate 48,125 of JBOGNA010000038.1, forward strand.
GTTTCTGCGCAATGGAAACCTCTTCCATGGCATGCCGTCGTGGTCGGGCTTGCCCGAGCAGCGCCGCTGGCAAATCGTGACCTACCTGAAGAGCCTCGGACAATCGAATTCCAGCAGCAATGCAATTCCATCCGTCGAGGTCTCATCGGCGTCCGCAAAGTGAACCGCCACTCAACCGCCCGTGCTGCATCGATGTGATGGAGATGCACTCCTCGAACCCCCTCGAATCGCCTCGCCGAACTTTCCTGCTACAATGAACTTTGGAGTTGGCCTGCAACGCAGGTGTCGTTGCGAAAGCCTATTTGAACCAACACTGGATCCCCGGGAGCCCGCGTCGTCCTGCCCTTGTGCAGTCCTGGGCCGGCTCGCCGGTTCGGGACAGCCTTAAAGCAGGCGCAGGGCACCCACCTATTCGTGGGGTTCAGGGCCTAGCAATGCACGGCGGAGTGGACCGCTCCTAAATTTTCAGAAGTCCGCCGCTGTGAATCTATTTTCAGAAAGCGAAACGTGCGAATTCTATTTGTGGGAGACATCGTCGGCTCACCGGGCCGCAAAATCGTTCACGACCGCCTCGCAGACATCCTCACCCAGCGCCAGATCGATCTGTGCATCGCCAACGGGGAGAATTCTGCGTCCGGCTTTGGCATCACACCGCGTTTGGCCGAGGAGCTGTTCTCCTGCGGCATTGAAGTGATCACCGGCGGCAATCATATTTGGGACCGCAAGGAAATCCTCGATTTCTTTCCGCACGAGCCGCGGCTGCTGCGCCCGGCGAATTTTCCGAACGGCCTGCCCGGCGCCGGCCTGTACGTGGGAAAAACGAAAGCCGGAGCGGGCTATGCGGTGATGAACCTGCAGGGCCGCACGTTCATGGCGTCGCTGGACGATCCCTTCCGCACCGCTGATCGCGAGCGCGCTAAAATTCCCGCCGACGTGAAGATCGTCGTCGTCGATATGCACGCCGAAGCCACATCCGAAAAGCAGGCGATGGGCTGGTATCTCGACGGTAAGGTTTCCGCTGTTCTCGGCACGCACACGCACGTGCCCACCGCCGACGAGCACGTTCTCCCGGGCGGCACCGCCTACATCACCGACGTGGGCATGACCGGGCCGCACGATTCCGTCATCGGCATGGAAAAGCAGGGCGTCCTGCAACGCTTCCTCGACGCCATGCCCGCCCGCTTCACCGTCGCCGAAGCCGACGTGCAGATGAACACGGTGCTGCTCGACATCGACGAATCCACCGGCCACGCCCGCACAATCCAGCGCCTGAATTTCCGCCTGGATTAAAACGCCGCCGTTTCAAGCCCCTCGAATATTTATTCTGCCCGCATCAGTAGGGGCACGGCATGCCGTGCCCGCTCGCCCAACATGCACGAACGAGGGCGCAAGCAGAGCGTTCCATACGCTCTCTCTTCTCTTGCGTTTCGCGGTCTGGCTAACAAAACGGTTTGCTTCGCGTCTCACTTCCAGCACACGGGAGTGTCCGTATGAAACGCGCGATTCATCTCGCACTTATCTGCCTTGTACCACTCGCTTTCACGGGCGCGCACAGCACTTTCGCGCAAACCACATTCCACGGCAACAACGCCCGCACGGGCATCTACGATTCGCCTGGCCCCACAAAATTCGGCGGCGTGAAATGGACGTTCAAGACCAACGGACCGGTCGTCAGCTCTCCCGCAATTGCCGGAGGCGTGGTGTATATCGGGAGCCTGGATGGCTCGCTCTACGCGATCGATCAGGAGACCGGCCAGCAGAAGTGGAAAACGGATCCCACCGACAGCATTGCTTCCTCCCCTGCCGTTGCAAACGGAATTGTCTACTACCTGAGCTATGACCGCGCCCTCTACGCCGTCGCCGCTGATACCGGGGCCGTAAAATGGCTTTTCGCCACGAGCGGAGAGCGAAGATTCGAAGCGAAAGGACTCCACGGCCTCGCGCCGACCGACCAAAATATTCCCGATCCCATGGATGTTTTCCTGTCTTCGCCCGCGGTCTCAAATGGCCGCGTCTATTTCGGCAGCAGCGATGGACACGTGTACGCGGTGGACGCGCAGACGGGCGTGCTTTCGTGGTCGTTCCTGACGAAAGATATCGTTCACGCATCGCCGGCGGTGGCGAACAACACGGTGTACGTCGGAAGCTGGGACAGCTATCTCTACGCTCTCGACGCGGAAACGGGCGCCGAGCGTTGGCGTTTCAAGACGGGCGAGGATCCCATCAATCACAACCAGGTGGGCTTTCAGTCTTCGCCCGCGGTTGTCGATGGAACTGTTTATGTCGGCTGCCGCGACGGACACGTTTACGCCGTCGATGCAATGACCGGCGCGAAGAAGTGGGACTACTCGACGAGCCAATCCTGGGTCAACGGCACTCCCGCCGTTCGCGACGGCGTCGTGTACGTCGGCACTTCCGATACGCATCGCTTCTTCGCGCTCGACGCAAAGACCGGTCGCCTGCTGTGGGTCTTCGATTCAAAGGCGTTGATCTTCGGCTCCGCTGCGGTCGCCGGCGATCTTGCCTACGTCGGCGCGTTCAATGGACGCCTCTACGCGATCGATACGAAAACGGGGGGACTCGCCTGGGACTTTCAAACGGAGAGCTCGAAGAATGATCCTCTAAAGGTGTTGAACCCGGACGGCAGTACGACAAAATCGATCCAGCCATTCCACAATTTTCTCGACATGACGATCTATCTTTACCGCAGCTTTTCCGTCGGCGCGATCCTCTCCTCGCCCGTCATCGACCACAACACCATCTATTTCGGCAGCGCCGACGGCAACGTGTACGCACTGCACTGAGCCGCGAGATTGTTGACGCTTTCCTGAAGCTGTATCGCACAAGCCGCGCCGCTCCAAGTGAAAGATCCGCGCGGCCGATCTTTCCGGCTGGTTGCTCCGTCAAGAGTTGCAACCGTTCGGATCCGGCAATCTCGCCGCAATCTCCGTGCAACTCGCGCTCTGTCCGGAGCGTCTCTTACTTGTCCCAACAAAATGTCCCGCCGCATCCAGCTCGGCGTTCTTATCGCTCTTGTTCTGTCTCTCGCCGCGACCGCTTACCGCGCACCGGCCGAAGGCCGAGACGTAGAGCCAGAAATTCGCGCCCGTGCGCGCGCGCTTCCTAGCGTCGGCGCCGGACTGATCGCACTGAAGCGCGACGCCTCCGGCCGCTACTACGTAGCCGCCGCGCCTGCCAATACCATTTCGATCTTCGGTCCGGATGGAAAACTTCTCGGACAAATCCCCGATGCCAATTCTCCGGATGCCGCGAAAGGCAACAAGATCAATTTTGCCGCCGATTTCGACGTCGATTCCACCGGCCGCGTGCTTGTGGCCGATCGCGGCGCAAATGCTGTAAAAATCTTCTCTCCGGATCGTTCGCTCTCCGCCACGATTCCGATTCCGGGACCCACTTCCATTGCCGCGCTCCCTGGTGACGAATTCGCAGTCACTTCGCTGCGTTACCGCCGCCTGATGATGATCTACGGCGTGGGCGGGACTCTCGTCCGCGCGATCGGCGACCCGCTGGATTTCGCCCCGCACATCGATTTCACGCGGACTCCCGACCTCGGCCGGGTCTCAGCCGACCCGGCCGGCAATATTTACTTTGTTTTTTCGTTCCTGCCGGTCCCGACGGTTCGAAGATTCGACCGCTTCGGCTATGCCGGCAATGAGATCGCTCTCGATGAATTTGCGCCCGAGTCTCATCGCCGCGAATTGCTTTCGCTCGAGCGCCACAGCGCTCCTTCGGCAAAACCGGAGATCAACGCCCTCGGTGTGGACTCTGTAACGCAGGAAATCTGGATTGCGGTCGGAGACGAATTGCTGCGGTTCGATAAGGACGGCGCTCGCTCCGGAGCGTACCGCACGCTCTCGCCAGCCGGTGCGCCGCTCTTCCCGAAGATGATTCTCGTCGAGCCCGATCGGCTGCTTCTCGGCACCGATTCCTTCGGCGTTTTTGATTTCGCGCGCCCGGTGAAAAATCTCCCGACCTCGTCCGCGCACTGATTTTCCGTTTCCATTCGCCGTGTTGACGGATTGATATTTTCGTTCGCTGAATTCCAACAAGAAATTTACAATTCCATTATCACGCCGCGAAAAACCTCGCTGTGGAAAACCTGTGAGTATTGTGTGGAGCGCATGCTTCCAGTTCGCTCAATTTTCTCTTGCTGTCTGCGTCGCGTTTAGGCAGAATCCCGACTCGCGATTCTCATGTCGTAGGCAACGCGAGCACTCATCGGTTGTCGCAGACGCGGGCGCGGCTGCGATTCGAATCCGAAAGGCCTGACTAAAAGCCTCACCTGTTGTCTAGTTGTTTTCCACAACATTTCCACACCGGTGGAAATTGTTCGGGGGCTAATTTTCACTATGAACCTGTGGGATAAGATCCTTCAACACACCGAACGCCGCGTCAATCCCCACAGCTTCGCCACATGGTTTCGTCCCACTCGGCAGGAATCGTCCGATCCCGATCGGCTTGTGATTCGCGTTCCGACCCGCCTGTTCTCCAAGCGCCTCACCGAAACCTACGGCGAGCTTCTGCAGGCAGTGCTAACCGAAATTGGCAAACCTCAACTGGCGCTTGAATTTCGCTGTCCCGAAGTGGAGCCGTCTTCGGCTAGCAATCCCACTCCGCAGCAGGCGCAGGCACAAGCGCAAGCCAAGCTTGATTTCGATTCCACCAATTCCCAGCTCAACCCGCGCTACACCTTCGACACTTTCATCGTGGGCGCGTCGAACCAGTTTGCGCACGCTGCTGCGGTAGCCGTCGCTGAGCAGCCTTCGAAATCGTATAACCCGTTGTTCCTCTACGGCGGAGTCGGTCTCGGCAAGACCCACCTGATGCAGGCGATCGGCCACTCGCTCAAGCGCCGCGACCCGTCGCTTCGCCTCACCTACGTCAGCGCCGAAAAATTTACCAACGAAGTGATCTCTTCGATCCGTTTCGAGCGCATGGCGGCCTTTCGCGACCGTTTTCGCAATATGGATGTCCTGATGGTTGACGACATCCAGTTCATCGCCTCGCGCGAACGCACCCAAGAAGAATTCTTCCACACCTTCAACGCACTCTACGACCAGCAAAAGCAGATCGTGATCTCCTCCGACTGCCCGCCGAAAGAAATCTCGTCGATCGAAGAGCGGCTACGCTCCCGATTCGAATGGGGACTCATCGCAGACATTCAGCCGCCCGACCTCGAAACAAAAATCGCCATCTTGCAGAAGAAAGGCGATAACGAGCACGTTCAGATTCCCGACGACGTGGCCGAATATATCGCCCGCTCCATCAAATCGAATATCCGCGAGCTCGAAGGCGCCCTGATCCGCCTGGTGGCCTTCTCCTCGCTCACCGGCGCGCGCATCGATCTCCCCACAGCCCAGCAGGTGCTCAAAAACATTATCGACACGGCCGAAAAGAAAGTCACCATCGAGCAGATTCAGAAGCGCGTCGGCGAGGTGTTCGGCCTGCGCGCCCAGGATCTGAAGATGCGCAGCAATTCCAGGGTGATCGCTTTCCCGCGGCAGGTGGCGATGTTCCTTGTGAAACAACTCACTTCGGCCTCGCTCCCGGAAATCGGCCGGCAATTCGGCGGCAAGCACCACACCACCGTGCTCCACTCGATCCACAAGATCGCCGAACAGCGCCAGACCGACAAAGATTTGAACAAGACGATCAACAGGCTACTCGACTCGTTCGGTTAGACTTAGCGTTGAACCTCGCCAGCGCTTCCCGTTCCACCTGTGGGTGCTCTGTGGAAACCTTTTGCGCTGTGCCGGGAGAAGCGGCCGATCAGTATCTTTCCCACAGAGAGCGCGGCCATCCACAGGAGAGTCTCAGCGCCAACCGCTGCCCGCACTATCACTTATACCGTTATCCGCAGTTTCCACACCTGCGGCGACGGCGACGGGTTTTATATTATTTATTCAATTAAAGAAAAGCAGTAAAGTAGCCGCAGCCGGAAAAGGGGAGCCATCGCATGACGGAAGCAACCGCATCTGCTCGTGCCACTCACGAAGAAAAAGGAACTGGCCCGATGGAATTCAGCGTAAAGAAGTTTGACCTGCTCGAAGAGCTTAGCCTCACGCAGGGCGTCGTCGAACGCAAAACGACAATCCCTATCCTTTCGAATCTCCTCTTCGAGGCCAAGGGCAATCGCCTGACGATCACAGCCACCGACCTCGAGCTGAGCATCCGCACGTCTTGCGACGCCAAGGTGAAAAAAGACGGAGCCGGCACGATCCCCGCGAAAAAACTTCTCGAGCTCGTCCGCCTGCTCCCCGACGACGAAATCCGCTTTAAGCTCCTTGAAAATCACTGGGTGCATATCACCTGCGACCGGAAGAATTACAAGCTCGTCGGCATGTCCAAGGATAATTTCCCCGCGCTGCCGCAATTTCCCCACGCACTCGTGAAAATCCCCGCCAAGCTGCTCGCCGACGTAATCGCCAAGACCACCTTCGCCATCTCGCTCGAAGAATCGCGCTACACCCTGAACGGCGCGCTCATGGTCCTCAAGCCGAGCTCGCTCACCATGGTCGCCACCGACGGCCATCGCCTCGCCATGGTCGAGCGCGATTACAAATTCGAAGGTTTCTCCGCCGAGACGCGTGTCCTCGTCCCCAAAAAAGCGATGACCGAAGTCCAGCGCCTCGCAGCCGAATCCGGCGACGAAGGCCAGGTGGAATTCGCGCAGGACGAAAGCCATCTCTTCTTCCAGTTCGGCCGGCGCCTTCTCACCTCGCGCAAACTTACCGGCCAGTTTCCGAATTACGAAGCCGTCCTTCCGCGCGACGTCACCAAAACCGTCGTTCTTGAGCGCTCCGAGCTTCAGGACGCGCTCCGCCGCGTTTCCCAGCTCTCCGACCAGCGCTCACACGCCGTGAAGTTCGTGCTCGCCAAAGAGGGCCTCGAAATTTCCGCTTCCAGCCCCGAATATGGCGAAGCCAAAGAAGTGATCGAAAAAGAATTCAAGGGCGACCCGATATCGATCGGCTTCAACGCCCAATACCTCCTCGATTTCCTGGCCGCCTCCGCCGATGGCCCCATCAGCTTTGAGCTGAAAGACGAACAATCCGCCGGCCAGCTACGCCCCATCGCTGACGAATCAGTTCGCTACCGCTACGTCGTAATGCCCATGCGCATCTGATCGCGGGCGCTCCGCGCCTACGTCCAAATTGGAAGTACGCTCACCCCTAATGTCGCGGTAAACTTTCGCCGTTCCGTCTTCGCGAAAGGATCCGCGTGTCGCTCGGCTCCGTCATTTCGATTCACATCGCCTCCGCCGCCGGGGCGCCCATGCTGTCCTTCACATCCGTCTCCGCGATCGCCGACCAGGGCCTCGAAGGCGATCGCTACTTCACAAAGCTCGGCACTTTTTCTGCGACGCCCGGCTCGGGTCGGCACGTCACGCTCATCGAATCCGAATCCGTCGAAGCGCTCAACTCCAAAATCGGCTCGCGATTCGCGGCCTCCGACATGCGCCGCAACATCATCACGCGCGGCGTGGCGCTCAATCATCTTGTCGGCTGCGATTTCAAAGTCGGTGAAGTTCTCCTGCGCGGCGAACGTCTCTGCCAGCCCTGCTCCTATCTTGAGACGCTCACACAAATCGGCGTCAAGGCGGCGATGCAGCACCGCGCGGGCCTGCGAGCGGAAATCCTCGCCGGCGGCACGATCCGCGTCGGCGACGCCATCGCCCCACTCGACGATCACCTCGAGCAAAATAAAACCCTGATTCGCCGTTTTTTCGACGAAATGTGGAATCCATGGAACTATGACAAGGCGGACGAACTCCTCTCGCCCGAAATTAAATTCCGCGGCACTCTCGGCTCGGAGTTGGTGGGACGTGACGCGTTCCGCGCCTATATGCGCCAGGTTCACGCCGCGTTCCCCGATTTTCACAACAGCATCCTCGAGCTCACGGCGGAAGACGATCGCGTCGTCGCGCGAACTTTCTATCGCGCCACTCACCGGGGCGAAATCTTCGGCATCGCACCCACCGGAAAATCGATTTCCTACGCCGGCGCCGCGTTCTTCCGCATCGCAGACGGCCAGGTGATCGAAGGCTGGGTCCTCGGCGATCTGCTCTCTCTTTTGCGCCAACTGGGCTCCAAATCACTCCCGTGATTTCGTACGCGTAAAAGGCGTCCTGCGAGCCGCCCGGAAGCCCTCGAAACCGCCCCGTAATCCACTGAAAATAAGCCATTAACATGCTGTTCGCGAGCCGGATTTGCCTTGTGAATTGCTCCCCATTTCGGTAAAATAAAAAGTCCAGAAACGGCACTTCATCCGGACACAGCTCGCCTCGGGTTTCAGTGCCTCCGCCAGGGCATTTCGAGGCCGGCCAATCCGGTTGTCCCCTTCCGCTGGGGGAAAATCAACGCTTCGCCGCGTCCCACCGAAAATTTCGGAACGGGGCGGGATGGAGCAGCAACCCTTCGAGTCCCAGCTCGATCGCAACACAAAAGCCGGGGCCAATGGGCAAGGCAAGTGTCGCGCCCTTCCGCCGACTACCGCCTTCCCGAGCAGTTCGCAGAAAGCAGAAAAATGTCGCATCCGAATTTCGCGCGCGCGATTCTTGCAGTTAGTTTTGTTCCGTAGGGGCACGGCACGCCGTGCCCGCTGCACGAACCAGCACGGTTCATGTTTCGCGCTGGACATTTGTTTTTGTAGCGGCGGCCTTTAGGCCGGCCGGTTTTTTCTGAGGAGACGCAGACTTCATGGCTGACAAGGAATCCTCGGCCCCCAAGGGTCACAAGTACGACGCAACTTCCATCACAGTTCTCGGCGGCATCGAAGCCGTCCGCAAACGCCCCGCGATGTACATCGGTTCCACGGGCGAACTGGGCCTCCACCATCTCGTCTGGGAAGTCGTGGACAATTCCGTGGACGAAGCCATGGCCGGCTTCTGCGATGAGATCAACGTCACCGTGCACGACGACAACAGCGTCACGGTCGTCGACAACGGCCGCGGCATCCCCGTCGACATGCACGCCACGGAAAAAAAGCCCGCCGCCGAAGTCGTTATGACCGTCCTGCACGCCGGCGGAAAATTCGACAGCGACACTTACAAAGTTTCCGGCGGCCTTCACGGCGTTGGCGTCTCCGTCGTCAACGCGCTCTCCGACTGGCTCGACCTCGAAATCTGGCGCGATGGCGAAGTCTGGGAACAGTCCTACGAAAAAGGAATCCCCACCTCGAAGCTCAAAGCTTCCGGGAAAACGCGCAAGACCGGCACAAAAATCACCTTCCACGCCGACCCGTCGATTTTCGACAAGACCGTCTATAGCTTCGACACGCTTTCGCAGCGCCTGCGCGAGCTGGCCTTCCTCAATAAAGGCCTGAAAATCACGCTCGACGACGAGCGCAGCAACAAGAAAGCAGAATTCCGCTTCACCGGCGGCATCGCCGAATTCGTCAAGCACCTGAATCGCGGCAAGACCACACTCCACGACACTCCGATTTACATGGAAGGCAAGCGCGCCCAGGTGGACATCGAAATCGCGCTGCAATACAACGACAGCTACGCCGAAAATATTTTTTCCTTCGCCAACACCATCAATACCGTGGACGGCGGTTCGCACCTCGCCGGCTTTCGCTCGGCGCTCACCCGTACTTTGAATTACTACGCCAGCTCCACCGGCATGCTCAAAGAGCAGAAAGACGAAGTCTCGATCAATGGTGACGACGTGCGCGAAGGCCTCGTCGCCGTCGTTTCCGTCAAGCTGCCGCAGCCACAGTTCGAAGGCCAGACCAAGGGCAAGCTCAATAGCGATATCAAGGGACTTGTCGAATCGCTCGTCAATGAAAAGCTCGGCGAATATTTTGACAAGCACTCTTCGATCGCTCGCAAAATCATCGGCAAGTGCATCGACGCCGCCCGCGCCCGCGAAGCCGCGCGCAAGGCGCGCGAGCTCACGCGCCGCAAGTCCGCGCTCGATTCCAGCGGCCTCCCCGGAAAGCTAGCCGATTGCCAGGAGCGCGATCCTTCGCGCTGCGAGCTGTTCCTCGTCGAGGGTGAATCCGCAGGCGGCTCCGCCAAAGGCGGCCGCGATCGCCGTTATCAGGCCATCCTCCCGCTCAAGGGCAAGATTCTCAACGTCGAAAAAGCGCGCTACGACAAAATGCTCGGCCATGAGGAAATTCGCTGCATCATCACCGCGCTCGGCACCGGCATCGGCAAAGACGATTTCGACGCCGCCAAGCTCCGCTACCACAAAGTGATTCTCATGACTGACGCGGACGTGGACGGCAGCCACATCCGCACTCTGCTGCTCACCTTTTTCTTCCGCCACATGCGCGAGCTCATCGACAAGGGCAACATCTTCATCGCCCAGCCGCCTCTCTATCGCGTGAAGCGCGGCAAGATGGACCGCTACATCCGCGATGAGCGCGAATTCGCCCGCGAGCTGATGAAGCGCGCCACCGAGGAGCACGTCGTCAAGGGCAAGACCGGCAAATCGCTCGAAGGCGGCGAGCTCACCCAGTTTCTTCTGAATATCCAGGAGTACGACCAGGTTGCCGCGAAACTCGGCCGGCGCCTCCGCGAACCGAAGCTCGTGGAAATCCTGGCCGAGAGCGATATCGAAAAGAAAGCCGACTTCGCCGACAAGAAGAAATTGCAGGAGCTGGTGAAGCAGATCGAAAAAGCCAAGCTCGAGCTCGAAGCCAAGCTCATCTATGACGAAGAGCACAGCCTGCACGAGCTGCTTCTGAAAAATGGCGGTGAACGCAAGATCAATTGGGCCCTCGCGGCCACCGCCGAGTACAAGCGCCTGCGTAGCCTGCACGCTGCCATCGAGGAAAACGATCGCCCGCCGTTCACCATCCAGCACAACGGCGACAAGGTCACCAAGGACAATTCGTCCGCACTCCTGGGCTACGTTCTCGAAGACGCCAAAAAAGAATTCACCATCACGCGCTTCAAGGGCCTCGGCGAAATGAACCCCGAACAGCTCTGGGCCACCACCATGAACGCCGAAACCCGCACTCTGTTGCAGGTCCGTCTCGAAGATGCAGTAGCCGCCGAAGACATCTTCTCAACGCTCATGGGCGAAAACGTGGAACAACGCCGCAAATTCATCGAGGACAACGCACTGGATGTGGTGAATCTGGATATTTAATGCGCGAAGCGGATCCGGACAGTGATTAGCATGACCGCAAGAATTTCGTCAGGGCACGGCTTTAGCCGTGCCGAAACTGCTGCACTAGGAGAACGGCTTTAGCCGCTGAGGGCAATGGCAATTCCGAACCGTCATGGAAAATTGCCGGGCACCTACTTTGTGACCTCCCAGGCGTGGAACGGACACATGCTTTTTCAAACCGCTCCCAATTGCGAAATTTTTGTTGAGACGCTCCTGCATTACCGCGATCAAGGGGCCTACTTTCTGCACGGGTTTGTGCTCATGCCAAATCATTTTCACCTCCAACTGACGCCGGGCTCGAGCGTGGCACTTGAGCGCGCGATCCAGTTTGTTAAGGGCGGCTCAGCAAAAAAATCGGCGAGTCACAAACGCGCAAATTTCCGGTCTGGCAGCGCGGGTTTAGTGACCATCGGATTCGCGACGCCGCAGACTTTCAATTGCATCTCACGTACATCGAACGAAACCCGGTGAAGAAAGGCCTGGCGTCCACGCCCCGCGAATATCGCTGGTCGTCGGCGTCCGGGAACTTTCGGATGGACGCTGTCCCTCAGGGGTTAAAACCCCTGATCGAGGCGTCGTCGGGCGGCACGGCTGAAGCCGTGCCCTGACGGAATCAAGGATGATCTACCAACTCACATTCAAAATCCTGCCGGGCCTCCGCGGCCTCTCTTGCTCGGACTTCCGCGCGACCGCCACCACCGCGCCGAACACCGAGCAAGGCGTCGCCATCGATTGCGCGAACGAATCCGATCGCGACGCGCTACTCGCCGAACTCGAAGCGCATTTCGGCCCGCAGCGCTTCTCAAACAACGCTTCGGCATTCGAAACCGTCAAGGCGTACGTGCTGGAAAAAATGGCGGGGAAACAGTGATCCGTTTCAGTAGGGGCACGGCATGTCGAAGATCCCGGATGGTTTCGCGGGACCGTGCCGGATCGCCCAAACGGCGCGGACAAAAACCGCTTTCATTTTTCTATTTTCTAATTTCCAATCGCGGAGCGAAACGTGGCTGACGAGCTAAACCAATCAATCCTGACTCCGGTGGATATCGAATCGGAGATGAAAAAGTCGTACCTCGATTACGCCATGAGCGTAATCATCGGCCGCGCCCTGCCCGACGTGCGCGACGGCCTCAAGCCCGTCCACCGCCGCATCCTCTTCGGCATGTACGAGCTCGGTCTCACCTCGACCAAGGCTTACCGCAAATGCGCCAAGATCGTCGGCGAAGTCCTCGGCAAATTCCATCCGCACGGCGATTCGCCCGTGTACGACGCGCTCGTCCGCATGGCGCAGGATTTCAACATGCGCTACCCGCTCATCGACGGCCAGGGAAACTTCGGCTCCGTCGACGGCGATCCCCCGGCTGCGATGCGGTACACCGAAGCGCGCCTTTCGAAAATCGCCGAGGAAATGCTCGCGGACATCGAAAAGGAAACCGTCGACTTCGTTCCCAACTTCGATGAAAGCGAACAGGAACCCGTCGTCCTGCCGACACGCATTCCCAGCCTTCTCGTCAACGGCTCCACCGGCATCGCCGTCGGCATGGCCACCAATATCCCGCCGCACAACCTGAAAGAAACCGTCGAAGCCGCGATCATGCTGATCGAAGAGCCGGACGCAAACCTCAAAAAGGTGATGAAGCTCGTTCCCGGCCCTGATTTTCCCACCGGCGGTTACATCTACGGCCGCGAAGGAATCGAGCAAGCCTACAAAACCGGCCGCGGCAGCTTCCAGGTCCGCGCCAAAGCTTCGATCGAGAATCGCGCCAAAGATCGCCAGGACATCGTCATCACCGAGCTGCCGTATCAGGTTAATAAAGCCCGCCTGATCGAACACATCGCCGAGCTGATCCAGAACAAGAAGATCGAAGGCATCGCCGATATTCGCGACGAGAGCGACCGCGACGGGATGCGCGTCGTAATCGAAATCAAGCGCGACGAAGAGCCGCAAATCATTTTGAACAAACTTTTCAAGATGACCCAGATGCAGGAATCGTTCGGCATGATCCTGCTCGCCATCGTTGGCGGCCAGCCGCGCGAGCTCGGCCTCGTCGAGCTGCTGAACCTTTTCATCGCCCACCGCGTGGACGTCGTCCGCCGGCGCGCGCAATTCGATCTGCGCAAAGCCCGCGAGCGCGAGCACACCCTGCTCGGCTATCGCATCGCGCTCGACAACGTCGATGACGTAATCAAAATCATCCGCGGGTCCTCCAGCCGCGCCAACGCCCGCGAAAACCTGCATGAGTTTTTCTCGAACAAGAACGTGCGCGTGATGGTGGCCGGCAAGGAACGCACCGTCGAGGGCATCAAGGTCGATCGCAGAAAGTACGGCATCGTCGCGCTCACCGGCGACGTGATCGGCCCCGCCGAGGGCGAAGGCCTCACCTACACCCAGATCGACGCCATTCTCGAGTTGCAACTCCACCGCCTCACGCAGCTCTCGGTCGATGAAATCCTCAAAGAGCTCGCCGAGATTCGCAAGCGCATCGAGGAACTCGAAGAAATCCTCGGCAGCGAGAAGAAACTGAAAGCCGTCATCGTCGCCGAGCTGCGCGAAGTCGTGAAGTCCTACGGTGACGAGCGCCGCACCCAGATCGTCGATCGCGTCGAAGAGATCAAGCTCGAAGACTTGATCAAAGACGAAGAGATGGCCATCACCGTCAGCCACGCCGGCTACATCAAGCGCACTTCGGTGGACGTCTATCGCCACCAGTCGCGCGGCGGCAAAGGACGCATCGGCGCCAAGACGCGCGAAGATGATTTCGTCGAGCATTTCTTCACCGCTTCGGCGCACAGCTACATCCTGCTGTTCACCTCGAAGGGCCGCATCTATTGGCTGAAGGTGTACGAAATTCCCGAAGCCGCCGCCGCCACGCGCGGTAAAGCCATCACGAACCTCGTTCGCTTGCAGGAAGGCGAGACTCTCACCGCCGTCGTGCCCACTCGCAACCTCGAAGAAACCGGACGTTACGTTTTTCTCGCCACGAAGAACGGCACGGTAAAGAAAACCGAGCTTGCCGAATTTTCCAATCCGCGCCCCTCCGGTATCATCGCCATCAGTCTCGACGCCAAAGACGAGCTCATCGGCGCCAAGCTCACCGACGGCAAGCAGATGATCTTCCTCGCCAGCCACCACGGCCAGGCCATCCTCTTCCGCGAGACCGAAGTACGCTCGATGGGCCGCGGCGCCGGCGGCGTCAACGGCATGGACCTCGCGAAGGACGATTACGTCGTCAGCATGGACGCCGTGCAGGTGGATTTCGGGATCATCCAGAAGGAGTACAAGAAATCCACGCAGGATCTCGACGAACTCGAGAGCGACCAGATTCGCGAATCGCTCACGTCGCTCATGCTCACCGTCGCAGAAAAAGGCTACGGCAAGCGCACCCCGCTCGCCGAATACCGCGTCACCTCCCGTGGCGGCAAAGGCGTCATCAACCTGAAATCCACCGATCGCAACGGCCCGGTCGTCGCAGCGCTGCAAGTTCGCGAAGATTCCGACGTAATGATCATCACCGGCCAGGGCAAAGTCATCCGCGTCCACTCCGGCGAAATCCGCGAAGCCGGCCGCTCCACGCAAGGCGTTCGCCTCCTCCGCCTCGAAGAAGGCGACCGCATCGCCGCAGCCGCCGCCATCCTCGAAGAGGAAGAAGCCGCCGCGCCTCCGGAGCCGGAGAAGAAATAACCACACCCCGGGCGCTGGAATTCCAAGCGCCTGTGAAATCGTAGAAAGTAGGGGCACGGCGTGCCGTGCCCTCTCGCGCGAATGGCCAGATGACGCCATCCACCCTGCTGCGGCTCACATCTCCGTTGTCATCCTGAGCGGAGCGAAGGATCTCAGCGCAAAAATCCACCGGGCACTATCGCCTCAATTCCCCGGTGGCGGCGGCAAATAATATCCCGGCCGCGTCCGCACGCTCACGCCGGGCCGGTCCACCGTCACTTTGATCTCGTGGTACCCGGACGCAACATCCGGCGGCGGCCGGTACCCCAGCGAATACTGCGCGTGAATTTCCCCGCCGATCGCATCCACGGCTTTTTGAATCGTGCTGTCTTTCTTTGCGTTCAAGAACATTCCTCCGGTCGCCTTGCTTGCAATCGCCAGCGAATTCGGCCCAATCGCATTCTTGCCGGTCTTGAGGAGCCAGATCGCAACCGCCACGTAATCGATTCCCGGATCCTGGGCTGCCGCCTCTTCTTCAGGAGTCGGCGCCTTTCCGGGACGGGTGGGTACCGGGAATGTTCCCGGCGGATAGTGCGGCCCATCAGGTCGCGGTGGTGGCGCGCGCAAATCCGCGATGGCCGTGCTCAGTCCGATCGCATAGATCGTCACGTTCGCAAGGTGCGCCTGCCGCAGCACTTCGCCGAGCCTGTTTTCGCTGCCCTTGTCCTGCGCTTCGCCGAGCACGACCAGGATGCGCCGCTGCGCCTCGGGCCGCTTTTCGAGCAGCGAAATCCCGCGGGACATCGCATCATAGAGGCGCGACCCCGAATTTCCGGTTGTGAGATTGTTGATCGTTTCCTGGACGCTGTCCGGATCGGTCGTAAATTTCTCGAGCAAGCTCACATCATCGTCGTACCCGATAATCGCCACTTCCGACGTCTGCGCCATCACCGTTTCCGTGAAGACCAGCCCCATCTGCTTCACCGACGGGAACATCGGATCGATGTGCGAGCTAGTCTCGACAACCAGCGCGATCGATAGTGAATTCGCGCCGAGGTCGAAATGCTCGATCTTCTGCTCGACGCCATTATCGAAAATGTGAAAGCTCTCCTTGGGAATATCGAGCAGCATTTCACCGCTCGCGTTGCGGACGGTCACCGGAGTCGTCACTTCCGTTACCCGCACTCGAAACGTGCGCTTCGCCTGCTCCTCCGCCGGCAGCTTTTCCGGCTTGGCGTCCGGGTTCGTGTGAATCGGCCCGGGCGGAGCCTGCGCGGGAGCCGCGGGAGCGAGCGCCACCAACGCTGGAAACAGCGCCGCGAATGCGGCCAGGCGCACAATTTGCAAGACAGTCATAAGCGCATCTTATCTGATTCCACCGAGGAGCCTTGGCGTTGCATGGTGCAGTTCCACGCGATGGAAATCGTCCGCATCACGCACCATTCCGATTCCACAATCAGTACTAAGATATTCTTTGTACATTTTCATTCGCAAATTCTAGCCGGTTCTGAGGGGGAGATTGATGAAGCGTTCCGGTCACCTGGCGATGGCGAAGCTCGCCTACAACGATCCGAAGTTCATGCACAGCCTGGGCGCTCGGCCGCTGCGGATTCTGGCGGAGTACCTCGATCCCCTCGCCCGCCTGCGGAAGGAAAAAGTGGCCGATACGATCGTGATGTTCGGTTCCGCGCGCATCCATTCCCGCGAGCAGGCCCAGCGCGAATTAAAGGAACACCTCCAGCGCGCGCGCGGCCGGCGCAGCGGCGAGTGGGGGAACCGGATTCGCCTGGCCAAATCGCACGTCGAGATGTCGCGCTACTATGAAGAAGCGCGCGAGCTTTCACGCCGCATCACCAGCTGGTCGATGACGCTCGGCATGCACCCGAAGCGCTTCGTCATCTGCTCCGGAGGCGGCCCCGGAATCATGGAAGCCGCCAATCGCGGCGCTGCGGACGCCGGCGGCTCGTCGATCGGGCTCAGCATTCAGCTTCCGCACGAGCAACGGCCCAATCCCTACATCACCGAAGATCTGAATTTCTGCTTCCACTATTTTTTCATGCGCAAGCTGTGGTTCGCGCAGATGGCGAAAGCGTTGATCGTGTTTCCCGGCGGATTTGGCACGATGGACGAACTGTGGGAGATGCTCACGCTGCTGCAGACGGGCAAGCTTTCCTCGCACCACCTGATCCTGATCTACGGCCGCAAATACTGGGACAAAATCCTCAACTGGCGCCACATGGTGCGCACCGGAACCATCAACGAGCGCGAGTACAAGCTCCTCGAGTTTTCAGACAACGTGGACGACGCATTCGACCGCGTTCGCGCGGAGATGGAAGCGCATCACCTCTCGCTCGACGAAGAATCGTAACGCCTTCGTAACGGATGTTGACCTAGCAGTTGACTTCGTAGCGCCGGGCTTCAGACCGGCAGGTGTTGACGTGGAAGTTGACGTGGAAGCTCTCGATCGCAAAGCAGCTCGCCCGATCCAACAGTAGGGGCGGCTCTAAGCCTGCCCGCCAGCTCTTTGGAGGGACCCGCCCGCGTATCCCGTACCCAACCCGCGCCGCATGCAACAACCGAACCAGCTCTGCCGCATCTCGCGCCCCAACGCGCCCGATCCCGCAGTAGGGGCACGGCACGCCGTGCCCTCTCGCGCTAGCGCCACAAACCCACCAGAGCGAGCAAACGATCATCCGTCCTCAGTTTTCGTCCTGCGACCCAAAAAAAAGACCGAGCCGACGCTCGGTCTTTTTCTCACATCCGCCTTCAGAGGGAGAAAATCTTAGTTCTTCGAAACCGCAAGATCCGCCTGGAATTCCGTCGCGAACATCGCTTCGAATCGCCGCTTCTCGTCCTTATCGTGCAGCAGCACCACGGGCGAGACGCGCACCGACTGCTTGCACTCGCGGCACGTGGTCGCTTCGCCCTGCAGATCCTGCACGAATCCGTCCGTGAAGTGATACGCCGATCGCGGGCGGCGAGCGTTCTTCACGCCATGAATGCCGCAGTGCGGACACGTGTACTCCACATGATCCTCCAGCGGGTCGCGGTTCAGCGCCGCCCAACCGGTGTAGCGAACTCCAACCGTTTCCAGAGAATTCTTCATTATGGCGACCTCTTCATCCCCAAGCCGGGGTTAGGAACAAGTGATTAGACGTAAGAAAAGGCGAAATTGATGCAATCGCCGCAACAAAAATCGTAATTGCTCGGATTTGAATAAGTTAGAAGTAGTCTAAGGACCTCGAATCCCTGTTTGCTCGCTTCAAAGCTCGAAATCCTGGAACCGGCCCTCCCGCCCGGTGTCTATCTCTTCAGAGGTCGCGCGATCTCCGCATCACCCGAAAGCGGCTCAGCCCGATGGCCGTGAAATCGCACTTCGGCCGATCATCGGGAATGAGCCGCGGTTAGTCAGGCCCCTCGAGACAAATGAATTGAAATGCCCGATCGGAAACGTGCGTGGAGGTGTGTCCATGAGCGATCTCGGAAGTTTGTCGCAGTGCCTGGTGGATAGCGACTCGGAAGCACGCGTTCGCGCCCGGCGGCTTCGCGGCAAAGCGCTCGTGCTTTCTGTTGTCTTCGAATGCGTGCTTGTAGCTGCGATGCTTTTGTGGCCGCTCGTCTCGCCGGATGTCTTGCACGCCCGTTACAACGTGATGCCCACTCCGCCCTACTCCGGTGGCGGCGGGTCGCACCGCCCGCATCCCGTCTCGCTACATCCGAACACATCGCCCCTGCCGCCGCTTTGTCTCGCGGTGTGCGCTCCCGTCGCTCGCCCCAATGCCTTGGCGAGCGACTTGCAACCACCCGATATCGACGACACAGGCGGCGGGGGCATCGGGCCTGCCGGACCAGGAGTCATCGGGCTCGGCGTTCCAGGCGGACCGGGCGATCGAGTGATCGTGCCCGAGCCTCCGCACACCGTAGCGCCGCCGTCAAAGCCGGCGCTTCGCAGTGGAGACCTCATGGCGGCGATGCTGATTCATGAAGTGGACCCTGTGTATCCGGCGATTGCGAAGGCCGCGCACATCTCGGGCGTCGTTCATCTGCACGCGTTCATTCGCACGGATGGCACGGTGCGAGCGCTCGAGGCCGTGGATGGAAATGTGCTGCTCGCGCAAGCCGCGATCGCCGCGGTGCGCAACTGGCGCTACCGGCCGACGCTCTTGAGCGGCGAAGCGGTGGAAGTGGAAACCTACATCACTGTGAAATTCGTGCTGAACTGAAAGGCGAGGAAGAATGAAAGGGCGCTGCGAGAGTTTCGCGGCGCCCTCGCATCTGGAGGGAAGCTAGAACCGGATCACAATTCCCGTCGAAAGCCGCCCGCTGTTCTGGTCGCGTCCGAAGAGGCTGGTGTGAATCCAGTCGCCTTGAATTATGCGCCAGTAAAATGGTCCGCTGACTTTCGCGTCGATGCCGCCGCCAATCGCGGCCGCGAACGATGTGTCGCTGCCTGCGCCGTCCACATGCTCGTGCGCGCCGCCGAAAAGTACGTGTGCGAAAGGCGAGACGCGCGCGGGAAAAGAAACCTGTGGGCCGAACATAAAGTTGTTCGCGTGGGTGTTGAAGCCGTTTGGCGAGCCGTAGTGCCCATCAAAATCCGCCACCGCACCCAGCCAGTTCGTGAATTTATATTGGCCCGAGAATTCAAATCCGTTCAAGTTCCCGTCGGGCCGGTTATCGTTGTGCATAAAAGAATAACCGCCAAAGACTTCCACTTTGTCCGAATCCTGCGCATGCGCCGTGAAGGACACAAGAAAAAGTAAGCCCATCAATAACGACAGTTTTCGCATCATGAAAAATCTCCTCCTGGAGAGTAGTTGGATTAAGGTCCGGAGCGCGACGTGCGGCGGCGGAGTCCTTTTTTCTGCACGTGCCGGTATAGATCGCCCGCCGCCTCGCCGGGAGAGAGGCGCGAGCCGCTTTGCTTCGACTGAAATTAGTTGGATGCAGGTGAGAGCGAAAGGGTCACCAGGAAGCCTGTATTTAGAGGAGAGATTCTCCGGTATGGCGCGCGATTGTTTCGCGGGTGGTGTCGCGCAGGCGGACAATTTCTTGCCAGGCATCTCCCGCAGAAGTATCGGGGAGAATCAACGGGCCGAAGGAAACGGTGACGCGGCCGGGGCGCGGCAGCCGCGTCTTATCGCGCAGAATCTGGCGCGCACCGCGGATCGCGATAGGACAAATTGGGCGCTGCATATCGACGGCAGCTTTGAAGGCGCCGAGCTGAAAAGGGCGGATGCCCGGCGTCGACGTGAAAGTTCCTTCGGGATAAACCACGACAGATTCTCCGCGTCCCAGCGCTTCCTCCACGTCTTCCGCCTGGCGGATGCGGGCTTGCGGATCGCTGCGATCGAAAGCGAGCTGGCCGGAGCGGCGGATGATTTTTCCGATCAGCGGCATTTGGTACGCTTCGCCCTTGGCGACGAAGCGCACGCCGGCGGGAAGCGAAGCAAGCGTGACAAAAATATCCACGTAGCTCGAATGGTTGGGCGCAAAAATCCACGGGCCGGTCGGCTTGAGGCTGTTCAGCATTTCCGCGCCTTCGATTTTTAGCGGGATGGCAGCCGCGAATAAAATCAGCCGCCCTCCCGTCCGCGCGATTCGCGCCGCCCGCTCCCGGTCGGAGGTCAGCGACACGGCAACCCAAAGGCCGGCGAGAATCGTGCCGAAGGTGGAAAGGGCGTAGATTCCGTAGGCAAACTCCACGGCGCGTCGTGCGCCGTTCTTCATCGCAGCCCATGCGCGGGGCCCGGCGCTGCGAGCGGCCAGCTTGGCCACTTGCATCCAGGCAGCTTGCTGCTTTTGGCCGAGCTTGCCTTCGAGATACAAGCGGCGCGTTTCGGTGCGACGTAGTTTTCCACTGGAAGTTTTGGGAATCGACTGCGGCCGCAGCAGCTCGACGGCGTCGGGAGGCATGCCCAGCGCATCGTTCACCACGCGAGCGATTTCATCGGAGATGCGCTTCGCCGCGGCGATGTCTCGCACTTCGGCCGTGACGATGAGGCGTTCGGTGCCGCTGCGCGCATCGGGAGCGCCAAACGCCACCACGCAACCGGTGCGGACTCCCGCCACCCGCCCCGCGATTTCTTCCACTTCGTGCGGGTAGATGTTTCTGCCGGCTTTGATGATCACGTCCTTCGCCCGGCCGGTGATGTAGATTTCGCCGTCCGCCCAGTAAGCCAGATCGCCCGAATCGAGCCAGCCGCCTTCGTGAACCAGCTCGCCGGTGGCGGCGGGATTCTTGTAGTAGCCGCTCGTAGCGGAGAGGCCGCGGAATTGCAACTGGCCTTCGGTGCGTTCACCGAGCTCGCGTTCATTCTTCTCGCGATCAACGATGCGAACCTCGACGCCGGGCATCGGTTTGCCGGCGCCGACAAACTCGAGCGCAGCAGGATCGTCCGCTGCCGCAGACGCCGGTACGGGAACGGCGCGGCCTTCGGACTCGAGAGCAGCGCGCTCGATGCGGTCCACTTTGTAGCCGGAACCGAGCGCGGGCGCCGAGACGCCGAGGCACGCTTCCGCGAGTCCGTACACAGGCATCAAGGACTCGCGGCGGAATCCGTATTGCGTGAAGCGTGCGGCAAAGCGTTCGAGCGTCGCTGCTGCGACGGGCTCCGCGCCGTTCGTTGCCGCGCGCCAGCAGCTGAGATCGAGTCCTTCGATATCTTTGTCGGCGATCTTTCGAACGCACAGCTCGTAGGCGAAGTTCGGTGCCGGGCTAATCGTTCCGCGATGCTTGTGAATGGCCCAGAGCCAGCGGTCGGGGCGGCTGAGAAACGCGAGCGGCGACATCACGACGAGCGGAATGCCGGTGATGATCGGAACGAACCACGCGCCGATCAAACCCATATCGTGATAGAGCGGCAGCCAACTGACGGCCACGTCGTCCGCCTGAATGTGAATGCCGCCGACGATCGCCTGAATATTCGCGAGCAGATTCGCGTGCGTCAAGATCACGCCTTTGGGATCGCCCGTCGAGCCGGAAGTGTATTGCAGGAAAGCGATGTCTTCGCCTCGGGCGCGATGCGAGAGATGTTCGACCGGGCGCCATTCGGCGGTCGGCGTTGCCCCGCTGGTTGGGGGGTCGGCCGGCGCGCTCGCGAGTTTTTGCGCGTTCAAGACTTCGCGCAGCGACGGCACGCGCGGCTGCAGCAGGCGGGCTAGCGATTCGGCCTGCTTCCACGTGACGAGAAATTGTGCTTCGGCATTGCGCAGAATGTTCGATTGGCGCGTGGCGTATTCGGCGATGCGATCGGCGCGAAACGGCGGATAGATCGGGACGGGAATTCCACCGGCGAGCAGGATGCCGGCAAACGTCGTGAAGAATTCGGCGCACGTCGGCAGCATGATTGCGACGGTCTGGCCGCGTTCGAGGCCGCGGCTTCGAAGATCGTTGGCGACGGCAGATGCGCGCTCGTAGAGTTCGCCGTAAGTGATCGTGCGCGGCTCATCGCTTTCTTCGTACAGGAGTATGTGGGCGCGAGCGGGCTCGGCGCGCCCGCGAAGACGAATAATTTCAGTGAGAGTTTCGGCTTTTCGGATCTGTTCTTCGAGGTCCGGCCGGCTCGACGCCGGAGATACGGGCGCGGGAGCCACTGCCGCGGGGGTTCCGGTTGCCGCGACGGCGGCTTTTTCGTTCGCTTGCGCTGCTGAATTTTCGCGCAGGATGGCGTCGATCAAATCCTGCACGGTGTCGGCTTCGGCGACCACGCGATCCGGCAGGCGGACGCCGCAGGTATTACCGAGGCGGAGCATAAGTTCGACCCGCTCGAGACTGCCGAGGCCGAGCTCGCGTTCGAGATGAGCCTTCGCGCCGCGGGCGGCTAGTTCCTCCAGGCCGCGCGCGCCGTCGAGCTCGACGAGGAGCTGCCGCACGGTTCCCACCGCTTCCGCCTCGACGACGGCCTTGCGGTCGAATTGGATTCTGGTGGCGCCCACGGAAGTGATCCGGCGACGGTTCGCCCGGCGTGCGAATTGGCTGACTTGTGCGAGCCTACCATTCGGATGCGAGGGGTTCAAGTTCTCGAATCTCGAAGCACGGAGCGGGGTGAAAACGTGAATGAATCGCCGTTGGAAGAATCCCCTTTTACCGTAGATTAGAAAGAGTGTCGGAGCCATGTTTTCAATGACTTACGGGGATTTCTAATCGCGGCACCGTATATTAGAAGCGGCGTACAAGAGCGGCCCTTCGACTCTCTGCGCTCGCTCCGGGCGACGATCCTGGCCGCATCGCCGAATCGAAACGCGAAGAAACTCGACACGAAAGACACCGAGCAGGGCCACAGAGGCCAGAGAGGGCGCGGAGAAATCTCGGAGAGAGGCCTCCGCAAGAACCCTGCTGAAGGAACGGTTTGAAGTTTGTTTTCGTCAGCCACGAGCGACGGTACCACGACGACGAGGAGAAATTCGACTGGCCATCGGAACGAAAAAGAACAGCCAGCCCTAGATCTGTACTTTTCCGCGCTTGTGTTCGGGAGTTTCCTCACCGTCAGCGCCACCGATCCGGTGACGTACGTTGGCGTGTGTGCGCTGCTGGCGTGCTATGTGCCGGCGCGGCGAGCGACACGGGTAGATTCCGTGATCGCTTTGCGATACGAGTGGCCCCTTCGAATCCCACAACGAGGTGAGGCGCTCGTCGTGACTACCCCGCGAAATGTAATTTGCGGGCGCGAGCGAAGGTGGCGCGAAGACGAAAGGGCGGTACCTTCGTACCGGAGCGAAGCCTACCTCGGGACTATCGACGCCGGCGGAGGGCGGGCGCAGTATCACTGTGGATTCGGGGACTGTACGGCGGCCGGCAAACGCTCACCCCCCATGAGCGCCGGCTTGCTGAATGGCTACCTCGAGTTTCTGCTCCTCCAACACCCCATGCCCTGAGCGGCCGGCTCCCCCACCGGCCGCTCCCTTCTTTTGACCGCCTATTGACTGGAAGTCACGCAACAAAAACACTAATCCGAGCCATAAAGCTAAAGCGTCTTGACTTCGCTCGTGCGCGGTTCTATAGAAAGGGCACGGGGTTGCACGGGCGGAGTGGGTGACAGCGCGGTTTGCGGGCGCTGAAAGTGGGCCGCAATCTTTCTACTTCTGCACCTTCGTCGTTTCAGCCGGCGGCACTCCGTTGTGATTGAAATAGAAGCTTTTATCGGGGGTGGTCCGTGTCTCAGATTCGAGCGCTGTTTTTGTTTGCGGTAATGCTTTGCGTTTTAGCGCTGTTTGCTGCGCCGCTTTGCGCCCAGACGACGACGTCATTGCGCGGAACGGTGACGGATCAGTCGGGAGGCGTGGTCGGCGGAGCGAAGGTGACGCTGACGAACACGGGCACGGCCAAGTCGCGAACGGTGAACACTGGAAATGATGGCAGCTATCTGTTCGACCCGATCGCACCCGGCACGTACGCACTCACGATCGAGAAATCGGGTTTCGCGAAATACGTTCAGTCGGGGATCGTCCTGGAGCTGAATCAGAACGGGCGCGCCGACGTGACGCTGAAAGTGGGCCAGGGCTCGGAGACGGTAGAGGTGAAGGCGAACGTGGCGCAGGTGGATACCACGGGCGCGGTGCTGGGAAAAGTGGAGAATCAGCGGATGATTCAGGATTTGCCGCTGCTGGACCGGGACACGCTGCAACTCGGTTTGCTGCAAGCGGGCGTGTTTGCGTCCGACCCGGACGATGGCTCGGGAAATCCATTTTCGGTGAGCGGGCAGCGGTCGGAATCGCTGACATTCTTGCTGGACGGCGCGAACAATACCAACTTCCTCAACAACAACATCATTTCTAGTCCGAATCCCGATGCGGTGCAGGAGTTCAAAATCCTGACGAACAACTACGACGCCGAGTTCGGAAGGACATCGGGCGGAATCGTCAACCAGATCACGAAATCCGGGACGAACAATTTTCACGGCGACCTGTTTGAATTTCTGCGGAACGACGTGCTGAATGCGAAAGATTGGTTCCTGCCCGCCGGCGAGCCCAAGCAGAATTTCAAGCGCAATGTGTTCGGGGGCACGGTGGGGGGGCCGATCAAGAAAGACAAGACGTTCTTCTTCGCTTCCTATCAGGGAACTCGGCGGAGGGAAGGGCAAAATTCCGGGTTGCTGCAGGTGCTGAGCGAGCCGGAGCGGGGCGGTAACTTTGCTGATATTTGCCCCGCCGATCCGCAAACGGGGATGACATTCGATGCGGGAGGAAATTGCGTCAGTTCGGTAGGCACGCAATTGATTAACCCGACCAACGGGAACAACATTCCGTTCAACGATATGGCCGCAGCGGGACTCGTGAGCCCCACGATTCAAACGTACATCAGCAAATACCTTCCGCATGCGACGATCGGGAGCGACGGGTTCATTTCTTTTCCGACGGCGGCGATCAATAACGACCAGGGCATCGTCCACATCGATCACACTTTGACAAACAAGGATACGCTCTCCTTCGTGTATGTGGTGGACGATACCCGTGATGCGTATCCGTTCCAGATCATCAAGGGAGCTTCCACCGGCGGGAACGTTCCGATCGGCTCGGGGTTTTCTGACGCTTTCCGCACGCAGATCGGAACTTTCACGTGGAATCATACTTTCTCCGGGGGAGAGGTGAATGAATTCCGGTTTGCCGCGAATCGCTCGGCCGTTCTGGAGTTTGTGCCGGCCGATACGACCTCTCCCGCCGGCCTGGGCTTTGCAAACGTAAGCCCCGACGACGCCAAGGGTGCCGCGCCGCCGATCATGCTCACAAATTCATTCAATCTCGGCCCCTCGCCGGGAGGTCCGACCAAAGAACACAGCGCCACCTTTGAGTGGTCCGATAACTACACGTGGACTCGCGGACGGCACGAGCTGAAGTTCGGCGCGGATATCACTCGGATTCGGCAGAACTACAATTTCGATTTCTTCAACAACGGCAGTTATGACTTCACGTTCGGCCAATTTACGAACAATGAACTCGCGGACTTCGTCGGCGGCTTCTGGGACAACTACTTCCAGTTTTCGAACGCGGTGTACGGGATTCGAACCGGCTCCTTCGGCGGCTACGCGCAGGACACCTGGAAAGTGCGGCCGCGCCTCACATTAAACTACGGTCTCCGCTACGAGTACTACATGCCGCAGAGCGACATTCACAACAATATCCTGGGATTTTTTCCCGGTCAGCAATCGACGCGCTTTCCCGACGCGCCGTCCGGAATTCTGTATCCGGGGGATCCGGGCACGCCGAACAAAGCGCTGGTCTATCCCGACCACAATAACTTTGCGCCGCGATTCGGCTTTGCGTGGGACATTTTCGGCAATGCCAAGCTGGTGATGCGCGGAGGATTCGGAATTTTCTACGACATTGAGGATGGCGGGCTGAATTTGCAGTTCGGCGGGCAGCCGCCTTTCGGGGCGGTTTCGAATTTCGACCCACCTAGCTACGACGGGCTTAGCGGAGATTTTGTAAGCGATCCGTTCACGCCGTTCGGCTTCGAGAATCCGTTTCCCTTCGCGTCTGCAGAAAAAGTGGGCACCTTCCTCGATCCGAAAATCTCTTTTGCCTACACCACCTTTCCGCACTTTCGGACTCCGTATTCGGAAAACTACAATTACGGATTCCAGTGGCAAGCGACTCGCGACACGATGGTCGAAGCCGTGTATGTGGGGAGTCTGGGCCGCAAGTTGATATCGCAGATTGAAACGAATTTTCCCGATCCCGCTTTGATGCAACAGCAACTCGATCAGTTCGGCTTCGTGAATCCCGACTGCGCGCGGCGGCAGATCGTCACGGGAGCGGATATCGCGCAGTGCACGGGTGGGGTTTCGCCGATCGATCCGAACGGCACAGCGACCGGCGCGACCCAATTATTCACGAATGCGGGGAACGGGCTTTCCGACAGCCACCAACTGCAAGTGACGGTGGATAAGCGCTTCAGCCGCCACTTCGCACTGCGGGCGGCGTACACTCTCTCAAAAACGATTGATCTGACTTCGGGGTTTCGCTCGCGGTCATTTCAATATACCGATCCGCTGGACCCACGGCTCGATCGCGCGCTGGCGGATTTTGACGTGCCGCAGCGGCTGGTGATCAGCGGGATCTGGGAGCTGCCGCTCGACTATGGAATTCACAGCGACGGGATTTTGAAAAAGATAGCCGAGGGATGGCAGTTGAGCGGCATCGTGACGTTCCAGAAGGGGCAGCCATTTACTCTCTATTCGAATGGGAATGCCAGCGAGCAGAACAGCTTTTTGGATCGGCCGGACGTCGTGGGTCCGATTCGAAGAGTCAATCCGCGCAATCCCACTCCGAACGCTGCGAATGGCGGATTTTCCAGTGATTGCGCGTTAGGGCAAGGCGTCCCCACAGAAGGTAATTTCTGGTTTGATCCAACGAATCTGATATGCACCCCCTGCGACGACTCGACCTGCTCGGGAGGCGAAACAGGGGTGCCGCTGTTTAGCTACGGGACGCTCGGGCGCAACGCTCTGCGGGGTCCGGGAATCAACAACTGGGACTTGTCGTTGCTGAAGCACATCAAAGTGACGGAAAGCAAATATTTCGAGTTTCGCGCCGAATTTTTCAACGCGTTCAATCACGCCCAGTTTTTGAATCCGGACAATCAAGGATTCGATTCGACGTTTGGGCAGATCAGTTCCGATCGAGGGCAGCGCCAAATTCAATTTGGCTTGAAGTTCTACTACTAGCAACGAAGCGGGGCGCGTTTCACGCAGCGCAAAAAGCCCGGTCTCCGATGCGGAGAGCCGGGCTTTTTCTTTTGGGCTAGGTTTTCTTGTGTGCTCGCGCCGTCGGCTATTCGATGAGTTCGCGGGCGGCGCTGCGGGGACGAGTCCGCATGGTGCGCAGATCGTGCTCGCGCCGCGACTGAAAGATCAGCGCGGGCGGCCGACGGGGCGATAACTCGCCAGCGGGCGCGGGCGCATCCGGAAGCGCGGAGCGAGTGGCGGCGGCACGTTGTGAAGCGGGCAGCCGCAATTGCTGCAATGATCCATGGGCGTGCCTTCGACGCGGAGCCAGTGGCCGCGCGCGGGACACTCCGGATTCAAACACTGAACGGTCCAACCGGGCAGATAGTGCATTTTCGTTTGCCTCGCAAGAACCCGGCCTCGGCGGCGGAAGGGGAATTGCATCGCCGTCGAAGCCCCCCGGAACGAAACAAAAACGGATGAAACTGGCGGGATTGTGCGCCGGTGACGCTAGTGAGTCAAGAAAAATATATACAATTAGTAGTGGTGGTGTTGCTGGGAGGTAAAAATGTGCGTGGATGCGCCGAGCGGCGTGCGCCACGGTGAATTCAAAGGCGCCGGCAGGATGCACTTCGTAACTCAGTGCAAGCCGGCGTTACGGAATGGCAGCGATGCTGCGAATGAACTGCGGAGCTTAGGCCGTGCTGCCTTGTGGGCGAGGACCCACGACGAGGGAAAGCGCTCGTCGTGGCTACCTGACGGCGGCTAGCTTGGCTTCCAGCTGATCGACTTTCATTTGGGCGTCGGCGACTTCCTGCTGCTTGGCGTCGACATCGGCCTTTTCGGCGTCGATTCTGGCGCCGCCGTCTTTGTCGGCGACGTAATTCGGCTTACTGTAATAGGTTTGGGAATCGAGCGTGAATTTGCGCTGTAGGACATCGAGATCGGTTTTCGCGGTTTGGAGATTGGACTTGGCGGCGGCAAGATCGGTCTGAATGGCGGCGAGCTCCGCGGCGGCTTTGCTGGGCTCGGACTTGTCGGCGCCGTCTGAATCGGCGGCTGGGGCCGGTTGGGCTGCAGGAGGGGCGGCGTTGGCGTCGGCTGGCGCGGTGGAGCCATCGGCTGCACCCGCAGGGGCTGCTGCTGCGGAATCATCCGGCGCCGCGGCAGAGGGGCCGATAACACTTACGTCGCCGGGTTTCTTCGGGATCGTGTCGTTGTCCCAGACCTTGGCGGATTTGGGCTGCTCTTTCTTCTGTTCGCGCGTGCGGCGTGCCGCATCCGCGATGGAGGAATCGCCCTGCTGTTGTGGCCGTGCGGAAGCCGAATGCAGCGGCAGCAGAAGCAAAATCGCAAGTCCCGGCCAGGCGCTTTTCATCGGATGGCTCCTCCAGCGAAAGTCTTGGGCTTGTCTATAGTAGTCGGCGAGAGGCGGCGGCGGCAATTGGCGTTGGGGCGAGCACCCAAAAAGGCACCCTGTACTTTCTGGCAGGTGAGAAGCCTGACGAATTGGTTTGGTTCGGAGGTGGATTGCGCGGGGATTGAACTGCTGGATCGTCAGAGCACAGGCCCTTCGAGGGCTCAGCGCGAATACGAGTGCCTGTGCCACTAAATGCGGCTTGCTTGCGTCCGCTGGAGCGGGCGTGCATACTTGCGGCGCAAAATTTTGGAGCGCGTACCGATTCCACACTTCATTCGAGGAATGACGATGAAATTTTTCTGGTTGCGATGCCTGGGACTCGCTTTTGCGCTATTCGTCGGCGTCTGCTGCACGCCGGGGCACTCGAGTGCAGCATCCGCCCGAACTGCGCTGACGCAAGCTGCTGATTCGGGCGCTCAAGCAACTCCAGGCACCGCGTCCGCGGCGCCCGTTTCTGCTGAGAAAAAAGTGACGGCGTACACGCTGCCGCCGGACCTTTACCGCAAAGCGCACAACCTGGGAAAGATCGCATTCTGGGGCCGGTTGGTCACGTTTTTTTATTCGTTGATCGTACTGCTCTTGATCCTGAAGTGGAAGCTGGCGCCAAAATTCCGGGATTGGGCGGAACGAATCGTATCGGTGCGATTCGTGCAGGCGCTGATTTTTGTTCCGCTTTTCTTTTTCGCGTTTGACGTCCTTTCGCTGCCCATCGGAATCGCGCGCCATTGGATTCTGCGTCTTTACGGTATCAGCGTTCAAGGATGGGGCTCGTGGCTGTGGGACTGGACGAAGGGAGAACTGATCGGGTTCGTAATCGGGTCGATCGTGATTTGGATTCTCTACGCCGTGATTCGCAAAAGCCCGCAGCGCTGCTGGTTTTATTTCTGGGCGATTTCGCTTCCGCTGGCGGTGTTTCTATTTTTTCTGACGCCGCTGGTAATCGACCCGCTGTTCCACAAATTCGAGCCGCTGCAGCAGAAAGATCCGGGGCTTACGGCGAGCCTGGAAAAAATGGTGCGGCGCGCGGGAGAAGACATTCCGCCCGAGCGCATGTTCTGGATGGGCGCGAGCGAAAAGCTGAACGCGGTGGACGCGTACGTAACGGGCATCGGTGCGTCCAAGCGCATGGTGGTGTGGGACACGACGATCGCGAAGATGAATACGCCGCAAATCGTGTTTGTTACGGGCCACGAGATGGGGCACTACGTGTTGAATCACGTGTGGAAGGGGCTCGCCTTTTTCGCGATGCTGCTTTTTATTTTCTACTATCTCGTGTTTCGCCTGATCGGCTGGGTGCTCGAGCGCTGGGGCGGAAGCTGGGGGATTCGGGGCGTAGCGGATTGGGCGTCGCTGCCGGCGATACTCCTGATCCTGATCATTTTGTTTTTCGTCTCGTCGCCGATCGGGAACGCTTTCAGCCGCCACCTGGAGCATCAAGCGGATCAGTACGGGCTCGAAGTGACGCACGGATTGACGCCCGATTCCAGCCAGATTGCGGCGCAGTCGTTTCAGATTCTGGGAGAAGTGGATCTGGCCGACCCGGATCCGGGGCCTGTGGATATTTTTCTTTTCTACGATCATCCGGCGATTCCCGATCGCGTTCGCTACAGCCTGACCTACAATCCGTGGGCGAACAGCGGGCACGGGGAATTCGTGAAGTAGCAGCGGTTGGCTAGCGGGCGTGAATTCTCATGCGGATGCCGTTTTTCGGGCGCAGCGTGACAAGCGGCTCGGTCGCCACCGTGCTGCCGGGCTCCAGTTCAAAACGAAATCGCTGCGCGAGCGACGCAATCACCAGCGCCGATTCCAACAGCGCAAATCCCTGCCCGATGCAGCGCCGCGGTCCATCGCCGAACGGGAAATACGCTCCTGCCGGAAGCCGCTCGGCGAGGCCTTCGATCCAGCGCTCGGGGCGAAACGCGTCGGGATCGTCGTAGTAGCGCTCATCGCGATGCATCACCCATTGCGATAGCAGAATCGTCGAGCCCACCGGGAAATCGTAGCCGCCGATACTGCACGGCGCGATTGACGTGCGCGCCATGATGTACGCCGGCGGATACATGCGCAGCACTTCGCTGATGACGGCATTCAGATAGGGCAATCGCTCGAGATCGGCAACGCCCGGCGCGCGGCCGCCGAGCACTCCGGCAAGTTCCTCGTGCAGGCGCGCTTCCGCGGCGGGATTCTGGCTCAGCAGATACCAGGTCCACGAGAGCGTGAGCGCCGTGGTTTCGTGGCCGGCGAGAAACAGCGTCATGGTTTCGTCGCGCAACTGCTTGGGAGTCATCTGGGTGCCGTCTTCGTCCATCGCGCCCATCAGCATCGAGAGCAAGTCGGAGTGACGGCGCGAATTTCCCTGCGCTTTGCGCTCGTCAATGATCCGGTACACGAGCGAATCCAGAAAATCGAACTCTTTCGCCGCGCGGCGATTCTTCGGCGTGGGCCAACCGGCCGGGATCTGCAGCGGTGAGCGCGCGCGGCGCAGCGAATAGCGCATCAGGAACGTCATCGCGCGTCCCACCTGCTGGGCTTCGCCGGGAAGCGTAGTACCGAAGAGCGTGCGGACGGCGGCCTCGAGCGTCAACTCCATCATCTCTTCGGCCATGTTGCGCGTCTCGCCGCCGCGCCATTCGCGCGCTTTCATCTCCGCGCATTCGAGCATTGCCGGGGCGTACTCGTTGATGCGCTGGCGGTGAAACGCCGGCTGCGCCAGCCGCCGCTGTCGCCGCCAGAAATCTCCTTCGCTGATCAGAAGACCCTGCCCGAGCAGGCGCTCGGTGGTCTGCTTGGTCAGCACGCTCTTGTGAAACTTGCTTTGCTGGAAGATGAGCACCTGCTGGATGTAGTCGGGATGATTCAGCAGGATGCGGCTTTGAAGAATCACGGGGATGCGGACCACGTCGCCATATTGGCGCGCGGCGCTGCGCATCAATTCGAGCGGGTCGCGTAGCAGGTCGAGCGAGACGCCGAGCACGGGCAGACCCTTTGGTCCGGGCGGCAGGCGGTTTCCGTTGGCAGTCATAAGTATTCTTGGATGCGGCGAACAAGTTTACTTCAGGTAGGTTTCTCGCAGTGCGGGGAGTTGGGAGTAGAAAGAGCACGCGCGAAAGCAGACAGGGCTTAGGGGACGAAAGCGCAGAGGTGTAGCGAGTCCCTCCGTGCAATCCTGCAACGCGAGGATCCAGCGGCTGACAACAAAGGCCGGCGCCTGCGCACCGGCCCTCTGCCGTCGAATCGACTTACCGTGAGGCTAAGCAGCCCTGCGGCGGCGGATGAAGAACAATCCAGGAAGAGCAGTCGCCAACATCAGAAGGCTGGATGGTTCTGGAGCGGTGACGGAAACATCGTCGAGCGACCAGAAGTCAGAATCATTCTGAGAGGTGAACGACAAGACGAACGAGCTGGAAGGAGCGGTAAGATCGAACGTGTAGATAAGGAAAGCACCGGCCTGAACGGGATTGGAAAGGCTCAGGAGAGTGGAGCCGTCCAACATGGCGACGAAGGTGTTAACGGAGCCGGTGGGATCGGCGGTATCGAGATTCTGAGCGACGGCGAAGGAGACGACGAGATTGTCGCCGGCCGTGGTATTCAGGGTTTCGCTGAGGGTGAGAGGGCTGCCGATGGCGCCGAGAAAGGCGCCAAAGTTGCCGCTGTTGGCGTCAAAGTTATCGACGCCGAAAAAGATGTCGGGGTTGGCGGTGTTACCGGACAAGGTCCAGCCGGTGAAGTCACCGGACTCGAACCCGCCGTTGGTCACCAACTGGGCATCCGCCGATGCCGGCGTGGTGTACAGCAAAAAGCACAACGCGAAGATAAAAGAAACTGCCAGAAGTTTTCGCACGCTCCACCTCAATTTCAGATTCAGGGCTCTTTTCGAGATCCTGTTACTTCCCATCCGTAACGATTGCCTCAGTCCGAATATTTTCCTTCTGCGAAGGGAGCCGCGCTGCGCTCCCTCCGCGGAAGGACGTTTCCTAATGCGGCCAGTTCATGACCAGGTTGTAGGCGTTTACCGTGCCAATCCCAGTCGCGAAATCCCAACCACTGGTTGTTCCGTAAGCGGGCTGATAAGACGTGTTCGAAGTTGACAACACGCCATTCGTGCCCGACGGCCGGTAGCAGTTGAAGAGAGTCGCTACGCCGCTGACGTTCAACGTCCGGCAGGGAACATCCATGTCGCCCTGGGTCACGTCGTAGAAAATACAGCCGCTGCCTACGCCGTTGCCGAGCGTCGAGTTGCAGGACGAATTGCCCGCAGACCCATATTCTCCTCTGGCGAGCGCATAGAGCGTTGGCGCTGCGTTGCCCGAGAAGCTACTGCCGGTGTGCTCGTTTACGAGCGCTTGCATCCCCGCCACGATCGGGGTAGATACGGACGTGCCGCCGAATCCCGCCCAATTGCTGGGATCACCGACGCAGGGAGTGCCGCCACCCTGCGGGTCGGTGTAGCAGACCACGTAGTAGTGTCCGAACACTCCATTGGCAGCGAACAGCGAGACGTCTGGAATATCGCGAACGCCGTCGCTGGGATTGCCGAACACGGACTGCCAGGCCGGCTTCGGGTAGCCAGCGCAAGTGCCGCTGGCGACGCCCGGAATCGACGGTGTGCCCGTAAAGCAATTGCTCGGGCCGCCGCTGCCGGAGGCTGTGGTCAGGAACGACGAATTACCGGGAGACGTATTGCAAGCGCCGGTGGTGCCGTATGTCAACGCATGACCCAGCAACGTTGCGATCAGCTGGCTGGCGCAGGAATCGTTCCACGGTACTTCGTCGATGTACGATTTAGCTGAACCAAACGTGGCCGTGTTGGTGGCGTTCCAGTAGGTGGTGTTGTAGCTGCTGCCGTTGACCACGCCGCAGTTGCCGGCCAGGAGGCAGGCATACAGGTCGCCGTAGTCCGTGCCGCCCACAGCCGTGTTCCACTGGGTGGTTGCGAGGGCGCTGGTAGTGATGCCGTGGGTTGCGAACCGGCGGTTTGCGTCGGTGCTGGCCGCCCCTTCGTCACCCGAGGAGACGAAAACGGAGACGCCCTGCGCAGCGGCGAACTCGTAGAGCTCGTTGATGTAGGCGTTAAAGTCCGCGCCGTCCTCCGGCTCATCTTCGCCGTAGCTGATACTGATAATGTTCGGCACTTGGCCACCGTTATCCAGAATGTTCTCCATCGCGATAAAGCCACCGAAATTGAGATCTGTGTCGGCGCAGGAGATCAACCAGATATGGGCGTTGGGAGCCGAGGCGCTGGCCCACTGAACATCGATAGCCGCTTCGCCGTCGTCGCCGTTCACTCCGGGGTCGTCGCAGTTGCCCGCGGTGCCCGGTTGTGGATGCAGGATGCTGAGCGTGCCATAGGGGTAGGCGCGCGACAACCCGAACACCTTGCGGAAGGTGGGCCATTCCGAACCGCTGTAGACGTTAGTGTCCTCGACTGCGGCAATCGTCTGACCCTTGCCCGTAACGCCCGCCTTGTAAACGTCGTTGAAATCGTAAATGGTAGCCAGATCAGCCGGCACGATCGCCTGGTCCCCGAAGGAAGTCACAAAGGATCTGCGCGGCGTGTGCATGTGGTGCGGGAAGAAATTGTTGAGAGAAACCAGCCCGGCAACCGCGGGAGCGATCGCGGACGGAATCTGCGGGTTCCTCATGTTGGCGATGTGATTCACACCGTCCACACTCAGGTGATGCAGCTCGGCGCCGAAGGCCTCGCGGATCTGGCCGGCCCGGCCCGAAAAATCCACCACGCCATTGGCGTACACGTGATTTACGATCATGCCGTTCGATTCCAGCCAGCCCTTCACGGTGGCCACGTCATCTGCGTTGGGGCCAAAACGGCTTTCGAATTCAGCGGAGGTGAGCCAGCGGTGATAGTTCGGCGAACTGGAGTCGGTCAAGGAACTGACGAACTTGTTCAAAGCCTGCTGGGTCTCAGGCGACCGGCGCATGAGAAGCCAAACATGTTGTACGAGCGCACCCTCTTCCAGGGCGCCACGGTCGTTTTCGGCAGTAGCTTCGTGCCGAATGTGACCCGGCAAGGTGACTCTCGCGTTTTCGTTGATGCGCTCGGTGATCATCCGGCGACGGCCCTGAGCGCTTGCGGTAGATGGTGCCAGGCAGACTGCTGCAGTAATCAAAAGCAGACTACACACCCCTGCGAGTAACACACCCCTCTTCATCCAAGCCTCCCCCTAACCTTCGAATGTGGACCTGAATTGACAGCTCGAGATTCGCAGTGGGACCGATTACGCCCAGCGCCCCCCGGGCCTCGGTGCTTTGAAAACGATCGAAAGCGGACTTCTACGGACAACACTCCCTGGTTCCGATTTCCCGCAATCGATTCGCCAAACTTCGTGGCGAATCCCGGCACAAATTTTCCTTTCAAAAAGCCCATATAAACCAGATTAATGCGGTTATGAGAGAGCTACGACGACTAGGAGTAGCCCCTCGCGTTTGCGCATTTTTTTGCACACTAAGGGCAAGTAATTCATACAATAACGTTGCACTTGTTTTGTGGTGGATATACCCGCTCACAGAGACACACCCCAATCGTCGTCACGATCGAGTCGCGCGCTTCGACACACCCTGATCTTCGTTTGGAAAACTCTGGCTGCGTAGACGCAAGGGCGGCTTTGTGGGTTACACATTAATTCGGTAAGATGAACGCTGGCGGCGCGATGGGCGCGCGGGGGTTGTCCCTTGGCATTGGAAATCGAACTGCCCGAATGGCTGGAACAAATGGCCGGCATTCTCGAGACGTTGAACGAGGGTGTGGTCATCGTTGACGACTGCGAGCACGTGATCTTCGTTAACTCCTGCTTCGAGGAAATGACGGGCGTCTCCCGCGACGATATTTTGGGACACGACCCGCTCCTGTTGTACTACGGGCCCGAAGATGCGGCGCTCATCCACGAGCGGCGCCGGGAGGTTCGTCAGCTGGGCCGGACGCGCCACGAGTTTTTCCTGCCGACGAAGAGCGGCGCAAAGCTTCCGGTGGTCTCGAGCGCGCGAAGCCTCGAGGATCCGGACGGGCGAACCTTCACGATCGTAAGCTTCACCGATATTTCCGAGCAGAAGAGCGCCGAAGAGCAGCTCCGCGCGGCGAACAAGCTTCTCGAAGATCGCCAGAAGGAAATCGAGGAGGACCTCACGCTCGCGGCTCGGGTGCAGCAGAGTCTTGCTCCGAAGTCACTCACCTGGGGCAGCCTCGAGGTCGAGGCGTTCTACAATCCGGTGCGCACGATCGGCGGCGATTTCGGGCTCGTGAGCTCGCTCGATACCGACTACCTGAATCTTCTGGTTTGCGACGTTTCCGGCCACGGCATCGGCTCCGCGCTCGTCGCCAACCGCATCTATTCCGAAACGATCTCGCATCTGCGCAGCGGCGTGCCGCTGGGCGACATGCTCCGGCAATTGAATCGCTTCGTGATGAGCAACCTCGGCAGCTCGGTTTTCTTTTTCACGGTGGCCGCGGCGCGCGTGGACCGCAGCGCCAGAAGGATGGTCTTCGCCGGCGCCGGCCATCCGCCCGCAATGATCGTGCAGCCGGGAGAAGAGCCTCGGCTACTGGAATCGCGCAGCATGGTTCTGGGGGCGCTTCCGAATGCGGTGGACATGGAAGCCACTCTCGACGTGGACCTGCTCCCCGGCGACCGCATCGTGCTCTATACCGACGGCATCACCGATGTTTTCGATGCGAACGGCGAGATGCTGGGCGTGGAAGGCGTGCAGAAATTTGTGCGCGAAACCGCGATGCTGCCGTTCAAGCAAATGAAACAGGGAATTCTCGATCGCGTCGCTGAATGGCGCGAGGGTCCATCGGCGGATGACGTCTCGCTCGTCCTCGTGGACGTGCATTGACGGGCGCTGATGCAGCGTTCGTAGGCTTGACCCGTCATCCCGAACGGAGGCTCGCGCGGTGTTTCCTCCCCTCGCGAAGCGAGGGCGCGAGCCGCAGTCGAGGGATCTCTCTTCACCGTTTTTCTTGAGGCAACGCCACTCCCGCCATGGCCAACCTGGAATTCTCCCGCGAATTTTCAGTCCCCCCGAACGAGGTCTCCGTATTTTTCGTCCCCCAGCGAATGCCGCTCTGGTACGGCGTCGAAATGGATTCGCATTTCGAGGTGCAGGGCGGCGCGTCCGATTTTGCCGTCGGCCAGAAAGTGCGAATCACCGGCGTGCTGCAAACGCGGGACGTCACACTCACCGCCGTTGTCACAGCGTATGAATGGGAGCGCTTGCTCGAGTGGCAATTTCAGGATTCCTATGGTGTGCGCGGATTGCAAAGGTGGGAATTCGAACCGGTTCCGGGCGGGACGCGGCTGACGATGCGAGATTCTTACCGAATGCCGAAGCTATTCGGCCAAATCTTCGATGTGGTTTTCACACGCTTCGCGGTCGCCCAGCGCGATCGCGCCTGGCTCGATCGCCTCCAGCACCTATCCGAACGCAAGTAGCGCTTTTCCGTAGGGGCGGGTCTAAGACCCGCCCGCGTCGCAACCAAGATGAATCTTCCGGAGGAGCGCGGCATGCCGTGCCGACGTGCTATTTCACAACAATGTAAAACGGAGGTTTTTTTCCGATCCGCAAGAGGAACTTCTTTGGATGGTTGAGATCAATCTCGTAAGCAACGTCATCGACCGGCTTACCGTCGATCTCCACAGCTCCTTGCTTTATCAAGCGGTCTGCTTCAGATCGCGAGGAGACTCCCCCGTGCGCCTGAAGAATCCTTGAGAGCTTCATTTTTCCTTCGAGGTTCACAGCATATTCCCGAATCTCCGAAGGCAGCTTCCGCTCGCTGAACACTCGCTGAAATTCCTCGCGCGCTTTCTTCCCCGCCTCTTCGCCGTGAAATCCCGCCACAATCGTGTGCGCCAGCTGCATCTTCGCTTCCTTGGGATGCAGTACGCCCGTCCGCACTTCCTCCTTTAATCGCACGATCACAGGTGATTTCAAATCCGTCAGCACTTCCCAGTATGTCCACATCAGGTCGTCGGAAATCGACATCAGCTTGCCGAACATTTCGCCGGGAGCTTCGTCGATGCCCACATAATTCCCCAGGCTCTTCGACATCTTTCGCTCGCCGTCGAGCCCCACCAAGATCGGCATCGTCAGCACCACTTCGCCCGGCAAACCGTATTCGCGCTGGATATCGCGGTGCACCAGCAAATTAAATTTCTGTTCGGTGGCGCCCAGCTCCACGTCGGCTTTCAGCGCCACGGCATCGAGAGCCGTCAGCAGCGGATACAAAAGCTCGTGGACGGAAATCGGCAGATTCTTCTCCAGACGCGAGCGAAAATCCTCCCGCTCGAGCATCCGCGCCAGCCGATACTTCCCACACAGTTGAACGATTTCAAAGCTCGTCAGCTTTCCGAGCCACTCGCTGTTATAGCGGACCTCAGTTTTCGCGCGATCGAGGATCTTGAATACCTGTTCGAGATACGTTTTCGCGTTCGCATCCACCTGCTTGCGCGAGAGCGGCGGACGCGTTTCCGATTGCCCGGTCGGGTCGCCGATCATCGCGGAGAAATCGCCGATCAGAAAAACGGCCGTGTGCCCCATATCTTGAAATTGTTTCAGCTTTCGCAGCACCACCGTGTGGCCCAGGTGGATGTCGGGCGCAGTTGGGTCCACGCCCAGATAGACGCGCAACGGCTTTTCTTCTTTCGCGGATTTCTCGAGCTTGGCCTTCAGCTCGTCTTCGCGGATGATTTCCGCTACACCTTTGCGCAAGTACGCGAGCTGCTCGTCCACCGGCTTGAACTTTGTTGCCGTCACTATGCTTTCTCCGCTGTATTCTGTGAACCGATCAGCACGCGCCGCCCATCCATGCGGTAGCGCCCTTCCAGAACGATTCGCACCGCTTCGGTGTAAATTCGATGCTCTTCGCGCAACACTCGCTCGGAAAGCGTTTCCGGCGTGTCGTCATCCAGAATCGGCACGGCCGCCTGCAAAATGATCGGCCCGGCGTCGAGATTTTCGTCCACGAAATGCACCGTGCAGCCGGAAAATTTGGCGCCGTGTTCGAGAGCCTGCCGCTGCGACTCAAGTCCTGGAAACGCCGGCAGCAGCGACGGATGAATATTCAAGATACGATTGCGAAAGGCCGCGACGAATGCGGGGCTGAGCAGCCGCATGTAACCCGCCAGGCAGACGAGATCGATCTTCTTTTCCTCGAGTGCCGCAATCACCAGCTTGTCGTAGGCTTCGCGCTCGAGTCCCTTCGACGGTATCACCTGCGCCGAAATTCCGCGCGCACGAGCCTTCTCGATGCCCGGCGCGTTCTCCCGGTTGCTGATTACGATCGAGATTTCCGCGTTGGGGATGCGTCCGGCGGCGGCGCTCTCCGCCAGCGCTTCGAAATTCGATCCGCGCCCCGAGAGCAGCACGCCGATGCGTTTCTTCGTCACCGCAGGAAATTAGCATAGTTTCGCAGTCCCTCAAAACGGAGGCACCCACGCCCCGATTCGGACGCGGCGAGAAGCAACCGCGCTCCGGACTTCGCAGCTAACTCACGCCTGGCGTGCACTTCCGTAGCGCCGGCTTCCAGCCGGCTCTTTTGAATTTTTCGTTGGAAAGCCAGCCAATGCCTTTGATGATTCCTTGACACTCGTGCGCATAAAAGGCATCGTCTCCCACAACTTCTAGTTTGCCAGGAGGCTTTCCATGTCCCGGAACCGGTCGAAGTCTCGTTCGCTGTTGCTTCTCTTCGCCGCGCTATTTGCCAGCGGCATTACCGTTGCTTGCTCGGACCAGACCGCGCAAAAGCCTGCGCCGCCGCCGGACACGCGCAAGGCCGATGAAGCCGCCATTCGTGCCGCCTCCGCCGATTGGAGCAAAGCCTCGCAGGCGCGAGATCTCGACAAAGCTACTTCGTATTATGCGGACGACGCGATCTTTTTCGTGAACAACGGCGCGAAGGTGACCGGCAAAGACGCGATCAAGCTCGCCTGGAAATCAGAACTCGCCACTCCTGGCCCAGGCCTCACGTTTGAGACCACGTACGTGGAAGTGGCGCGCTCCGGCGACATCGCCTACGAATACGGAACCTATGACGAGCAGACCGAAGAGAAAAAAGGAAAAGTAAAAGACGAAAAAGGCAAGTACGTGGTGGTTTGGAAGAAGCAAGCCGATGGCAAGTGGAAAGCCGTAGCCGACATCGACAACATCGGCGAGTAGCGGAATGAATCAGTGAGGGCACGGCATGCCGTGCCCTCTCGCCCGACGTCCTGGGTCTCTCTCATAGGCGGCGTCAAATCACAGACGCGCCTGTCATCCTGAGCGGAGCCCCGCGCTTTTTCTTTCCTTCGCGAAGCGAAGGTGCGGGGCGCAGTCGAAGGATCTCAGCTGCGCATTCTCCGCCCGGTCCGCAATCGCCGCTACAATCCGAGCTTGCCCGAATAAACGACTCGCGATTCCCCGCGCGCACCCGCCTCGATGCGCCCAATCAGGAAGAACTTTTCCCGCCGTCGCCTCAGCTCGGACTCGACGCGCGCCACCTTCGCGGGCGGCACCACCAGAATCATCCCCACGCCCAGATTAAACGTCTGCAGCAATTCGTCGCGATCGATTTTCCCCAGCTTCGCCAGATACTTGAAAACCGGCAGTACCGGCCACGACCCCAGCTCGATCACCGCCTGCATATTTTTCTTCGGCAGCGCGCGCGGAAGATTCCCGGTGATGCCGCCGCCGGTGATGTGCGCCATCGACGTGACCCAGCCGCGCGCCACGACATTCTTCAGCAGCGGCCAGTATGCGCGATGCGGCTTCAGAAGTTCGGCGCCGATCTTGTTCCCGATTTCCGGCACGTAGGAATCCGGCTTGAGTTTTGCCACGCCGAAAACCAGTTTGCGCGCAAGCGAGTAGCCGTTGGTGTGCAGACCGTTCGAAGGCAGCGCGAGCAGCATGTCGCCCGGCCGCACGCGGCGGCAATCGAGCTGTTGCTTGCGCTCGACCGCGCCCACGATGAATCCCGCGAGTTCGTATTCACCCGGCGGATAGAAGTCCGGCATTTCGGCCGTCTCACCGCCGATCAGCGAGCAGCCCGCTTTTTTGGCGGCGCGGCTCATTCCGCCGATCACCTGCTCCACGATCGCGCAGTCCAGTTTTCCCATTGCTAGGTAATCGAGAAAGAAAAGCGGCTCGGCGCCCTGCGTCAGAATGTCGTTCACGCAGTGGTTCAGGATGTCCGCGCCGACGGAGGAATGAATTCCGGTGGCAAACGCGATTTTCAGTTTCGTCCCGACGCCGTCCGCACTTGCGACGAGAATCGGATCGCGCCAGCGCTTGCGGTCGAGCTGGAAGAGCGCGCCGAACCCGCCGATGGGTGCGAGCACGCCGCGGCGAAATGTTTCTTTCGCCATCGCGGCGATGCGCCGCTTGGCTTCGTCAGCGACCGAAATATCGACGCCGGCATCGGCGTAGCGCATGGAAAGAATCCGTTTCCGGAGGGGCCAGTTGAATCCAGAATTCTAGAATGCGTGGAACAGGCGCTTCCAGCGTACTTCGCGCGGATGGATCAGCGCATTGAAGTACGTTTCAAATCGCTCTCCGACGTGCCCCGGCTCCCACACTTCTTCGGGCGCGTCGATCGACATGTAGATCACAACCGGAGTGCCAATGATATTCGCGCGCGGCACAAATCCCCAGTAGCGGCTGTCGTAAGAGTTCTCGCGATTGTCGCCCATCATGAAATAGCTGTTGGGCGGGACGGTGAAGGCGGCGCGATTTTCGGCCGGATTCGGCGGCTGATTCCGGTACGGCTCGTCGAGCGCTTTTCCGTTGACGTACACCACGCCCTGCTTGATTTCAAGCGTGTCGCCGGGCAATCCGATGCAGCGCTTGATGAAATCCGGAAAGCCCTGCTCGGGCAGCGGTGCGCGAAACACGATGATCTGCTGGCGCTTCGGCTCGCGCCACAGCGGCACGTGGTAATCGGTGAACGGAATGCCCGCGTCGTATCCGAAGCGGCTCACGATTAAGTGATCGCCGATCAGAACGGTGCTCTCCATCGAGCCGCTGGGAATCACGCGCGCCTGCACCAGCGTTCCTTCGATAAAGAGAAAAGCGAGAATCACCCAGACCCACGAAAGCACTTCGCGGCGGACGCGGTCTCCCACCGTATCCGCATGCCGGACATTCACTTTCTCGACGATTACCGCTTCTCCCGCCTCAGCTGCCACGATGAGCCTCCACTTCGAGTTGCACCAGCTCGGTCGGGTAGCTGCCGGTGTAACACGATGTGCAAAATTTACCCTCGGTATCTTCCACGGCCGCGCGCAACGATTCGAGCGAAACGTACCCGAGCGAATCGGCGCCCAGAAATGCGCGAATCTCTTCGATCGATTGGTTGGCGGCGATCAGCTCTTCGCGCCGCGGCGTATCCACGCCGTAATAGCACGGCGAAATCGTCGGCGGGCAGCTGATGCGGACGTGCACTTCGGTGGCGCCCGCTTCGCGCACCAGGCGGACGATTTTCCGGCTGGTGGTGCCGCGCACGATCGAATCATCAACGAGAATCACGCGCTGTCCCTCTAACATTCGACGCACCGGATTCAGTTTAAGCTTCACGCCGAAATCGCGGATGGCCTGCTCCGGTTCGATAAACGTGCGGCCGATATAGTGGTTGCGAATCAGCGCCATTCGAAACGGGATTCCGGATTCGGCCGCATAGCCCACCGCAGCGGGAACGCCGGAATCGGGCACCGGCGCCACGATATCGGCTGCCACCGGATGCTCGCGCGCCAGCAAACGGCCCAGGCGCTCGCGGCTTTGATTCACCGGACGCCCGAATACCAGACTATCCGGCCGCGAAAAATAGACGTGCTCGAAAATGCAGAATTGGTGTGGCTTCTCCGGAGCGAAGCGAATCGATTCGATGCCGCCGCGCGAAATCCGCACCATTTCGCCGGGTTCCACCTCGCGCACATATTCCGCGTCGATCAAATCGAACGCGCAGGTTTCCGAGCCGACCACCCACGCGCCATCGACGCGGCCGATGCTCAGCGGGCGGAAGCCGCGCGGATCGCGAATCGCGTAAATTTCATCGCGCGTCAGCAGCACCAGCGAATAAGCGCCTTCCACCTGGTTCAATGCGTCGGCAATCGCGCCGGAAAGATTTCGAGCCGTGCTGCGAGCGATCAGGTGAACGATCACTTCCGTGTCGCTCGTCGTCTGGAAGATCGAGCCGCGATGCTCGAGCCGGCGGCGCACTTCGATCGCGTTCGTCAGATTGCCGTTGTGCGCGAGCGCGATTTTGCCTTTGTTGCAATCGATCACCACGGGCTGCGCGTTCATCA
Source organism: Candidatus Acidiferrales bacterium (assembly GCA_050746925.1). GTDB lineage: Bacteria > Acidobacteriota > Terriglobia > Acidiferrales > UBA7541 > Palsa-295. Next base: position 91,303 of record JBOGNA010000038.1, read on the forward strand.
GCGTGGTGTCACCGGCCGTGGAATAGCGCGTGTGTCCGATGGCGGCGGCGCCGGGAAGCGTGGCGATCACTTGCGGCGTGAAAATTTCCTGCACGTGACCGAGCGATTTGTGGACGCGCAGGTCGGTGCCGTCTGTGGTGGCGATGCCGGCGGATTCCTGCCCGCGATGCTGCAGCGCGTAAAGTCCGAGATACGTCAGCTTCGCCGCTTCGTCGTTGCCGAAGACGCCGAACACGCCGCAGTGATCGTGAAAATGATCGTCGTCTAAATGGATTTGCCCAGGGTTCATGCGCTCTCGATGGCTGCTGCCAGGGATTCGGACCAAACTCGCCGGAAGGAACTCACGTCCCCTCTTATAACAGGCGAGCCATTGAATTGGATGCGAAATTCGGTGCGGGTGACGGTACCGATACGGTTCGCGGCCACTCCGTATTGTGCCGCAACCTTATCCATGCGGGCAAGCGAAGCGGGCGCAAGCGATACGATGGCGCGCGCGCCGCGTTCACCGAACAGCGCCGCTTCCGCGGGCTGCTCCCCAAGCTCGCCTTTCAAATGCACGTCGGCGGCGAGGCCGTCGCTCGCGAAACAGGATTCCGCGATCGTGACGGCAAGGCCGCCATCGCTCACATCGTGGGCCGAGAGGATGAGACCAGCGCTCGCCAGATTGACGAGGCATTCGATCAGCCGCTTCTCGGCGGCGAGATCGATCGCAGGAGGCGCGCCGGCAACGATTCCGTGAATCGTCTTCGCATATTCCGATGACGAAAACTCTTCGCGCGCCCGACTCCCAGCGGTGTCATCCTGAAGCCGCGCTGTTTGCGGCTGAAGGATCTCAGCGCCGCCCCCGTCGAGCAGCACAATTGCATCGCCCGCTTTGTCGAAGCCGCTACCCACCGCAAAATCCGCGTCCTCGAGCACGCCGAGCACCCCAAGAATCGGCGTGGGATAAATCGGCTTGCCCAGCGTTTCGTTGTAGAAGCTCACGTTCCCGCCGGTGATCGGAATCTCCAGCGCGCGGCAGGCTTCGGCAATGCCGTCCACGGCTTCGCTGAATTGCCACATCACTTCCGGCTTTTCGGGATTGCCGAAATTCAGGCAGTTCGTGGCAGCGACGGGCCGCGCACCCGTGCATGCCACGTTGCGCGCAGCTTCCGCGACGGCGTGCATTGCTCCCACGCGCGGCGAAAGAAAACACCAGCGCCCGTTGCCATCAGTCGAGAGCGCCAGGCCGCGCTCGGTTTCCTTCAATCGCAGCACCGCCGCATCGGCAGCGCCCGGACCGAACGTAGTGTTCGTGCGCACCATCGAATCGTACTGCTCGGTGATCCAGTATTTCGACGCGATCGCCGGCGAACCGAGCAGCGCGCGAAAATTTCCGGTGAGGTCTGAGCCGGGCGCTGCGAAAAGCGAAGATGCCGGGCTGGAACCCGGCGCACCAAAATCCGCAGACGGCGCGGGCCTGGGCGCGGCAATCGGCCGTTCGTAGCGCGGTCCTTCTTCGGCGATCGCGTGCGCCGGAATTTCCGCGGCCAGCCGGCCGTGATCGAGCACGCGCAACTGGCCGTCGTCCGTCACCTTGCCGATTTCCACCGCGTCGAGCCCCCACTTCTGAAACACGCCGAAAACTTCGCGTTCGCGTCCGCGCTCGGCTACCAGCAGCATGCGCTCCTGCGATTCCGATAGCATGATTTCGTAGGGCGTCATCGCGGTTTCGCGTTGCGGCACCAGCGCAAGATCGATCTCGATTCCCATCCCGCCGCGCGAAGCCATTTCCGAACTCGAGCTCGTGAGCCCGGCTGCGCCCATATCCTGAATCGCCACCACCGCTCCCGTGCGCATCGCTTCGAGGCACGCCTCGAGCAGCAGCTTTTCCATGAACGGGTCGCCCACCTGCACATTGGGCCGCTTCTGCTGCGATTCTTCGCTAAATTCCGCGGAAGCCAGCAGCGACGCGCCGTGAATTCCGTCGCGCCCTGTTTTCGCGCCCGCGTAAATCACAGGATTGCCCGCGCCGCGCGCTTTCGCGAAAAAAAGTTCTTCGCGGCGCGCGATGCCGAGAGCCAGCGCGTTGACGAGCGGATTATTCGAGTAGCAGGATTCAAACTGCACTTCACCGCCCACCGTGGGAACGCCGAAGCAATTCCCGTAAAATCCGATGCCGCGAATCACGCCGTCGAGAATCCGCCGGTTGCGCGCAATCTCTGCAGGCGTCTCATTACGAGAGCTGTCATCCCGCTCGCCCTGAGGAACGAAGGGAGCGGAGGCTCGCGCGCCTTCCCTCGCGGAGCGAGGGCGCGAGCCGAAGTCGAGGGATCTCTCTTCGCCGGTCGCGGCTCTGGGACCCGCCACAATCTCCCCAAACCGCAGCGAATCCATCACCGCAATCGGCCGCGCGCCCATCGTGAAAATATCGCGCAGGATTCCGCCCACGCCCGTGGCCGCTCCCTGAAATGGCTCCACAAAGCTGGGGTGGTTGTGCGATTCGATCTTAAACACGGCGCAAATCCCGTCGCCGATATCCACCACGCCCGCATTTTCACCGGGCCCCTGCACCACGCGCGCGCCGGTGGTCGGCAGCCGCTTCAGGTGAACGCGCGAAGATTTATACGAGCAGTGCTCGCTCCACATCACGCTGAAAATTCCCAGCTCGGTGTAGTTCGGATCGCGGCCCAGAATTTTCTGAATGCGCGCGAATTCCTCGGCCGTAAGGCCGTGCTCAGCCGCGATCTCCAGCGTCACCTTAATCTCGGATTGAACGGCTTTCTGCATCGCTATTCCGCGCTCCCCCACCGCTCGTCTGCCAGTAGGGGCCCGGCATGCCGTGCCCTCTCACCCAATCGCAATCACCTGTCAATTGGTCGGCCACCAACACCATTTGATACGCCGCACCGCAGCGCGATGTTTCGTCGCCCGCGCGCAAATTGTCGCAGCAAAATCCGTCCATAGCAATGATGCTCAACTTCTCAAGAACGCCAGTTCTGGATGCGCTCCTGACTTTAATATAGCTATCTATGCACTAAATCTGTTATCTCATAACGACAATCAAGGAGACGGGCGTGGCCGACCAACCTGGATTGATCGCGGAAGCTCATCCGACGGGTGCGACGATTAACCTCTGCTTCCGATATTCGGAACTCGACTACGTCCGCGCGATGCGCGCGCACTACGCTTCAGTTCTCCGACTTAAGCTTGACATTGCGGCGATCATCGTAACCGCTTCGCTTGGCGTCTATTTCTTGCTTACCTCAGACTCGCGCTGGTACGGGATCGGACTTCTGGGCCTCTCGGTTCTCCTCGCATTGATGCTTCTCGCAGCGTTTTTTGCAATCCCGCGCGTTATTTTTCGCCGAGAAACAAAATTCAAAGACGAATACTTTTTGGCGTTCTCCTCGGAGAGGATTCACTTTCGCACGCAGCACATCGATTCAGCGCTTCAATGGAACATGTATTCACGCGCGCTGACCGACGCACATTCCTACATCCTTTACTACGGCACTCGCTCGTTCACCGTTATCCCAAAACGTGTTTTCAAGAGTGCAGATGAACAAGCGGCGTTCGAGCGACTGCTATCTCAGAAAATTCCACGACCTACATGACACTTCGATGAGTTCTGATGGCTGATTGAAGCGAAGAACTTTCGCACATGGACAGACACCACAGGAGTGTTGTCTCGAAAAGCTATGCCGTCACCGCCACGCGTCCGGCGGCCGCCTGACCTTCCGCGCGCGTCAGATACTCTACCATCGAGCGGAAAATCGCGAGGCCGTCGGAAGAGCCGAGCGGAGATTCGACGGCGCGCTCGGGATGCGGCATCAGCCCAAGGACGTTGCGCTCGCGACTGCAGATTCCGGCAATCGCGCGCAGCGATCCGTTCGGATTGTTCTCACGATCGAATTCGGTGCCGTCCGCTTGTGCGCGAATCGCTTCGGCGCAGTCGGTTCCGTCCGGATGAACGTAGCGGAAAATAATCCGGTTCTCGCGTTCCAATTCCGCCAGCGTCGCCTCGTCGCAAAAATAATTTCCTTCGTTGTGCGCGATCGGAATTTTCAGCACATCGCCCTTATGGGCCGCGCCCGTGAACGGCGTGTCGGTGTGCTCGATGCGAATGTGAACCTGGCGGCAGAGATAGCGCAGCCCTTTATTGCGCAGCATCGCACCGGGAAGCAGGCCCGCTTCGAGTAGAATCTGGAATCCGTTGCAGATGCCCAGGACGAGCCCGCCCGCGCTCGCGAAGCGATCCACCGCGCGCATCACGGGAGAAAAACGCGCAATCGCGCCGGTGCGCAGATAGTCGCCATAGGCGAAGCCGCCCGGCAGGATGATCGCGTCGTAACCAGCGAGATTCTCGGATTGGTGCCAGATGAAATCGACGGGCTGCTCGATGACGGACGCGATGGCGTGGCAAGCGTCGTCGTCGCAATTCGACCCGGGAAACTGAACCACTCCGAATTTCATTTTTCGGCGTCTCCTCAGCGAGATTTTAACATATTCGCGAGGACGAGGAACGGACGCGCGCGATGCGGACGGGACGTGATGTGACGGCTGACGGTGTTGCTGGGGTCGACGCCCAACCCGTAGCTCAGGTCCCATTCTGGCCCGATTCTGGACAGAATTGACCTGAGGCTTTCGATTCGTGCGTGATCGATCGTGACAGAAGATGTGGCGCGGGCGGCAGAGGGCACGGTCCGCCACAGCGGATCCCAGACATGCCGTGTCCCTACCGAAACATTTGGAGCTAGCGTCGGCGAGATTTTTTGCGGGGGCGCGGCTTTGATGGCTTTTTGCGAGAGGCGCGTTTTGACTTGCGCTTCGACGTGCGCTTTTTGGCCGGTCGTTGCTCGGCTTTCAGCGCGTTGCGCCGCTGCCGCACCCAGCCGAGCTTGTTCACCTGCCGTCCGCGCGCCAACGCAAGCGCTTCTGCCGGCACATTTTCCGTGAGCGTGGAACCGGCCGCGACGTACGCGCCGTCGCCGATGCGAATCGGAGCAACGAGCGCCGTATCACTTCCGATAAAAACACGCTCGCCGATCGTGGTGGGATATTTTCCCGTTCCATCGTAATTGCAGGTGATCGTTCCCGCGCCGATGTTCGATCCGCGCCCCACCGTCGCATCGCCCAGATACGTCAGGTGCATCGCCTTCGCGCCTTCGTGCACCACCGATTTCTTCACCTCGACGAAATTTCCGATGTGCGCGCCGGAACGGATATCGGCGCCGGGACGCAGACGCGAGAACGGGCCGATGGTCGACTTCGCATGCAGGCGGCTTGCAGTGGCCACGCAGTGCGCGCCCACGGTGACGTCGTCATCCACGCGCACATCGTGCAGCACGCTGCCTGTCTGAATTTTGCAGCGCGCGCCGATGCGCGTCTGGCCCAGAAGCTGCACGCAAGGCTCGATCACGGTGTCCGGTCCGGCCGTGACTTCCGGATCGATCACCACGGTCTCCGGAAGATAGATCGAGACGCCGGCCTCCATTAGCTCAGCGGCTTTGCGCGCGCGGAAAATGCGGTCCACGTCGGCGAGGCTCGCGCGCGTGTTGCAGCCCAGAATTTCGCTGGCGTCGGCGGTGATTTGCGCCAGGACGCGCTCGTTGCGCTGGCGGAGAAGCGCGATCGCGTCGGTGAGATAGAGTTCGCGATGCGCGTTGTTGGGGCGCAGCGCCGCAAGCGACGGCCAGAGCTTGGCGAGCGTGAAGCAGTAGATGCTGGAATTCACTTCGCGGATCGTGCGCTGCTCGGGCGTGGCGGCCTTGTCCTCCACGATGGCTTCCACGCGGCCTTCGGAATCGCGGACGATGCGGCCGTAGTCGGCGGGGTTCGCCAGCTCCGCGCTCAGGATGGTGGCGGTGGATTCACCGCGCCGGTGCGTATCGAGCAGCGCGGCGAGCGTTTCGGTGCGCAGAAGCGGGGCGTCGCCCGGAACCACCAGCGCGAGCTTGGCGCTTTTGCGAATCGCGCGGCGCGCCACCTGCAGGGCATGGCCGGTGCCGCGCTGCGGCTGCTGCACGATGGTTTGCGCGCCCAGCGATTCGGCCACGGCAGCCACTTCGTCCGCCCGGTGCCCGACGACAACGAGCACCTGCGCAGCCTTCAGCGGCTGGCAGGCGCGGATCACATGCTCGATCAGCGTCCGTCCGCCGGCGCGATGAAGCACTTTCGCGAGGTCGGAACGCATCCGCGTCCCTTTCCCGGCAGCGAGAATGATGATGGCAGTATCGGAGTGCGCGGCCATGTCCGTTTCATTGTCGCGTGCGATGCCAGCTTTGGCAATGCCGAAGCCCGGGGCGTGTTGCCGTCGCCTTCGTAGCGCCGGACTTCAGACCGGCAGGGGTTGACCTGGCAGTTCTCGGCTTCACCATCGAAGAAAAACCAAGATGCCACCCTGAAGGGCGGCGCTACAACTACAGGCAGGTAGGTAAGCTAGGATGAAGCTGGAGCGGAAACTGGCTGGGAAGGATGCCCGGAATCGGCGGAAGCGGCGTGGCCGTCGCTGGTTTCGGTCCAGAGCGAGCGGTCGGCCAGCAACCGGGTGACGAGCTGGGTGTGCGATGCGTGCCCAGCCTTGTGCGCTTCGATGCGCGCCAGCAGGGGGCGGCCGACTAAAGCGAGATCGCCGATCAAGTCGAGCGCTTTGTGGCGGACGAATTCGTCGGCGAAGCGGAGCGGGCCGTTGAGGATCGCATTATCGTCCATCACGATGGCATTTTCGAGCGAGCCGCCGCGAATCAATCCCATGGCCTGAAGGCCGGCGAAATCCCTGGTGAAGCCGAACGTGCGCGCGGGCCCGAGTTCGCGGCTGAATGTTTCGCGGTTGACGGCCAGCTCGATTTCCTGCGCGCCACACGCGGGGTGGTGGTAATCGACGAAACAGTGCACGCGGAATTCGTCGGCAGGATAGATCCCGAGGCGCCGATCGCCATCGACGAACTCAAGCGGCTTTACGACGCGAATGTAACGCCGATGGCGGCGAAGCTGCCGTGTTCCGGCTTGCGCGAGCAGTTCGATGAAGGGTTTTGCGGAACCGTCGAGAATCGGAAGCTCGAGAGCGTCGAGTTCAACGTACACGTTGTCCACGCCGCAGGAATAGAGCGCCGCGAGCACGTGCTCGGTGGTCGAGAGCAGCACGCCTTGCTTCATCAAGCTGGTGGCGTAACTGACGCGCGCCACGTTGCGGACGTGCGCTTCGATCTCGAAATTCTCCAGGTCCACGCGCCGGAAGACGATGCCGGTGTCCGCCGGCGCCGGCACGAATCGCACGTGGCTGCGGACAGCGGTATGAAGACCGAGACCTTCCGTTTCGACGGGCCGCTGGATCGTGAGCTGGTAGGGCATTCGCCGTAAGGTTACCAGCATCTACGTTGCCGCGCGATTACATTTTAAGCCATTTACAATCATATATTTACTAGTATTCGGAGAGCTCTATTTCGCAAGGGTGTGGTAATTACGCTACAGATTCACGCATCGCTGTGTGGTGATTCGGAACAGTGCAGCCTAGAGGCGTCGAAGTTTCCGGGGCGGCGGTTCAGGCAAGGACGTTGAGCGAAGGGACGGGTGGGTTGGTGTCATTGGAGGCAGACTCGCTGTTCACTGCCGGATTCTCGGAATCATTCGCGGTGTGGAATGCAAGTTGAAGCGCTTGGAACTGGGCCACTTGATTCCCCGTCAACTCGGTACCTTGGTTGGCAGCGACCGGTGTTGTCTCGAATCCGGTCCCCACCGACAAGGTTGAGTTTTGGGGCGAAGCATTGGATTGAGGTTCTGGCTGGGCTTGAGGTTGTAATTGAGCAGGAAGTTGCGGTTGATCGGCTGCGGGCTGGGCCGGATTCGAGAGATCGTTGGTGGTCTCCGCGCTCAGCTGAGGATCGATTACGCTGAGGGCATGAACCAGATTCAGCAGCGCCGGGGGATCGTTGGCAGTCGGAAGCAGAGCGAGCCGATTATCCAGGCTGATGCTCTGGGGGTTGATGCCCAGCGCCAGCAGCGTCTGATTGAGCTGCTGCAGTTCCTGTTGCTGCGTCAGAGTTTCTCCCGAAGCGACGCCGCCGGCGGCAACAGTATCGACAGGTGGTGGAAACGCCGCGACAGCAACGGGCTGAGCGGCGCTTTGCGGGGCCGGCGGAAACTGCGCGACGTTCGTGACGGTGGTTCGCGCAGGAGTGAAGCTCGCGAGGTGCGGTGGAAACGATTGAATCGCAGACTGCGGCGGCGCTTCCAGGTGAACGAAGTTCGGCGCCGCCACAGCCCGCGGCGGCGGAAACGCGGCAGAGATCGTCACGATGTCTTGCCCCAGCACATTCGACGGGCCGGCGGCGCTGGAGGGTAATTTGGCGGCTTCCTGCGGCGATACCTGGTTCGGCGCGCTCTGGTTATCGGACGTCAGCGGAAATTGAATGGCACCCATAATGAATGGCCCGCGGCCGACGACAGATGCCCGGCGCTTCGCGATCGGTAACTCGCGGCGAATCAACTCGGTGGCGCGGGACCCGCCGCTGTTTCACATCGGTTCGCTCAGTGCCGGATTCGGACTCTGGCTTACCATCGGTATCGGCAGCGCGCCGCAGAACTTTAGGCGTTTCACACCTGCCCCGCTCGAAAACGTAATCTGCCTTCTGCAAAGTTGCTTCACCGGCGAATCGCTTGGCCGCGACGGTTGTGCGGACCGCGCCGGGCGCGTAAAATGTGAAGTTCGAGACCACGCCAATGGCTTCGCCTTTCAACATCATTTCAAATCCGGCCGCCGCGCCGCCTCCCGCGGTTCATCCGCGCCCCCCTTGGCTGCGCGTGAAATTTTTCGGCGGCCCAAATTACCAGGAACTAAAGCGCATCATGCGCACGCTCGACCTGCACACGGTGTGCGAAAGCGCCCGCTGCCCCAACATGGGCGAATGCTGGGAGCATCGCACCGCCACGTTCATGATCCTCGGCAATATCTGCACGCGCGCGTGCGGTTTCTGCGCCGTGCCCAGCGGCAAGCCGCTGGGTCCGCCGGAAGAGGACGAGCCCGAGCGCGTCGCCGAGGCAGTGGAGCGGATGGGCCTGCGCTACGCGGTGGTCACGTCCGTAAATCGCGACGATCAGCCCGACGGTGGCGCCGGAATCTTCGCGCGCACGATCGCGCGGATTCGCGAACGCGTTCCCGGCTGCAAAGTGGAAGTTCTGATCCCCGATTTTCGCGGCGAATGGTCCGCGCTTGATGCGGTGCTGGCCGCACGTCCCGACGTCCTCAACCACAATATGGAAACGGTGCCGCGCCTCTACCGCCGCGTCCGCAAAGGCGCCGTGTACGAGCGCTCGCTTGAATTGTTGCGTCGGGCACGCGAATCCGCGCCGGGCCTCTCGACGAAAACCGGCATGATGCTCGGCCTCGGCGAGACGCGCGACGAAGTGCTGAGCGCGATGGAAGAAATCGCCGCGCAGGGCACCCACATTCTCACGCTCGGCCAGTATCTGCAGCCCACGCCCGAACATCTCCCAATCGAGCGCTTCCTCCACCCCGACGAATTCGCTGAGTTCAAGCGCCTGGGCGAGCCGATGGGATTCAAGCACGTGGAAGCAGGCCCGCTGGTGCGCTCCTCCTACCACGCCTTCGAGCAGGAAGAATCCGCGCGCGCGTAACCTCCCTTGGTCCCGACCAGTCGTTTTGTCATCCTGAGCCGATCCGATCGGGATGGGAGAAGGATCTCAGCCAGAATTTGAGCCATCACTGAATCAATCGATGCAATCAATCCACGTATAATCCTTCCTCCATGAATCCCTGGCGTGGCCTCAAAGATCTCCCGCGAGAAGTGTGGCTGCTCTCTGCCGCAACGCTCGTGAACCGCGCCGGCACGATGGCTCTGCCGTTCCTCGTTCTCTACCTCACGCACACGCTCGGCATCACGCCTGCGCATGCCGCGCTTTCACTCACCGTGTACGGAATCGCCGCGCTGATCACCATGCCCGTCGCAGGACGGCTCACCGACATCGTCGGGCCGATTAGCGTGATCAAAGCGTCGCTGTTTCTTTCCGGCGTGCTGCTTCTGCTTTTCCCCCTCGCGCACAGCTTCGTCACGATTCTCGTCATCACATTCTTTTTTGCCGTCCTCAATGAATCCGCCCGCCCAGCCTTTCGATGATTTCCGACCTCGTTGCCCCCGCGCAGCGCAAAGCCGCCTTCGCGCTCAGCCGACTTGCCGTGAATCTGGGCATGAGCGTCGGTCCGGCGATCGGCGGAGTGCTCGCCCTGTTTTCATTTCGCTGGCTGTTTTTTGTGGATGGGGCCACGTCGATTTTGGCGGGAATCGTGATTGCGATGTCGCGTTGGGATGCGGCCGTGCTGAAGCCCTCGCACGATCCGGATTGGGACGAACCCGAAGAGCTGGGCCGCGAAATTGAAGCGGACGCAGCGGGCCCGCTAGCGGCCGCTCATCCCGGCGCGGACCTGCGCGCATTTCGCAATCGCCGGATGCTCTATTTCCTCGCCGCGCTCATTCCCGTGCAGATCGTTTTCTTCCAGCTCACTTCCACGCTTCCGCTGTTTCTCGTCCGCAATCTGCGCCTGCCGGAATCGCTCTACGGCACCGTGTTCACGCTCAATACGCTGCTGATCGTCGCGTTCGAAGTGCCGCTCAACACGGCCATGGCTCGCTGGCCGCATCGCCGCACTCTCACGCTTGGCGCTCTGCTCTATGCGATCGGATTCGGCTCCTTCGCGCTCGTCTCCCGGCCGGAACATATTTTCGCGGCAGTGATCGTCTGGACGTTCGGCGAAATGATTCTGCTCCCGGGAAGTTCCGCGTACGCGGCGGAAATCGCGCCGCCCGGCCGCCGCGGCGAGTATATGGGGCTCTACACGATGTCGTTCAGCATCGCTTTTTCGCTCGGCCCATTCCTCGGCGCCGAACTACTCCAGCGCTGGGGGCCGCACGGCCTCTGGGGCGCCGCCTTCGTCTCCGGCATCATCTCAACGCTAATGATGAGCCGCATCGGCACGGGAACCACGAAGCAAGATCGCGCCTCCGCGCTCGCACAGTAGGGGCACGGCATGCCGTGCCCTCTCGACCCCAGGGCACGACCCAGCCATCTACCCCGCACGCGATTCGCACGCATCTCGGTAGCCACGACGAGCGCCTCTCCTCGTCGTGGGACTTTCTTAGCGAATCGAATCGAGAAATGTCTGCGCAAGGACCCGCACATGCGCCGGACAAGCATTGCAATCTGCGCCCGAACACCCCGCAGGCGCCGAAGCCACGGCGGGGAGCCTCAAGACCGCATTGAAATACTCCGCGGCCTTGGACTTCCGCCCCAACTCCACATTCAAATTCCCCACCAGCAGCAGAAACACCGGATTCTGCGAGTAGCGCGTAGTCAGCGGCTCCGCCACCGTCAACGCCTCCTGATACTGCAGCTCGTAGGTCCGCAAATTCCGCGCCAGATAAAATCGCGCATCCACAGCCAGCAGCACCCCGTGTTCCACGCCCACGCGAATCTGTCTCACGCCCTCCTGCTTGTTTCCACCGGGAATGCCCATGAAGAACCGCAGAATCTTCACGGCCGTCGAAAGTGTGTCCACGTAATAGTTGTAGAAGCCGAGGCCGGTCGTGGCGTCGGCGTTGTCCGGATCGAGTTCGAGCGCGCGAAGAAATTCCGTGCGCGCGGCCACCCCATTGCGCGCGGCGTTGCGATTTTCGCTGCGCAACCCGTAGAGCCGCGTCTTGAGCGCGTAGCCGACCCCGGCGTACAAATGATTTTCTGACGTGTCGTGCAGCGCGATCTGCGCCTCGGCCAGCCTCACCGCCTGGTCCGCCAGCGCCAGATACGATTCGTCTTCCGGCTTCTTCCCGCGCTTCTGCGAATCCACCATGCCCCACCGGATCTCCGCCGCATCGCAGAAAATCTTCCACCAACGTGCCTCGGCCTCGATCACGTAGCCGACAGGGTTTTCCGGATGCGCTTTCTCGAACGCGTGCAGCATGGAAATCGCGCCGTCCGGATCGCCGCCATACATTTTCTCGAGCGCCTGGGCCGCTTCGGGAGGCAGCGTCACTCCCCCGGCGCGCGCGGGAGCCGCAGCGAACGCGACGGTCGCGATCGCTGCCAACGCATAACGAAGGATGTGGGCCGGCCGCAAAGTTCCGTCGCGCGCGATTTTCATTTCACCCTTTTCACCCAGCCGAAGAGCCATGCCGCGGTAACGTACATGGCGAAGCATTCCAGCGCAAACGGCAAAAATCCCAGGTACGCGGGCGCCGGCATCTCAAAAATCTTCATATTCTGGAACATCGGAAACGTGTAATGCCATTTCGCCGCTGCCCAGTAATTCCAGAATTCCCAGAGCCAGCCGCAGATGAACCCCGCCGCCAGGAATCCGTAAAATCGCCGCCGAAACCCTTCGGAAAGGTCGCCAAGAAACGACGGCAATCCCAGCCGCCGGTTGATCGGATCGAGCAGCATCAAAAATCCCACCCACACCAGCGCGAAGAGATGCGCCGCAATCGCCATCGGAACCACCAGCGGAACGATCAGGCACGCCGCTCCGCCAATCAGCACCGCGTTTTCGGCGGTCCGCGAAATTTTCCACGGTTCGCCGGGAAGCGGCGGCAGCAGCGCTTGCACCAAATCGGATGTTTCGAAAATCGCAGGCGTGATCGTCGCAAACGACCAGCCATATCCGAACATGGCCGCCGCCCACGGGAGCGGCACGCCTGTATATTCCCAATTTTCGAGCCGCAGATTGTAGGCCTCGAAAATCAGCCACAGCGGAATCGAGAGCAGCGCCATTCGCGCAAGCGTAAGCGGCGCATCGTTCAACCGCGACCGGCCGGTGACGGCGAACGTCGCTGCATCCGCGATCAGAATGTACGCGCTCCAGGCAATCGGCGTGAAGTAGGTCGCCACAGGCTCGGCGTGCTGAAACAGCAGCCATTCGGCCGCGGCCAGCGCCACAAAGCCCAGCCAGCCGTGCGCGGGAAATCGGCGCCGCCGCCGTCGCAGGCGGAAATATCCAAAAAATAGAATCGCGACAATCGCCGCTGTGATCCCGATTCCAAGTGGCACCATCAACCTCATGGTAGCGCAGCTCACACGGCGCTCTGCGTTGTATCTTGCCTTGAGTGGCACAGGCACTCCTGCTTGCCCTGAGGTACGAAGGGCCTGTGCCGAGGTAACACAGAGCAATCCTCGCAATACCCTCCGTGGGAAATCCGTGCAGTAGGGGCACGGCATGCCGTGCCCTCACGCCCCCCAGCACCTCGCCACAGCCACTCCCGCTCGCCCCGACGCACGAAGGGCCGTGCCCACTCGCACGGACAAGCAGATCCGACGCAGACTCCGCACGAACTCACGTCTCCGCCGCGCTTCCGTAACGCCGGCGTCTCGCCGGCTCTTTTGACTTCCGTTCCGCCGCCGTCAGGGCACTCATGTTTACCCTGAACCTGCGAAGGGCCTGTGCGCCTCTCAGTAGCACAGGCACTCCTGCCTGTGCCCCAACCAACTCGCACCACCGCCGAGCCATACCAACACAATCCCGCCATCGTTCTTTTCATTCCTCCCGCTCTTTCTTGCTATGCTTCCCGTTCTTCCGCGGCGCTACAAATCAATGCCTGAACCCGAAAAACTCGAACGCGGACTCGGACTCCTCGAAGCCACCTCGCTCAACATGACGTTCATGATCGGGATCGGCCCGTTCATCGTGATCCCGTTCATCATCCGCGCCATGAATGGGCCGCAATGCATCCTCGCTTGGGTGGTCGGAGCGGCGCTCGCTGCCGTCGATGGCTGCGTGTGGGCCGAGCTGGGCGCGGCAATGCCGCAAGCGGGCGGAAGCTACGTTTTTCTGCGCGAGGCCTACGGAGCGAACCGCTTCGGCCGCCTGATGTCATTTCTCTTTATCTGGCAAACGCTTTTCCAGGCGCCGCTCAGTATCTCCTCTGGCGCCCTCGGCTTCGCGGACTATTCGCTCTATCTCACAGCCAAAATCCCCGGCTTCAACGGGTGGTTCAGCTCTTACCTCAATGCGCACGCGCACAACGCCGATGCGATCTTCGCGAACTATAGCCGTGCGATTGCGGTGCTGCTGATCGTGATCGCGGTCGTTCTGCTGTACCGCCGCATCACCACCATCGGGAAAATCTCCACCGTTCTGTGGATCGTCGCCGCTGCCACGATTCTCTGGCTGATTTACGGAGGCGTGACGCATTTCAACAAGAGCCTCGTCACCACCTTTCCCGCGGGCGCCTGGAGCTTCTCCTGGATTTTCTTCGCCGGCCTCGGCCACGCCTCCGTGCAGGCGATCTACAGCTACCTCGGCTACTACAACGTCTGCAATCTCGGCGGCGAAATGAAAAACCCCGAGCGCAACATTCCCCGCGCGATTTTTCTGTCGATTTTCGGCATTGCCGCGCTCTATTTCGCGATGCAAACGTGCATTCTCGCTGTCATCCCCTGGCAGGAAGCGCGGAATTCTCCCTACGTCGTCAGCCTTTTTGTCGAGCGCACGTTCGGGCCGAACTGGGCATCGGTGGCCACCGCGCTCATCCTCGTCACGGCCTTTGGTTCCGTGTTTTCCGCCACGCTGGGTTATTCGCGCGTTCCCTATGCGGCCGCGCTCGACGGGAATTTCTTTTCGATTTTCGGACGCGTCCATCCCACCAAGCATTTTCCCCACATTGCGCTGATCGCGCTCGGGCTCACGTCGATCGTCGTCTGTATCTTTCTGGGTTTGTTTTCCGTCATACGTTCCATCCTGGCGATGCGCTGCCTCATCCAATTTGTGGGGCAGGCGGTGGGGTTGATGATGCTGCACCGCCGTTGGAAGGAAGACCGCTGGCCTTTTCGCATGTGGCTGTATCCCATCCCGGTCGTGCTATCCATCGCAGGGTGGATCGCGATTTTCATTTCCACCGGGCGCAGACCCATGCTCGCTTCACTGGCGGCGATGACGGCAGGTATTCTCGTGTACATAGGCCGTGCCAGCGTGCTGCACCAGTGGCCATTTGAGGAGGCCCTTTGATTTTCCTAGTAGGGGCACGGCATGCCGTGCCCTCTCGACCCAAAGTAAAGCGCAGACTCTTCAGCCGAACATTCACATCGCTGTTCTGCATTGCAGTTACAACCGCCACGATTCTTCTCTCTCCCGCTCTCACCCCGCCCCGACGAACCATCGCCTCCGCCCAGTCCCTCCCCAACACCATCGAATCCATCGAAAAAGCCCGCGTCACCACCCGCATCCTCTATATCACCGCGCACCCCGACGACGAATGGGCCAGCATGCTCACCTATCTTTCGCGCGGTCTCCACGCCGACGTCGCTCTTCTCACCATCACCCGCGGCCAGGGGGGACAAAACGCCATCGGCCCCGAGCAGGGCTCCGAGCTGGGCGTCATCCGCACCGAAGAACTTCTCGCCGCGGGCAAGCGCTACGGCGTCCGCCAATTTTTCACCCGCGCGATGGATACCGGTTACGTAAAGACACCCGAGCAAGCGATGAAAATCTGGGACGGCCTCGCGCTGGAAGACATGGTGCGCACCATCCGCACGTTTCGTCCGCAGGTCGTCATCAACGGCTGGGGCGGCGTGCACGGCGGCCACGGCCACCATCAGGCCAGCGGCATGCTCGTGCCGCAAGCCGTCGCTGCTGCCGCCGATCCGAAAATGTTTCCCGAGCAGTTGAAAGAAGGTCTCGTGGCGTGGAAGGTCGAGCTCGATCTGCGCAGCGCGCGCGATCCTATCGCCGGCGCCGTGCCGCTTCCCATCAACGACGTCTCGCCACTCTGGGGCAAAAGCTACGTGGACATGGGCATGGAAGGCCACGCCCAGCATCGTTCCCAGGGCACGCCCTCCTTTTTCGGCAATCCCTTTTTCCGCCGTCCCGTAGCTCTCATCCACGAAAACGAAAAGGGCGATCCGGCCGGCACGTTTGACGCAAAACTACTGGCCGAGCCGTTGCGCACGCTGGGCGAACGATTTCCGGACTATCGCGATGCGCTGGCGCAGGGACTAAACACCGCGAGCGTCAATCTCGAAGCGGCGCGCAATACCGCGCTCGCTCTCCACCGCGCGAAGGCGGCCGCATGTCTGGCCGAAGCCGGAAAAGCGATCGCAAATCTGCAGGAGCAAATTTCAAAGGGCGCCGCGAAGCAATCCGGCGAGCAGGCCGCCGCGGCTCTCTGGGAACTCAGTCGCGTGCGCGAGAGAATTGACGCCGCTCTTGCTGAAGATATCGCATTGCCGATGGTCGCCGAAGCCGACCGCCACGAACTCGTCGCGGGCGAGAGTTTTTCTGTCGAGGCCAGTTTTCTCGGCCAGCCCGCAGTCCCCGTGAAATGGACACTCGACGATTCGGGCTTGTTGGTACCACAGGGTTGGAGCGTCGACACAGACAGAAACAACGGCAGAAGTTACGCATTCAATGTGAATATTCCGACTGACGCTACACCTCCAGTATCTCGGGGCGACGTGATTCTTCCCTATCCTCCGCCGCTCGTGCGCATCGCTCCGACGATCGAAATCGACGGATACTCGTTCGCCGTCGCGCGAACAGTCGAGTCGGTGAAAGCCACGACCACCGGTATCGACACGTATTCGCTCGAGCTCGTTCCCGCCGTTACCCTCACTCCCGATCCGCAGCAGATCATGATTCCCGCCGAGCGCGCCGCAAAGCCGATCGAGCTGCTGGCGCGTGTCCGCTACCATGGAACGAAACCCGCGAAAGTATCCGTCGCGCTGGACGCGCCTTCTGGGTGGCAGGCCCAGCCCGTCGCGCCGCTCGATTTTTCCGGCCCCGGCGATCACTCGGGCGATCGCCCAAACGATCAATTGATTCGCTTCAGCGTCACTCCGGCTGCCAACCTCGCGCCCGGCGCGTATCCGCTGCATCCGTTCGCGCAGGTGGAGGGAAACTCCGCCTCGCAGAGATTCTCGACGTCGCTCGAGCCGATTCCCACGCTTCCCACGCGCGATTGGAGCGAGCCTGCCGATGCCACGGTGCACGTGATGAGCCTCGCGGTGCCGGCGCATTTGCGCGTCGGATACGTCGCCGCCAGCAACGATCCCATCCCCGATTCACTTCGCCAGATCGGCATCCAGGTCGATATGCTCGACGAAGTCGCCCTCGCCTTTGAAGATCTCAGCCGCTTTGACGCAATCGTGGTGGGAATCCGCGCCTACGATCTGCGTCCCGACCTGATGCGCTCGAACCGCCGCCTCCTCGACTACGTGAACCGCGGCGGCTCGCTAATCGTCCAATATCAGCGCGATTTGCAGTGGATTTCCGCCATGCCCTACCCCGCCACGATGCCCGACCAGACTTCGCGGGTGACGGATGCGAATTCGCCGGTGCATTTTCTCGCGCCGGAAAATCCGCTGCTGAATTCTCCGAACAGGATTTCGCTCGCCGATTTCGAGGGCTGGGAACAGGAGCGCGGCCTCTATTTCCTCGGCACCTTCGATCCGCGCTATCAGCCCGTGCTCGGACTCACCGATCCCGGCGAGGCGGAGACGCGCGGCTCGCTCGTGTATGCGCACTTCGGAAAAGGCGTTTACATCTACACGGGGCTGTCGTTCTTCCGCGAACTGCCGGCCGGCGTGCCGGGCGCGTACCGCCTTTTCGTGAACCTGCTTAGCCAGACGCAGCAAGGGCCAGCGCATGATTAGCGGTTTCGCGCCCCCTCGCGGCAATATCTGCGCGGGATCGCGAGCGTTGGGTCAACGTACTTGACCGTTTTACGGGGCGGATTTTTTCTCATTTTGTTCGCCCGATGCCGGTTCACGAATGACTGAAGCTCTTCATCTTGATTCTTCCCCACGCCCGGAATTCGCCGCGCCTCCGATGGTGCGCATCCCCGAAGGATGGTTTCTGATGGGCAGCGATGCGGGGCAGCCGGCGCAGGACAACGAGCGGCCGGTGCATCGCGTCTGGATCGACGCATTCGAACTGGCGGCGTGCCAGGTGACGAACGCCGACTACGGGAAATTTCTCAGCGATACGGGGCATCGCAAGCCGCTGCACTGGGACGATCCGAATTTCTCGGATCCCGGGCAGCCCGTTGTTGCGCCGTCGTGGTTCGATGCGGCGGCTTACTGCGATTGGCTGAGCGCGCGAACCGGCAAGCGCTATCGTTTGCCGACGGAAGCGGAATGGGAACGCGGGGCGCGCGGCGGAGCGGAGCAAAAGCTTTATCCCTGGGGCGATGAGCCACTCGAATCGCTCGCGAACTACGCGTCGCGCTGGAAGGCGGCGCCGGAGCGGGTGGGCGAGGCGGAGCGAAACGCCTACGGACTCTTCGACATCGGCGCGAACGTGCACGAATGGTGCTCGGACTGGTTTGACGCCGATTACTATCGCGTTTCGCCGGAACGCAACCCGCAGGGTCCGGCGGAGGGAAAGCGGCGGGCATCTCGCGGCGGTTCGTGGCGGCACCAAACGAAAGTCGCGCGCTGCGCCGCCCGCTCGAGCATCCCCCCGGAATTTCAATACGCCGACTACGGCTTCCGGGTGGCCCGCGACGTGTAAGCGTAGCGAAACAGCGAGAGAGAACCAAAATCCCCACCCTTTGCAAAGAGCGCAAAGGATGGGGCACCCGCAAAAGCTAAACGCACCCGCAAAATCGAGGCGGTACGCCACGGTGAACTAAGCAAGTGGTATCATCCGTTCACGGAGCGCGTCAATTGTGGAAACCACGTACACGACCTGGCGAAGGGTGGGCCACCCGCCTGGGTGTTCCGCGAGATCCAAATAATACCGTCAACATTACCAAAGCTTTGATTGACCATAAATGTTCACACTAAATCGCTATCGTTGTTACCGATCACTGACTTCAGTCATGCTCCTTGTAATTGTGGCGGCTTCTGCCAGCCGGGCTCAAACGACTGAGGTGACTCGCGATTGCGCTTCCGTGCCGCAACAAGATCACGCGCTTCGGTATTCGATTGAGGGGCGAAACCACTCAACTGATTTGAGCCTTGAGATAAGTCTTACGCCGGCAATGTTTAATGAGCCGGACCTAGTCCGGCTCAGCTGCCAGTTACAGAAAGAATTTCCGAAGGAAAACGTAATACATGCTTTGATTTTTGACGACAAGCAAGCGGCAAGAAATCTGGCGCTCTATCACACCGATCAACCGAATCATGCAATCTACCTTTGGCATGTCAGAGCAAGGTACGAACTCGACCGGGGAAAAGGGTCACAATATGTTGAATTCCTTTACCCGGAGGCCCAAGACGACCTGATCATCTTAAAGCGAATCAAGATCCGGATTCCACTTTCCGCAACATCCAAGCCCTAGCGCTGGCCGAAAGCGGGTGCGAACAAACTACCCTCGCGTCGCGCGTTGCTGCTCCGTTTTGTAACTGAACGACGCGAAGCGAGACATTTGCTCAACCAATTTTCGGAGGAAGAGCATGATGGGGAAAGCAGCGTTTTTTCTCTTCCTGGTAGTTTTACCTAGATCGATACAGAGTTCAGATCTACACGGCGGATGGCACACGCTTTCGGTGGCACCTCCTCTAGGTTTTGAGGGTGCCCCATCTTTCGTGCCTTTCGAAAGGTGGGGCTCTTCGGTGTCGGCTCGCGGTGACGATCCGATTACGGACTCAAAGGACCGTCGGGCGTGCACAGGCTTTGTTCACCGTGCTGATAAAATCGGTAGCTGCTCCAGGGCCACAGCTTGGCAGCCGCCACGTAGAGCTTAGAAGACGAAAACAACGAGAGAAGACCGAAACCCCCACCCTTTGCAAAAATGGCAAAGGATGGGGCACCCTCAAAGTTCAAGTAGCACTCCGCGGTGAACTAACCGAGTGGTATTATTGGCGCGCGGGGCGCGTCAATTGTGGAAACCACGGAGAGACGAGGGCAAAGGGTGATCCACCCGCCCACCCGCCCAATGAGACGCATACTTTATGCATCCCGCGGTGACGGCCGATCGAGGCGCCCATGAACAGTAGTTGCGGACACTCTCGGATAGTCACCGCGATCTGGCTGACCGTCCTCGCGGGTTTCCTCCTGGAGATTGGCTGTGCGGCCCCGATAGTTTGGCATGCGGAGCTCCCATCTCCGAATGGGCGTTGGGTTGCCATTGCACAAACCGTACAGGGCGGCGGGTTCGGATCGGCCTTTATTGCCACAACGGTGTCATTGAAACCGACCTACCTATCAAATGCTCCGGAAACGGTTTTGGGGTTCTCTTGCCAGGGGCCAGTTCCCCGGCCCTACACTTTGGATAACGTAGCTAATGCTGGCGGCACTATAAACCTCCATATGGAGTGGCTGACTCCGTCGCATCTCGAGGTGAGTTACAGCGGACAGCCGGATATCTATCTCCAATCTGTGAAACTCTGGGGTGCCGAAATCTCACTACGAAACCTTTCCGATGAATCGACAACGATTCCAAATCCTTCGGTTCCATCCAACCCGAAGTGAGTTCTCAGGAGCATAGGATTTTCAATTCCGAAAGGGCATTTGATGTTGCGGGTGCCGATCTTCGTTCCGATCGATAAGTTCGCTCCCGCGGGTGGCACACCCTTTCGATTGCGACGTTTCAGATTTTTGGGGTGGCCCATCGTTCGTGCCTTTCGAAAGGTGGGGCTCTTCGGTGTCGGCTCGCGGTGACGATCCGATTACGGACTCAAAGGACCGTCGGGTGTGCACAGGCTTTGTTCACCGTACTGGTAAGAGCGGAAGCTGCTCCAGGGCCACAGCTTGGCAGCCGCCACGTAGAGCTTAGAAGACGAAAACAACGAGAGAAGACCGCCCCCCCCATCCTTTGCACAAACCGCAAAGGACGGGGCACCCGCAAAATCGAAGGGGCGCGCCACAGTAAACGAAGCGAGTGATATCATTCGTTCACGGAGCGCGTCAATTGTGGAAACCACGTACACGGAAAAGCGAAGGGTGGGCCACCCGCCAACAGTGAAGGAGCCGGAATCATGAAGTACAGGGCGAGAGCCATCGGGCGTTGGTTCCTAGTCTCGGGGTGCTTGGGTGTGTTCGTCGCTCTCGCATTGATGGTTCGGGGAAATAGCCATATCGTCAGTCCAACCGTTCTTCTGGTGCTATGGCCATCGTCAATCGCCGGTATCGCTGACCCTTCAACTCTATCGGAAAAGATCCTAGTCGCGCTCTTCGAATTCGGCGGCAATTTCATTCTGTACGGAGTTGTAGGGACGCTGATAGGGCTCTGCTTCCGGAGAAAATCTAGCCGGGAGGGTCTGGGCGCACGTTAGGACTGATCCATCGTTCGGGTTTGTGTTGGCGCGCACGCCCGTCGCATTCGCGACACACGCTTTGACTTCCGTTCGCTTGGCGGTTTTATGCACGTGCTATGCTGCGGGCGGTTTGGGGAGGAAGAGCGAATGAGGGAAAAGCTTGGGGGATTCGCTTGGTTTCGCCGGGCGTCGATTTCGGCTGCATTCATTGCGGTTTTCGCGCTTGCGGCAGGTTCTGCGTCGGCGCAGAAAAAGCCGAAAAATAAAGCGGCGGACAAATCGCCGATGCCGGACGTTCCAATGGCCGTCTCCGACGAGATCGATCACGACATCGGCGAGATGCTGGCCGCCTTCCAACTCGGCAATGCCGAGATGATGCACAAATATTATTCCGACAACGCCGTGTTCGTGAGCGGCGCGTTTGCGCCGCCGATCGTCGGATGGCAAAACTACGTGGGCGACTACCAACGCAGTCTCGCGGCGTTTCAGGGGATGCAGCTCCTCCGGCGGGATACGGACGTATTCGTGCACGGAGACATGGCGTGGGCGACCTACCAGTGGCAGTTTCTATCGACATTCCAGAATAAGCCGTATTCGGCGCGCGGGCAGACCACGCTGATTTTTCAACAAGCGGGAGACAAATGGCTGATCATCCACAACCACACTTCGCAGATTTGCGATCAGGCGCCGGAACAGCCGCAGCCGCAAACACAGCCGGCGGCACAGAATCCCGCAGCCGCCGCGCCTGCGCCGGAAAAACCGAAGCAGTAAGCGCGCCCGGAGCAGGAATCAGAATTTCTGGTACGCTTCAAAACCCCAGATCGCCCCGGCGACGACCAACAGCCCCACGGAAGCGACAATCAGCATGGTGATCGGCCGGCTGAGCTTGTCGATCTTCGCGACGATGGTCCGCTGCTCGGCGGCCATCGAGTCCCCAGCCGGGTCGAGAAAGATCTGGTCGTCTTCGTGCGATTCCAGGGTGCCGCGGTAGATGAGGAGGCAGATCAATATCGCCGTCACCCCGCCCCATGCAATCATCAATATTAGAAGGAAGTCGTGCATCGAACCCATCGCTTACCTCCCGCGCCCGCAGGACGTGAAGCTACAACGGCTGGATGAGCGGCCCATGCAGGCCTGACTTTTCGGGAGTATAGCACCAATCCGGCGGGGCAAGTCACTCGTGCAATTTGCAACGACCGGCTGGAATTCGCGCAGAGCGGATTTGCAAGTGGGAGGACTAGTTTTTAAGCGGTGCGGCGCTCGTCGGGGAACTGGATGCCCCAGAAGTTGCGAGTGGGGTATAGGATTTCGACGCCCAGTTCGAAGGAGCCGTCGTCTTTCGAATCGCTTACGCGGATGACGCGGAATTCCTGGGTTTCCTGCGAGAGGCCATTGAGCACTTCGATTCGGGAGCCTAGCGCGGGCTGGAACGGAGTGCGCAGCAGCGCGCCCGTGCGACTGACGGCAATCGCTTCGGCGGGCGTATCGAGCGGCTCGCCGTGCAAGCCGTTGCTGAAGACTTTGATTGGGATGCGGATGAGAACGCGGCTGGCTCGCCGGCGCTCGATCATCGCGCGCGTAGTTGCCATTGGACTGCTCCCCCTTCGCAGACCCCATCATAACTTTAGAGGCCTTGGGAGGCGCGGTCAAGCAATCCTGGCGGGGGCTGTGCTTCATTAGAGACGATCACATAAATATCTGGTATGCCCGACGAGAGGAGCCTCAGGGGTTAAAACCCCTGAATTGCGGAGACTTCTTCGGCACGGCTGAGGCCGTGCCCTGACGCAAATCACCTCTGAGACAACTTCTGGTACTTAGGAATTCGGTTCGTGCGCGGCACCGCCAGGGACGCGAGCGGGGGCGCACGACGGATGAGGCTCGCGATGGCTGCGCGTCAATGGGTCAATGCGCTAATCGCCGGTTCGGCGTCTAGAGCAGAGTGACTTTGCCGGTGGCGAGATCGTAGATTCCGGCTTCGACTTTCAGTTTGCCCGCTTGGATTGCATCGCGGATGACGGTGGAAGAAGTACTCAGCAAGCCGGCCTGAATTTTGGCGTTGGCTTCGATTGCCTTTTCGAAATTGCCGCCAGACTGTTCGACGGCCGGGCGAAGGTGCGGGTAGAGCGAGCTGATTTGTCCGGGGACATTGTCGGCTTTCATGGCCGCCTTGACGGCGCCGCAGTTCCCGTGACCGAGCACGAGAAGCACTTTGACTCCGAGAACCGCCACCCCATATTCGAGGCTGCCGATAATTTCCGGCGTGATGATGTTGCCGGCCACGCGCGTGACGAAGAGGTGGCCAATCGACTGGTCGAAGACGAGCTCGACGGGAACGCGGGAATCCGCGCAAGAGAGGACGCCGGCGAAAGGTTCCTGTTTGGCGACGGTGTGGTCTTTGAGGATGGCGAGATCGTGCTCGAACGACGTGAGTTGATTCGAGGCGAAGCGCTGATTGCCGGCGACCAGTTCCTGCAGAGCGGCATCGGGACTCAGATTCGATTGTGCGCTCACCGCCTTCGGGTTGGCCAGCTCGAGACCCGCACCCGCGGCAGGCCCAAGGACCGCGCCGGAAAGCACGGTTTGAAGAAAAGTTCTTCGGCCGGAATTTTCGCGATCACGCACGTTGTCAGGCATTTGGCCATGACCTCCTTGCCCATCTTGCAAGCTGGGGCGGCTCACTATAGATGATTTTCGTCCGGTGATTGGCATTTATTTGCGGGCTAGAGAGTGCGGGTATTTTTCGCATACGTGGCCAGTTGAACGGATTCGGTGGCGCCGCTGCGGTGAGCGAACCTCCGGGGCTAAAGCCCCTGATTTCTCGAAGCTTATAGGCACGGCTGCCCTTCGGATCTCAGGGTAAAAAGCCGTGCCCTGACGCGAAGGATTTGTGAGACGGCTCTATTCCGGTTTGACACTCGCTTGTGAGATTTCTATACTGCCTCGCGCCCAGACTTTCCCCCAGAGAGGACTCCCATGTTGAAAGTTTCGCTGGTTGCTTTCCTGATTGCAGCTTCCGCAACGGTTGGATTGGCAGGAGAAGATGGAAAAATTCATCAACCCAAGATTACTCCGCAGACGAGCGGCACGGCGCAGCTGCTGATTGCTGTGAGCCCGGTAAATTCCCAGGTGGTTTGGGCGGCCGGAACGGGCGGCACCTATGTGGTGACGACGAACGGCGGAAAGACGTGGAAAGCGGCCGTGGTGCCGGGCGCCGACGCGCTGCAATTTCGCGATGTGTACGGCGTGAGCGACAAGATCGCGTATTTACTGTCGATTGGCGATAACACCGGGGATTTCAAGATCTATAAAACGATCGACGGCGGCAAGAACTGGAAGATCGAGTTCACGAACCAGACGGAGAACGCGTTTTATGATTGTTTCGCTTTCTGGAGCCCCTTTCGGGGCGTCGCACACAGCGATTCGGTGAACGGAGTATTTCCGGATCTGCGCACGAACAACGGAATTAACTGGCAGTCGATTTCCGCGAAGATGCCGCCGGCGCTGGCGGGAGAAGCTTCGTTTGCTGCGAGCGGGACCTGCGCCACGACGCAGGGCATCACGAATGCGTGGATTGCCACGGGCGGTTCCACAACGGCGAGAATTCTTGCCACGCGAGATGGCGGCAATAGCTGGAACGCGTATAACACTCCGCTGGTGAGCTCACCGAGCGCGGGCGCGATCTCGGTGGCCTTCCGCGATTCCCGGCACGGGATCGTGGGCGGGGGAGACCTGGCGTCGAACGACAGCGCCGACACGGCGCTTTCTTTCGATGGCGGCCAGACGTGGACTCTTACGAACAAGCCGCCGGTGCAGGGAGCGATTTTCTGCCTGGCGTATGTTCGCGGCAGCCATTTCGACGATAACGGGCACCCCGGCCAGGATCATCCCGGCAACGCCGGCCGCGGCGGAGACGACGATTTCGAATTCGAGCATGCGGTGGTGATCACGGCCGAGACGGCGCCGGATTTTTCGTCTGGTCCCGCGGCATGGACTCCCGATGAAGGCCGCACGTGGTTCACAATCCCCGGAGTGAGCGGCAATTGGGCGGTGGGTTTCGCGAACCCGAACGCGGGATGGTTCGTGGGCAACAACGGGCAGATTCTGAAGATCAGTTTCTAACCGCGGGCAGCCACAAGGCGTATTGCAATCCACCGAAGAGGCAAAGGCTCGTTTCGGAACGGGAGGCTATGGCCGCCTCCCTGCGCGAATCGGGAAAAGCGACGGTGAAATCCATCGGGATCGCACCGTTCGATGCAGGATCCTTCCGTCGGGCGATAGACCTACTTTGCGCCGCTCACGATTAGGACCTCAGCCGGAAAGCTAACAGCACCATCGGAAGAGTACGCTTGAAGAGCTTCGATCACCTCGCGGCGGATTTCAGCCCATTGCGGCTGGGAGAGTAGCGCGAGCCGGGTGCGAAGCTTTTCCGACATTTCCGAGCGCAGGGTCCAGAATTTTTCCGCCGACATGGATGCTCGAATCGAGAACTGGAGAAGGCGTTCGGATACGACGTTCGCGCCCGATCTGGAAAGAACGGCGAGCAAATCTCCCGGCTTGGCGAATCGAAACATATTTGCGGAACCGGGCGCCTGAGGAGTCGGCTCAAGGTAGCGATCGACGATTCGTGAGAAGACGTAATCGAAAGGATTTTTCTCCGCGGAGTGCCAGACGGCGAGCGCGAGCCTGCCGTGCGGTTTGAGAACCCTCAACATCTCGCGAACGGAATCTTCGGGTGACGGGAAGAACATGACGCCAAAGCGGCTGACGACGGCGTCAAAGGCGCCATCTGGAAACGGCAAGTTGTCGCTGAACGCGACTTGAAAACCGGCATGGTGAAGATTCAAGCGGACAGCTTCGCAACGCGCGTATTCCACCATTTCCTGAGCCGGATCGACGCCGACAACCCTGCCCTCGGGCCCGACTACGTCCGCGATGCTCAACGCCGGTTCTCCGGTACCGGTCGCCACGTCGAGGACGGCGCTGCGGCTGGCGATCCCGGCGTCCTCAATGAGAGCCTGAGCGACCGGTGCAAACATTTCCCGGACCGCGGGCCGGTACTTTTCCCAGTAGGGAGCCGATTCGCTCCATTGGCCAACGATGTCTTTATTCTGCATGGGAGTCATCTTGTCCGGGAATCCCGGTTCCGGTCAAGCGATCAACCAAATGATAAGTGGAAGGTGCTTTCGGCTCCCGGATCAGGGGCGGCGGGTTGCCCGAGCAACGGCACGAACTACGATACGCGTGAGGATGGTGGTTGATTGACAATCCCGATAGCGCACGGCAATATGAATTGTTGTTTCCTGCCGCAGGAAATGCCCAAGTGGCGGAATTGGCAGACGCGCTAGCTTCAGGAGCTAGTTCTCGCAAGGGAGTGGAGGTTCGAGTCCTCTCTTGGGCACCAAACAAGTCAGGCCGGGTTTCGTAGCGTTCGTTGGCTGCTTACCGGCTAGCGCCTCGAATCAGACGTTTCCGCAATTCCAGAAACAATCCCAATAACTACGGCGCCCTGGCCGTGGGCTCCGACCGCGCCGATATTCGTCCTGTTCTCATGCAAAAATAGGTCCGTCGGAAATCCTTTCAACCATTACTATGGAGCCGTCGATATTTGTGTGCGGGAATTCGACGTGGTGGATGAACATCTTCGGTCGTGATTGGGCGTGGCGGAAATGATCGGAACGATTGCGGAGTTTGCTCTTCGGTGGCCATTGCTCCGGCAGATCTTGCAGGGCGCCGATCCAACAGGTCCGGCGGCAATGAGCCGCCGTACGCGAGAGCTGCGTCCGAAAAATGAAGGGGCGAAAATGGCGCGGTCCGTTTGTCCCTACTGCGCGGTGGGTTGCGGCCAGCTGATATTTCACAAGGAAGGGAAGCTGATATCGGTAGAAGGCGATCCCGAATCGCCGGTATCGCGCGGGCGGCTGTGTCCGAAAGGTGCAGACAGCTACGAACTGCTGACGCACTCGAAGCGGCTGACGAAAATGAAATACCGCCGGCCGTATTCGAAAGTGTGGGAAGACCTGGATCTGGACAAGGCGATGGAGATGATCGCGGACCGCGTGTGGGAAAGCCGCGAGCGCACGTTCGCGGAGTCGCGAGATGGGCAGAGCCTGATGCAAACGACGGCGATAGGCCATCTGGGCGGCGCGACGCTCGACAACGAAGAAAACTATCTCATCAGAAAATTGTTCACGGCCGGCCTGGGGATGGTTTGCATCAGCAATCAGGCGCGGATATGACATAGCTCCACCGTGCCCGGTCTGGGCACAACCTACGGCAGAGGCGGAGCCACCACATCGCCCAAAGACCTGCTGAATTCGGACGCGATCCTGATCATAGGATCGAACATGGCGGAGAATCATCCGGTGGGATTCCAGTGGGTGATGGAAGCGAAGGAGAAGGGCGCGCAAGTTCTGCACGTTGATCCGCGATTCAGCCGCACTTCTGCCGTCTCGAATATCTGGGTGCCGCTGCGGGCGGGCTCGGACATTCTTTTCCTGGGCGGATTAATTCGCTACGTTCTCGAGAGCGAACTGTTTTTCCGCGAGTACGTAGTGCACTACACGAATGCGAGCGTGATCATTCCCGAGGAATTCGAGGACACCGAGGATCTGGAAGGGGTCTTCTCCGGATGGAACGCTGAGACGAAGAAATACGATCCCAAGAGCTGGCTGTACGAAGGAGTGGGTGAAGGCACGAACGGAGGCGGCGGGCCGCAAGGCGCCAACTCATCACTCGACTTGAACCGCTACAAGCAGGACTTGACGCTCGAGCACCCGCGATGCGTCTTCCAGCTATTGAAGAGGCATTTTTCGCGCTATACGCCCGAGTTGGTGGAGAAGTACTGCGGCGTCTCGAAAGCAGCTTTCCTGCACGCCGCAAAGACCTATTGCACGGCGTCGGGGCCGGAAAAAACCGGCGCGATCTGCTACGCGCTTGGCTGGACGCAGCATTCGAGCGGCGTGCAAATGATCCGCTGTGCGGCAATTTTGCAATTGCTGCTGGGGAATATGGGGCGTCCGGGCGGCGGGATTATGGCGCTACGCGGCCATGCGTCGATTCAGGGTTCGACGGACGTGCCAACGCTATTCGATATTCTTCCGGGATATCTGAGCATGCCGAAATTCGGCGATGAATCGAAGAGCCTCGCGAACTACATCGCGAAGTATGGCGCCCGCACCGGCTGGTGGTACAACTTCGACAAATACATCGTGAGCCTGCTGAAAGCGTACTACGGCGAGGGCGCTCAGCCTGAAAACGATTTCGGATTCAACTGGTTGCCGCGCGTTACAGGAGACCACTCGCATCAAGGCTATTGGCTCGAGATGCTGGATGGAAAGATGGATGGCCTGTTCGTGATGGGACAGAATCCCGCGGTGGCCGGACCGAACTCCGGCATGGAGCGGCGCGGCTTGAGCAAGTTGAAATGGCTTGTGGTGCGCGAGATGGTGGAAACGGAGACAGCTTCCTTTTGGTACGAATCGCCGGAGGTTCAACGCGGCGAATTGCGGACGGAAGATATTCAGACGGAAGTGTTCTTGATGCCTGCCGCGGGACACGCGGAGAAAGACGGAACGTTCACAAACACGCAGCGATTGCTCCAGTGGCGCGAGAAGGCGGTGGAGCCGCCGGGAGATTCGCGCAGCGAAAACTGGTTCATGTATCACCTCGGAGTGCTGCTGAAGGGAAAAGCAAAGCGCGATCAGCGTCCGCGCAATGCCGGGCTGCTTGCTCTTACGTGGGACTACACGGTCGAAGGCGCGCTGAAAGAGCCCGTGGCCGAGGAAATCTTGCAGGAAATCAACGGGTACACGGTGGCGAATCGAGAGCTGATTCCCGGCTTCGCAGCGCTCAAGGCGGACGGCTCGACTGCTTGCGGCTGTTGGATTTATTCGGGCGTGTTTCCGAAGCCGGGCGAGAACCGCTCGAATCAGCGCGCGTCGAAAGATTTCTACGGACACGGATGGGGATGGGCGTGGCCTGCCGACCGGCGAGTTATTTACAATCGGGCTTCCGCGCGTCCCGACGGGAAACCGTGGAGCGAACGAAAGAGACTCGTCTGGTGGGATGACGAGGCCAAGAAGTGGACCGGCAACGACGTTCCCGATTTCACTGCGACCAAACCTCCCGATTACAAACCGCCCGAAGGCGCCGTGGGCGATGCCGCGCTCGCCGGGGACAAGCCTTTCATACTGCACGCTGACGGCTTCGGATGGATCTGGGTTCCGGTGGGACTGAATGACGGTCCGCTGCCGGCACACTACGAGCCGCTGGAATCTCCGGTGCGCAACCCGATCTATCCCAAGTACCAATCGAATCCGGTGGCGCTGTCGAGGACGCGTTCCGGAAACCAGTATGCAACTTCACCCGACGTCCGGTTTCCGTTCGTTCTGACGACGTACCGGCTTACCGAGCATCACACGGCCGGAGGAATGTCGCGGACACTTTCACACCTAGCGGAATTGCAGCCGGAAATGTTCTGCGAAATTTCAGTTGAGCTTGCGGAGAATCTCTCGATCACGCCGGGCGAGTGGGTGACGATCGTAACGGCGCGGGGGGCCGTGGAAGCGCACGCTTTGGTGACGCCGCGAATCAAGATGCTGACGATCGAAGGAAAGCCAGTGCATCAAGTGGGCATTCCCTTTCATTGGGGGTATAACGGCCTGGTGAAAGGCGATATTGCGAACGACTTGATCGCGATTTCGGAAGAACCGAATGTGCGGATCATGGAGACGAAGGGGTTGCTCTGCAACGTGTACCGGGGGCGGCGTGCGGAAAATGCGAAAACGATCAGCGAATTGCAACTGGGGCAGAGGTAAGCGCTAGTGGCCCTCGCCGCATTCCTGACAGACGCGACGCTCTGCATCGGCTGCAAAGCGTGCGAGGTTGCGTGCAAGGAGTGGAATGAAGTTCCCGAGGACGGAATGGTGTGGAGCGGGCTCTCCTACGACAACACGAAAAGCCTGGGAGCTTCCACGTGGCGGCACGTGCTGTTTCTCGAACAGCCGGCGACCGCAGGACCACAGGCGGCCGACATGGAGAATCCTTTTCGGTGGATTTTTCTTTCGGACGTTTGCAAGCACTGCGAAAACGCCGGGTGCCTGGAAGCTTGCCCGACAGGCTCGATCGTGCGAACGGAAGTCGGGTCGGTGTACGTGCAATCGGACATTTGCAATGGTTGCGGATATTGCGTCGTATCGTGCCCGTTTGGAGTGGTGGATCGGCGGCCGGATGACGGTCGGGCGTTCAAATGCACTTTTTGCTACGACCGGCAGAAGGCCGGACTCATACCCGCGTGCGCGAAGGCTTGTCCTACCGAGTCGATCCGGTTTGGCGATCTCGACGAGCTGAGGGAGCGGGGCAAGCAGCGGGTGAAGGAATTGCAAGCGCGCGGATATAAGGATGCGCAAATTTACGATCCGCAAGAGACCAGCGTGGGTGGAATTCACGCGTCCTTTGTGATTCTGGGAGATCCAGAGGCGTACAATCTGCCGCCCGCGCCTGAAGTCCCAACCGTTTACCTGAAGAGCGCCTGGGCTTCGGCGCTGATTTCGGCTGCGATTCTGTTTGCCATCGTTTGTGCGGCGTTTGCGTTTTGATCCACTCGAATTCCTGTACGCTCATGATCGTTGGTTTCGTCCACTCATCCACATGACAACCCCGCCCAAACAAAAAGCGACCGAGGAACGGCTGGTCGAAATCCGCCGAGCCGCTGCGGAAAATGCGGGAAAGCCCGCGGCCAGTTCGAGTCCTGCAGGATCCGACCAAAGACAAAGCGGCGAGAGCTACTACGGATTGCCGGTACTGAAAGCGCCGACATGGACCTGGGAGGTGCCGCTGTATTTTTTCTTCGGCGGCATCTCCGGCGTATCGGCTTGCATTGGATTTGTGGCGCAAATTTTCGGCAGCAATCCGGCGCTGATTCACGCATCGCTTTGGACCGCGCTGATTGGGGCCGCGATTTGCCCCGTTCTATTGATTTCCGATCTCGGCAGGCCGGCGCGGTTCCTGAACATGCTTCGAGTATTCAAGATTCGCTCGGCAATGTCGGTAGGTGTGTGGATCCTCGTGACCTTTTCGGGGTGCGCGTTTCTTTCGGTGCTGAGCTTCGAGCTGATTGTACGAGGTTTCAACAACACTTTTCTGTTGTGGCTGCTCTGGCTGGGAGAAACATCCGCAGCTGTGACGGGCCTCCTGCTTGCGAGTTATACGGGAGTGCTGATTGGAGCGACGGCGATTCCCGTTTGGTCGGAACATCGGAGGCTAATTCCAGTGCATTTTCTGACGTCGGGGCTGGGATGTTCGGCGGGGATTCTGGAGCTGGCAGGATTTCTGATTCCCGCGACGCAAACTCTGGGCTACGTCGCTGCAGGTATCGAGACCGGGATTGGCGCGCTGCTGGAAGTGCGGAAAGAGGCAGTGGATGGGCCGCTGCATCATGGCCAGTCGGGTTGGGCAATGAGAATCGGGGGAACGCTGGAGGGGCCGGTGGCGCTGCTGGTGCGTTTGATTTGGAGTTCGGCTCCAGCAGGGCGCTTCGCTGCGGCAGCTTGCTTCTTGATCGGAGCGCTGATCAGCCGGTATGCGTGGATTTGGGCGGGGCGCGCGTCGGCCTACGATCCGCATGCGCTGTTTGAACTTCAACGAAAAAAATGCGAAGCTAGCGCTCCGGCTTTTTCCAGATATTGCGCTCGTGCATCAGATCGATTTGCTTCTTGATGACCTTCTCGAAGTATTCGGCGTGCTTCATGGGTTCGCGGTCCATGTAGAGGTTCTTGGGGTAGATCGGTTTTTCGTAAACGATCTGGTAAAGCTCGGTGCGAAGGTCCTTCATCCAGTTGTCCCACTTGGCGCGGGCACGATGGTCGCGCAACGCTTCAATGTCAATTACGCCAGCCACGTAGCTGGAGCCTCCGCTGTATTCGAGCTTGCCGACTTTTTGGCCGCGGTAGTTGAAAATATAGGAGCGGCCCCCGAACGTGTCGATCGGCGTCGTGTCCTCAGGGAATAAAAAGTACGTGCCCACATTGGGCGCGACGACATAGATGTTGTTATCGAGCGCGCGGGCGGCGCTCTGGATTTCGAAGTAATCGTTGCCGGTGCCGGGATGCGGGTAGGAAGCTCGATAGACAATCTCCGCGCCGTTCATGGCGAGCGCGCGGGCGTTTTCGGGATACGAGCCTTCGTTGGCCATCATGATGCCCATGCGGCCGATTTCCGTATCCACCACGGGCCAAAACGCCTGCAAGTTTCGGCCGTACTTTTCAATCCACCAGTCGTAAATATCGTGAGGAACCACCGAATGCTCAACCGGCAACAGCGAGACCACCTTGTAGTGCTGGAGAATCACTTCGCCCTTGGGGTTGATGATGAAGCCGACGTTGAAGAAGCGGTCTTTCCAATCCGGGTGGCGCGCTTTGGCCTGCGCCATGATGTAGCAATCCCACTCGCGCGCCATCTTGCCGATCTCTTCGGTTTCTTCGCCGGGAATATCGATGGCGCACTCGCGGGCGAATTTAGCGTGATCGAGATCCAGCACTTCGTCGTTGAAAGCCTGGAGCGCGCCCTCGGGAATCGCGATCAAGCGGACAGGGAGGCTGAGGCCGGAAAGCCAGCTGGCGGCTTTGACGAGATGCTTCAGATGGTCGAGATTGATTTTGATGTCTTTGCGGGAACGAATGCCGCGAATGGTGGGGACGAGTCCGACGGCGGTGAACGGTTTAATCATTTATAGGGCTTTCCAGACGGCCTGCGATGAGGCTGCCGCCAAGCGTTCCATAAGGTCATCGATTCGAAAGCATATCCGCGAGCGTGGCGCCGCGGGTTTAGAAGTTCACCCGCAACGAGAGCTGGATCTGGCGAGCCGGGGCCACGAATTTCGGACTACCAAAGGTCGGGTTCGCCGGGCTGGTAACGCCATCACCAAAGGACTGGGGCACAGGGCCTAGAAAAACATCGTTCCCGTACACGTGATCGATATCTTCGACGTTGGGCCGGTTGAACAGATTGAAAACTTCGAAGCTCAGCTCGCCTTTGAATCGCTCGGTGATTGGGATGTCGCGCTGGATGCGGATATCCGTGTCGTACAACGAGTCGCCTCGATAGGTATTGCGGCCAATCGTGCCCACGCGGTCGGAGAACGGGTAGATATCGCCGTTGACGTCGAAGCCGGCAAGGATCGTGTAATAACGGGGGCTCTGCAGAGTATTGATCATCGAAAATTTGAAGTCGCGAAAGGCGAGGTTCCAGGTATGCGGGGTTTCGACGAGTCCGATCAAGGTGAAGCGATGGCGGACATCATTATCACCGCGGGCGCGATCGAGGCCGGGGTTCAGATAGTCGTAGGGCGTGGCGGCGAGTTGGACGTCGGTAGAGATGTCGATCGATTTCGAATACGTGTAGTTGGCCAGCACGCTGTAGTGGTTCGAGAAATTCTTCCGGAAGCTCAGGGTGCCGCCGTTGTAGTTCGAATAGCCAACCGGCGCAACGATAAGGGAGAAACCAAAATTATGATCCGCCGGCGTGAATGCCTGAACGCCGCCGGGCGTGGTGCCGTCGGGAACTCCGTTGATGCTGCTGTACACCGGCAACCTGAGCGCGTGGACCCACTGGTAGCCGATCGAGACGAAAGTGTCTTTGGCAATCTCGTTTTCGATTTCGAGGCTGCCTTGCTCGGCATAGGCGTTCTGGAATTTCCGGGTCGCATAGCCGAGAGGAAATTGAAGCAGCGGCGCATCAGGGGCCGGATAGATTCCGTTCTCCGTAAAATTCCTGAATGCCGGGGCGGAGAGAACCGGTCCCGGAACGCCGACCGCACCGGAGGCTCCCGTTCCGATCAGGAATTTGGAAGGATTTGAAAAATCGCGAAGAATCGGCTGATTCATGTAGGTGAATTCGGAAGCGCCGATCCAGCTGACAAGAACGTCGCTGAAGTCGAACGGCCCGGTGAATATGCCGGCGCCGCCGCGGACGACCGTCTTGCCACCGCGCATGGCGTAGGAGAAACCGACACGGGGCTGGACGTTTCCGTAGTTGGTGCTGTTGCCGGCCCCTTGGAGCTTCAAAGACCTGCCGGAAGGCATAGCGTCCACGTCGTAGCGCAATCCGAAGGTCAAAGTGAGATTCGGACGGGCGCGCCACTGGTCCTGCCCGTACAGAGAGAAGAGGGTGTGCTCGAAACTGAGTGAGGTTCCGGCGTTGAATGCAGCCTCGGAGGGGCCGGCGTAGAGTCCCGTTTGAAACGGCAGCGTGCGCTGCGGAATTTGCTCGCCGAAAAACTCGCGCGGCTCGAGGAATAGAAATACCTGGGGAGTACCGGGCCCGAAATCCGGCGGCGCGAAGGGGCCGACGCCGAAGAAGCTGGGAGGCGAGAAAACCGCGAATCCCGGGCTGAACAATGTGGCCTGGACGCTGATCCAGGTGGGTTCAATATCACCACCGAATTTGAAGGTGTGATTGCCGTGGACCTTGGTGAGATTTTCGGCGACCTGGAAATTTTGTTCGCGGTAGAAGTGGACGCTTCCGACGAAACCACCGGAGGACAGAAGGTCCGGAATATTGAGAGCCGGTTCAAAACCGGCGCCGACTGGATTCAAATTGAAAGTCCGGCGACCGTAGTCGATCACGGTTTCCGACGTCATCGTGTTGTTGAAAACATGATCGATGTTCGAGTAGATGGTTTGATCGAGGACGGGATTATCGCGGAAGGCGGAAGGCAAGCCTTCACCGGGGGCGGCGCCGGGTGCGTTCTGCTTGCGGTCGTCCGTGTAGAGGTAAGCGACATTCAAATTGGTCTTGTCGGTGAGGGCGTTCGAGCTTTTCAGCAGAAATCGATCGTAATTGTCGATCTGGAGAATGGAGCCCAAATTTTCCGCCGATAGCCCCAGGCTTTGTTTCACTTGATTGATGCTGGGAGAGCCGGGACCGAGGCATCCTGCAGTATCGATACAGTGCAGAATAAACGAGGAGTAAACCGGGGATTCCGCTCGGCGCTGGCCCTCGTAACCCGCGAAGAAGAAGCTCTTGTCTTTGATCACCGGTCCGCCGGCATAAGCTCCGAATTGATTGGAACGAAGGGTGTTGAAGCCGGGCGCGGACAACGCATTGTTCGCATCGAGAGCGTTGTTGCGGAAAAATTCATACGCGGAGCCGTGAAAGGCATTGGAACCGGATTTCGTGATGGTCTCGACGATCGAACCGAGGTTGCGTCCATTGTCCGCCGTGTAGGGGCTATCGACGACGCGGAACTCTTGCACCCAGTCCTGTGAAGGGCTAGTGCGCTGAACGCCCGAGATGCTCGTGGTGTAGTCGGTACCGTCGAGGCCGAAAAACGTGCTGTGGGTTTCGCGCAGACCGGCGAAGCTAATTTCGAGCACGGTCTCCGTAAACGGCGATTGAGCGCCGACGGCCGTGCTGCGTCCGACGTTTGCGGTCGGAGTGAGAAGAACGAAATCGATGAAATCGCGGCCGGAAATCGGCAGATCGAGGATTTCCTGTCTCTCGATCACCTGGCTCACTTCGGCCTTCTCCGTATCGATGCCCTGCGTGGAGGCGTGAACTTCGACCTTTTCAGTGACAGATATGCCGAGTGTCACGCGGGGGGATGCGATCTGTCCTACGGCGAGCGTGACATTTTCTTTGTAGGGGGTGAACTGGCCGCTCGTGATGGTCAATTCATAATTTCCGGCAGGCAATGCGGGAATGACGGCGGTGCCGGAATCAGAGGTGCTCTCGGAGCGGGTGGCTTCGGTCGCGAGGTTCCGCACGCTGACTTTCGCGTTGGGAATCACGCCGCCCGACTGGTCAACGACCGTGACGTTGAGAGTGGCTAACTGCTGGCCGTAAAGACTTCCGCTGAGCAACAAACCGAGCACAAAAAGACACAAAGCCGCTTTCCCGCAGACGTTCCTCATGTAACCCCCCACCCAAGAATTCCGGAACTATGCACTCGAAGCGATTGCGCCGCAACCAAAATTCTCAGCGGTTGGCATAAATTCGAATCAGGGCCGATGCTGTGCAAGGTTCTGCACGGCTGAATCCAAATCCTTCCGCGTGACTTCGTGGCGATCCGCGATTTCTTCCAAATCGCGCGGTGAAGTGCTCTCAACAGCGTGAACGGCAAGCTCGGGAGAGACTGAACCGCTTTTCAAGTACTCCAGCCGAACGATATCGGGCCTCGCGTAGTGCCCCACCGTGTCGATGAGCGCCTTCCAGACCTTGATCATGTCTGCCTGGCACTCGGCGTACAGGATCGTGTCTCCGGACGTGGGCGGCACGAGAGGGATTCCGATCGGAGCGGAGATCTGGCTGCCTCCATGCGCGTAGTCGAAATTCATCGTGTCGCGGAGCGGAAAATCGGCTGGCACATCATTGGCCGTGAAGTAGCCGCAGGCGGAGAGGACAAAGGCGCCGGCTTCCATGGCGTGAGCCCGCGAGGAGGTGTGACCCCAGAAAAAGTTGCCGTCTCGGTCCGCTTCCTCCAGCTTGGGACCGGAATGAATCGTGAACGCGCCCGGGAAGACAGCAATGTGAAAATCTTCGCCTTGTTCAATCATTCGGGCGCGGACGAGCGTCATCGAGTGCTCTCCGCAGATCAAGCCGCCGATTCGCCCGATATCCGTCTCGTAAGTGACGAGATCGCTGCCGTCGCCGCTGCCCCAAACGGCGCGTTCGACAAATGTCGGGACCGTCTTGCGATGGCGGCCGAGGATGCGGCCGGAGCGGTCGATGAAGAGGAGCGTGTTGTAGATCGTGTGAACGGCGGGGCGAGAATCCATCTCGTTGCAGCCGATCACGACATGCGTGTTTGCTTTCCGCGCCGCCTGGCAGAGTCGCTCGGTGTCTTCGCTGGGAATCAGGATGGAATTGTCGTAGAAGCGCACCCGGACGGGGAGCCATTTCGATAGTTCGGAATGCCAGCCCTCGCCCCAGTAGGGATATCCGGCGAGCCATGTCTCGGTAAAAGCGACCAACTCGGCGCCCTGTGCGGCCGCTTCGGCGATCTTGACGCAGGCGCGATCCACGCTCTTCGCGCGGTCCAGAAATACCGGCGGCGTCTGAACGATCGCAACCTTCACGCTGCTTCGCCCGCCAAGAACTTTCTGTTGCGGTTTCACACACGCTCCTGCTGCGGCCAGCTTTTAATGCTCGGGAAGTTCAGTCCGCGGGAACTTTCTCGATGTCTTTCTTGGCAGCGGTGGATTCGCGCGCAGCTGGTTTGTAGGTGCCCTTCCGCAACATCTCGGCCATCACCGTACGCCGAATCGTGTCGTGATCCTCGTGGTTTCCAGGAGGCTCTTTCATGGACAGATTTTTCGGATACACCGGGTCGCGATAGATGCAGCGATATTGCTCGGTGCGCAAATCACGAATCCAATTGCCCCACAGGGAGCGGGTGCGGTATTGGCGCAAAGCCTCAATATCGATGATCGCTCCGGCGTAGGAGGCGCCCGAGCCATAGTCGTGCTTGGAAAGAACGCGGCCTTGATAATCGATGATCATCGACTTGCCGCCGAACGTGTCGATCGGATTGATGGACTCTTGCGTGAGGTAATAGGTAGCGGGATTTGGCGCGACGACGTAGCAGGTGTTGTCGAGAGCCCTGGCGCGATTTTGAATTTCCCAGATATCGTTGGCGACGTACGGTTCCGGGTACGCTGGGCGATAGATTACTTCGGCGCCATTCATGGCCACGCCCCGAGCCGTTTCCGGGAACGAGCCTTCCATACAGATGACGATTCCGATTCGGCCGATTTCGGTATCGACGACAGGGAAAAACGAGTCCAGGTTGTCGCCGTAGAGTTCAACCCAGCGATCCCACACATCGTGAGGAACGGTGGAGTGTTCGCGGGCAAACACCTGCAGCTTGTAATGCTTGTGGATCACTTCGCCGTTGGGCGCGATCACAAACCCGCAATTGAAAAAGCGCTCGGGAAATTCCGGGTGCTTCGCCTTGGCCTGGGCGATGATAAACGTGTTGAACTCTTTTGCCTTGCGGCCGAGGAATTCCGTTTCTTCGCCCGGAATGTCGATCGCCATGTCGCGGACGTAGCGCTTGTGGTCCCAATCGAAGACCTCGTCGGTAAATCCTTGCAGGCAGCCTTCCGGTATTGTGACCAAGCGCACCGGCAAATCAATCGCGCTGAGCCACACGGCTGCGCTCATCAGTTCGGAAATATGGCGCAGATTGACGATGATTTCCGAGCGTTTCTCGCAGCCACGCATAATGGGCTGCAGAGCGAGAGCCATATATTGTTCAATCATGGAAAGACCTCACGGAAAGAATGAAGGCAGACTGCTGCGGGGGCTGAGCGACGCATTGCATCGAAAGTGCGGTTATTCAACCGCGCCCGATAACGCTTGTCAAGGAATTGAGTTTCGCTATGCTTGGACGAGCCGCAGACCGAACTCGCTTCGCGCAATGCGGTTACGTGAACAATCTGGAACGTGGGCCGACCTCGCAGACAGGAGGAACGAAAGCGCAGGCCGTTACGCTTTCGCCGAAAGCGCTGCGGGTAACTTCTCCGCTTCCGCCGGATTGAACCACCAAGGATTGAAGTCTGGCGGATTGTTGAATCCGTTGGCGATTTTTCGCGCGAGCGCCGGAATTTGAGTGGCGGCACCCATCAGATTAAGGATATGCGGCGGCGGTGGCGTGAGCAAGGAGTTCGTCCAACTGACGACCCATTGCGCGTAGTTCCAGAATGAGTCGAAGGTCTGCTGCATCCATGCGGCGTCGAAGGGCTTGTCGGCGCGTTCAATAATTCGTTTCATGTACATCGACGCGGCCTTGCTGGCGGTGTTGGAACCTTGGCCGGTGATCGGGTCGTTGAGGACGACGACGTCACCCATCCCGAAAACGATGTTGCCGGAAGGAAGTTTGCAGAACGGCTTGCGCACGGTGGGAGCGAAGCGGCCAGCGACGATCCCGTTGTCATCCGTCAGCTCAATGTGGCGGCAGCGCTCGGCTTCCCACGGCAGGAACTTCTCGAGGATTTCTTTGCTCCGCTGGAGATGCTGCGCGGGAGTATTGGCGTCCGCCCAACAATCCATGGGGCCGCCGGGCACTCCTTCGAACACCATGATTTCGCAGGCGCCGGTGGTGGTTAGAGCGGGGAAAACGAAGTATTCGCCGACGCCGGGGATCAGGTTAAACGCGACGGCCGTATACGGTTTCCTTGGCACCATGCCCTTCACGTAGGTGAGTGCGAGAGCGCGCATGGGAGTGGAGTAAGGCGAGCGTTCTTTATCCGTTTCAAACAGGCGCGCCACTTCGCCTTTGCCCGCCGCGAGGATTACGAGATCGTTGGACTTCGCGTAGTTTTCGAGCTCGTTGACGCCGGCATCCTCGAAGACTACCTTGCCGCCACGCTTGGCGAATTCTTCCGTCCATCCTGCGAATTTCACGCGTTGATCGACGGATTGGCCGGGGCGATCGAGCTTCGCTTCCCAGAAAAGTGCGTGGCCACCGTCAGGTCCAGGAACGGCAAAGGCGATTCCTTCCGTGCTTGGACACTCCTTCTCCCAGAAATTGATGCCGAGGTCGCGCTCGTTCTGAAGCGAATCCTGGAACATGAACTGGCTAGAAGTGACGCGCCCGCTTCGAATCTGTTCCGGCGTGCGATTGGAAATAACCGTTACTTGGTAGCCCTTCTGCAACAGGCCGAGAGCCAATTGGAGACCGGATTGTCCGCCGCCGACGATTGCGATTTTTCTCATGGAGTTCGCCCCGCGATGCGTTGTGGAAGCGTGCTATTTTGCTCGCTCGTTTTTGGATAGTCCAGCGCTTTTCAGCGAGAACAACCGGCGAAACTGCGCCGAGCGCTCCAAGTTCGATCTTTTTACAATTTCTAGCGCGTGATAAGGTGGCGGTCTGCCGAACGTGCTTGCGAAAAAAGAGAGGAGATGCGATGGACGGGTTGAAGGATAAGGTCGCGATCATCACGGGCGGAGCCACGTTGATCGGCGCGCAGGTGGCGCGGGCGTTTCATCGGGTGGGATCCCGCGTGGCAATCGCGGACATCAACGAAAAGGATGGGCGCGCGATCGAGAAGGAATTAGGCTCGAATGCGCTCTTCGTGAGGACAGACTTGGCGGACGATGCGCAGGTGGGCGCATGTGTCGAGAAGACAGCGAGCAAATTCGGGGGAATCGATTTTCTCGTCAACCTCGCGTGCGTATATATCGACAACGCGCTGCAATCGACGCGGCAGGAGTGGCTCGATAGCTACAACGTAAATGTCGTCGGCGGCGTAATGATGTTGAAGGCGGTGCGGCCGCACATGGTGAAGCGAGGCGGCGGGGCGGTGGTGAATTTCGGAAGCATCAGTGCGAAAGTGGCGCAGACGGGGCGCTGGCTCTATCCTGTTACGAAGGCAGCGACCCTCCAGCTCACGCGCAACGAGGCGATGGATCTTGCCGCAGACAAAATTCGCGTGAATTCCGTTTCGCCGGGATGGACCTGGTGCCGCCTGATGGATGAGTTGACGCAGGGCGACCGCGCGAAGACGGACAAGGTGGGCGGTGCATTTCATTTGCTGGGAAGAGTGGGCGACCCGGATGAAGTGGCGCAGGCCGTGCTGTTCCTCTGCTCCAGCCACGCATCCTTTATTACAGGGACGGATTTGGCCGTGGATGGCGGCTACTCCGCGATGGGACCGGAAATGGCCGAGCCTGCGATTCCCAAGCTGATGCAGTAATCCGAAACGCAATTCATGAAACGCATTGCCATCATCGGCGCCGGGCAGTCCGGCCTGCAACTCGCGCTCGGCTTGCTGAACGCGAGTTATGAGGTGACGCTCGTCTCCGACCGGTCGGCGGAGGAGATTCGCAGCGGGCGCGTAATGTCGAGCCAGTGCATGTTTGATTCGGCGCTGCAGACGGAGCGCGATCTGAACTTGAATCTGTGGGAGCAGGAATGCCCGCGAGTGGACGCAATCAGCTTCGCGGTTCCCGGCGCGAGTGGCGCGAAGCTGATCGATTGGGCGGCGGCATTAGACGGCTACGCCCAGGCGGTGGACCAGCGCGTCAAGATGCCGCGATGGATGAGCGAGTTCGAGAAGCGCGGCGGCCGCCTGGTGATTGCCGAAGCTCAGATCTCAGATGTGGATTCCTATGCCCGAAAGAATGATCTGACCATTGTTGCGACCGGCAAAGGAAATCTCGGGCGGTTGTTCGAGCGGGACGCGAGCCGCTCGCCGTATGAAAGGCCGCAGCGGATACTGGCGCTAACGTATGTAAAAAACTTGACGCCTCGCGCGGCCGGTGCGGCGGTTTGCTTCAACCTCATACCCGGCGTCGGTGAGTATTTTGTTTTTCCCGCGCTCACGGTGAACGGCCCGTGCGAGATCATGGTGTTTGAAGGCATACCGGGCGGACCGATGGATCGCTGGAGTGAGGTCAAGACTCCGCAACAGCATCTCGCGAAATCGAAATGGATTTTGGAGACGTATCTGCCGTGGGAAGCGGAACGCTGCGCAAAAGTTGAATTGACCGACGATCGCGGAATTCTCACCGGCTCGCTGACGCCTGTCGTGCGCCGGCCGATCGCTAAGCTTCCGTCTGGACGGATGGCGCTGGGGATAGCTGACGCGGTGGTGCTGAACGATCCAATCACCGGCCAGGGCTCGAACAATGCCGCGAAATCGGCGGACATTTATTTGAAAAGCATTCTCGAAGCAGGTGATAGCGCCGCCGACGCGGAATGGATGGAACAGACCTTCGACCGATACTGGACCGGCTACGCCCGGTGGGTCACGGAATGGACCAACTTACTGCTGAATCCCGCGCCGCACGTCCTGAAAATTCTGGAGTCGTCCGCCCAATTGCCGGACGTAGCGGAAGCCGTAGTGAATGGATTCGACGACCCGCGATCGCTCTTTCCGTGGTTTATGGAGGCGGCCGACGCAAATTCCTATCTTGCCAAAAGCAAAGCCGCAACGGCAAAGCAGTTCGATCGCCGGGATTTTCGCCGCGCCTTGGGGCAGTTCGCCACCGGCGTTACAATCGTCAGCGCGCGAGCGCGGGACGGCGGGCGCGTCGGCTTGACGGTAAATTCTTTTTCATCCGTATCGCTCGATCCGCCGCTGGTGCTTTGGAGCCTGGCGAAAAATTCGTCCAGCTACGCGGAGTTTAGGAAGGCGACGCATTTTGCAGTGAATGTGCTCGCCGCCGATCAGCATCATCTTTCCCGGAAATTTTCTTCTCCGGATGTGGACCGGTTCAGCGACGTGGAGTGCATCGAGAGTCCCGAGGGCATCCCGCTGCTGTGCGGAACCACCGCCCACTTCGTTTGCCGCCTGGTTCGGGAATTCGACGGGGGCGACCACGTGATTTTTCTCGGTGAGGTGGAAAACTACAAATGGCGCGAGGGCGAACCGCTGGTTTTTCATTCGGGGCGGTACCATGTGGCAACGCGGCATCCAGATTTGCCGGACTAGAGATCGGCTCGATTGAGATTGCGCTTAAATTCCAAATGGGAGATCGATCGTGAATCCATTCTCGAAGCTCAATAAGCAGTACATCGGCGGGTCGTGGCGGGATGGCGCCAGCGGAAAAGTCCTGAGCGACCGGAACCCCTTCAATGGTGAACTCATCGCCGAGTTCAAGCTCGGCACCCTGGCCGATCTGAACGAAGCGTACGCATCCGCCGCCGCCGCGCAAAAAGTATGGGCCGAAATCAATCCGTACGAACGGCGCTCGATAATGGAAAAGGCCGTCGCTTATGTTGAAAAAGTGGAAGCGGAAATCACCGACATCATTATTCAAGAGCTGGGTGGCACCCGGCTGAAAGCATTTTTCGAGATCGGCCTAGTGAAGAACATCATCAAGGAAGCGTCCACATACCCATTGCGCATGACGGGTGAAATCCTGCCATCGGTGATGGACGGCAAGGAAAACCGGCTCTATCGAATTCCCGTCGGAGTAGTGGGCGTCATCAGCCCGTTCAACTTCCCATTCTTTCTCAGCATGCGTTCCGTGGCGACGGCCATCGGCGCCGGAAACGGCGTGGTGTTGAAACCGCACGACGACACGGCGATCACCGGCGGCACGCTCGTCGCGAAGATTTTCGAAGAAGCGGGAGTGCCGAAGGGATTGTTGAATGTTGTGATCGCCGACATCAAGGATATCGGCGACGCGTTCGTGGAGCATCCGATTCCTCGCGTGATCTCGTTCACGGGCTCCGAGAAGGTGGGGCGGCATATCGGAATGGTCGCCGGCCGCGCTCTCAAGAAGGCCATTCTCGAACTCGGCGGAAACAGCGCTTTGATCGTGCTGGCGGATGCGGATCTCGATAACGCGCTCAACGCCGCCGTATTCAGCCGCTTCACGCATCAAGGGCAAATCTGCATGTGCGCGAACCGGGTGCTCGTGCATCGCAGCATATATCCGCAATTCCTCGATCGATACGTGAAACGCGTTTCTGCGTTGAAAGTGGGCGATCCCAGCGATCCCCAAACGGACCTGGGCCCGTTGATGAACAAGACGCAGGCCGACACACTCTCGAAGCAAATTCAAAAAGGAATCGCCGAAGGCGCTCGCCCCGTGTTGCAAGGCAAAATGGAGGGCAATCTCGCCACGCCCACAATTTTTGCCGATGTGAAG
Organism: Candidatus Acidiferrales bacterium; assembly: GCA_050746925.1. Taxonomy (GTDB): domain Bacteria; phylum Acidobacteriota; class Terriglobia; order Acidiferrales; family UBA7541; genus Palsa-295. The sequence continues at coordinate 135,082 of JBOGNA010000038.1, forward strand.
CCGAGCATGTCGGTGGCGCAGGACGAAATGTTCGGTCCCGCAGTTTGCGTAATTCCGTTCGACACAACGGAAGAGGCCATTCACATCGCCAACGACAGCGCTTTCGGGCTAAGCGGCGCCATTCACACCAAGGATGTCGAATATGGCGCGGAACTTGCGAAACGGATCGATACCGGAATGGTCCACGTGAATGGCGGCACGATTGACGACGAGCCGCTCATCGCATTCGGCGGAGAAAAGGCTTCCGGCGTTGGGCGTCTCAACGGGAGATGGGCTCTCGAAGAGTTCACCACTCTGAAGTGGGTCTCCGTGTTGCATAAGCCGCGTCACTACCCGTTCGAGGTGTAGCCGCACGATTTTTCGCGGACGGCAGTCGTCGAGTGCGGCCGGCGCAATTTCCAATCCATCTCGCTTGCTCGGCTACTGGTGTCGAAGGCTGGCGGGGGCTAAACTGGTTCTGCAGGCACACCTCCCGGAGGAATCATTTTTATGTCGGAAACCGCTCAACAGACAGCCAAGGAAAGCCAGAAGCCACAGACCTACCCCGCGAAAGCTTTCGCAGCGCAAAGCTCTACTTCTGCCATGGCGCCCTACACACTGCAGCGCCGGTCACCGCGCGCGCAAGACGTCGAAATCGAGATTCTCTATTGCGGAGTCTGCCACTCCGATCTGCATCAAGTTCGCAACGAGTGGGTGGACGCGCTGCCCACCGTCTATCCCTGTGTTCCTGGACACGAAATCGTCGGACGTGTGGTGAAAGCAGGAAGCGCGGTGAAGAAATTCAAGGAAGGCGATATCGCGGCCGTGGGCTGCATGGTCGATTCCGACCGCGTGTGCCCGAACTGCCGCGCCGGCGAAGAGCAATATTGCGAGAGCGTCCCGACGTTTACCTACAACCTGCCGGACAAAATTCTCGGCGGAGTTACGTACGGCGGTTATTCGGAAAGCATTGTGGTGGACGAGGCGTTCGTGTTGCGCGTCCCCAACAAGCTCGATCCTGCCGGCGCAGCACCGCTTCTGTGCGCTGGAATCACCACCTATTCGCCGCTGCGCACGTGGAAAGTCGGGAAAGGCCAAAAGGTGGGAATCGTCGGATTGGGCGGGCTCGGTCACATGGGCGTGAAATTCGCGAAAGCGTTCGGCGCGAGCGTGGTGCTCTTTACTACGTCTACCCACAAGACCGAGGACGCGCGGCGTCTTGGCGCGGATGAAGTGGTGGTCTCGAAAAACGCCGCCGAGATGCAGAAACACGCCAATAGCTTCCATTTCATTCTGGACACGGTCTCGGCGGCGCACGATATCAATGCGTACCTCGGCCTTCTAAAGCTCGATGGCACGCTCACGATCGTGGGCGCGCCGGAGAAGCCGTTGCCGGTGAAAGCGTTCAACCTGATCATGGGCCGGCATCGGTTTGCGGGGTCGGGAATTGGCGGCATTCGCGAGACGCAAGAGATGCTGGATTACTGCGCTGAACGCGGAATCACCGCAGACATCGAAATGATCCGGATTCAGCAGATTAACGAAGCCTACGAGCGCCTGCTGAAGAGCGACGTGAAATACCGCTTCGTGATCGACATGGCGTCGCTGAAGTAAACCCCGACAGCGGAAATCGATGCGAGGGACTGCACTTGCCGCGGCCGATCGCTGCTCCGCAGTTTCTGCGGGCGGCTGCATGCGGAAGTAATAATGATAGTGGTTCCGGCAGCCAGGATTGAATTGCGCGCGGCATGCCGGGCAGCGAGACTCGCACTGCATATACTGCCGGATGGTCAGTTCTCTCCGGCACACCCCACAGAGGATCGCCATCTCGTTCCATTCGCTCTCCGGCCATGCAGCGAGTTCGTGGCTGGCGAGCATCTCGTGGCATTCCTTGCACGCGTAGTAAACGCCGCAGCACTTCATTTTGATAGCGATGACGTCGGTTGGACCACGGTAGTGCGCGCAGCGTGTCTGGGGGGTCGAGACTGACTCCGCATACGATTGGATGGGTTGTACTCATTTTTCCAAAATGGAAACTCAGCCACCACTATAATGCCCGGCGGGCCAATTCGGGCGTCGAAACGACGGGTGCTGAATACGATCGACGACGCAACCTGCCTGTTCTCTGATGTTTGGGGCAGTGACGCAGCGGGCTCGCAGCGCATCCAATTGCTACACGATTTGCGTACTAAGGATGAAAGTTGACGCGGAGCGCCTTGCACGGGCGACGATTCACGGAGATAAAAATGACTCGATCTATCATGATCGCTTTGTTCGTGACTGTAATTGCGCTGATTCTGTTTGCCACCTCGCGCCGCAATGCCGCCAGTGCGGCTAGCGTGCTTCCTGATTCAGCGATCGACGAGAAGCTCGCGGCTCAGCCGGGCCAGGAAACGGTTGTCTTCGCAGGCGGCTGCTTTTGGGGAGTGCAGGCTGTGTTTGAGCATGTGAAGGGCGTCACTCGAACAGCGGCCGGCTACTCCGGCGGCACGGTGAAGAATCCGGGTTATGAGGATGTGAGCAGCGGCGAAACCGGCCACGCCGAATCCGTTGAGATCGCTTACGACCCTTCGAAGATTACATTTGGCACGTTGCTGAAGGTATTTTTCTCCGTGGTGCATGACCCGACGCAACTGAATCGCCAGGGCCCGGATTCGGGCACGCAGTATCGCTCGGCAATTTTCTTCTCGAATTCCGAACAGCAGCGCATCGCGCAGGCGTATGTGAATCAACTCGATCAAGCCAAGGTGTTTTCGGCGCCGATCGTCACCCAGATCGTCCCGCTGACGGCATTTTATCGCGCCGATGAATATCATCAGGACTACGCCGCTCACCATCCGGACAATCCGTACATCGCGATCTGCGATCTTCCGAAGCTCAAAAATTTCCAGCAGCAATTTCCCAGTCTCTACGTTGCCAAGCCCTGAGCTTCGCGCCCGGATAAACGCGCGTCACGCAGCGTCGCCGTGAATTGCGGCGAGGCTCGCGCCCCGTGCCTGGTTCGGCCGCGATGATCCCTGTGATCTTTTGACACAATGGGAGAAGAGGAACGGCTCACGCTTGGTTGGAGGGTGGAGACCGACTTGTGGCTCGCCGCGGGCTTCCGTGCTGCTCAGTGTTAGAATAGATTCATCGGAGGGGTAGGAAAGCGGTTGACTCCGGCGGTCTTGAAAAAATAAATCGCTGGATTGCTATCTGACACAAAATCTAACCAAATCCCTTTGCCAGCCGTCAGATAGCGCCACTTTCAATTTTCTGGAGTTTGCTGGTTTTTGCCTCTTTTGCACCGGTCTTAGTGACAATTTGGTGACATTTGACGTTCTTGGGACCGTTCGCGGCTCGCGATTGTAACAGAAGCTCGTAGCTGATTTCGTTCGGATCAACCAAAGACCAAATTGTTAGGGACAGAAAATTGCGTTTTTGGAGAATGGGCACTGCGGGTCGGAGATCGCGGAACGTACCTATGCGATGAATGCCGCTCGAGGGGCATCGCCGCTATCGCATATCCGCAAGTCGTCAAGACTGATTTCTCGAAGTTCTCCGAGGCTGAAGCTAGGAAGCGATGGAAACCCTTGGCACCAAGTCAGACAGCCGGCCTGCGCCACCTTGCTGTTCGTCTTCAGCACCTCTGAGAGTTTTCGGAGGCGTCTGACAGGCTACGGTTTTGAGTCTCGGATTCACCGGTTGCTCGATTGAGTTTCCGACCGCGATTGTACTGAAATCGTTCGTGAAGTGTCCGCTGTTTTTGCTCCTCCCTTCGCTTCAGGATTTCTTCCCTCCGTCCGTAGTACACATCGGTCGGCGTGACGTTGCCGATCCCCTCGTGATACCGCCTCTGGTTGTAAAACTCGATGAACTCTCCCATCGCTCGGCTTAGTTCCTCGGCACTGGTGTACACCAGCAGGTTCAACCGTGCTTTCAGCGTTTCGTGGAACCGCTCGATCTTTCCGTTCGTCTGCGGGTGATGTGGCGCACAGCGGATGTGCCGGATTTCGAGCATCCGCAGATAGTCCTCGAACGCATGCGAAAGATAACTCGATCCGTTATCGCTCAGCAGTCGCGTGCGATCCTCCACCGGCACCTCCTTCATCCCCGTAAACTCCACGGCCCGCTCCACCACTTCGCTGATCGACGCCGAAGTCATGTCCGTCTTCAACTCCCACGCCAGGATCATTCGCGAGTAGTCGTCCAGCACCGAGATCAGGTAATACCAGCCCCAGCCCACCACGAAAAAGTAGCTCGCATCGCTCTGCCACTGTTCGTTCACCCGTGTCGTCTTGATGCGATATTCCTGGCTCGCCGGGAAGCCTTCGAGTTGTACTTCGCGCACCAGTCCGTGCCGCTTCAATACGCGGTAGACGCTCGATTCCGAGATCGCGAACCCCGCGTTGTCGCTGATCCAGCAGGCGATTTCCCGCGGACTGTGATCCGGTTCCCTCAGCGCTGCTTGCAAGATGATTCGTTCCTCTTCCGGTCGCAGCCGGTTCCAGATCGTTGCCGGTTGCGGTCGCCGGTCCACCAAGCCCGCCTCGCCTTCGCTCCGATACCTCCGCTGCCAGCGATAAAACGTCGAGGCCGATAGACCCAGCTCCAACAGGGTCTCTTTCTTGGTCACCGGCGACCGCCGTACCAGATCAATCACTTCTCGCTTCTTCTCGGGCTTCATCCGTGCGAACCGCTTCCGGTTCAGAAGCCCTAATACCGGCTTTTTTTCAGCGTCAGGTTCTCCAGGCTCAGGTCCGCTACCAGAAGTTTCAACCGATCATTCTCCTGCCGCAGATCCTGCACCTCATGGCTGGTCGCTTCACGCTTTGCATCCCCACGCAGCCGTCCCTTGCCCGCTTCCATGAAGTCCTTCAGCCACTTGTAGTAGATCGTCGGATGAATCTCTTCGCGGCGGCACAAATCCGCCACCGACACCTCGGCGCGAATCCCTTCCATCACGATGCGAATCTTCTCTTCGGCGGGAAACTTCCGGCGGCTGGCGTACTTGGCCCGGCGACTCAACTGGCGGGCCGTTTCACCGCGGCGCTCGCCAGACCTGCCCGAGGGCAGGTCTGCTCCTACCTCTGGTTCTTGCTTTCTCGTCAACTCTTCGTTCATGGCTCACCCTTCTTTCTGCGCATCCTAGCGCTGATTCGGGTGAACCCGTTGACTCAGATTCTGTAGCTTAGCTCCGCTCTCAAATCACTCCCATTTCCGCTGAAGTCAAACATGGCGTCGTACACGTAGCTGGCTGTGACTCCGCTCACGGTGTTTGCAGTCGTGATGATCCGGCTCTCCGAGTCATAGGCGTAGTTGGTCGCACCGCCGTACAAAAGGTCTCCTGCGGCATCGTAATGCGTGCTCAACCCGTCGATGTGGCTATTGTTCCGAAAAGTAGACCCTGCTTCCCATCGAGCTGTGCCGCACAGCACACGGGGGCTGGAGGTCAGAAAATTCTCGCCCTCCTGCCGAAGGGAGAAGTGTTTTCTCTTGACATCCCCTTCTATAGAACCCGCCCTGGACCACAGCACATTTGGCTACCGTTCAGCCTGTGTGAATTCTCAGCTTATAAAGCACAAACCAGCTAAGAAGCAGCAAGACCATGAACGCGAGTGTACCGATTCCTGAAAGGGCCAGCCGAACTAGATAACCAACGATGGGACCGAGTCTTTCACCACGTGATTCGGCGGGATATGAAACAACCGTCTGCCCGGTCGTTTCAACTCGTCCGACGCCTCCGTCAATGTTTCTCCCGAACCCTAGCAGCAAGGCAGCGATGAAGGGGAGGGCAACTCCAACTTTTCCCCACCACGCGGCTTCCGTTTCAAGTTTGGGAATCCGGGCAGCATATTGCGGCAAACCTATCCATCCACTCACGTTGAAACCTATGATGTAAAACGTCAGGATTGAATAAGCGGAACAGAACATCAGGGCCAAAGCTCCGAGGAGCCACGGAATGCGTTGCTTAGAAGGCCAGTGGAAAGTCATTGGGTAACTCCAGCCCCACATATTTGAATCCTTCTAGTCGCAGCTTGTTTCTGGTCCATCGCGGCCTTCCACTGTGACGCACGCCCGCTGGCGTTGGGTCGCTTGTTGTGCGTTGCTCTGGTTGTTAGCAATCATGTAGAGAAGTTGAAGGTTGTAGGACGGGTCTGTACCCTTGGGAAAAGCACTCATGGACGACCCGAAGTCCTTTCCAGGCTCGTATCTGTAGAGGCCCATCTTGAGCGGTCCGCCATCCTGTGCCTCGGAAGAATATTCAGAGTACACAGAACTTCACACTTGGGTCGGGGTGGCCCATGGAGAAGGCGCGTCAATGCCAGCCATATTCAAAAGATCAGCGCAAACAGTCGCACAATCCTGAAAAGGAGCACTGTACGTGGGAGTGTTTCCGCTCAAGGCATCAATTGTGTCAATCAGTTTTTGCGAGACTTCAGGATTCGTTTGGATTGTTAGCGCGGCAGCCCCCTTTAAGACGGTCAGCCGTCTCCTGTTGATTCATTACTCCTGGGCCAGTCCGAGCATTCCCATTCTTGTTGTAATAGTCTGCAAATCTCACTTGGCCGTTAGCTTGATTCGTCACTGCCAGCATGATGTGTCCGAAGTCGTTCCAGGCTCCGGTCGGTGCCCGATAAAAAATGGTGATGTCCCGGCCAGTCGGGTCCACGTACAGGAGGGGATTATTCCGGGCATAGGCGTACTTGTTCAGCGTTTGCGGATCTACGACTCGTTTCGCCGTCAAGTTGATCGGGTCGGGACTCATGAACCTACCCAAGCTCGACGAATCGTACCTAGCGCCAAAGTTATCAAGGCCGCTTTCGCTATCGCGTTCTTTGCCGGTGAACTTGCGGGGGGTTGCGTCGTAAGGGTAGCCGACTTCCATCGTACATTCATCGATCTGAGGTCTTGGTTCTGGTCACGTCAAGCGCATCAACTCGCTCGGGACCGCGCACACACAGGGCGCGCTTGCCGTAGGAGTAACCGCCTTGATCGTCATCCGGTTTGCCTGAGTTGAAGTCGAAGTAGTACGAATACCCAATCGGACGTCCACGATCATCCATTCTGAAGTTGCTGCTCCATTGATTGCCGGTCAAGAACAGGTTGCCCTTCACATGAAAACTGAAATCCCTGGGCTCCTTGCGGGGGCCCGCCTGCCCGGGCGCATTGGCGGTGATGTCATAAACGCCTTGCAACTCAGCCATATTCGCCAGCCTCCAGTCGGAGTACCCAGCCAACCGCAGATTGCGGCAGAACGTCATCGCCTTCTTCCAGCTCACGTCTTCGCCGTTGTCTTTGCCAGCCCACATCAGCCCAGTAGATGGATCGGTCCAGAAGCCGCGCGCATGAGTTTCTTGCACGCCCTCGCCTTTTTCTGGTACTGACTGGGCGCTTGCCGTAAGCGCAGAGACAGAGAGCAGAAGCACAGCGATCTTAGCTAGCCAGTTCATGATACACACCTCGCTGAACGTAACATTGATAGCATCACTACTTCCAACTGTTTGCGTACCATTGGAGCGCGTTGGCGGGTCCGAAAAACAAGAACATCTTGACGCTTTGGATTCCGCCAGCGTTGCGCATCAGAGTGTTGTTGCTCTTGATGAGCGCCTTCGACGTAGCGAGGTTTACAGTCGGATTGAAATAACTGCCGACCTTAATATCATTGGTGCTAAAGTTGTAATCGTGAACCGACGCGGCCCAATCACCTCGTCCGTCCGGCGGCCCCATTCCGCCGGGCCCAGCCCAGTGGTCCTGCGAGGGATCGAGTGGACCGGCGGCAAGCTTAATTAGAAGCCCGCCTTGTAGCGGTGTTTCTCGACCGGTCAAAAACTGTATGTATCCATCAAGGCCGCCAAGCATGCTATTCCCAACAAGCTGGTTTTGCAGCCAATTGGCATTCGCTAGCGAGAAACCGGCACACCCGCTGTTACACGAAGATTCATCACCATTGAATTGGGTCTGTGCACCTGCTGCGAACATCGTGTAATCGACCGTGGCGTTGTTTCCGGAACCATTGAAGGACCCCACTTGAAACATATTTGTGTTGTTGTTGAAATGCGCCCAGTTCTCATCTGCGTAGCCAGGTACCCAGCTTCCACCGTTATCGCCGCACTCGCCTGAGTTGCTGTTGTGATCGATTGACTCGACTCCATTTCCAGCGTCATTCGCGTAGACACAATCCAAGCCCGTCGGATCGATATTGATCAGCGGATTATTCATCGCATAAGCGTAGAGATTCCAGCTCTGCGGATTTGCCGGTTTTTGTGCTAGAAGTCCGGATGGATCGGCCGTCATGAAGCGGCCCATCGTTGATGCGTAATGCCTTGCGTCGAAGTAATCGAAGGAAGATTCGGAATCGCGTTCCTTGCCGGTGAATTTATAGCTGTGCGGACACGTATTGATATAGGGTGTGCGCTCAACACCGAACGGATAAAAGTCGGCATCATAACAGGACGCCGATTGACCCGCCTGCACGATTTCACGGGAGGTCCCCAGGTGATCAGCAAAATAGTAGTAGACACCATTTGAGGGCGAGTCGCGGCGCGCTATTCGTTTTCCGTCGAAAAACACAAACTCGCTTATTAGATTACCGCCCAAATCGGTTTCATCGAGTGCATTGCCGCTGGTCCCATACCAATACAATTTCCCATTTGATTTCTTCACTCGCTTCCCGTCGCCGTCATAAAAATATGAAACGCCATTTGTTGCACTCATCTGCCCAAGCGCGTTGTAGGAGTAGGTTCCGCCACCAGTCCCCGGGACGACCGCCAAATCTCCGGCGGCGTCATATGTGTTGCCACTGATTTGATTTTGCGACGTGGCAGAAAGGCTTAGGCTTTCCTGCGTGCATCCCGAGTAGCCAGTCACCGTTCCAATTGAAATCAAGTTTCCCCATATGTCTTATCCGTATGATTCCCCCCAGCAATGGGAGCCAGTCGTCGATATGGTTTGTCCCGCAGAGACGCGGTTGAGAGTGTCGTACGCAAAAGTTTGACTGCGTGTGGTGTCACGGTTGTTTGTAATCTCGACTATGTTTCCGTTGTCCCCCGCTCCCAAGGCAAAGCTATATTTCAAATCCAATATGCTCCCCGTGGCGGCCGATGCCGTGCATGAGGTCGATGAGGAGAGCGCAGTTCCGGTTGTGACGTAGATCCAGCAAGGTTGCGATCGACTGTTGTATAAATAGGTTGAATACAAGTTTGGACCATTCTTGACAGTAGTTAGTGCCCCACATGATCGGACCGGCTTTTCTGTACCAACCCTAGGGTGAGTTTTCGGCTGTTTGAGACTCAATGAAAACGCGGCGAGCCGCGATTTCATTCGCGAACTCGTTGGGCGTCCTCTCCCCGAGAGCCC
>JBOGNA010000039.1:0-20269 GCA_050746925.1 Candidatus Acidiferrales bacterium
GCTCTTTTGCACTTGATCTTGCTGTTGCCTAATTTCAAATTTTCAATTTCAAATTTGAAATTGCCTGTCACCCCTCGCGCGCGTGTCCAGCATTTTCCTTTCTGCTACTATAAAATGGTATGGAAACGCCGCTCACAAAACTCGAACTCGCCGAAGGCGCCAGGCTCTCCGACTATCTCGGCTGCGTCCTCCCGGAGATTTTCTCCGATTTCGACCGCGAATATCGTGCCGCGCGCGAATCGGTCGCCCTCATCGACACCAACTGGCACGCCTCGATCATCCTTAGCGGCCCCGACCGCGTCCGCTACCTCAACGCCATCGTATCGAACGACGTCAAGTCCCTCGGCGAAGGCAGCGGCGCCCTCGCTCTGCTCCTCAATCCGCAAGGGCACATCCTTGCCGAGCTCGAAATCTATGCCCTGAAAGAAAAGCTCCTCGTCCGCACCCACGCGTCCGTCCGCGAAAAAATCATCCAGGTCCTCGACAAATTCATCATCATGGACGACGTCACCCTCGAAGACGCCACCAGCCAGCTCGGCTCGCTCGCCATCGAAGGCCCCCAGGCCGCCACGATCGTCGCGCAATCCGCCGGCCTTTCGCTCGACGGCTTCTCCGAAATGGCTTTCGCCGAGGTCCCCATCGACGCGATTCCCTGCCACCTGATCCGCCGCTCGCATTTCAGCACGGCGCACAGCAATTCCGCCGGCGCAGAAATCATCGCCCCGCGCGAAAAGCTCGAAGTCATCTGGCAAAATCTCCATACCGCCGCCCACGCGCAGCACGGCGCCCCCATCGGCATGCAAGCGCTCAACGCCCTTCGCCTCGAAGCCGGCATCCCCTGGTTCCCCGTCGATTTCAACGACACGGTGATCCCGCACGAAGCCGCCCTCGAAGCAACTCACATCAGCTTCTCCAAAGGCTGCTACACCGGCCAAGAGATTGTCGAGCGCGTCCGCAGCCGCGGCCACGTCAACCGCCGCCGCACCCAGCTCAAATTTTCAACGCAGGAACCGCCGAAGGAAGGAACAAAATTGCTGGTCAATGGCGCAGAGGTAGGTTCCGTCACCAGCGCCGCTTTCTCTCCCGCCGCGGGCGCGGCCATTGGCATGGCCTACGTCCGCCGCGAACACAACTCCCCTGGCACCATACTGGAATTCGAAGGCCGCAGTGCGATGGTCATTTCTCCATCCTCACGCCGAACTTGACAATTACTTACGTAACGTTACTATAACGGCACATGAAATCCACGCCCAATTGTAAAATTTCCCTCGTCGCTTGGTTTCTGTTGCAGATCCTGCTGCTTAGCGCCTGCGGCGGCAGCTCCGGTGGAGGAAACGGCGGCGGCGGTGGCGGCCAGCCTCCTCCGCCGGCTCCTGATTTCAGTATTTCCAGCAGCGCCTCCAGCGTCGTCCTGGCTCCCGGTTCTGATTCCTCGTTCACCGTGTCGATTGAGGCCCTCAATGCATTCACGGGCGACGTAAGTGTCGCTCTTACTGGCATGCCTGCCCGCACTACCGCGTCGCCCTCTACATTTTCTCTCAGCCCCGGCAGCAATCAGCAGGTTACACTCAGCGCTCCGGCTAATGAAGCGTTTGCCTCTGGCACTCTCTCAATCCGTGCCACCTCCGGGTCCCTATCTCACAATTTCCAGATTCCCATTGTTGTTTCGCTAGTTGCGCAGACCTCCGCTCATCCGCCAATTCGCTCACGCTACATTCGAACCGATTCATTCTACGATCCGAATTCCCTTCAATTTTTCCCGCCCCACTTTACCGTCTACGATTCCGCTGACAGGCTCTTCTTTGTGTCCAATCCCTTTGCAAACGTGATTGACGTCTTCGATGCCCGATTAGAGATTGAAGTTTCTACGATCCCGATTCCTGCGGGTCCGTGGACCCTCGATCTTTCGCCCGACAATAAGACCCTCTACGTTGGAACTATTTTGGGGGACTTGTACGAGGTTGATCCCGCAGCTCTCACCGTCAGCGCTCGCGTCCCTTCTCCGACGATTGGCCCGGACGGCTACCTCGTTAGTGACGCTTTCGCCCTTTCTGACGGCCGTCTCGCTCTGCTGGGGCTTGTCATCATCGATGGAGCCCCGAGCTTTGGCATCTGGAATCCGAAGGACAATTCTTTGGATGTCGTCAGCGCATCGAACCCCAACGCCGGAGTCTGCCCGGGGCTGATTGTCGGCATAGGCGTTTTCGCTTTGAGTGGCGATCGTACAAGAGTGCTAGTCGGAAGCGCTTCCAGTGACGGCACTCTATGCTCTTATGACCCAGCCACCAAGCAAGGTACAGCCGGAACATTTGGCGCCGATCTGGCGCAGATAACGCCAACTCCCGACGGCAAGCGGTTCTTCGCAACAAATGAATCCGGAATGGTGCAAGTTTTCGACGCAACAACGGTTCAGAAGCTCGGACAATTTCAGGGCCCAGTGGGGCCTCTCAATGCCTCGCCTACTGTTCCGCTTGGCATCGCCGGCGCCCTCATGAGCCTCGATGGCAAGACGCTCTATCTCTCTGACTTTCCTTACGGTGACTTGATCGCCTACGATTCGGCAACCTTTACCCAACGCGGGTGGGTCCCCAACTTCACCGTCGCTGACGCTCAGGATACGATCGTCCCAGGAGCAATTGACGAGACAAGTCTCATCGTTGGCCCCATCGGGCACGGGGTCGCATTCGTAGATGGCTCTCAGTTCGGCCCCGGAGTTCTTTCACCGGATGTCGGTTTGGGGTTTGTGAATCCTCAATACGGGCCCGTGCAAGGCGCTACGCCGATTCTGGTGCAGACATTCTCTTCAGCCCAAAACCCCACTCCCAGCTTGTCGCAGGCTTATCTCGGAACTCTTCCGCTGACGAGCGCATCTGAGATTTCCATCAATAACCCGCAAAATGTGTTCGTTCAGGCCACGAGCCCCTCGCCCGTGGCCCCCGGGCCCGTCGATTTCGCGTTGGTGTTAAGCGACAGCAGCGTGGGAATCGTGCCTGAGGGATTCAGCTATGGCCCAGCTGTCGTTCAAATCGTACCCAATGCCGCAACAGCTGACGGAGGTACCACGGGAGTGATCTTTGGTTACGGATTCGGAGCAACCGCCAGTGAAGCCCATGTCACCATCGGCGGAAAGCCGGCGGCGGTCACAAGCGTTACCTTGCCGTCGGTATTTCCTTTCCCACTGGAACAATTACAATTCACGATTCCTCCGGGTACCACCGGGAATGCGGATGTAACCGTCTCAAACTCGAACGGGTCTGTCAGTGTCTCGGGAGGATTTCACTACACACCGGCGGCCGTGATTGCTTCCTTTCCAAACTCGTCGCTGCAACAGGGCATTTTTGATCCCCACCGCAATCAATACTATTTCGCCGACGCCACTACAATCCGGGTGCTTTCTAAATCCGGCACAAAGCTCACCCCATTTCCGGTGCCAGGCTCTAACCGATTGCTGTCTCTCTCACTTTCGCCCAACGGAAGTATGCTCGCCGTCTCAGATCTTGGAAGCAAGAAAATTTTCGTCTTGAACCCCGGTACCCCAGCGTCGATCAAGGCTTTCACGCTCCCGGTGCAAGGCGCCGCTCCCGTGGGACTGGCGATTACCAACGCCGGAGTGGTTTACTTTTCGACGGACAACGGTCAGAACGATACTTTCTTGTTTCACCGGCTTGATACCTCTACTGGCCTGGCGACCGACCTCGCAACTTTTGAAGGAATCGGAAGTCCCGACGCCGACCTGATCCGCGTTCTCCTGACTTCAGACGGCTCCCGCGCCTATACGGTCCTCGAGGGAACCCCTCTTTGGGTTGATACGGCCGGCGATCAGATCAATGTCAACGTTGCGGCCTTCAATCTTAGCGGCGGCGGTTCTGCCCCTGATTTCGCGATGTCCGCCGATTCATCCACATTTGCTATTAATGGCTTTGCCGCGGATGCCAGCTTAAACCTTTCCGGAATTTTCGAATATATTGATCGCGAGACTAGCTTTCCAGTAGGTACAGTCGGCGTCAAGCTCAGCAAGGATGGGCGTCTCTTCTTTCAGCCTCTCACACACGGAATCGACATTTTCGATACACAGACTGGCAGGCTGGTCTACCGCGTTCAGATTCCCGGAACGATTCCAGACGTCTACGATGCCTTGGCGACGGACGGAGTGGACAATACCATCGCAGTCATTACGACGACCGGAGTAGCGCTGGTCAGCCTCGACCCTTTGCCTCTTCCTCAAGGAAGAATCGCTGAATCGACTCTCGCTTCCGAACGGACCCATCTCTCTGCACCGACTTCCCGCGGCTTAAAGCCGGCCTGGCGGCGGCCTCAGCTGAAGCGTCTTGCGATCGGCGCGACGTCAAAAGCAATTCTATGATCACGCGGGGCGCCGTCCGTTGGTTCGTCGCGCCACGCGCTCTCCCACATCCCACGGTCGCTCTTGGCTACGCTTTTCGTACCGCCGGCGTCCCTCCGGCGCCGTTGTAGCCGCCTTTCGCCCTCCCGGATCGCCGGAAGGAAGCGGGACGGTTGTCTGCCTTGGCGGCTGTACATACATTGAACGACGCTACTTCTCCAACTCCCCCGCAATCTCTCGCGCGCGCCGATCCAGCGTCTGAATCAAATCGGTCGTCATATTCCCGCCCCGGCCCGCCGTCGGCTGCTGCAACGTCGCTCCGTGCGCCGCTGCCTCATCGGACATCCCCGCCAGCTCATCCCGCGTCGCGCTCAGCTCCGCCGCCAGCCTCTCGTGTCTGGCCTCGAGCGACTCCCGCAATTCGCCCGCCGTCGGCTGTTTCTGAGACGCCGCGAGAATCGCCGGCGCGTCGCGAATCACTCCCGGATCCAAATCATTCCGCTGCGCGGTATCTTCCAGCGAGGCGAGCTGCGCCTGAATCTCCCCGCGCCGGATCGCCAGATTTTGGACTTGGTTGTCCGTCGTGATTCCTTCACACGGCGCGTAAATATCCAGCCCCGAGCGCAATCCCGTCCGGTCTCCCGTCGCGCGAAAATCCCGCAGCCGCGCCTCCCGCTCAGCCAGGCCGTCCAGCTCCGCCGTCAGCGCGTCAATCTGCTGCGCGTACCACAGCGGATCCCGTTGGGGATCGAGCGGCGCAGCCGCAACCCGCCCTTCGGCCGCCGCCGCTCGTGCCGGTTGCGGCGCGGCATTCGCGCCCGTGGACGCCGAAGCCGCCTTCGGCCACATCCGGTCAATGTCGTCGTTCGTAAATACCTTCCGGTCACTATCAGGCCGCGCCGAGGATGTGGATGCAGTCGAGGCCTTGGCCGCCGCGACCAGGGGCGACACAGCCTTCTCGTCCCCACTCCCCGACGCAAACGCCGGCGTCGCCAGCGTGCAAACGAGCGCGCACGCAAGCAAGCCACACGAGAGGACCGCCGGAGAGAGTACCGCAGGACATTTCATCGCCGAAACAAGGGAAACTCCACGCATCGATGTGCGCATGAACGTGCCTCCATTTCCCTCAGCTCGCGCAGTATCGCACGCTTCCGCCACGCCTGTAAATGAATGGAAGCGCGGAGAAACGGAAGCGAATGCTTCGGTGCAAGCGGAACTCGATCACCAGCCGCGTCACAGCCTGGACTAAGCCGCCCGCGGCCCAGCAACGCCCGCGCCCTCTACCTGCGCATCGCAACGAGCGCGGAAAGCACCTTGGACCGTGACGAGTCCCGGCTCCCTACCAGGTGACCCCGGGATACAGGCTGCCTAACCGGAAGGCACGGTAGAGGTTCTTGTTCACGTCCATTTGCCACACGACCTGTGCGGGAGTAGTCCCTGTCGCTTCCACCACCCTGCCGGCCGGTGGACCACCCGGAACATTACAGAGGTCGAATTCCACGTCGCCGCCCGACAACGTCTCCGCGTTCCCGCCAAAAAGAGAGTATTGCGACAAGACGTCGTGGTAGGCGAAAGTCGCTGTCTTCGCAACTTCGTCCACGTTCAGCGTCATCGCCGTGCTGTAGGGACAGGTGGCGGACCCGCTCGTGGCGCACGTTTCTCCCGTGGGGAACATTCGATCGTCGCCGTTGTCGAAAATCGTCAGCCCAAATTTCCCGGCTGTCGTCGCTGTCGTGAAAGATTCCCCATGCTGCGCGTAAAACCAGTCGGTCGGATCGATCCCACCCTCGAGAGTGAATTCCCCGCCTTCGCCGAGATGCCAGATGACATCCCCCGCTCCCTTTCCGTCCGCATAATCGATCTTGAGGATCCAATTCTGATGGCGAATCGACAAAAGCAGATTCCCGTCCGTCGCGCTGTACAGAATCGCATTGGAGTGCGTCCAATCTGGAAATTGCATGGGATGGCGATTGACGTCCAGGTGATCGAAGCTGTTCCACATCCAGACCGGATTCAAATTCGTGTCCAGATCGACGAGCGCATCCCCAAGTACGTTCGTCGTTCCTGGAAATCCCGGTAAATCCGTAAACGCCTTGAGGGAATTGGTCAGCACGATCCAGTGGCCGTTCGGAAGCACGGTTACATCGTGATGTAACACGGCCCCCGCAAAGTTGAACCCCGCAGCGGCTAAGCGTTGATTGAGAGTGTCGATCGAGAGTTCGTGGATCACCGTTCCTGCGAGATCGATTTCGCGAATCACGTCGATCGTCCCCGGCTGCGCCCCTGCTGGATTCAGCGGTAGCTCGCTGCTCGGCGAAAACGTCACGATCATGTGCCCGTTTGGAAGCAGTTTTACGGGCTGAATCGAATCCGAGCTAGGTCCGGGCGGTCTGTAGTACCAGATAATGTTTCCTGCCAGATCTGTGGCCACTGCTCCCGGGCCGATCACGTCCAACATTTCGATTCCAGATTGCGGCATCATCCCGTTTGGGTTCGTCACGTTCGTTACAGGATTCACGCCTGGTTCGATTGCTCCCGTTGTGAAGGCGTGGTCCATGTCGTTCAACGTGTTTCCATCCGGCATTTGAAGCACGCCGCGCATGTGATAGACCGTATTCGCACGCATTCCACCCACAAGCATCTGAAACGCCGCGCCGTTTCCGGGCGCTGGCTGAGACCACGTCGTCAGCCCATACGTCGTATCCGTGCCGAACTGCACAGACACGTTCGCCGCAACCGGCGGCGAAACCGTGTAGCTGGCGACCAGAGAATGCGCGGTGCCTGTAACCTGGCCTGGTGCGACCACCGTCACGTTTGCGTTCGCCACAAGCGACGTGCGCACGCTGTTCATCACCGTCACCGTAACCGGCACCGCAGGCTGTGCCGCTGGCGCGGTGTAATTCCCCATCGCGTCAATCGTTCCCACCGTCGCGTTGCCGTTCATCGTGCCGTTCACGGACCAAACCAGACTTCCCTCTTTGGTCGAAATGTTTGTCGTGAATCCCACCGATTGCCCCGTCAGAAGATCCGCACTGCCCGGCGAAATCGTATTCGCTTCCGGCCTTCCGGACGTGCTGCATCCGGCCAGCAGGCAGGTGCTCAGCGCGACGATCCATACCAATGCAGTCTTCATCATGATTCCAGCCCTGTAAGAGATTTAGGTATTCGCGAAAGCGCGATGGATTCAACGGAATGTCGAACCCAGCCCGCTCGCCTCCACTCGGAGGTTCACCCCGGCGAAAGCCTGCCAAACGCAGACGCGTTCCGCCATACGTTCTTTCATGTATGGCGGGCGCAAAGATACCAGACCGCTGGCCGTTCGCACCACGACAATCAATCAGGGAATCAGAAGGAAGCCCGCGCGTGGTAAGGATACGATCCGATCTCGGCGCGGCTCGATCGAATCAACCGCCCGCCGTTTCTCGGATTACGCCGTCCGCGGCCCGCGCAGCACCCGCGCCGGCAAATAAATAATCGCCTTCAGCAGATCAAACACCCCGCCCACGGCAATCCCCACCAGCCGGAACGGCAGCATCAACAGCCACACAACCGGATACAAAATCAGCGCCAACAGCGCCAGCGGCCAGCACAGCACAAACAGCAAGCACCACAACAAAAACGTAACCATCCCCGCCTCCCCGCTCCCCTCACCCTACCAGATACGCATTCCCGGCGTCGTAGGTTTCATCAAGGGCCGCCGCCCCAATCATTCACCTCCCACACGAATCCCACCCCGCATCTCGCTTCGTACCGTTTGCCGCGCCGCCTGTTGGCGCGCCGCCATCCTGCCGCCTCCTCTGCTTCAGTCCTCGCCGCCGCCCAATCTCAAAGCTTGAAATCCGAGCCAGTGGCGCAGCACTCCTGCCTGTGCTCTTCGTCTCTCAGTAGGGGCGACTCTCAGAGCCGCCCGCAACGCCCGCAGCAAAGCAACCCGCCATCCACCTCACTCGCCCGCCGCCGTCGCCCTTCGTGCCGCCCACCTCCAGCCCGCTCTTTTGCCTTAGCTCTTGATGTTGCCCAATTCCAGATTTCCCTCGCAATTCCCCATCCACCTGTCATCCCGACCGCAGCCGCGCCCTTCTCTCTTCCCACCGCGCAGCGGTGGGCGCGCGGCGCAGTGGAGGGATCTCTCTTGTTTTTGTTTCTGTCGTTTCCTTAGCCGTTGCGTTTGCCGTTGCAGTTGCAGTCGCCGTCCGCACCGTTTGCCGCGACTCGCGCCACGGTTCCTGCCTACGCCGAAACCGTCGCTCTCGTCCCAATCTCCGCCGGTTCCCGCCACCGCCTCGCCTGCGCAATCGCGATGGTGTGGAGTATGAAAAACAACGGCACCAGAAACGTCGGCACCACGCTCATCGGCAGAACGCTCATCGCATCCGCAGCCAGCCCGTGCGGATGCAACAACCGCGACGTGGTTCCCAGCGTGATCGCGGACGTCAAATCCAGCATCCCCAGAAAATTCCACGCAATAAATCCATTCCGATGGCCCGGTTCCGTCATCTTCATTGCGACCCAGGGCGCGGTCAGTCCAATCGCGATATCTCCCCATCCGGCCGGGTTCGCAAAATAGCCGGGCAAAATCCCATACACATACAGCACGACAAACACGAATCCCGCGATTCGCCACCCCTGCAGCACCGTCAGCGCCCGCACATCGAGCGAAAGCACAAAGCTCCGAAACCCTGCTGAGGCCCTGTACCAGATCCAATAAATCACCAGAGGAACCGCCACCGAGAGCCCCAACGCGATCGGCGGCGCGTCCCCCGTCGCCTTGAATACGTGTGCAGCCGATGCCGTCATCGCGATCGCGAACCATGCCCCGATGATTCCGATTGCCAATTTCCCGTACGTTCGATTGCTCATCTCGCTCCTCCTCTCGCTAACATCGTAACCTTGCGATTCACGTCGAATAATTCCTGCCAGTGGATCACTCCCAGCCGCGCTCGGACGCGGTCCTGCACCTCTTGCCAGGGCACAGAGGCCCGCCCCAGCAGCCCCCTTCCCGCCTTCGTAAGCGACAGGAGCCGCTCCCGGCCGTCCCGGCCTCGTTTCTCGGCAACCCAACCACGCCGCCCCATGATCGCGAGCGTCCGCGTCAGCGTCGTCGAATCCAGCGCCAGGATTCCGCCCAATCGGTTCTGCGGCACCTCACCGGTCAGCGCGAGGGCCTGCAATATCGTGAACTGCGTCACCCGCAGGCCCAGCGGCCGTACGGCAGCGTCGTAGATTTGTGTGAGTGCGCGAGAAGCCCGCCGAAAGCTCGCACAAAGGCAGGGCAACTCAGGAATCGAGCCGCTCAAGTGAGTGCTCATACTCGGATAGATGCATATACATCTTCAATGGATTCACCGAAGATGTGTGGAATTTGTGAAGCAGGCTCCCCTCGCCGCCTGATTGGCTCTGATCGCTCGCAGACGCCTCCGGCCTTCTGTTGCTGAAAATGCGCGCGGCAGACTCGCCAAAAACCTAGCCCGTTTTCCACAGACCGTAAGTAGTTCTACGGATTTTCAACCGCCCGATTCCGCGCTACCATCGTCCGTTTTCAAATGACGATAAAGACCTCACAATCCAGCGCAAGGAAAGGTCACGCCGCAGGCCCGCTCAATCTCGCCGCTGATTTCAAAGGGCTTCGCAGCACATTTCTAATCGCGAATGCGCGATTAGAATTCCACCTAACTCATAGAAAAATCAGCCCACTAAGAATTACCCTGCCCGCCGTGGTGGGTAATCGCGAACGGATCGCGATTTCTCACTTCGTTTCCGGAGGGAGGGGCTTCAGCCCCTCCATAAACGACCTCGAACCCCGTTCGACCCCGCTTGCGCAGCTTCATCCGCGCAAGAGCTTTCGTTGTTGTCGTTCGAGCCTGCTCACAACTCCCGCGACGGTCAAGCGCCCCACTTCTGAACGCCCGAGCTACCTATCGGAATCACGCCGCAGTGCACGAATCACCAGTCACGAATCACAAGTCACGTCTTTTCTAATCTACTGTGGCGCGATTAGAAATCCCCGTAAACCATTGAAAACATGACTCCGACACCTTTTCTAATCTACGGCAAAACGGCCTCTTTCAATTCAAGTGTCGCGGCCCGGCACGGCCACCACAGATTGTGGTCCGCTCGAAGTTGCGCCACGACGAGCCGCCGAGCGCGGATTTACAGGGCGGGAAAAAGTGCGGCCAATCGAGCCAGCAGTCGAGGTCTAGCGACACAGGCGGGATGCTGCTGAACAAAACGGCGAGGGCTAGCTCTTGCCGAAATTGAAGGAATTCGAAAAACTGCCGCGGGTGGAATCGATCTTCTTCTGCAGTTGAAACACGGCGTACAACAGCGCCTCAGGGCGCGGCGGGCATCCCGGCACATACACGTCCACCGGAATCACCTGGTTCACACCCTGCACGATCGCGTAATTATTGAATACGCCGCCCGACGTGGCGCACGCGCCCATCGAGATCACCCATTTCGGTTCCGGCATCTGCATGTAGAGCTGCTTGATCACCGGCGCCATTTTCTGCGAGACGCGCCCGGCGATAATCATCAAATCCGATTGCCGCGGCGATCCGCGAAACACTTCGGCGCCGAATCGCGCAATATCGTACCGCGACGCCGCCATCGACATCATCTCGATCGCGCAGCACGCGAGCCCGAACGACATCGGCCAGATCGAGCTGCGCCGCGCCCAATTCACCACCTTGTCGAGCGAGCCAAACAGGATGCCTTCGTCCTTCAGGAAGTTCTCGTCCTCGCCCGGCAGTTCGAGCGTGACGCCCTTGGCAAGTTCCACGGCCATATCGGCTATTTTGCGCCATCGTCCGGCCCTTTGCAAATCGCCGCCGCGCCCGGCCGTGCGGGAAACGGCAAGCCAATTTGCGCCGCCCCGGCGACCCGAAACTCCCGTCCGGCAGCAGGCGTTCCACGCGTCGCTCAAGGTAGAATAGGAGCGATGCCAATCCGAATGATCGCGATGGATATTGACGGGACGCTGCTCGACAGCCGCGGGCAGATTTCCGATGAAAACGCGAACGCGATTGCCGAGGCGCAGTCGCGCGGCGCCGAAATCGTGCTCGTCACCGGACGCCGGTATGATTTCGCACGGCCGATCGCGGACGCCTTGCCTTGCGACCTGCATTTCATCGTCAACAACGGCGCCGTGATCAAATCGAAAGACGGCGTCACCGACCTGCGGCACCTGCTTCCCTCGAAGATTGCGCGGCAGGTGCTCGAAGCCACCGAAGAATTTCGCGGCGGAGCTGCCGTCGTTTTCGACCGGCCGCGCGAACGCCAGGTGATGATGGAAAGCGCGGACTGGGACCATCCCACCCGCGGGCGCTACCTCCGCCGCAATCGCGAGTACATCGGTTTCGCATCGCCGCTCACCGAGTGCCTCAACGGCGACGACCCGATTCAGGTCGGCTATGCAGACAATTGCAGGAACTCGCGCGCCGCGATGAAGCTTCTCGAAAATCTGCCGATTGCAGGTCAATACACGCTCGCGCTCACCGAATATGAAGACCGCGACCTCTCGATTCTCGACGTGCTGAAACGCGGCGTCTCCAAGGGCGTAGCCCTCGAAGAATGGGCGCGAAGAAAGGGCGTCGCGCGCGGCGAAGTGATGGCCATCGGCGACAATTGGAACGATCGAGAGATGCTCGAATTCGCCGGATTACCGATCGTGATGGGCAATGCGGTGCCGGAGTTGAAAACACGGGGATGGGCGGTTACGCTTAGCAATGACCAGAGCGGCGTGGCCGAAGCGATTCGAACCTATGCACTCGGCGCCGGAGCGCGGACCTAGAAGCGGACCTGGAAAATGAAACGCGCGAACATCGTTTTCGCATGCGTGGTTTTCGCATGGCTGATCGCCGGGGCGCCCATGGCGCGCGCCGATTACGCCGTGCTGCGCTCGGGCGTGCGGCTGCACATCACCGGTTACGAGTCGGTGGGAGATCGCGTGCGGCTCACGATCGAAGGCGGGTCGATTGAAGTGGCCGCGAGCGAGATTTCGTCGATCGAACCCGAAGACGTGTTCCCTTCCCGCCCCACCGTCGCGCCCCTGCCTGATGGTCCGTACGCAAAACTGATTCGTGCCTCCGCCGAAAAACACGGCATCGATGAAAACCTGATTCAACGAATCATTCTGGTCGAATCGAATTTCAATCCCAAAGCAGTTTCGCCCAGGCGCGCGTTCGGCCTGATGCAGTTGCTGCCGAAAACGGCGGCGCAATACTCCGTCACTAATATTTTCGATCCCGCGCAAAATATCGACGGCGGCACGCGCTACATCAAAGATTTGCTCGCTCGCTATCACGGCGATCTCACGCTCGCTCTCGCCGCCTACAACGCCGGCCCGCAGATGGTGCAGCGCTACGGCGGCGTTCCTCCCTTCCCCGAAACGCAGCGTTACGTCCGGCGCGTTACGAAGTCTGCGAAGTGTGGTGACGCCGCGAACGCGATGAAGTGCACATCGAATTGATCGTGGCCAGCATCGGCGGTTGAGATTCTTCGCTTCGCTCAGAATGACAATCGAAAACAATTAGCAGGCAAGGGCAGTCAGAACGCGAAGCGCGGCTACTGCTGCTGAGGCATCGGTTGCTGAGGTTGTGGCGTGCCCGGAGGCGAGCCGAACGGACTGTTGATGGGTGGACCGAGCGAGGTGGGGCTGATCGGCTGTCCGATTCCCGTCGAACCGCCCTGCCCGTTCAGCGATTGGTTCAGGTTGGCGGCGGCTTCTTCCAGCGGATTCCAGATGAATTCCCATTCGAGGTATTTTTTGCCGTGGTGATACACCTTCTGCGACGGCGCGTCGAGTTTGCAGGCCACTCCCGTCATGAACGCGCCAAGAACCGGACCGTCCACGGGGCCGGTGGGTTTCTGCTGGTCGATCGGGTTTCCCGTCTGGCCGTTCAGCGTGCCGAACGGGCTCTGCGCTCCCGGGCTGCCGATGCCCGTCCCTCCAATGCCAGAGGGTGGTGTTCCGGGCGCCGCGGGAGGCTGCTGCCCCTGCGGATTCTGCCCGGAAGGATCGGGAGCTTGTCCGGGCGGCGGAGGAAGAGCGTTCGGGTCGGTCGGCGCTGATGGTGGATTCTGCGCTCCGGTCGTCGATCCCGTTGCACCGGCGGAGTTCGATGAGCCGGATGACGTGTCGCCCGTGGCGCTGCCGAAGCCGCTCGAATTGGTGAGGCTTGAGACCGGAATGCCGGGCTGGCCGGGAATCTGACCACCTTGCCCGGGCATGAGTCCGCCGCTATCGACCAGCGCCATCTGCTGCAGCGACGTATATTTCGTGCTGCCGATGATTTGCCCCGCGGCGTTCACATAGATGAATCGCCACGAGCCATCGGACTTGTTCATCGGATCTTTGTATTCCTGCCGCAGGAAATGGAGCTGCGGCATGCCCTTCTTGAGGTCCTCGACCGTCTGCGGGTAGTGACCGGTCTTGTGGAAGTAGAGACGAATCGCGCGAGCATACTGCTGTCCGCGCCAGATGGTTTCGTCCTCGCGCTGGCGTTTGCCTTCGATGCGCAGATTCGCAACCAGGGCTGTAGAGCTGATGAGAAGGACCATGATCAAGCCGAGCGCGAGCAGCATGGCGTAGCCGCGCTCGCCAGTGCGGCCGGAGTGATCCCGCGATGTGCGGACTGGCTTCATCGTTGCGAGTTCGGGTCGTCGCCGCCGATCGACGCTCCGCCGCCTCCGCCACCCGTTGCGGGCTGCACCATCGCGATGCGCGCGTGGCGGCCGGACGAGATTTCCTCGACGTCGGCAGAATCGTTGCCGATGTGGATGAGACGATAGTTGCCGAGAAACGGATCACCCTCGGCGACGATGATTACATCGTCGCCATTCTTGAAGAACGCAAAATGCTTTCCGGACATGGGCCGGAATGCCGTTCCAAAGAACTCGCCCGGGACTTGAACGGGCGGTGGCGGTGCCGGCGGCATCGGCCCGGTTGTGACTTTGGTTTTTGCTTCGGCAATTTGTTGCGGCGTCAGCTCGGGCGGCGGCGGCGTGGCGTTGAAGATGTTACGGTGCGAGCCGATGTTGGTTTCTTTCTGAAGCTTGGCGAGGAGATCGAGGCGCAGTTGAGGCTCCTGAACGCTCAGGGGCGAAAATCTCACGTCGGCCGAAACTCCGGGAACGCTGCCCACCGTGCTGCGGTTGAACCAATAGACGAGCGCGCCGATCGCGGCCAGTCCGACGAGAACCCAGATTTCGGTCTTCTGCTTCGTCACGTCAAGTCCTAAAGAAAGTGCGCAGATCGAGATTCAGCTTGATGCCCGGACTCGAGCCGCCCGAATCGAGGCTGAGATTATCGAGCAAATAGAAGTTCTTCGACCGTTCGAGTGCGTTGATAAATTGAATGATCGCGGGGTAATCGCCCTCGACCGTGGTCTTCATGCTGATCTGAGTAACGCCGTGGTCTTTCAATTCCTTCTGCTGAAACGATACGCCGCTTGTCCGAAGCCCCGCTTTGTGGGTGATGTCGCCGAGATCGGCAACGATCGCGGAATAGCCCGCTGATGCGGGAAGAAAACTATCGCGGTAGAAACCGTCGCAGTCCTTTCCTACCTGCGGAAGCGAAGCCTTGATTTTTTCGCCGCGCTCGACGTCCGCTTTCAGGAGCTTGGACTGGAGGGCCAGACGGTCGCGCTGCGCTCGCTTCGATTCGGGGCCTTCGCGGCCTCCCTGCCAGAGAAATACGATGAGCGCCAGATCGGCTGCGAAGAGCAGGCACAGGACGCCGGCGACGGTTTTCTTCCAGCCCCCCCAACCTTTGATCGGAGTCATATGGTCGCGTACCAGGCGGTGAGGTCGAGGAGAATCTCGTTACCCGTCTGCGGATGATGCTCGCCTTGCAATTGAATGTCGGCGAAGTCCTTCGAAGTCTCGAGGGCCTTCAGGAATTTGACTTTGGACTCGTCGTTCACGGCGCTGACCGAAAGTTTCACGAGAGCGCGGCCATTATCGAGGCGAGGCGAAATGCTGATGACGCGAACGCCGGGAGGCAGCGTTTCGCCGAGGTCCATGAAGACTTTCGTCCACGGAAAACTGCGTTCGCCGATCAGCGAATTCAGAAAGCCGGCGCGGTCGAGCACCTGATGGGCCTGCGGAGTCTTGAAATAGACTTCGAGGGAATGCTGCTTCTGTTCGTCAGCCTGAATCTGTTGTTCGAGGCGCGCGATACTCAAGCGGATATCGCGATTGGCACGCCAGGATTTGTAGGCAAAATGCGAGAGAAGCAGGAGAGCGAGCAGGCCGATCGTCCCGAGCAGGCCGGCGCCGGCGAGGAACGGCCGTCTGTTTTCGCGAGGAGCGGTCGAAAGATTGAGCCGAAGCTTCATGCGAGATTCGCGGCGCCGAAGCGCTCAGGCGCCTCCATTCATCATCCAGCCGACCACGGAATCGAGATCCTGGCTCATCAGGTCCCTGGCGCTGGACGCGAGCCACAAGGCCTGGTCCGAAGCGGCAAGAGGCCCCACGGACACTTTCAATTCGTCCGTCAGCGCTTGCCGGAAAACTTCTTCGCGGGCACCGAACCCGGAGAGGCGCACGCGATCGACCATCGACTGCCAGGTGTCCTGGTAATAGGCGATCGCCGGAAAGATTTCATCGAGCACCCACTGCGGGTCGATGGCTCCGGCATCGACGGCCATTTCACCTGAGCGATAGACGGCGAGGTTGCCGCCCTGAACGATCACAGTCGTAAGGGTGCGACCACTCATGCGAACGAGAAGAGTGGCGCCGCGTTCTTCGAGCAGCGGCAAAGTGGCGAGGGTGGAACCGAGGACAACCGTCGCGTGCGTGTTGAGCGAAGTAGCGAGCTCCTCGTACTCGCGGACGATGCTTTCGCGGGCGACGGCAGCGACGATTTCAAGATTGCCATCGCGCCCATCCTGGCGCATCCAGGAGACGACGGTTTCGTCGACGTCGAACGGAACGCTCTTTTTCAAACGCCAGCGGAGCATCGGCAAGGCCTCGTCCGCGCGGCGCGGAAACGTCTCGAACTGAAGGATGAAGACGCGAACGACCGGATCGGGAATCAAAAGGGCCAGATCGGGGCCGTGCCCGGCAATACGGCTGAAGACTCGGCGAAGCGCGCCGCGGACGGCATCGGGCTGGGCGATGTTGACCTCAACGGGAGAAGGAACGATCGCACCGAACGGGACCGGCTCGACGGCGTAGGACTCGAGACTGCCACGCGTCTTGCCCCAACGAGCAGCGGCGACTCGGCTGGGCGAGACCTCCACGGCGAGCGACGGGTGGGGCATGGCATTGAGCCAGCGATCCAAGCGGCGCACGGGGCCGAGCTGGTAAAGCTTTGTTTCGAGGCTTGGCGTGGCGCTAGTCAAGGAAGGTCACCTTGTTAATCTCGCGGAGCGTGGTGACTCCCTTGCGGATTTTTTCGAGGCCGGAATCGCGAAGAAACGTCATGCCCTCCGCCTTGGCGGCGCGCTTGATTTCCGAGGTGGGGCGCCGGTTGATAATCATTTCGCGAATGTTGTCCGAGAGGTCGAGGAGTTCGGTGATTGCGCTGCGGCCACGGTAGCCACTGCCGGAACATTCGAGACAGCCGGTACCTTCATAGAAAGGCACGCTACTCCACTCCGCGGGATCAAGACCCGATTCCTTTAGAACCTCCGGGGCGTACTGGACTCGCTTCTTGCAGTGGTCGCAGATCACGCGGACGAGGCGCTGAGCCATGATGCAATTGAGCGCGGAAACGAAATTGTAAGGCTCGACGCCCATGTTGATGAAGCGGCCGATGACGTCCGTGACGTTGTTAGCGTGGACGGTGGTGAAGACGAGATGGCCTGTGAGCGCGGAATTGATGGCGATCTGCGCTGTTTCCTGGTCGCGAATTTCGCCGACCATAATTTTGTCAGGGTCATGGCGCAGGATGGAGCGCAACCCGCGGGCGAAGGTGAGACCTTTTTTCTCGTTGACGGGAATTTGAGTGATGCCGCGCACCTGGTATTCGACCGGATCTTCGATGGTAATGATCTTATCTTCGTCGTTCTTGATTTCGTTGATGGCCGCGTAGAGCGTGGTGGTTTTTCCGGAGCCGGTGGGGCCGGTAACGAGGACCATGCCGTAAGGTTCGTGAATGTAGCGGCGGAATCGCGTGATGTCCTGCGGGTCGAAGCCCACGACATCGAGCGTGAGATTACGGAATTTTTCGCTGAGCGTTTCTTTGTCAAGGACGCGCAGTACGGCGTCTTCGCCATGGACCGAGGGCATGATGGAAACGCGGAAATCGACGAAGCGGCCCTTGTAGCGGACGCGGAAACGGCCGTCCTGAGGGACGCGGCGCTCGGCGATATCGAGTTCGCTCATCACCTTGATGCGCGAAAGAATGGTGGCGTGCCATTCCTTGGCGAGAGCCTGCATGGCATATTGCAGCACGCCGTCGATACGGTACTTGACGACCACTTCGGTGTTGCGGGTTTCGATGTGAATGTCACTGGCGCGGCGTTCCAGAGCCGTGAAGATCACCGTATCGACGAGACGAACGACGGGGCTGACGCCGGTATCGCGCGTCAGCTTGTCCATCGTGATGTTTTCGTCGCTGTCTTCCTCGTCGCCGACGACCTGCAAAGTGAAGCCTTCGGTGGCCTGGTCGAGCACTCGCTGGGACTGCTCGGTGCGCTTCAGGAGGTCGTCGATTTGCGATGTAGTGGCAACTTTTATTTGCAGGCGCTTGTTGAGCAGGAGCGCGAGTTCGTCAGTCTGTTGCAACTGGCTCGGATCGGCGATGGCTACGACGAGAGTGCCGTTGTGGCTTTCGAGCGGAACGAACTTGTAGCGGAACATCATTTCGGCTGGAATGCTGCGGAAAAGTTCCGGGTCAATGCGCTGTTCGCGAAGATCTACAAACGGACAGCGATAGCGCTCGGCCAGGCGCTTGGCCTGGTCGCGCTCGGCCGCTTCGTCTGGAACACCACTCGGAATGAGATTATTCGTGGTCATTTTCCTGCCATTATCCTGCGGCCCCTATCTGGAGGGAGAACATCGGAAGATACAACGCGATCAACAACGAGCCTATCACGACGGCCATGACGATCAAAATCGCGGGTGAAACCCAAATGAGAGCGCGCTGAAGCCGGGTGTTGACCTCTTCTTCGTAGAATTCGGCGACGCTGGTGAGCATGGCAGCGAGAGCGCCGGACGCTTCGCCCACTTCGATCATCTCGATGGCAAGGTCGGGAACGAGGCGCGTTTCGGCGAGGGCGAGATGCAGCGTCTCACCGTCTTTCACACGATTGGCCGCTTTTTCGACCGAGGCGGCGATGAGGCGGCTATCGATCGCTTGCGACGACGTGGTGAGCGCGGACACCAGCGGAGTGCCGCCGGCGAGAAGCGTCGAAAGCGTGCGGACGAACTGCGCGATTTGGGCTTTCAGCCAGATATCGCCTACGTACCATACGCGTGGCTTGAAGCTATCGATCACAAGGGCGCCGCGATCGGTTCGGGTCCATAGCAAAATCAGCACCACAGCGACGGCCAGCGCCGCGACAAAAACAAGGAAATAAGAGCGGAGCGGAATGGCCAGCCCCAGGACGAGTTGCGTGATGCGCGGAAGAGGGACATTTAAGTCCTTGTACAGATCTGCGAACTTCGGCATGGCGTAGGTGACCATGTATGACATCACGGCGATGACGGCTGCGACGAGGATCGATGGGTAGATAAGCGCGGTGATGAGCTGCCGTTTGAAGCCTGTGCTCACACGCAAGTAGGAGATGTATTGGTCGAGCACCCCGGTGAGGTTGCCGCTACGCTCGCCCGCCGTGATGGCGGTGACGTAAACGGCCGGAAAGGAACCTTGCGCTGCGAGAGCGTCGGATAGCAAGGCGCCATCGCGGACGCGCTGGCGCACGTCGCTGATAATGGGGCGAAGGCGTTGAGCGGCGGCGCGTTCTCCGAGTAAATCGAGTGCCTTGAGAATGGGCAGGCCGGCTTTGATCAGCGTGTTGAACTGCTGGTTGAAGATCAGAAAGTCCTGGGTGCGAATCGTGCGGTCGCTGCGGGAGCGGGTGAACTGGGAGATGACGTCGAGATGATTGCGAACATTGTAGACGTAAAGGCCCCTCTCGGCGAGTTTTTGCCTCGCTTCGGCCTCCGACTGGGCGGTCTCGAGATGATCGAAGATCCGGCCGGAGATATCCCCGACTTTGCAGACGAATTCGGCCAATTTACCTAGATAAACGCCCATCCCAAGTGGGTATTGCGCCTACAGTTTAGCATACCGCTTCCGGGGCTTCGGTGAAGCCGTGAAAACGTGCGGTTAACACCATATGACAACGGCCCCGGCATTCGCGTGAACCATGACAGCGGCCCGGACAACGAAACCGCGCCTCGGCTGAGTGGGCAGAGATATGAGATTCGGGAATCGGCTGGAGGGTTGGTTTCTTCTGCGGACTAGTGAATCGCGCCGGACAGGGTGGCTTCGTCAACCACGGCCACACCGGGCGGCGGCTGGAAATGGAATTGAGCTTCGGGAATGGCGATGTTTTCCTCCCAGTTGCCAAAGCGAAACTCGGTCTCGACGTTTCCGGCTTCGCGCAGCACCACGCGAACGAGATGCGCCTGGGGATCGGTCTCGAGCAGGACATCGCGAAGCGCGCCGGTCTCTTCGCCGGGGGCGCCGGGAGCGGCGGAATCGCTGCGCGGGGTGCAACGCAAGAGTGTGTTGTCCGGATCGGCGGGCCGGGCTTCGGTCTTATCCGCCGCCGCGGAGGCAGGATCGACGATCTCGATCGCGCGGCACAGGCGCGAGAGATCGGCCTTCCCCGCCAGCAGAGCGATCGGCGTCCGCCAATCCGAGCTTTCTTTCATCTTCGCGCGGCTGGCAGTGCGGTCGGCGGGAACGTAGAACCAGACGTTCGCGCCATCGACGAGGAAGAGTTTCTTTTCCGGCGATTCGTAGTCCCAGCG
>JBOGNA010000040.1:0-16605 GCA_050746925.1 Candidatus Acidiferrales bacterium
ACGCGGCGTTGCTGCATCAGACTTTCGTCCATTGTGCAAGATTCCCCACTGCTGCCTCCCGTAGGAGTCTGGACCGTGTCTCAGTTCCAGTGTGGCCGGCCAACCTCTCAGTCCGGCTACCGATCAATGCCTTGGTGAGCCATTACCTCGCCAACAAGCTAATCGGCCGCGGATCCCTCTTGTGGCGACTTGCGCCTTTGATCGCAACAGCATGTGCCATCGCGATGTTATGCGGTATTAGCCCAATTTTCACTGGGTTATTCCCCACCTCAAGGAAGGTTATCCACGTGTTACGCACCCGTTCGCCACGGATGTATTGCTACACCCGTTCGACTTGCATGTGTTAAGCACGCCGCCAGCGTTCGCTCTGAGCCAGGATCAAACTCTCGTTTGAAACCTGATGTTTCGTCCGTGAAGATTTGCACCCTCACGAACGGAACGAACTGTTAAATCGCTCGGTTCTGCCCTGAAATCTCAGCTTGCGCTGGAACCCCAGAGCCTCTCAATATCCCCTTGTCCCGGTACACCCGAAACAAGAGAGAAACCAAACGGGTTCTGGCATGTATCATCCGATTGTCAAAGAGCAGGTCATCCCAGGTCAACTGGAAGGACTACAGACGAACCGCCATCCTACCAACGCAACCTCAAACTGTCAACCATTAATCGCACATTAAAATTTCGCCGCCTGTGGATTTCTCGTTACCTCCGCCACTGTCATCCTGAAGGCATCCGGCCAGGATGCCTGAATTGAAGGATCTCAGCGTAAAACTCGATTGCTGATTTACCCGACCTCTCGTTCGGCAGCGCAGGCAATCCAAGCGGTCGGTGGTCGGCTCTCATCATAAAGTCTCCGAGAAGCACCTAGATGCCTATCTGGATGGATTTGAACGGCGTTTTAATGACCGCAGGAGCCTTTTTCTCTTTCGCGAAACGATTCTCAAGCCGATTGCCTCATCCAACCTTGAAAACAAACAACTCTCGTCAAGGAGGAATCAGCCTGCCGCATAAGTCTGTTTACGGTGAATTATGATCCGTGCAGAATGCCACGCTGTTTCCCAACGGATCGGTATGGATACATGACTCGATTATGACTTTCCCGTCTTCATTTTTGAAGACACTCACCAAGTACATCACTGATCCGTGTTGTAATTTCTTTATCCTGTCTTCAGTCAAGAGATCCTCACTCATCAATTCCGCAAATATCGGCATTGGCAAAATTCTTAAAGGGCGATCCCCTTCAATAACGTATCGATCTTTCTCCGCCCAGATTTCATTCTCCAATTGCCTGCGTTTCTCATAATCGCTTGGAAGCTTGTCTACGAATCTAGAATGGGTTCCTCCGGTCAATGTAATCGTCGAGGAACCCTTGTGACCAAGATACATCCGTATCTTAAGTGGATCCCCTATCTTGTAGGGAATGAGATCATAACGCGAGACCATGAGCCCCTCTGGTTCCGTCCTCAGCGCCGCAGCAAGATGCTCCTTATGAAACTCAAGCAATTTCAAAGTTCCTACAGTTGAGATTGTAAGTATCGCAATAGCGGCAATGACCGCCACCAATCGCCCCAAAAACCCGAACGAGAGCATCCATAGAAAAATGACCCTCGATCGCTCATGTAGAAGGAAGGGCAGTATCCAACAGAAAACAAATACAGCCACAGAAACTGGCAATATCCATCTGTTCTTGTTAACGAAATCAGGATACTGGGCTATAGCGGTCGGCACGGCCACCAGCGTTAGCACTGTCGCGCCGATAGGCCATAGAAAATCCTTCCACTTTTTGAATGCTTGGTTTGCCATCCAATAAACCCCGCAACGACAGGCTCATACTGCCATCTTCCTTGTGTGAGGTATATAACCGCGGAGTCCCACCCGTGCCCCGCAGAAAAACGGTAGACGCTGCAGCTGCCTAGCAAACATGCATCCGATTGTATTATTCGTAGCGTCGGCCGCCAATCGTAAGGCCGGGCGCCTCTAACTTTTTCGCAGTTGCCACGATGCTCGCGGTGCCATCGTTCGGTGGCGGCTTGTGATTTATCTTGATGCAAAGCACCGTGAATAAAAGTGCCTTGTCATCCTGAAGGCATCCGACCAGGATGCCCGAACTGAAGGATCTCAGCTGAAGGGTTCACCGCAATTTCTCAATCAAGAGCACGAAACTCAACATCTAATTTGACTATGAAAGGAAGGCACCCAATGGCCAAGAAATCCGCAAGCCCGAAAAAATACGACCACACCAAAGCGCTCCGCGATCAGCTCGTCAAACTCCTCACCAACAGCGAAGCTTACGCGCAGTTCGACGCAGCCGTACGCGGCATGCCTGCCAACCTGCAAGGCAAGCGACCCGAGGGCGCCCAACATTCGCCCTGGCAAATCCTCGAACATCTCCGCATCGCGCAGTGGGACATCCTCGAATTCGCGCGCAACGCCAAACACAAATCGCCCGATTTCCCGAGCGGCTATTGGCCGGCCAAACCCGAGCCGCCCGACGAAAAAGCCTGGGACAAGAGCGTTCACGCCTTTAAGTCCGACCTCAAGGCGCTCTGCGACTTGGTCGCAAACGGCTCGACCGATCTCTACGCCAAAATCCCGCACGGTGACGGCCAAACCATCCTCCGCCAGGCGCTTCTCACCGCCGATCACAATGCCTATCACTTGGGAGAATTGGTCCTGCTGCGGCGCATGCTCGGCGCCTGGAATTAGAGCGAACTCAATTCATAGCTTGCGGGGTTCATTGCTTATGAGGGAATCGTCGCCCGAGGGAGACGGTGGCCAGGGACGGCTTCCAAGTCGGTCAAACTGCAAAGGCCCGCTCGGGCCGCCGTGTGCAGTCACTCCCGCACGCGCGGGACGAGGCCACCGTTTTATCTGCTCGTCTTGGTTTCACAGCTCAGCATCGTAAGACAACTCCCTCGCCGACGAAAATGCATTGAATCCTGTAATTTGGTAGTGGGGCAGCTTGAAATTCTAAGGCTTGGGAACGTTCAGGACAGCAATAACAGTCTGCTCTGGCAGGTGCATTAGACGCATTTCATTGGGTGTCTTGGCAGCCAATTCCACTAGTCTTTGGACGGCGTTTAGATGTCCCGTAACCTTCTCCCGCCAAAGAGGTGAACCATCGGGTAGGATTTCAAAGAGATCGTAGTCCCGTTCCAACGTGCCTCCGACGTGCCGTGGAGACTAGGTTGTAACGTTGTAACAGAAATTACGTCAATTTCAAGTTTTCTAGGAGATCAACCGTCGCTTGCCCTTTGGATCGTACCTGCTCTATCAGATCGACAGCTTCCGTTGCGGATAATCCTCGATTCCTGAGCCATCCGAAGAGTGCCTGTTCGCTCGGCTCGTCCATTGGGTCAGACATGCCGGGTTGAAATACCGCGTATTTGTCTTCTGGGAGTTTCTTAATCGTGTATTTCACCTTTGAATTGAAAATCATAGCAGACCTTACAGACATCGAACGATCAGGTAAAAACTTGAAATTTGAGCGCGGAAAACCGCACATCATGAATGGCGCAATTTTTACGCTCTCAAACTGAGTCACTACCTGTAATTTCGCCGTCAGGGCGGACACCCTCATCTCGGGTTAAGATGAAACGGTTTCGCCGCTACCGTCACTAATTAGCGAGAAAAGCTCCGTCACCGCATCGTCCTAATCACCAGCAACCGGCCAAGGGCCCGCAACGGTCCCAACGAACGATAGGAGGCATCTCAATGAATCGACTCCGTCTCTCCGCCGTCCTGCTCGCTCTCGCTGCGTCGATCACGATTTGCCCCGGCGCCTTTGCCTGGGGCTGCGACGGCCACCAGACCGTCGCGCTCATTGCCAAGCAGAACCTGAATCCCCACGCCCTCGCGATGGTGAATCAAATCCTCACCGACAACCCCATCGACCCCGGCCTCGACCGCTTCTGCCAGCCCGTAGCCACTGATCCGATGGCCAACGCCGCCACCTGGGCCGACGACTATCGCGCCAAGCACCCGAACACAGGCGCGTGGCACTTCATCGACATCCCGCGCGGCGCCGCCAAGGGCTCTTTCGTCTGCGACCCCGCAACGAGCTGCATCACCCTCGCCCTCGCCGCCCAGATCAAAGTGCTGCAGACGCCCGGCTCCTCCGCCGCCGACCAGGCCAACGCCCTGCGCTTCATCATCCACTTCGCGGGCGACATCCATCAGCCGCTCCACTGCACCACCAACAACGATCGCGGTGCCAACTGCGTCCCGGTAACATTCTTCGGCAAGAAGCCCGTTGAGACCGACCATACCAGCGAAGGCTTCGCGCCCAATCTTCACGGCGTTTGGGACAGCGATCTCGTCGAGCGCATCGAGAGCGGCAAGACGGTCGATCAATTCGCCGCCGCACTGAACACGAAGTTTCATCCCCAGTTCGCCGCCTGGCAGGCCGCCGGCATCAACTTCGACGATTGGGCCTGGGACAGCCACGAAGACGCCGAATCGATTTCCTACGGTAAGCTGAACAAGAAAATTCCCATCGAAGCGCCCTTGCCGGTCACCACCTGCGCCGACGCCAACCACGTTTCCACTCGAATGCTCGCATTCAAGGAGAAAGTGAGCTCGTCCTACAAGTCGCACACCGCTCCCACCATCGAGGAACAGATTGCCAAGGCCGGCCTGCGCCTTTCCATGATCCTCAACCAAATTTGGCCGTAATTGGACTTTGACCTGACGGTGACCTGACGGTGACCGGACCAACCGGGCCGATCCCAGCAGAGTCCTACTCCGCCGTGGTACTCCGCGGGAGCATTAACTATTGTCTCCGGCTGCCTAACTGGCTTATGCTGCCCGCCGAGCCCCCCGCACCGTGCAGGGGGCTCGGAAGAAACCCAGTCCCCGACCAACCATTTAGCCAATCCAAAAGCTTTGGGGTGACGTACTAGGTTCAGGGCGGTTGCAGTCCAAATCTACAGGAGGTATGCGGAAACATGACCAAGTCGAGAAAGTCTCTCATCGCAGGAGCAGCGTTGGCCGGTTTGCTGGCGGGCACTGCGGTCACCGTGCAGGCGTCGAATCTTCTTTCCAGCGCGAAGAACAATTCTTCGATCAGCACGCAGGACAAGAAGGACGACTCCAAGGTGAAGGAAAAGCACGCCTGTAAGGGCCAGAATTCCTGTAAGGGCAAGGGCGGCTGCAAGTCCAGTGACAATGGTTGCAAAGCCAAGAACTCTTGCAAGGGCAAGGGCGGTTGCGCAACGGACGGCTCGAAGATGCCGGCCGAAAAGTAGTCGGTCCCAAACGCATCAGTTCCACTGATGGGGGGCCGGCTTTGAACGTTCCGGCCCTCTTTCTGTCTTAATTCCCGGGGTTCCGGAATGCCTGCAAATCGATTTAACAATTTCACGGATTACGGCGTCGGCATCGGCCTGCGCGCGCCGCACTACCACCACATTCTTACCCGCAAACCCGTCGTCGATTGGTTCGAAATCATCTCCGAAAATTTCATGATCGACGGTGGCCGCCCGCTGCACATCCTCGATCAAATTCTCGAGCAGTACCGAGTGGTGCAGCACGGCGTTTCCATGTACCTCGGTTCCGCCGAGAAAGCCAATCGCGAGCATCTGCGCCGCCTCAAGGATCTCGTCAAGCGCACCAAGACGCCCTGGCTTTCCGACCACCTGTGCTGGGGCAGCGTGGACGGCCGCTACACGCACGACCTGCTGCCCATGCCGTACACCTTCGAAGCGGCCCGGCTTACCGCGCAGAAAGTGCGCGAAGTGCAGGATTTTGTGGAAGTGCCCGTGGTGGTCGAAAACGTGAGCAGCTATGCCGAATTTCACGTCTCCGAAATGACCGAGTGGGAATTTCTGAACGAAGTGGTCGAGCGAGCCGATTGCGGAATTCTTCTCGACGTGAACAACATTTACGTTTCCTCGAAGAATCACAGCTTCGATCCCTTCACCTACGTCAATAGCGTCCCGGCCGAGCGCGTCGCCCAGATTCATATCGCCGGGCATTCGAAATTCAAGAAGTACATTCTCGATACGCACGATCATCCCGTCATCGATCCCGTCTGGAAACTCTACGAACGTGCCATCGAACGCGTCGGCCACACGGCTACGCTCCTTGAATGGGACGACAGCATTCCCTCGTTTCAGGAAGTGCACGATGAGGCCCTGAAGGCCAATAAATTCCTCGCGAGCGCTTCGCTCGCCGCCGCCGTATGAAACTGGCAGCTATCCAGCGCAGCATGGCTCGCGCCGTGATGACGCCGCTCACCCCCTCCGAGCGCATGCGTCCCACCGCTCCCGACGGCCGCTCGCTCCGCAAAGTCGCCGCCGAAATCATCAAGCCCAACGATCGCCTCACCTCTTTCGAGCGCCTCGAGATCTACAATCGCCAGTACTGGTTCCGCGTGCTGTCCGCTTTCGCCGAGGATTTTCCAGGGCTTCGCGCCGTTCTCGGCGAGCGCCGCTTCGATGCGGTCGCGAAGGCGTATGTCAACGATTGCCCCTCGCGCTCCTTCACGCTTCGAAATCTCGGCTCGAAGCTCGAGCCCTGGCTTCGCAAAAATCCGAAATGGGCCGGCACACGCAAGGATCTCGCTCTCGATATGGTTCGCCTCGAATGGGCCGATATCGAAGCCTTCGACGGCAAAGCCGAACCCGCGCTCAAGCCCGAAGATCTCGCCGGCGCCGATCCCGAGAATTTGCGCCTGCAATTGCAGCCCTATATCCGGCTGCTGGATCTCCACTATCCGGTGGACGACCTGCTCCTCGAAGTCAAAAACGACGAGGACCAGGATTTCGCCAGCAACGCCTTCAACGAACGCCACAAGCAAAAACGCGTACGCGCTGTCGCGCGCCTGAAGCCGTCCACGATCTTTCTGGTCGTCCATCGTCTCGACGATTCAGTCTATTTCCGCCGCCTCGAACGCGAAGAGTTCCTGATCCTCCGCGAGCTTCGCGCCGGAAAGACGCTCGGCCGCGCGGTTGACTCCGCGCTTCGCAAGAGCGCGATCGCGCCGGAAGACCGGCCCGCGCAAATTCAGAAGTGGTTCCAGACCTGGGCCACGCTCGGCTGGTTCACTCGCTCTGAGAAGCCCGGGAAATCCTGAGTCCGAAATAAGTCCCGAGGAAACTCGAGAAAACCCGAGAAAACCCAAAAAAAAAATGAGCAGCCCGCTCACTCAAATACAAAAGCTGTACGCGCTATTCGTGCGCGTCGTCTCCAGCCTCCAATCGCCCTTCCTGCTTATCGTTCGCCTCTATTGGGGCTGGCAAATCTCACAGAACGGCTGGGGCAAGCTTCACAATCTCTCGCACGTGACCGATTTTTTCGCGAGCCTGGGCCTGCCCGCTCCCGGTCCCACGGCCGCTTTCGTCGCCACATTCGAATTCGTCGGCGGCATTCTTCTTGCAGTTGGCCTGCTGTCTCGCATTACCGCGCTCGGCCTCGTGATTGACATGAGCATGGCCTACCTCACCTCCGACCGCGAAGCGCTCTTTTCATTTTTCTCCGATCCCGGCAAGTTCTACAATGCCGATCCCTTTACGTTCTTTTTCGCCGGCCTGCTGATCCTGATCTTCGGCCCGGGCAAACTCGCAGTGGATACTCTCCTCGAGCCACATTTCAAGAAGCAATCGCAGCAGTAGAGATTTTCCCGGCTACCGACTTTGCTGGAACCCGCATCTAACTGCATGAGATGATTCCTCGTGCGTCGCGTCCGCCAGCCGCCTCTCTCACTGGCTTCAGGAGATTTCGCGTTGCGCTTGTGGCTTTCGTGTTGCTGTTCTTATTTTCCCTTGTCCGGCTCCCGGCGGACGAAATGACCTCCACGATCCTGGTCGGCAACTCCCGCATCGACGTGCACGTCGAAAGCGGGCCGATGCAACTCTCGAATCAGGACCTGATGCAATGGGTGCGCCTCGCCTCCGATTCCGTTTCCACCTATTACGGCCGCTTTCCCGTTCCCGCCGTCGCGCTGCATATCGTTCCCTCGAGCGGCCGAGGCGTTGGCGGTGGCATGACGTATGGAGCCAGGGAAGGTGGCCGCATCAAGATTCACGTCGGCAACGAAACCACGATGAACGGCCTGAGCTCCGATTGGATGCTCACCCACGAAATGGTTCATCTCGCGTTTCCCTCGATGGCCGACGATCACCACTGGATCGAAGAAGGCATCGCCACCTACGTCGAGCCGATTGCGCGCGTCCGCGCGAAACACCTGGACACTCACAAGATGTGGTTCGATTTCGTGCGCGATCTTCATCAGGGTCTGCCCGCCGCCGGAGACGAGGGCCTCGACAACACGCACACCTGGGGCCGCACGTACTGGGGCGGAGCGCTCTTCTGTTTTCTCGCGGATGTTGAAATCCACAAGCAGACCGCGAACCGCAAGGGCCTCGACGACGCTCTCCGCGGCATCCTGAACGCCGGCGCGGACATTCGCGACGATTGGCCGATCGAACGAGCGCTCAAACTCGGCGATCAGGCCACCGGCGTCGCCGTGCTGCTGCCTCTCTACGGGAAAATGAAAAATCAACCCTACGATGTCGATCTCGCCGCGATGTGGAAAGAGCTCGGCGTCGAGCGCGATGGCGACACGGTGCAGTTCATTGACTCCGCGCCGCTCGCAAAGACGCGCGAGGCGATCACCTTCGGCGCTGCCGCCGGCGCCAGCCTTCAGCCCGTCTCCGCATCACCCGCGATTGACGCCGGCCGCCGCTCCCGAAGCTCCCGCTAGCCGGGAGCCTCCACTTGTTATCCTGAGCGCAGCGAAGGATCTCGGCCGCGCAAGCCTTCTGAGACACGCCACAACCTCCGCTTCAATCCCCTCGAAGCCCTTTCCCGCTGCGCACAGATGCGATAAGCTCCGCGCGCTGGAAAAATGGAATTGAAATAGATCTCACCTTCGGAGGCTCGCAATGAATTGCACCCACCCGCAAGAGACACGCCGTTCGCTCCGCGCGCTCGCAGTCGCAGTCCTGCTCTTCGCCTTTGCCGGCACGGCCGCTGCGCAATACACCGATCGCCAGGCCATCGACGATCTTGGCGGCCCGCAAGCCTTCGCCGCCCGCCGCTCCGATCTTGCCAAGCGCTGCAAAGCAGGCTACGTAGTTCTATTCGCGCGCAACGAAATCCCCGAAGCCGTCCACTATCGCGAAGACAACGACTTCTACTATTTCACCGGCTTGCAGGATCCCGGTGCCGTCATGGCCCTCGACTGCGCGAAGGATGCCACTGTGATTTTCGAGCCGGAGCAGACTCCGCAAACGGCGAAAACCTACGGGCCGAATCTCCTCGCGCTTTCCGCCGCGGATCGCGAATCGCTTGGTTACAAAACGGTGATGTCGGTCGCGAATCTCGACATCTATTTGTCCTTTATCACGCACGGATCGGGCCCGGCTGGCTCCCGCGATCTTTGGATTCGCTTCGATTTCCCCGATAAGGCCGACGGCGCGCGGGCCGAAACCGGCCGCGACAACGCCTGGAAATACGCGCATCCCTATCACGAGCCTGTGCCGGCGAACCTGGCGCCCACGAAGCTTCTTTTCGAGCGCTATCCCATGGCACATTTTCAGGACGTGACGTCCTTCCTCGACGACATGCGCAACATCAAGCTCCCCAAAGAAATCGAAGTTCTCCGCCGTAACGGAAAGCTCAGCGCCGAAGGAAATAAGGAAGCCATGGCGCACGCTCGTCCCGGAATGTACCAATATCAGATCGAAGCGCGCGCCACCGGCTACTACATGGACCATGGCGCGCAGGGCGTGGCGTACCTGGCCATCGTCAGTTCGGGTTCCGACATCAACACGATTCACTATTTCTCCGATCGCCACAAAATTGAACCGAACCAGCTCGTGGTTTTCGATTTTGCGGCCTCGCTCGATCACGAGACGATGGACATCACGCGCACCTTCAACATCAACGGAAAATTTACTGCCGAGCAAGCGAAGTGGTACGCGGTGGAGCTTGAAGCGCAGAAGACCACGGTCGCCCTGCTCACTCCGGGCCACACGTACGAAGAAGCATCGGCGGCGGGCAAAGCAATTTACGACAAGGCAGGAGTCGGCGACCAGTGGCGCGGTTTTCCCGGCCATTTCGTCGGATTCGCCACGCACGACGTGATGCGTCCAACCGGCCCCGTCAAGGCGGGGCAAGTGGTGACTGTCGAGCCGTTCATCGATCTGCCCGACAAGCAGATGCACTATCGCGTGGAGGACACCATCCTCATCACCGATGGCGCTCCGGAAAATCTATCCGCCGCAATTCCCAAAGAACTCGACGAAGTAGAAAAGCTGGTAGGCAGCGCCAAAGATTAATTTTCTCTCGGTAGGGGCGCGTCTAAGACGCGCTCGCGCAGCCACGGGTAACGCGATGCCATTCACCTCATTCGCAGGTGGCCACGACGAGCGCTGTACCTCGTCGTGGTCTTTTCTCAATTCTTCGAATTGCCGCGCATCACACACGGCAGCACAAACGATAAATCTTTCTCCAGTAGGGGCGCGTCTAACACGCGCCCGCGCAACCACGAGCAACGCCATGCCATTCGCCTCCTCGCGGTTTTTTCTAGATTCTGCAAATTCACGCGCATAACAAACGCCAGCACAAATCACCCTACAGCATTCCCCCGGGCGCACAACCTCGCATCAATTTCTCCGAATAATTGAATTTTTCTCCACCCACAATTCTATTTTTTGGAATCTTCGCAATCCATCGCACGCCTATCTTTCCATATGAAATTTCGGACGATTTGAACTCTCCGCTACCTCGTACGCCGTAAATCCCTGAAAACGCACACTGTATTTTTGTTCGCTCTTGGACATCAAAGTGCCCTACAGCCTCCGGCGGCACGTTTTCGCTATGGGTGATGGGAATCCCAAGCCATTCGATTTTGTGATTTGAATCTTCAGGAGGATGTATGAACTGGAAGCGATTCACAGCGTTCACATTCGCGCTGCTGGCAATCCTGCTCCTCAGCTATCAGCCGGCTCACGCGCAAGCGACGAACGCGGCAGGCAGCATCGAAGGCACGGTTTCCGATGCGCAAGGCGCCGTTGTTCCCAACGCCAAAGTTACGGTCTCGCGCACGGACACCGGTCAGCTGATCAATCTGGTCTCGACTTCTTCCGGCACATTTTCAACGGGGCCGCTCGTGCCGGGTAACTACTCGGTTCGCGTCGAAGCGTCCAACTTCAAGACTTCGCAGACTTCCGTCGTCGTTCAAGTCGGTCAGATCACCACGGCGAATGCGAGACTAGAGCTCGGTACGTCTTCGACGATCGTCGAAGTCACCGGCTCGGCTGTCTCCGTCAACACGGAGCAGGCTCAGGTCGCCGGCACTTTGACGACGCAGCAGATCGAGAACTTGCCGGTCAATGGCCGCAACTTCCTCGATCTCGCGCAGCTCGAACCCGGCGTACAGATTCAGGACGGCGGCAATTTCGACCCCACCAAGATTGGTTTCTCATCGATCTCCTTCGGCGGTCGTTTTGGCCGTAGCGCCCGAATCGCCGTGGACGGCGTGGACGTCAGCGACGAAAACGTCGGCACCACCACCACCGGCCTT
The DNA here is from genome assembly GCA_050746925.1 of Candidatus Acidiferrales bacterium. Taxonomy (GTDB): domain Bacteria; phylum Acidobacteriota; class Terriglobia; order Acidiferrales; family UBA7541; genus Palsa-295. The sequence goes on from JBOGNA010000040.1 coordinate 11,528, forward strand.
CCGGCCAGCGCGATTCAGGAATTTCAGCTTTCGCAGTCCAGCCTCGACGTTTCCAACGATCTCTCCTCGGGTGGAGCGGTCAACGTCGTCACCAAGTCCGGCACCAACAATCTCCACGGCGAAGCTTTCGGCCTGTTCCGCGATAACTCGCAAGCCGCCGTGTATCCCGGCGGTGCGCAGTTCCAACGCAGCCAGTACGGCGGCGATGTGGGCGGCGCAATCATCAAGGACAAGCTGTTCTTCTTCGCCGATGGCGAACGCCTTCTCGCTCACGATGCGGGCGGCGTGCTCGTCGGCGGTCCTCTCTCCGCTTTCTCGGGCACTTTCCCCGCGCCGTTTCACGATAGCAGCGCGCTCGGAAAGGTCGACTACCAAGTCAACAAGAACATCCGCGCTTTCGGTCGCTTTAATTTCTGGCAAGCTTCTGACGTCGGCAATTTCGGCGGCGCGGCCAACTACTCCGTGTACGACAACAAGGACCGCACCAAGACCCTCGTCGGCGGCGTAGATATCAATCAGGGCTCCTTCACCCACAGCTTCCGCGCTGAATACTTGAAATTCGTCAACGTCATCGCGGACGGCGTTCAGGGCAGCAGCCTTCCTTTCGCGAATGTTCCGGACGAGATCGTTATCGGCGGCACCGGTTTCGTTTCCGGTCCCAGCTTCCTCGCCCCGCAATCCACTATTCAGAGCGACCGTCAGATCAAGTACGACGGTAGCAAAGTCTGGGGCTCGCATATTCTCCGTTGGGGCGTGGATTACAACCGCATCATGGGCTGGACCAGTGCCAGCTTCTTCGGCCTGGCTCCTCAGCTCGTTTCCCAGTTCCATAACGTCCTGGGCACCACCAGTCTCTGCGGAGACGGCGGCGCTCCGGCCGGTTGCCCGCTGAACTACTCGGCCGACGTCGTCGCCATGGGTAACGGCGAAGGCGCTTTCACGGAACTCTCCCGCTTCGGCAAGCCCAACGGCGGCCTCGGTCCGGACAACCGCATCGGCGTTTACGTCGGCGACAGCTGGAAGGTGAAGTCCAATTTCACGCTTAACTACGCGCTGCGTTACGACCGCGACACTGCCCGCACGGATAGCGATCTTCCTCTGCCTGGGATCAACAACTTCTTCCCGGGAGACGGAAAAGCAGTTCGCAATCCGAACCTGAACTTCGCACCCCAGGTCGGATTCGCATGGGATCCCAAGAGCGATGCCAAGACCGTCATCCGCGGCGGCGTCGGAATCTTCTACGACAACACCGTGTTCAACGACGTTCTCTTTGACCGGTTGCTTCGCCTTCCGTCCGGCGCATTCAACGCCGTACAGAACGCTTGCAACGCGGGAAACGCTGCAGGTGGATCCACGGGTGCCGGCGTAGCCTTTGCGACGCCTAACCTCCCGGCGCAGTTCCTCGGTGGCACGCAAGCCACCAGCAACGTCATTTGCAACACCGCAATCGGAGCACCTGTCGCCTCCACCGGCGGAACGTGCGCTGGTCAGGTCGCTGCCAACTGCTTCGCGGACTTCCAGAACGCGATGCAGGCTACTTTCCTTGCCAACCCGAACGGCGCCAACCCGTTCTTCATGCCAGGCGCTCTCGCGTCCGGCGGACCCACGCTCACCGGGCTTCTCGATCCGAATTACAAGTCGCCCCGGTCGATTCAAATGAACATAGGTGTCCAGCGTGAGCTTCGTCCGGGAATGGTCCTCAGCGCGGACTTCGTCCGTAACGTCGGCCTGCACTATCTCCTCGGACACGACCTCAACCACTCGGGCGACATCGCGAATTTCGACCCGACTATCGCGGCTGCGGACATCGCAGCTACCCTGGCGGATTGCGGTGCTGCCACGATTCAGGCGGCCGCGGGTACGAATGGTTGCCACTCGACCACTCTTCCCCTGGCGGCGAATGGCGGTGCCAGCATCGCGACCTTTGCCGCCAACGGCCTCGACTCCGCGTACGATTTGGGTCCATTTCCTTGCCCCAATTGTGCGTTCCAGGGAAACAATCGCGCCGTCGGTCCGTTCTACAACTACTCCTCTGGCGGCCGCTCGGTGTACAACGGTCTGGACCTCAAGTTCGTCCAGAACGCGAGCCATCCGTTCAAGGGCGTGAAGTATCTCAACTTCCAGGCCGCTTATACGTTCTCTCGGTACGTCAATGCTGGCTCGACGGCCTCGGGCACGAACACGGCCGGTGGTGACGCCGATTTCGTCGCCAACGCCATCAACAACCGCAACATGCTGCAGCTCTCGGGCCCCGGTTCTCTTGACCGCACCCATCAGTTCAATATCGGAGGCTACGCCGATGTTCCTTACGGCTTCCGCATCGGACTGATTTCTCACTTCTGGTCGCCGTTGGCTGCTACGCCCACCGTGCTTCCAGTTGCAGGCAGCGGACAGGCCGGCGCTCTCGGTGGCATATTCGCTACCGACTACCTCGGCAGCGGGCAGATCGGCAATCCGCTTCCCCGCAGCGTCAATTCGAGCTGCGGTACGGACGGCGGCTCTTGCGATTATAACCTCTACGACATCGGTGCTTTCATGCGGCAGCTCAGCCCGAACGGCTTGGCCAACGCAGTGAACAAGTACGACAATTCGATCGGCGGCATCCTTCCGACTCCGGCGGGCCAGCAGCTGATCAACGCCGGACTCGTGACGCTCGCCGATTTGCAAGCCATCGGCGGCGTTGCAGCTCCCGTTGCTCCCGTGGTTCCCGGCCAGGTCGGACTCGGTTGGTTGAAAGCGTTCGACTTCGAATTCAGCTGGGTCCATCACGTGTGGCATGAACGCCTGACGATTCAACCCAGCTTCAGCGTGTTCAACGCCTTCAACTTCTCCAACTATGACTCCGCATCCAACGCCCTCACGGGGCAGCTCAACGGCGGCTCGGGTTCGATCAACGGCACGGGCCCCAATTCGCTCGCGAATCCGCGGCCCGATCGCATCGGCGCCGGCACCGGCGTATTCGCCTTCGGTGCTCCGCGCACGATTGAGTGGGGTCTGAAGTTGCAGTTCTAACCCGAAGCCGGCTCGTTACCCTCTAGACGAGCCGGCCTCGGCGCTCGCTGAAAAAGCCAGTGGCTCCGGGCAACCGGAGCCATTGGTGTTTTTGGAGAATGTCTCCTCTCCGTCAGTAGGGCCGGCTCTCAGAGCCGCCCGCGTTCAAACTGGCACCCTCGTCCGCATCCACCCTCGCCCGCCCAATCACTCCCAATCCCCCACCTGTCCATTAGTACAGGTTCTAGTCCTCGTCCCTTTTTTGTACTCGTCATGTACCCACGCCTGTACCAATTTCGTGTAGCTTGAATCCGGCGCCATGGCAGCACACGTCAAAATCCGGGGCGGCAGAGCGAGGGCGCTCAAATCGAGCGTCAGAGCAGACGTGCGTCCAGCAGCAGGCCCAATCCAGACGCCCCACCCGGGCGCCGCCGTATCGCCCTACTCCGCGGCCGTGAATGTCGTCACTCGTCGCTGGCCACCCATAGTTGAATTTCTAATCGAGACACCGCGATTAGAATTTCCCGTAAGTTGCTGGAAACAAAGTGCGCACTCGATTTCTAATCGGGACACTTTTGGCCTTTTCTCGGCCAAGCTCGACGCACTTATTCGAGGTTTTCGAATGTCCGGGGCTGTCTCAGCGTTCGGCTTGAAGGTGGCTGGATTTCTAATCGCGAATACGGGATTAGAATTTCGCATAACTCACTGTAAAGAAAGGACGGAATCAATTTCTAATCGCGAACGGATCGCGATTTCTCAAACGAAGAATTCGCTCAGTACGCCCAGCGCATCAGCATCGCCCCGGTTGTATATCCGGCACCCACGGAAATCAGCAGCACCAAATCCCCCTTGCGAATGCGCTTCTGTTCGAGAGCGTCCATCAGCCCCAGCGGAATCGTTGCTGCGGTGGTGTTACCGAAGTGGTCGATGTTGATCATGATTTTCGAATCGTCCACGCCGAGCCGTTCCTGCATCGCGCGAATGATTCGCAAATTCGCCTGGTGCGGCACCACCAGCGTCAGGTCCTTGCTCGTCAGCCCGTTGCGTTCGAGAATCTCAACGGCCAGCTCGCTCATCCGCCGCACCGCGTACTTGAACACCTGCGCGCCTTCCTGGTGCACGTAATGCATCCGCTGATCCACGGTCTCGTGCGTCGAAGGATGGAGCGATCCGCCCGCGGGCATGAACAAGTGGCAGCCGCCGGATCCGTCCACGTCGTTCACGAAATCGATGATGCCCTCGGAATCGGAAGTCGCCGGCTCCACCAGCACCGCGCCCGCTCCGTCGCCGAACAGCACGCAAGTCGCCCGGTCCTTGAAATCGAGAATCGACGTCATCACGTCGCTCCCGATCACCAGCACTTTTTTGTGCGACCCGGCGCCCACAAACTGCGCCCCCACCGTCAGCGCATACACGAATCCCGAACAAGCCGCCGAAAGATCGAAGCCCCACGCTTTCGAAGCGCCCAGCCGGTCCTGAATCAGGCAAGCCGTCGAGGGAAACAGCATGTCCGGCGTAACCGTCGCCAGCACGATCATCTCGATTTCGTCCGGCGAGACGCCTCGCGCCGCCAGAACTTTTTTGGCTGCTTCCGTGCCCAGGTGCGACGTCGCCACTCCCGGATCGGCGTAGTGCCGCTCGGTGATTCCGGTGCGCGTGCGAATCCATTCGTCGGTCGTGTCGGTGATCTTCTCGAGGTCGAAGTTACTCACCACCCGCGGCGGCACGTACCCGGCCACTCCGGTTATCTTCGCGGCAATCCGTTTCCCCATCACACTCTCCATCGATCGGAAACAATCCGGCGATTGTATGCAATCGCGCGCCAGCATGACAAGCAAGAACCCGATTGCCGCAAAAGTTGTGCTTTAGCCGGGCGGAAGGATTTCGTATCGGTAGGTAATCTTCGCAGTCTTGGCAAGCATCGCGGACACCGAACAGTATTTCGTCTCGCTCAGTTCGATCGCGTGCTGCACGGCTTTTTCATCCAGCTTTCCAGTCAGCCGGTACACGATCTCGATCTTCGTCCACACCTGCGGCGGCTCCGGCGCATCCTCGCCGGAAACAATCACTTCGAACGACTGCAAATC
>JBOGNA010000041.1:0-6801 GCA_050746925.1 Candidatus Acidiferrales bacterium
CTTCAGGGGCGACACCACTTCAACCCCAAAAGCAAAAGGAGCTTCATCCCCCGAAGCTCCCGCAAATCGCTCCTATTCATCTGTCCGTCGCTTCCATGAAAATCCGGCTGGAATTTGTCACACCGTGAAGTAATACTGAAACCCCGGTCCCTCGATTGATAGAACCAGCGGAGGGTGACCAATGACCATATTTCAAATTCTCGTCCTGTTGATGTTGGCCTACATCTGCTATCGCCTCACCGTCTTGGGCTCCGCCTCCTCCCTCAAAGCCCTGGCCACCTATCTGATTTTTGGTCTTGAAAACGGGCTGCGCCACGAAATCGCCTCAGCCGTCGGCACCTATCGTCCCGATGGCGATTACCAACTCGGCCTGCACGAGGTGCTCGTCTCAGCTTTGAAAAAAGTAAAGGCGATGCCCTGAAGATAGTTTTAGTCCGAATCGGATTGCGGACCTTTACCGCACCTGCGCTTAAAGACGACCATCCCCCGCCCGCGTCTTAAAGCGCAAGAACTCTCACCGAAGCTAGGCGTCCGCGCATCATTGTCATCCTGAGCGTAGCGAAGGATCTCAGCCTCGCGTGCTTGGCGCCCGCGAGCCACGTCCGCTCCCGCAAACGCGCGCCAAGTTCCTCACTCCACTCTCCGAACCCGCCGCACCCGCCTATCCAACCCCCAAACGTCCCCCGCGCGCGTCGCATAAAATATCACGAATAAAAACAACAGCGGAATGTGATCCAGGTTCGCGCCAAAATACTGCCACACCGGCGCGCCGTGCCCCGGCCCATACCACGTCGATAAAATAAAATTGACCATCAGGATCATTCCCCACACCGACGCCGGCCTCACCAGCAGCCCGAATAGTAAACTGATCGCGATCCCCAATTCGCCCCAGGCCACCAGCCGCGCGCAAAAAACAGGATGCGCCAGCGCCACATGCTCCAGCACCGGCCGGTAAAATCCCACCACCTGCCCCTGCTCCACCCACCCGCGAACCCACCGCTCGAATCCCGCGGGCGTAAACTCGTTCCCCACAATCTTGTATTCCGCAAACAGCAGAAAAATAATCCCGGTAGCAATCCGAGCCACCGCAATCGTTTTCCCTGCTATTGTTTTCTCCACGCCTGAATTCGCCTTTTGTAGAGTCACTGCGTTCCCGCCAATCTTGTCATCCTGAACGAAGTGAAGGATCTCAGCGTCGCTTGCTTGGAGTCCTCTCACTTCGGCGGCAACACCGCAAACACCCGGCAAGGCCCGCCCGACCCGCCTTCCAGCTTGATCGGCGCCGCGATAATAAACGCGCCCGACTCCGGCAGATATTCCGCGTGCGCCAGATTTTCGAGGTTGTAAAGCCCCGCGGGCAGATCCACGCGATGCACTTCGTAGTTTTTCGACGCTCCGTAATCCACGCTCAGCGTATCGATCCCCAGTCCCACCACGCCGCGCTCGATCAGAAATTTCGCCGACTCCACCGAGTACCCCGGAAAATGCATCACCTTGTTCGCATCCATGTTCCGGTAACTCGCCGCGTCCGGCACTCGCGCTCCCCAGCCCGTCCGCAGCACCGCAATCGCGCCCTTCGGAATTTCCCCGTGCTCCGCTTCCCACTTCTTGATCCGCACCACCGTCAACCGGTAATCCGGATCCTTCTTGGCCTCTTCTCGCACATCGATCACCACTGCCGGCCCGAAGAAATGCTGCTCCGGAATCTCGTCGAGCGTGATTTTCCCCGGAGGAAAATGCGCCGGCGCATCCATGTGCGTCCCGTAGTGCTCCAGCATCCAGAAGCTCCGCGTGAAGTATCCGTCCTTCTCCACCGTCGCATTCGCTTTCGCCTCAAACACGTGATCGTCCCCCGGCCACGCAGGAAATTTCCCGCTCACCGGATACGTCATATCCACCACCAGGTTCCGCCCGCTGCTCACTCCCTCAATCCAGTTCGCATCCGGCGCCAACCGGTGCTTCTGCGCCACAGCCGGCGACGATGCCGCGTAAATCGCCGCGCCCGCAAACGCCATCACCATCACAGACCTCACGATTCGCATCGTAACTCTCCTCCTCAGATTTTCGGACCTCAGCCAGTAGGGGCGGGTCTAAGACCCGCCCGCGTCCAATTCAAATACGCCGGCGGCCATTTCGCGCGCCTCGATCGAATGAATTTAGACGATGGCTGTAAAAAATCGGACTAATTTATTTCGCGTCGTGTCGAGGAAAAATTCGTAATCGAATCATGGCAGCGGAATTCCCGGCGACGCCACCACTCCCGCCATCCGCAATATTTCCGCGTACTCTTCATCCGTCAGCGGACAGATCGTCAGCCGCGTATTCTTCATGAATTTGATTTTGCGCAGCAGCCGGTTCTCGCGCAGCTCCACCAGCGTCACCTGACGCGGCAGCCGCTCGATCGCGCGCAGATCCATCACCATTTTTTTCGTGTCGGATTCGTGCGGATCGGGATAGGGATCGCGGCTCACTTCCGCCAGCGCGTACAGCGCGTGCTCCGCCTTCCCGTGATACAGCAGCGTGCGGTCGCCCTTGTGCACCTGCTTCAATTGCCGCAGCGTGTCAGGACGGCTACCCGCATGCCGCCACATTTCCTTCCCCTTCACGAAAAGGGTGTCCCAGTGATAGACCCGCGGGTCGACAGCCAAGAGCCATCGCCTTGGTTTAGCCGGAGGTTGGTTCATTCGAGAAATTCGTCGCGCGAACTATACACGGAAGCGGTAAGAAGTGGAAAAGTTTTGCGCAGTTTTCTCAGAATTGTGTGCCGGCAGCCACACGCAGCAGCCGTCCCGCCGCCGCGCGCGTCACCCGATATCGACGAAAATATCGTCTCCGCGCACCTCAACAGGGTAAGTCTCAACGCCCACAGCAGGATTCGCGACCAGCTTCCCGGTGCAAACGTGATACTGCCACCCGTGCCAGGGACAAGTCACCACGTCGCCATTCAGCTCGCCCTCAGCCAGCGGCCCGCCCCGATGCACGCATATGTTGTTCATAGCGCAGTACTTACCATCCACATTCGAGATCGCCAGCACCTTCCCCTCCAGCTGGAACTCCCGAATCGTCCCCACCGGCACCTCATCCTTCTTCAACGTCCGCAAAAAAGCCATCTGCCCGCCTCTCCCGCGATGGTCCGCCAATGGCCCCGCTTACATCGCCGCCCGCTGCCGAACCGTTCCCGCATTTTGTAGCGCTTGTCGCGCCGATTACCGGCGGGCCGGCATCTTGCCAGCTCTTTCCACGTCCACTATCTCGACCAAAACTTGCTGCGGATAACGCTGCGCAGCGGTGGGTGCGTCGCACCGGATCGCTTTTGTCACGGCTGCTCTTCGTGCCTCAGAGTAAAAAGCCGTGACCTACAAAACTTGGGTGCCCCGGCGCAATCGGAGACCAAAGCGAGATCCTTCGACTGCGCTCGGCATGACAGCGCGCGCCTGCCGCGCGACGAGTCATCCGCCCCCGCTCCCGCATTCCCTACCGCTTGCCGCGCCGCCCGTTGGCGGGTCGGCGCTTTGCCTTTGGCTTGTGGGTCACGGCTTCAGCCGTGACATAAAAAAAGCCGGCGCGGAGCGCCAACCACTGCGCTGCCTCACCCGCAGCAACCGGCGTTGCAGAAAAAAAGACGGCCCAGCCGCATTTCGTACCCCTTGCCGCGCCGCTTGCTGGCGGGCCGGCGCTTTTGCCTTGTGGGTCACGGCTTTTTACTCTGAGGCACGAAGAGCAGCCGTGACATACAAAAAAGCCGGCGCGGAGCGCCAACCTCTGCGCAGCCCCACCCGCAGCAAGCCGTGCGCCTCCCGCGCGAAAGCTACCTCGGCTCGGGCGTCTGAGCCACCATCACGCCGCGCTTGAAATCGTCCACCATCCGCGGCTCAAGGCGCACTTCCGTCGGCCGCTTCGCCAGCGTCATCAGGTCGATCTTATCCTGCAGCTTCAACAGCGCGTAAAACAGCCCCTCCGGCCGCGGCGGACACCCAATCACATACACGTCCACCGGCACAATCCGATCGACGCCCTGCAGCACCGAGTACACATTGAACGGCCCGCCCACGCTCGAGCACGCCCCCATCGAGATGCACCACTTCGGGTCCGGCATTTGGTCCCACACCCGCTTCAGCACCGGCGACATCTTCAGCGTCACCGTCCCGGCCACAATCATCAAATCCGCCTGCCGCGGCGACGGCCTGAACACCTCCGCGCCAAACCGCGCAATATCAAATCGCGAAGTCGTCGACGCGATCATTTCAATCGCGCAACAAGCCAGCCCAAACGTCAGCGGCCATATCGCGCTCTTCCGCGCCCAGTTAAACACATAGTCCACGGTCGACAGCACATAGCTACGTTCAAACCGATTGTCGATTACGCCCATGGTCTGTAGTTTACCCCATCCCCGCTGTCGTTCCGCCTGCGGCGCCGCTCACCGGCGGGCCTGCGTTCCGCTCTACGTTGTCATCCCGAGCGAAGTCGAGGGACCTCTCTTCGCCTTTCGTACCGCCTGCCGCGCCGATCTCCGGCGGGCGAGTATACCAAAACGCCCGCTCAAGCGCCGTAGGCGCGAAAGAATTTAGCCCAGCCCGCAAGGGCTGGGCAATGAATCCGACAATTTTCCCCAGCGCCGTAGGGGCGATACAATCTACGCGCGACAGCTACCCGAAAACAAACGTCGGATCGTACGGCACGCGGTGTTTCTTCAAGAGCGCGAGAAACTCCGCGTCGAACGTCATTCGCTTATGATGGGATTCCTGGTTTCGAATGTACTGCACCACAACGGAAAGATTCGATGCGCTGACGCTAAACGCCGCGTAGCCGTTCTGCCATGCCAACGAACAACCTTCCTTATTTGCCCACTTCGAGGAATTCGATTTCAATGTGTTCACAGCTTTGGCAAGCGCCAACACCGGCGGGATCTGAATGAGAAGGTGAACATGATCCTCCATTCCACCAATCGCATGTGCGTAAATTCCGTCGTTGTCGCAAATGCCAGCGAGGTACGACCACATACGCGGCAGGAATTCCCTCGGAATGGATTTGCGCCTGTCTTTCGTGCTGAACACAACGTGCACGACGTTCTGTGCGTACGTGTGAGGCATCTGTCGCACCTACGGCGCTCGGGCCGCCTATATACCAGGTTCCCAGTCCTCACGGACTGGGCTAATTTCTGGCGCGCCTACGGCGCTCAAAAAAGGAAACACGTCTCGCAGTATGGCTCAATACGTTGGCAGCCGCATCTAACTCCCAAGCGCGATAGGCGCGAAACAACTCAGCCCAGTCCGCAAGGACTGGAAATACAACACACAGATTCTCCTGAGCGCCGTCGGCGCGACACAATTTAGCCCAACCCGTAGGGCTGGGAAGCCTAGACGGTACGATACACCTTCCTCTCGCGGCGCCGTTTCCGCGAGCTTTCGTCTTGCGAGAGCAGAGTCCAGTTCGCAATGGATCGGTAAGGCCGACCGCTAGGGTCGAGGTTTTCCTCATCGTGCATCTGCATCTGCGACTTAATGGCATCGTCCCGCCAGTCAGCCAGCAATATCCACTGAAGGTTCGCTTACACAACTCCGCCTTTGGAGCGCCGGCCGAGAGAACCGCAGAGAGTAAATCGAAATCCCCAAGCTTCTGAGGCGTAACCCAAGGGCCCCAGATTTGTTTCCGTCTTCTCTTTCTCATTCTACAGGCTTCTCCTAGGGGGATAATAGTCGTGGAGGCGTACAGATGCTCGTCGATGATTCAACGCTACTGAAAGGAACTTGGTACGCAATTGAGCAGGCTGGGCACCTCCTGCAACACGCCGCCATCCTTCATCGCGAAAAAGCTTACTCGAGCGCTGCGGCACTTGGGCTAATTGCAAGAGAAGAGCTAGGGAAATACATCATCCTCCGAGATTTTTGGAGGGATGCTACGGGCAAAGGCATTCTGCCAAGCGTCAGGCACATTCGCAAAGCTTGCGACGAGCACGTTAAAAAGCAGCGCCGTGCGGCATTAAGTGTTTCATTCACCGCTGAACCGCCTAGCCGTCTTGATAGAATTTTGCGCGATCGATTCAGACTAGACCCCCAGAGTGCGACGTACAAGGCGTTTGACAAGTCTCTCGGATTGATTCTTGAGAAGGCTTTGAATCGACTACCCGAAGATCGCCACAATGCGCGTATGGCAGCGCTCTACGTAGATCCAACGGAGTCAGGTACAGGTTGGCATCTACCCAAGGAACTTTCCGCCGACGAAGTGACAAAATGGCTCGCCGATGCGGTGAACGATTATGCAGGCCAACGCGATAGGCTGTGCCCCAATCTCCTGAAGGGAATCGAGCCAGCGCTCGATTCAGCATTGGCATCGTGGCCCGATCGGCCCGAGCTTCCAGAACCAGTTTGGCCGAATGTGGAATGAAATTATGCCATACGCGAGCCGACCGCCCCGCCGTTCAGAAATCTTACGAGATAACGGTTGGAGTCTCGGAATCCGATCCCGCAGAGATTTCGATTTCATACCGGTTGCGTAATCTCACACGCAAAAGCTGTTCGCTCACCCACGACTGGCTCGTGCGTCCCCGTTCGCGCGACCTGCGATTTCGATATTGCCCCCGGATTCCTATTCGCGACCGCCAGCAGCCGTAAATCCGCGTCCTGCGGACTGAGGGGACCGAGTTTTTGTACCACGGTGAGTGAGAGAGTTTACATCACATGATCGGACCGGCTTTTCTGTACCAACCCTAGGGTGAGTTTTCGGCTGTTTGAGACTCAATGAAAACGCGGCGAGCCGCGATTTCATTCGCGAACTCGTTGGGCGTCCTCTCCCCGAGAGCCC
>JBOGNA010000042.1:0-1686 GCA_050746925.1 Candidatus Acidiferrales bacterium
GCCGCCACCGCAATCGCCGTGCCGCCCACCCGCACGCCCTTGCCAAGATCAATAATCGAACCTTCCGGATGAAATTGCCGCGCCGCCAGCTTGAACGGATGCGCCACACGAACGATTTCTTCCACGCCCGGCGCCGCCAGCAGCGCTTCGAGTTCACTGCGATGCTCGTTGCTGTTGCCCACGATCCCGATCACCGTCCGCTCCGTTCCGCGGCTCATGTGCGCCTGGCAGCCGCACTCCTTGATCCGCGTCACCACGTGATTCACCTGCGCTTCCGTCGCTTCCCCTGCCATGATGACGATCATTGTTGTCCCCTCGTGTTCCCTGTCAACTTGCCGTCTCTCGTGCGATTGCTGCTGCCCTTATCTGTGGCGGTGCTGTTGCTGTTGCTGTTGCTGTTGCCGTTGCTTCATCCGTTGCTGTTGCCGTTGCTGTTGCCTTTGCTTGTGCTTGTGCCTTCGCTCTCGCCTCGCCTCATTTGAAATCTGAAATTTCAAATTTCAAATTGCCTTCGCCGACGCTGCCCCCTCGCCGTCAGTGGCGCAGACACTCCTGTCTGCGCGCCTTCCATACTCCAGTCCAATCCGTGTCCGTCAGCGTCCATCTGCGTTCGTCTGTCTTTATCCGTGTTCATCTGTGGTTGAGTTTCGCTGGCCTCAAGCCATCCTCGCATTGAACGCTTCCGCCGCAACATATGAACCCAAAATCCGCAAATTCACCGCCTGCTTTTCCAATTCCACAATCGCGGCCGCCGCTTCCGGATCAAGCGTCGAAGCCTGCAAATCCAGATAAAACCGGTACTCCCACGGCCGCCCGGGAATCGGCCGGCTTTCGATCTTCATCAGATTGATTCCGCGTCGCGCAAACGGCTCCAGCGCGTGATACAGAGCGCCGGGGCGGTGCTCCGTCTGGAAAACAAGCGACAGCTTGTTCGCCGCATCGGACGCCTTTGACGAAGGCCCCAGCAACAGGAACCTCGTGTAGTTTTCGGGGTTGTCTTCCAGATGCTCTCGCAGAATTTTCCCGCCGTAGATTTCGGCCGCTCGCCAGCTGGCGATCGCTGCGCGTGTAGGGTCGCCCGCGCTTACGATTTCACGTGCGCTACCGGCCGTGTCTTCAGTGGCGATTCGCTTCAGATGCGGCCGCGCTCGAAAGAAATCTTCGCACTGCGCCAGCGCCACCGGATGCGATTCCACAGTCGTGATCTGCTCAATCGACGCTCCCTGCACTCCAATCAGATTGTGCGCGATGGGAATAATCTCCTCCGCGATAATGCTCAACCGGCTCTCGATCAGCAGATCGAAAGTCCTGTGCACCGATCCCGCCAGGCTGTTCTCAATCGGCGCAAGAATGTAGTCCGCCGCGCCCTCATCAATCGCCGCAAACATCGCCTCAAACGTCCCCCGCGGCACCAGCGCAATCCCGTCTCCCAGCAGCTTCACCGCCGCTTCCTCGCTGAAAGCGCCGCGCTCACCCTGAAACGCAATCCGCGCATAAGGTTCAAGTTTCATTCCGCTCCTAGCGCCTAATCCTCGTTTGCCCTTGTAGCGGCCGCCTTCAGTGTAAAGTGCCACGACATTGCTTACAGCGGGTGCCAGGACATCCTTTACACTTTGGCGCCTGCTGCTCCGGTTGTTTCTTCTGCGGAGAACGCGGAGGGAGCCCGCGGGACGACCGGAGCGTTCT
>JBOGNA010000043.1:0-7582 GCA_050746925.1 Candidatus Acidiferrales bacterium
GACTTCGGGTGACGATCGGTTTACGCGCGGCTTGCGCTTCTGGTCCCGATCCTGTTGCGGTAGAGCCTTATCCGCAGCGGGGTCTTGGAACTAGCTCCCCGCCGCAGTTAGGACAGATTGAATGCATGGCTTGAGCGCACGAAGCGCAGAAGGTGCATTCGTAGCTGCAAATGAAGGCCGCTCCGTCTAAGCTGAGCGCCGCGTTGCAGCGCTCACATATCGGCTTCATCAAAATTGCCATCGATCAAACGCGGCGGCGCTTGGGCGGACGGCAGCCGTTGTGCGGCACGGGCGTCACGTCCTTGATCGCGTTGATGTGCAGGCCGGATGTGGCGAGCGCGCGGACAGCGGATTCGCGGCCTGCTCCCGGGCCTTTCACGCGCACCTCGACGGATTTCATGCCGTACTGATCGCGCGCGACTCCGGCGGCCGTCATCGCAGCTTGTTGCGCCGCATACGGCGTGCCTTTGCGCGAGCCTTTGAAGCCGACCGAGCCGGCGGTGGCCCAACTGACGGTGCGGCCATCAGGATCGGTGAGCGTGATCATCGTGTTGTTGAACGTCGCCGAAATGCAGACGACGCCGTGCGGCACGACACGCTTTTCGCGCTTCTTGCGAAATTCTTTCTTGCGTTTCGATGTCTTTGCAGGCGCTCCGCCGGGTACTGCTGCTCCTGCGGCTGCGTCTTTCGGTTCTTTGGCCACTTGTTTCCTCTCGTCCAGCTAAGAGCCTCGGGTCTGACGACCCTTCCTGCGTCAGGGCAGGCCCGAGCTACATAAAATCAAATGCAAAGACCCGCAAACTACTTGCGAGCTGCGACTTTCTTCTTGGCGGCGACTGCGCCCTTGCGCGGGCCCTTGCGGGTGCGCGCGTTGGTGTGCGTCCGCTGGCCGCGCACGGGAAGATTGCGTCGATGGCGCAGGCCTCGATACGCCTGAATTTCAATCAGGCGGCGGATGTTCATCTGCATCTCTTTGCGGAGGTCGCCTTCGACGCGGCCTTCGGATTCGATTGCGGCGCGGATGCGCGTGACTTCGTCTTCCGTGAGATCTTTTATTTTCTTGGTGTGATCGACTTTCGCCTTGGCTGCGAGCGACTTCGCGCGCTCCTGGCCGATGCCATAAATGGCGGTGAGGCCAATCCAGAGCCGCTTATTCGGCGGCAGATCCACACCTGCGATACGTGCCATACGGGTTCCTCCCTGATCCTTAGCCCTTCAGCCGTTAGCCCTGGCGCTGGCGGTGCTTTGCGTTCGAACAGATGACGCGCACCACGCCGCGCCGATGAACAACCTTGCACTTCATGCAAATTTTCTTGACCGATGCTCTGACCTTCATTTTCGACTCCGTCGTCTTCGTCCCGGTTACCTAGTCCCGGCTACCTGGTCCCGACTACTGGGTCCCGGCTACTTGCTGCGACTACTTATACCGATACACGATCCGGCCGCGCGTGAGGTCGTACGGCGAAAGCTCGACCGCTACGCGATCACCCGGGAGGATGCGGATGAAATTCTTGCGCATCTTTCCGGAGATGTGGGCCAGCACCTGATGCTTGTTCTCCAATTCGACTCGAAACATGGCATTCGGCAGCGGTTCGATCACGGTCGCCATTACTTCAATGGCGTCCTCTTTCCCGCTCTCGCCCGGCTTCTTTTCCTTTATCGGCCCTCTAGCCATGTGCTCCTATCTTCCGTTCGATCCAATTACCAAACCGGCCCGGCAGCGTCACGCGGGCGCGTCAAAATCCAAGGCCCGTTGGCGGTGACGGCGACGGTATGCTCGAAGTGCGCCGAGTCGCTGCCGTCCGTCGTAACCGCCGTCCAATCATCGGCGAGGATCTTTACTCCCGCGCCGCCCCGGTTGACCATCGGCTCGATGGCGAGGACCATTCCTTCCTGCAATCGCGGCCCCTGTCCCGGGGTGCCGTAGTTCGGAATCTGCGGCTCTTCGTGCATTCGAGTTCCGATGCCGTGGCCGACGAACTCGCGAACGATCGAATAGCCGTTCTTTTCGACCCACGCCTGCACGGCGGCGGAAACGTCACCCAGGCGATTACCGGCCCGAACATTTTCAATGGCGCGCTCGAGCGATTCGCGCGTCACGCGCAGCAGCTTTTCACGTTCCGGAGAAATCTTACCGACCGGAACCGTGAGAGCCGCATCGCCGAAGTAGCCTTCCAGCTCGACGCCGAAATCCATCGAGAGGATGTCGCCTTCGCGCAGCTTGCGGCTCGCCGAAGGAATCCCGTGCACCACTTCCTGGTTGATCGAGGTGCACACCGAGCCGGGATAACCCCGGTAACCTTTGAATGCCGGGCGCGCATGATGCTCTTCCGAATACGCCTCAGCAAACTTGTCGAGATCTTTGGTCGAAATCCCCGGCTTGACCATGGTGCGCATCTTTTCGAGCGCGCCCCAGACGATCAATCCCGCTCGATGCATTTTCTCGAGCTCTGCCGGCGATTTACAGATGACCATCTCGCCCTTCCGCACGCTTAAAAATCTCCGCGAGCGCGCGGCTAACCTCTTCCACGTCGGCCGTGCCGTCCACCACTTCGAGCACGCCGTTCTTGCGGTAGTAGTCCGCGAGCGGCTTGGTCTGGCGCTCGTAAGCGGCCAGCCGCTCTTTGACCACTTCCGGCTGATCGTCCGAGCGCTGAATCAACTTGCCGCCATCGTTGTCGCATACACCGGCCACTTTCGGCGGACGCTCGAACACGTTGTACGTCTCACCGCCCACGCTGCACGTCCAGCGGCCAGCGACGCGGTGCAGCAGCACTTCCTGGCTCACGTGAAACTCGACAACAACCGGCTTCGTAAAACCGCTGCGCTTCAAAATCCCGTCGAGCTGCTCGGCTTGCGGAATCGTCCTCGGAAAACCGTCGAAGATGAATCCGCGCGAGGCGTCCGGCCGCGACAAGCGCTCTTCCACCATGCCCATCACGATATCGTCCGGAACCAGCTCGCCGCGTTCCATGATGGGCTTGGCCATTCTGCCCAGCTGGGTGCCGCGGCTGACGGCATCCCGCAACATATCGCCCGTCGAAAGGTGCGGCACGCCGTAGCGCTGCGCGACGCGCTTCGACTGGGTGCCTTTGCCTGCTCCCGGCGGCCCCAAAAAGATGAGTGCCCGATTCAGCGACATCTGCACCGCCGCCCTGACGGCATTAACTGCGACGGCCCCGAACCCGGCCCTTGCGCACGAAACCATCGTAATTGCGCATTACGAGCTGGGCCTCGAGCTGCTGCACCGTGTCCATCGCGACGCCGACCACGATCAGCAGCGACGTGCCGCCGAAATAAAATTGGACGTTCAAACCGTCGAGCACGAAACGCCACATGTGGCGGTCAAACCAGTCGCCCACAAGCCACAAGTGCTGAAGGTGAATCCCGGAAATCATCCATTCCGGCAGCAGGCAAACCACCGCCAGGTACACGCCGCCGACAAACGTGAGCCGCGTCAGGATCCGGTTGATGTGTTCCGACGTATTCCGGCCGGGGCGAATGCCGGGAATGAAGCCGCCGTACTTGCGCATATTGTCGGCCAGCTCCGTGGGATTAAAAATGATGCCCACGTAGAAGAAGGCGAAAAAGATAATCAGCGTCACGTAGATAACGGTGTAGAGCGGTTCGCCCCAGCGAATCAGCCCGGCCATCTTGCCGAAGAACGGCGACTTGCTCGCGAACAGGAGCGCGAGCGTCTGCGGGAACGTGAGCAAGGAACTGGCAAAAATCGGCGGAATCACGCCGCCGGAATTGACGCGCAGCGGGAGGTAGGTCATCTGCCCGCCCATAACTTTCCGTCCCATCACGCGCTTGGCGTACTGCACGGGAATGCGCCGCTGCCCGCCTTCCATGAAAACGATGAAAGCGATTACGGCGCCCATCAGCGCAAACATGGTGAGGAGCGCAATCGGGGTGAATGAGCCCCACTGTTGCGTCTTGGCCTTGTCCCAAAGGTCGGCCACGGCGCGAGGCAGACCGACAACGATGCCCGCGAAAATAATGAGCGACATCCCATTGCCGATGCCGCGATCGCTGATCTGCTCGCCGAGCCACATGATGAACGCGGAGCCGGTGGTAAGCGTGAGCATCGTCATCATGATGAAACGCGGTCCCGGGTGATAGACAAGGGCCTGGCCGGACATGTTCTGGCGCGTGAGCGTCTCGGCGATCGTAAAGGACTGGAACGCGCTGAGCATGATCGTCAAATAGCGCGTGTATTGCGTGATCTTGCGGCGGCCGAGTTCGCCTTCTTTCTGCAAGCGCTCGAGATACGGCCACACGACCACCATCAACTGCAAGATGATGGAAGCGGTGATGTACGGCATGATGCCGAGCGCGAAAATCGTGAGGCGGCGGAAATTGCCGCCGCTAAACAGGTCCATCAGGCCCAGCACCGAGCCTCGGCCCTGCTCGAAAAGCTGGGATAGAAGGTCGGTGTTGATGCCGGGGGTCGGGATGAAAGCGCCGAGCCGATACACCCCCAGCAACGCGAGCGTAAACAAGACGCGGTTACGCAGGTCCGGCGTGCTGAAGATATTTCGAAATGCCTCGACGAGCTTCCTCATTTCAGGACTTCGACCTTGCCTCCGGCGCTCTCAATCTTTTTCTGCGCCGACTTACTGAATGCGTGCGCGTGGACCGTCAAGGCCACTTTCAATTCGCCATCGCCCAGGATTTTGACTTTGTCCCGGGTGGCGCGAACGATGCCAAAACCGGTGAGGGCTTCAGGCGTGACCGTCTCGCCGGCTGCGAACGCGTTGAGAGTTTCCACGTTGACGACTGCAAACGTCTTCGAGAACGGAGCATTGAAACCGCGCTTGGGCAAGCGGCGATGGAGCGGCATCTGGCCGCCTTCAAATCCCGGCCGGCGCGAATAACCGCGACGGGACTGCTGTCCCTTGTTGCCGGCGCCGGAAGTCTTGCCCATTTTCGAGCCCATACCGCGCCCGACGCGGACCTTGCGGTGGCGCGAGCCGCGCGGCGGCTTCAGATTCGATAGTGTCGGTTTCTCAGCCATGCCTATTCCTCAACCTTTACGAGATGATGTACGCGAGCGATCATGCCGCGAATCGCGGGCGTATCGGCGTGTTCGATCACCTGGTTCATGCGGCGGAATCCCAGTCCGCGAATCGTCTGCCGCATGCCGCGGGGGCAGCCGATGAAGCTGACCACCCACTTGATTTTCAGAGTTCCCGATTTTTTCTTTGTGGTCGCCATGATTCACGCGCAGAGCGGCTAGGAAACAGCCGCTTCTTCCGCTCCCTTGCCCAAAGATTCCTTCACCTTGGCAGCGTCCTTCAAATGCAGGAGCGCGTCGAAGGTCGCCTTAATGACGTTGTGCGGATTCGAAGTGCCCAGCGATTTCGTGAGCACGTTGGTGATTCCCGCAACCTCCATCACGGCACGCACGGGGCCGCCGGCGATCACGCCGGTGCCTTCCGGCGCGGGCTTCAGCAGCACCTGGCCTGATCCGTAACGGCCGAGCACCTGATGCGGAATCGTGGTGCCCTTGAGGTTGAGCTTGACCATGTTCTTCTTCGCTTGCTCGATGGCTTTGCGAATCGCCATGGGAACTTCGCGCGCCTTGCCCATCCCGAACCCGGCATGGCCGCTCTGGTCGCCCACGACAACGAGCGCCGAGAAGGTAAGGTTCTTTCCGCCTTTCACGACTTTCGTGACGCGGTTGATCGAGACCACTTGATCTTTCAGGTTCGCCATATTGGTGTTGATCAGCCGGCGGATGGAAAGCGTGTCTTTGAGCTCTTGTTTCGACATAGGTTTTAGAACTTCAGGCCCGCCTCCCGGGCCGCTTCGGCGAGCGCCTGCACGCGGCCGTGATACTGATAGCCGCCGCGATCGAAAACGACTTTCTCGATTCCCTTTTCGCGGGCGCGCTCGGCGACGATCTTGCCGACGACTTTCGAGGCGGCGATGTTGCCTCCGCCCTTGATGTGCTTCTTGACTTCCTTATCGAGCGAGCTCGCCGAGCAGATGGTGCGCGCCGTCTGGTCGTCAATCACCTGCGCGCGAATGTGCTTGGTGGAGCGATGAACGCAAAGGCGCGGGCGCTCGGAGGTGCCTGCGAGCGTGCGGCGTGTGCGCACGTGAATTCTGCGGCGATGCGCTTGCCGGGATAATCTTCGAACAGGTGCTGCCACTCGTTTTCTCCTTCCAACTTTTCGAAACGGGCCGGAACGATGCCCGGACCTACGACTACGCCGTCGTCTTCGCGCCGGCCTTACCGGCCTTCTTCTTCAATCGCTCGCCAGTAATGCGAACGCCCTTCTGCTTGTACGGATCGGGCGGCCGAAGCGCGCGAAGATTCGCAGCCACCTGGCCGACTTGATTCTTGTCCGCGCCGGTGACCGTCATGTGCGTCTGCTTCTCGATCGCGATCTGGATGCCCTCGGGAATCGGGAACTCGATCGGGTGCGAATAGCCGAGCGCCAGAACGACGTTCTTGCCTTTCACTTCCGCGCGATAGCCGACGCCAACGATATCGAGATCCTTCTTGAATCCCGCGGTGACGCCGGTGACGGCGTTGGCGACCAGGGCGCGGGCCAGTCCATGCAGCGCGCGATATTCTTCGGCATCGCGCTTAGCGACGAGCGTGCTGTCCTTCTGCTCGAAGCGAATTCCCGCCGGCACGCGCACGTTCATTTTGCCTTTGGGGCCCTGCACTTCGACCGAGCCGTCTTTCAGCTGGATCTTTACGCCGGACGGCACCGGAATTATTTTGTTTCCAATTCGCGACATGGCTCTGTTCGTTCCTCGCTAACTATGAAACTCGATTCGCGTACGGCTTCTTACCTCACCTCTTCTTACCAAACTTCGCACAACAGTTCTCCGCCGACGCCTTCTTTGCGCGCGGAGCGTCCGGTCATCAATCCCCGGGGCGTGGAAACAATTGAAATTCCCATCCCGCCGACCACGGGGCGGATGCCGAACTTTCCGACATAACGCCGCGAGCCGGGCCGGGAGACGCGCTGGAGGTCGGTGATCACGCAGCGGCGGTCCTGGGTGTAGCGCAGGAACACGCGCAACGTCTTTTTGCCTTTCTCCTCGACCACTTTGAAATTCGAGAGGTAGCCCTCGTCTTTCAAGATGCGCGCGATTTCGACCTTCAATTTCGAAGAGGGCAAATCCACGCGTGGATGCTTGGCGCGCGAGGCGTTGCGAATCCGGGTCAACATATCGGCTACGGGATCAGTCGTCATTCGTCCTTCCTTACCAACTCGCCTTCACGACGCCGGGGATTTCCCCCTTGAGCGCGAGGCCTCGAAAACAGATACGGCACATCTGGAACTTGCGGAGCGTGCCGTGGGCGCGACCGCAGATGCGGCAGCGATTGCGTTCGCGGATTTTGAACTTCAGCTTCTTGTGCGTCTTTGCGATTTGACTGGTTCGCGCCATGCGACTCGCTCTCCTTAATCGATTACTACTGGACCCGGAAAGGCACGCCGAGGAGCTTCAGCAGTTCGCGCCCCTCTTCGTCGTTGCGGGCCGAGGTGGTGATGGTGATGTTCATGCCCTTGATCTTGTCCACGCGCGTGTAATCGATTTCCGGAAACACGAGCTG
>JBOGNA010000044.1:0-13547 GCA_050746925.1 Candidatus Acidiferrales bacterium
ACGCGAAACAAAAATCGTCCCTTGGCTGTTTCGAGAACGCGCTGCTGCACCATTCCCAGCTCGATCTCGAGTATCTGTTCCAGTTGCTCCGAACGCAGCGGATGGAACACGATCGTCTTGTCGATCCGGTTCATGAACTCCGGCGCGAATTTCCGCTTCGCCGCTTCCGAAGCCGTCTTTTCCACCTTCTCGTCCAGCCGCGGCTTGGAATCGGCCGGCACCGTCGGCGCAAATCCCATTCCTCCCGTCATCAACTCCGTGATTTCTCCGCCGCCCAAGTTCGACGTCATGAAAATCATCGTCTGCGACAAATCCACCCGCCGGTTGTCGCCCAGCGTCAGCGTCGCTTTGTCCAGAATTCCCAGCAGCAATTGCCATAGCGCGTCCGACGCTTTCTCGATCTCGTCGAACAGCAAAAAGGAAATCTTCAGCTTTTCGGTGTGATACTGCGCCAGCGCCTCCTGCGTGATCAGCGGGTGCGTCTCGCGATGACCCAAATATCCCGGAGGCGATCCGATCAGCTTCGCAATTTCATGTGAGTGCTGAAACTCCGCGCAATCCACCTTGATCACCGCTCGCGGATCCCCGAACAACACTTCCGCCGTGGCCTCGACCACCCGCGTCTTTCCCGCTCCGGTCGGCCCGAGGAACAGCAAGTTCCCTACCGGCCGCCCCGGCGAGTTCAGGCCGGCTCGAAACACCTGGTACAGATCCACCACCGCCTGTACCGCTTCGTCCTGCCCTACAATCTTCCGCCGCAGCCCCGATTCGAAATCTCGCGACTCCACGCTGCGTTGGGTCGGATCGAGTTTTAGTGCATGCGCGCCCACGGTATTGCTCCCCCTACCGGAACTTCCTTCCGCCTTGCGCCACTTGCGGTCCTGATCTCTCGAATTGATCCAGCTTAATGTCGAGAGTCGATCGCAGCATTCGCAATTGCGTGACCAGTTCACGGCTCGAATTGGCGCGGTCTGTCAGCAGCAGCATCGGCGGCGATAGATCGGCCAGGTCCAGGTTTAAGTTGCGCAACGAGTGCATCAGGCTCTGCACGTACGGCGAGCGCACGTCAAATAACTCCACCCGGCTGTTCACCGATTCCCTCAAACGCGACCAATCGAGTTCGAGGAACGGATGGTTCCTCGAAACCCTGCGGACCACGTCATCGGTGATTCGCGGCCGCTCGCCCAGCCGCGCCAGATGAAGCTGCTGCACTTTGCCTTGCCGGCGTACGTTGTGCACCAGAAAGTAAGTGTTGCCTTTGCGTCGAACGAAAGCCACAACTGCCTCCTTTTCGACGGCCCTTTTGAGGGTTCGCCGCGTAGTGTATGAGGCGTCCACTACCCCGTCAATGGTACGATGCTGTGGAGTTCCCATGGTTGCTTCGAATCGGTTATTAGTTCTGCGGCACCGGGGGATAGGCGTGTGACCGCAGAAACAAAGGCTTTGCAACGCGGAAGGAATAGCGCAGCCGGCGAACGAGCAAGCCAGAACCCGCCGTACTCAATTAGATGCTTGATTTCGGCGGACCGTCGTACGAAATCATCCAAGGTGCGACAGGTGAGATGATCGATTCTCGACGGCACTAGCCGGCTGGCATCTTTCAGGAAGCACGATCGGAGAACGCTTTGTCCTGGGACCCGGTTTACAAATTAGTGAAAACTATTCCACGCGGGCGCGTAACAACATACGGAGCGCTCGCGAAAGCTCTGCGCTTGAAGGGCGGGGCAAGAGCGGCCGGGCATGCGATGGCAGCCTGCCCCAGCGGTAGAGGAATCCCTTGGCATCGCGTGGTCGGTGCGGGCGGCAGGTTGCTGATTTCGGAGCCGCACTCGAGTCTTCAGCGGCGTTTGCTTGAAACCGAAGGCGTCTCATTGACGGAGAAACGCGTAAACATGAAGCAATGCGGATGGACTCCCGCACGAGCGCGAAGGAAATCGAACGCGCAGGCCGAGGCAAAGCGACGCACGCGCCGTCGCCCCGGGTTGCGCTGATTCTCTCGCTCGTCGCGCGGCTGCCGCGACTGTGGTATAGAAGATGGTTTCCGAAATCGAGGAAATACTGAGTGGGCGCATCCATCATCCAGGTCGAAGGGCTTTACAAGAGCTACGGCGCGGTCGAAGCGCTCCGCGGCGTCAGCTTTGAAGTGGAAGAGGGCGAAGTTTTTGGCTTGCTCGGCCCCAATGGTGCCGGAAAGACGTCCACTGTAGAAATTCTGGAGGGGATGCGCACTCCCGATCGCGGCATCGCCCGGGTTTGCGGGCTTGATCCTGAAAAAAGCGGCATCGAATTCAAAGAACAAATCGGCGCCGTGCTGCAATCCACTTCCCTGCCCGACAAACTACGAGTGAAAGAAGCGATCGATCTCTTCGCGCAATTCTATCGGCGCCGTGCCAATACGGAAAATCTGCTGAAGCGCTTTCAACTCGAAGAGAAGCGCACCGCTTTCTACAGCCAGCTCTCCGGCGGACAGAAACAGCGCCTCGCTCTTGCGATGGCGCTCGTGAACGAGCCGCGCGTCGTATTTCTCGACGAGCCGACCGCTGGCCTCGACCCGCAAGTTCGGCGCGAAATCTACGACATCATCGAAGAACTCAAACGCGACAAGAAAACCGTCTTGCTCACAACTCATTACATTGAGGAAGCGGAGCGCCTCTGTGACCGCGTTGCAATCGTGGACCAGGGGCGCGTGATCGCGCTCGGCTCGCCGCGCGACTTGAAACATGCGTCCGCCGGGAAAACGCGCATCGAAGTGCGCCTGGCGAAGCCGGTCTCCGACGGCGCGTTCACGCGCCTTGACGGCGTTACCGACTGCCGCGAATTCGACGGCGCATACGTGATGCATTCATCGCGTCCGCCACTGACGATCGTCGCGCTCGTAAAGCAGCTCGAAGCGGAAGGAAACGAATTGCAAAGCCTGGAGATGTTTTCCCCATCGCTCGAAGACGCTTTCATCGAACTTACCGGCCGCAGGCTGCGAGAATAATGGACGCCAACTCCCTCACAAATAGCTGGACGCTGACGAAGATCCGCATGCGGCTCGCCATGCGCAACCGGACTTTTCTGTTTTTCAGCCTGTTCATGCCTCTCGGCTTTCTATTCTTTTTTATCTTGGTTTTTGCACGAACCGATTCGGGCTGGACTGCCTACATCCTCGGCGCCGTGCTCACCATGACGGTGATGGGCAGCTTCTGGGGACTTAGTGTGCAGCTCGTGATGTTTCGCGAGCAGGGTATTCTTCGCCGGTTTCGCCTGGCGCCAATCGGTGCGGGGCCGATGCTCGCTTCGAGTATCGTCTCGAACTACATCATGACAATGCCCAGCGTAATTATCGAGATTCTCGTATGCAGGTTTGCGTTTCACATGAATTCCTTGGGCAATCTGTGGGCAATATTTCTGCTCGTTACGTTTGGCTCGGTCGCCTTCTCGTCCTTTGGCTTGATCGTAGCCAGTGTGACCAACACAATGCAGGAAACCCAGATCATCAACCAGCTCATCTGGACGGCCTTTCTCTTCTTGTCCGGCGCCACGATCCCGCTCGCAAAGTTTCCCGGCTGGATTCAGCGCGTCTCGCTTTTCCTGCCTGCCACCTATCTCGCTACCGGCCTCGAGGCAGCGGCAACGAACCTTGCCACAGCGAACGAAATCATCACGGATGTGGTCGCTCTCTTTATCGGCGTGATCGTGTCATTTGAAATCTCCCGGCAGCTTTTCCGATGGGAACCGGAAGCCAAGGTCTCGCCTCGCGCCAAGCTCTGGGTTGTCGCCGCGATGGTTCCCTTCTTGATTTTTGGCGCATACGAGAATTTGATGGGCACGCGGATGGCGCGAATTCAAAGGGACTACCGCGTCCTTCAAGGATTCGAGTCGCACCCCGCGGGGCCCTCTGAAAATTGAGCGAGGGCGCGGCGCGCCCGCGGGAATTATTTGAAGTCCTAATCTCTTTCGGTTACATCCAATGCCTCAAGCTCGAACACGCTAGGAGACATTCATGAAGGCCATTCGCGTAAAAGAATTCGGCGGCCCGGAAAAATTGCAGCTCGAGGAAATTTCAAATCCGAAAGCCGGACCCGGTCAGGTCGTCGTGAAAATTGATGCAGCCGGAGTGAACCCGGTCGAAGCGTACATGCGCGCGGGCACTTATCCGCGAAAACCCGCGCTCCCCTACACCCCTGGCACGGATGGCGCCGGTACGATCTTGTCGGTGGGCGAAGGTGTCGATCGATGGGCTCCGGGAGCGCGGGTGTACCTCGCAGGCAGCCTGAGCGGGACCTATGCGCAGCAGGCGCTCTGCGAGGCTTGGGCCATGTTTCCGCTTCCGGCAAACGCTTCGTTCGCGCAGGGTGCTTGCATGCACGTTCCCTACGCCACTTCGTATCGCGCGCTATTCCACAAGGCACAGGCGCGACCCGGGGAGACCGTGCTGATCAACGGCGCGAGCGGCGGCGCCGGAATTGCTGCCGTCCAATTGGCTCGAGCCGCCGGACTGAACGTGGTTGGCACCGCTGGTTCCGAGCGCGGGCGAAAACTGGTGGCCGAGGAAGGCGCGCACCAGACGCTCGACCACGTCGCTCCGGATCATTTCGAAAAAGCCCTCGCCCTCACCGGCGGCCGTGGCTATGACGTCATCATCGAGATGCTCGCCAACGTAAACCTCGCCAACGATCTCAAGCTTCTCGCGCTGAATGGCCGCGTGGTTGTCGTCGGAAACCGAGGAAGCATCGAGATCAATCCGCGCGACGCAATGGGCCGCGACGGATCGATTGTCTGCATGTCGCTCTGGAATGCCACTCCTAAGGACATCGTCAGCATCCATTCGGCTCTGGTCGCCGGACTCGAGAATGAAACGCTGCGCCCCGTCATCCGCCACGAGATTCCGCTTTCAGAAGCTCCGCGGGCTCACGAAATCATCATGGAGGCCGGCGCGTATGGAAAAATCGTCTTGGTCCCGTGAGCAAGCCCCGGCTTTTCTTGAGCGTGACTTATATCCTATGATTTGATTCGCGCGCAAACACAGCAATCACTGGAGACTCCAATGGAACGCACCGCATCGGCAGTTTGGAACGGTTCGCTGAAAGAAGGCAAAGGAACGATCTCAACGCAGAGTGGAATTCTCGCCGAAGCTCCCTATTCATTCATCACGCGATTCGAAAATGCCAAAGGCACGAACCCCGAAGAACTTATCGCGGCAGCGCACGCCGGATGCTTTACGATGGCGCTCTCCGCCCAACTTGGCACAATGAATTTCACCCCGCAAAGCCTCCGCACTTCCGCCAAAGTCACGCTCGAAAAACTCGATGCGGGCTGGACGATCTCGAAGATTCATCTCGATGTCTCGGCGCGAGTCCCGGGCATCACGGCGACCGCGTTTGAATCGGCCGCCGCGAGTGCGAAGGCAAACTGCCCCGTGTCGCGCCTCTTGAAAGCGGAAATCACGATGGATGCGCACCTCGAGCAGGCGGCGTGATATTTCCGGCCATACTCGGAGCTTTCATAATCGTTACGGTCCTGTGGGACGCGTTCGAAACGATTATCTTGCCAAGGCGCGTGGCGCGCTGGTTTCGGCTTACGCGCATATTCTATCTCTCCACTTGGATTCCCTGGCGAAGCCTCGCGCGGCGCATCCGCAATACCAGGTTGCGAGAGACTTTTATTGGATATTTCGGTCCACTCTCCCTGCTGTGTCTGTTCGTCGTATGGGCCGCCGCGCTGATTTGCGGGTTTGCCTGCCTTTACTTCAACGCCGCAGCACACGGCGATGCCACCCGACCTGCATTTAGCACCCTCCTCTACATGAGCGGGACAACATTTTTTACGCTCGGGTTAGGGGACGTCGTGCCGCACACCTCGGGCGAGCGTATGCTCGCAGTCTTCGAAGGAGGTCTGGGGTTCGGTTTTCTCGCTCTCGTGATCAGCTATCTGCCTGTGATCTACCAGGCCTTCTCCCACCGGGAAGTAAACATCGTGCTCCTCGACGCGCGTGCTGGCTCGCCGCCCACGGCCGCCGAGCTTCTTCGCCGTCACTCAGGTCCGGGTGGCTATGATGCACTGCACGTGCTGCTTCGCGATTGGGAACGCTGGTCCGCCGAATTGCTGGAGAGCCACATTTCCTATCCGGTCGTCAGCTATTTTCGATCGCAACACAGCAACGAGTCGTGGCTCGGCGCTCTGGCAGCGCTACTGGACACGAGCTCGTTTCTGGTCGCCAGCGTTGACAACGCCTGCTCTCGACAGGCCCGCCTCACGTTCGCCATGTGCCGCCATACCGTCGTGGACTTGGCGCAGGTCTTTTACGCCGCCCCAAGCGCCATGCCCTCGGATCGCTTGCCGCCCTCCGAGCTGGCGCGCCTGCGATCATCACTTACGGAATCGGGATACAGTCTTCGTGACGGCGCGGACGCTGATGAAAAGTTAGCTAAGCTTCGCGGCATGTACGAACCGTACCTTCAAGCGCTATCCACTTACCTGTTCGTCGATCTGCCGCCATGGATTCTCGCGAAGGAAGTTATCGACAACTGGCGAACCAGCGCCTGGGGAAAAATTAGCGGTTTCTCGGTGCCTCGGAAGGAAGATCTGTTGGTTGACGACCATCTCTAACAGCCCTGCGGCACGCACCGGCAGGATGATTCTTCGCAGGAGAACTGACTTCCATGTCGATACAGCTCGAAGGGCTCCAGCGAATGATACGGGGCGAACTGCCGCCGGCTCCCGTGGCGAAGCTGATCGGATTCCAACTTGTTGCAGTCGGCCGCGGCGAATCCGTCGTCGAAATGGAAAGTTCCGATACCCACGCCAACCCAATGGGCACGTTGCACGGCGGAATTCTTTGCGACATTGCCGACGCGGCCATGGGCATCGCCTTCGCTTCCACGCTCGAGGACGGTGAGTCCTTTACAACGCTCGAGCTAAAGATCAATTTCTTGCGTCCCGTGTGGAAAGATAAGTTGAAGGCCATCGGGAAAATAGTGAGGCGCGGGAAAACCATCGGAATGGTCGAGTGTGATATCACGAATTCCGAAGGCGCTCTTGTTGCACGGGCTTCCTCTACCTGCATGGCACTCCGAGGCGATCAGGCTCGGGGCCGCTGACGGCTGAGTTCCAAGCTCGGTAACGTCCTGCCGCAACCTCGCGCGAAGCCAATTTGGCCGCTAACCACCGCATCGGCAACACGTCTCATCGTTCGCCGGGGTGTTAGTCTGCCCAAAAGCCCGCGCTAGGCCAATTCCCGGCCTGCAGAGGAGACGCGATGAGCTCATTCCTTCAGGATCTTCGCTACGCCACCCGCATGCTTGCTAAGACGCCCGGATTTACCGCCGTGGCGATACTTACGCTGGCGCTCGGGATCGGCGCGAATGTCGCAGCGTTCAGCGTGGTCCGGGCAGTTTTGCTCCGCCCGCTTCCCTACCCGCAACCGGGACAGCTCGTCCGCGTCTTCGACGATCTGCGCGCTTCAAACGTGCGCGACGTGGGTATGTCGCAGCCGGAACTGGAAGATCTCCAAAATCGCTCCGATGTGTTTGCAGATATTTCGGCCGTCTGGCCTATCAGCGCCAACCTGACGGGCGGCGATCGCCCTGAGCGCGTCGAGGTCGTCGCCACCAACACGAATTACTTCACGCTACTCGGAGCCAATGCACAGCTAGGCCGCATTTATACCAAGCAAGAGACCGTCCCCGGCTTCATCGAAGCCGCGGTGATCAGCGACGGATTCTGGCGCCGCGAGTTTGGGGCAGATCCACACGCAATCGGGAGAAAAATCCGCCTCGACGGTGACCTCTACACCATCGTCGGCGTGATGCCGCCCGACTTTCGCCATCCCGGCCGCACCCTGCAAACCGACGTGGACCTCTGGATTGCCGCCGGATACGCGGCGAATCCTTTCCCCACTCCACCGCAACGAGCGATTCGCATGTTTCCGGGCGCGATCGGGCGTTTGAAACCCGGATTGTCGGCGCAGGCGGCGCAAGCAAAACTCGATACCTTCGCGGCAAATCTCAGCCGCGAATATCCGGGCGACTATCCTGCCGCTGCTTCGTGGGCTCCGCGCGTCCTTTCGATTCAGGATGACCTCGTCGGCGGCGTTCGCGCCGAGCTTTTCGTATTGTTCGGAGCCGTCGGCTGCGTGCTGCTGATCGCCTGCGTAAATATTGCGAATCTGCTTCTTGCTCGGGGTGCCGGCCGGCAACGAGAAATCGCGATTCGTCTGGCGCTCGGCGCGAGCCGCGGCCGCCTGATCGGCCAACTGCTCACGGAAAGCGTCTTGCTCGCGGCGGTTTCCGGCGTCATCGCGCTGGTCACGGTGGTCGCTCTGAAAAACTCGCTGCTCGCGCTCGCTCCCGCCGATCTCCCGCGCTTGAATGAAGTCAGCATCGGCGGCGGTGTCCTCCTGTTCGCGTTCTTCGTTTCGATGCTTACCGGCGTCGTATTCGGACTCGTGCCGGCGCTCCAGGCTGCCAGTCCCAACCAGATCGTCAGCTTGCGGGAAGGAAGCCGCGGGTCCGGCTCCAGCAAGAAGCACACTCGTGTCTCGCGTTTTCTGGTCGCGTCCGAGATTGCGCTTTCCCTGATTCTATTGATTGGCGCCGGATTGCTCCTGCGCAGCTTTTGGCAATTGCTCCAGGTGAAACCCGGCTTTAATCCCAGCTCCGTGGTCACCGCACAAATCTGGATGCCAGTTCCCAACGATCCCAGTGCTGATCCGTACCGGCCACCTGAGAAAAGAAGCGCCTTTTATCGTGAACTTCTCCGTCGCGTCGAAGCCATTCCCGGCGTCCAACAAGCCGCGATTGGCAGCGGCGGCAGCCTGCCGATGACCCGCGGGCGAAATAGCCGTCCGTTCGTAATCGAGGGGCGCCCGGCGGATGCCGAACGCATTCCACTCGCCGAATTTGCCGCGGTGACTCCGGAATATTTTCGCACCCTCGAAATCCCCCTGATTTCCGGCCGCAATTTTACTGACTCCGACGGTGTAGGGTCCCAGCGCGTCGTCCTCGTCGATGCCACTCTCGCCCAGCGCTACTGGCCTAACGAGGATCCCATCGGCAAGCAAATAAAATTCGGGCAAGGTAATCCGCAGCAGGCGCCCTGGAACACCATCGTCGGCGTCGTAGCGCCCATCAAATCCGATGGCTTTGACGCTCCGGTGATGCCGCACGTTTATTTGTCGCTGCTCCAAAATCCCGGCGTCACCGCCGCGATCTATCTTCGTACCGGCGCCGATCCCGGCACTCTCGGCGACCTCATCCGCCATGAAGTCCAGTCCGTCGATCCAGGCATTCCGGTCTTCGCCGTTCGCACAATGAATGAAGTTGTTGCGCGCTCTCTGGCCGACCGGCGTTTTGCTCTGGTCGTTCTTGGAGTATTTGCAGGAGTCGCCCTGCTGCTGGCTTCGATCGGAATCTACGGTGTGATGGCATACACGTTTAGCCAGCGCACCCACGAAATCGGTGTTCGCGTGGCGCTTGGGGCCCAGCGCGGCGATATCTTGCGGATGGCGCTCGGAGAGGGAATGATCCTGGTCGCAATCGGCCTGGGCGCGGGATTGATCGGAGCGGCAATCGTCACGCGATTCCTCCGCTCGATGCTTTTCTCCATAACGCCGACCGACCCGATCACCTTTGGTTCAATCGCCGCGCTGCTGGCGGCTGTCGCGTTACTTGCCTGTTTCATCCCAGCGCGACGCGCCACAGAGGTCGATCCTCTCGTCGCGCTCCGCGAAGATTAAGAGATATTCCAATCGAGGCCCGTTCATGCCGGTCGGGTTCGGTTCATTTCGGCTCAGCCCGTCCAATATGGACTTCGCCCGGAGCTAGTTCTACAACTTCCTTACCATTGACGCGCAAACCACCGTGCTGTACTTTCGATTCGCGGGCGCACACTAGCGCGACTTCGCGCAGCGGAGACACTCGATGAGCTTTCCGAAGACCGAACGAATCTGGCACAACGGCAAACTAATTGAATGGGACGACGCCAAAATTCATGTCCTCGCCCATGTCATCACGTATGGCTCTGCCGTATTCGAAGGTATCCGCTGCTACAGCACTCCGCAAGGCCCCGCAATCTTTCGCCTCCGGGATCACATGCAGCGCCTTCTCAATTCCGCCCGGATCTACCGCATGGATATTCCGTTCACGGGCGAAGAGCTCGCGCAGGCTAATCTCGACCTGGTTCGCGCCAACAAAATGAACGCCTGCTACATCCGTCCGATTGTCCTGCGAGGTTACGGCACCGCGGGTGTGAATCCGGTAGGCTGCCCGATCGAAGTGTATATGGCCTGCTGGGAATGGGCGCAGTACTTGGGAGAAGAAGCGCTACACGCAGGCGTTGATGTCTGCGTCAGCTCCTGGAATCGTCCCGCGCCGAATACTCTGCCCCAGATGGCCAAGGCCGCTGCGAACTACATGAACTCCCAGTTGATTCGCCTTGAAGCGCACGCCAACGGATATTCGGAAGGTATCGCTCTCGATGTGAGCGGCCACGTGAGCGAAGGATCGGGCGAAAATATCTTCCTGCTCTCGAATGGGACGTTGATTACGCCGCCGCTCTCCAACGGCGCGCTTCCGGGCATCACCCGCCACACGGTCATGACTCTCTGCCGCGAACTCGATATTCCCGTCAGCGAGCAGATCATTCCTCGCGAAATGCTCTACATCGCCGACGAACTTTTCTTCTGCGGCACCGCCGTCGAAGTCACGCCGATCCGCTCCGTCGATCGCGTCACAGTTGGCAATGGCACCCGCGGCCCGGTTACCAAGCGCATTCAGGACGAGTTCTTCGCCCTCACCAGCGGCAAGAAACCCGACCGCCACGGCTGGCTCACTCCCGTCGGCGTTCCGGCTCCCGCCACCGCGCGCTAAGCGCGGCCCGCCTCATCGCACCGTCAAATTCGAAAAGTGTCCGTCCGTCTCGACCGTGCTCCATAGCGCAATCGG
The DNA here is from genome assembly GCA_050746925.1 of Candidatus Acidiferrales bacterium. Lineage (GTDB taxonomy): Bacteria > Acidobacteriota > Terriglobia > Acidiferrales > UBA7541 > Palsa-295. The sequence continues at coordinate 10,929 of JBOGNA010000044.1, forward strand.
CCCGTGGCCATCCCCCAGCTTCAAATCATTCACCACGAGCGCCGGCTGTGCCGAGCCGTTCACGAACAACCGCGCCTTCGCGCCCGCAACCTCAATTCGGATCTTGGTCCACGCGCCTGCCTCGATGTCCGCGTACGATTCGTAGACGCCCGGATTTTCCTTCCTCAGCCGGTGCCATGGATAATCCGGAATCGACTCGTACTGCAGCGAATGGTTTCTGCGCAGCTGATCCTCAGCCCTTCCGTTCGTTGGCCGCAGATAGAAGCATTCGAACTTCTGGCCCTGATCTTTCACGCGAAACGCGATGCCGATAAACCCGCGCGAATCCGCCGGAGCTCCCGGAGCCGGCGTTCCGGCGATCTCTGCCTCAATTGTGCCGTCCTTGAAATCGGTGCCGCTCACGATTGCGAGAGATTCGGCGTCTGAATTCGTCTCCACGCCTTGATCTTTTCCTTTGATCAGGCGCACTGCTCGCCTTCCTCGATACTCCGCGACTTCTCCCTGGATGTTCTTGATTTCCAATCCTCGCAGCGAATCCAGCCGATACTTCGAGGGCGTTTTCGGATCCGCTCCTTTCAACTGCGTGGCGCCCAGCGCCAGCGCGATCCCGATTGCAATCTTCAGGTTCCTGTTCAACATGATCGAAATTCTCCTCCCGTTTTCGAACGCGCTTCCAAACGCCCGGCCCATGAGGCGCCTCGAATCGCTCCTCCGCCTCGAACTACTTGCCACTCACGGCACCAACCAGTAGAATTCGCGCGCAGTCTCCGCGCGTCCACTCGAGCCGTTCGGAACCGTCCGATCGCGAGGAATTCTTGTACAGCCTGGGCCAAAAGCTCTTCGCCGAATTTACCGGCACCTTTGTCCTCGTCTTGATCGGCGCCGGCTCGATCTGCGCGGATCAGTTCCAGCGCGCCTCCGGACAACCGAGCACCGGCCTGCTCGCCATCGCCATTGCTAATGGACTCGCCATGGGCATTATGGTGAGCGCAATCGGACACGTCTCGGGCGGCCATCTCAATCCCGCCATCACCATCGGTTGCTGGGTCACCAGACGCCTCGGCACCTTGCAGGCGCTCTTCTATTCCATCGCCCAGCTTCTCGGCGCGCTCGCGGCGGGCTTCCTTCTCCACGCCATTGTCCCCGAATCGATTTGGCGCCCCGTCGCTCTCGGCACTCCTGATCTCGCTCCCCTTACCGACTTCACTCGTATGCACGCAATGATCCTTGAAGCCGTTCTGACGTTCATTCTCGTTTTCGTCTTCTTCGCCACTATTGTCGATCTCCGAGGCGTCTCCAACCGCCTGGCGGGCTTCGCCGTCGGCCTCACGGTTACGATGGGCATCCTGTTCGGCTATCCCTTCACCGGAGCGGCAATGAATCCGGCCCGCGCTTTCGGCCCTGCGCTTGCCGCTCGCCACTGGGCCAATCACGGGGTCTATTGGGTCGGTCCACTGCTCGGCGGCGTGCTCGCGGGCGTGATTTACGACCGGCTCTTTCTCCGCGATCAGCCAGCCACCTAAATTAGTTCTACTTCGCCACGCCGAATCCGGCCCACCTGACCGAACGTACAGGTTGCCATCATAGAAATCGCCTCCCCACCCAGCCTTGCCCGCTCCCAAACCTGCATGCTAGCGTCACAAAGGGCAGAAAGCTGGGAGCTTATTCATGGCCATCAACATTGACGATTTGTTGCGCCGGGCAGTCGAAAGCCGCGCTTCCGACTTGCACCTCAAGGTCGGCAACCATCCCTACCTTCGCGTTGATGGCATCCTCAGCGGCCTGACCGATGTACCCCGCATCACGCCGGAAGAAATGCTCTCCATGTCTTTCAGCATGATGACCAACCGGCAGAAGCAAAAATTCAAAGAGACTGCCGAACTCGATATGGCTTATGGTGTCGCCGGCCTCGGCCGGTTCCGCGTCAACGTCTTCCAGCAGCGCGGCAACGTCGGCATGGTTCTCCGCGTCATCCCCACAAAAATTCGCACCATTGAAGAGCTCGAGCTCCCGCGCATCCTCACCTCCATTTGCGAAGAGCAGCGCGGTTTGATTCTCACCACTGGCACCACCGGTTCCGGTAAGTCAACCACGCTTGCCGCCATGATCGACCGTATCAACTCGCTCCGCGCCGAGCACATCATCACCATCGAAGACCCGATCGAATATCTGCATCGAGACAAGAAGGGTTTCATCAATCAGCGCGAAGTGGAAGTCGATACGTCATCGTTTTCCACCGCCCTGCGCGCCGCCCTTCGTCAGGATCCGGACGTCGTCCTCGTCGGTGAAATGCGCGATCTGGAAACGATTTCCACCGCCCTGCTCGCCGCCGAAACCGGCCACCTGGTGCTCTCCACCTTGCACACTCTCGACGCCACCGAAACCATTCAGCGCATCATCGCCGTCTTTCCGCCGCCCGAGCAAAAACAGATTCGCTTGCAGCTCGCTTCCACTTTGAAAGCCGTCGTCAGCCAGCGCCTCGTGCGCAAGAGCGACGGACAGGGCCGCGTCCCGGCCGTCGAAGTGATGGTCTCCACCGGCTACATCCGCGATTGCATCATCAATCCCGACAAGACCCGCATGATTCGCGACGCCATCGCCGCCGGCACCAGCCAATAC
>JBOGNA010000045.1:0-34817 GCA_050746925.1 Candidatus Acidiferrales bacterium
GGAAAATGCCGAAGAGCGTGGCCGTACAAAACAGGATTCGGCGAACTCCCGGCTCGCTCTCTGGGCTCAAGCGATCCTCCAGTGCGCGCCATGCTAGGCCGTGACCCGCGGCAAGTCAATCCGCAAAGGTACGCGAAGGCGCGGACGATGTGATCTCCCGTCGTGCCCGACGATGCGAAGAAGCGGAAGTGCATAGGTAATCTCAACAGCGGTACATAAGGTCTGTATTGGCTGGCGGTCACTTCCCATGATTTTGATTCAAGGAAACGAACGACCGCACATAGAAGCCCCAATAGAACGGAAACACCTCGCGCTCCCGATCTTCTCCCGGACGCTATTCGTGCTGGAGATTCGTGAGGCGCCCGCTGCTCTAATCGCCGGATGCCAAAGGCACTTGCAGCCCCGGCATGGGCCGCGCTGAAAAAAGACGGCGGGTAGGCTTCGCAAGCCAGCGCGCCCAACGCGCGGATCGTGCGGCTCGCGCGCTATCCGTGGCAATCCCAGTATTCGCGTACATCTGCCGGTAGAGCTTGGAAATCAAGACGAAAGCCAAGCGGGATCGCAATGACTTAACACAACGCGAACGATTCCAAATGAGTCCCAGGGAATAGAAACGATCCCAGACGCGCTGCGTCCGCCAGCGGATTTCTTCGGGCGGCATGACCGGATGGACGCTGTAGACCTTTGGGCGAAGGTCCTGGGGAATGAGCCAATGGCGGGTAAGTGGGAAACCCCCGGTGCGGGTGGAATCGCTCTTCAACCCGTCTTCCCAGCGCGCAAAATCAACGGTTCCGGGAAACGGCGTCAACATTACAAATTGTGCGAAGGTGATCTCCGCCCGCTGTGCCACGGTCGCGGTGGCGTCGAAAGTTTCCGGCCGGTCGCTGGGCAGTCCGAAGATGAACGAGCCGAGCACGTGCACGCCGTGGCGGCGAAACGTCCTAAGCCGCTCGACCAGGTCGGGTCCCGCGGCATTGAATTCCTTAAAGATGTCTTTCAACCCTTCCGGCGTCACCGATTCCACCCCAACGAGTGCTCCCTTGATGTTCGCCTGCCGCATCGCGTCGAGGAAGGTCGTGTCCTCCGCCGCCTCCATGGTGATCTGAGTGAAGAACACCATGTCGCGAGGAAGGTGCGTCATGCGTTCCATGAGTTCGAAACGTTCCGCCCGAAGTTCCGTGAGTTCCTGGAGCCGATGCAAGTCGCCCTGGCGGGTTGCCAGGGCAATATCGGTGAGCGTGACCGGATAGAAATTATCGTCGGCAAGGGCGACATATCGATACCCGAGGCGGCGCAGGTGGACAATCTCTTCGATCACCGCGTCTGAGGCGCGCTGACGAGGGCGTTGTCCATCCGTCCGCCAGACCGAACAGAAGGAACAATGCTTTGGGCAGCCTCGGACCGTTTGAACGGATGCCCACATGTAGCTCTTGGGAGGGAGCAGGTCCCAGCGGGCCGGACGGAAATCAGACGGTTCGATGCGGCCGCCCAGATAGATGGGCTTCGGCTCGCCCTTGGCGCAGTCGGCGAGAACGGCCGCCCAAACGATGTCACCGTCTCCTTTCACCACCGCGTGCGCGCCGCCCAATTTTTGCGCTTCTTCCGAGTAAAGCGTGGCGTGAATTCCGCCGAAGACAACATACGCGCCACGTTCGCGCGCCATTTTCCCGATTTCGTATCCGCGCAGTGCGTTCCCAGTATGGATACCGATCCCCACGACGTCGCCTTGCTGAATACGTTCTGGCTTGGCAGGGCTGAGAGTCTCATCGACCAGAATCGGATCGCCGAAGGACGCAGGCGTGGCAGCCGCAAGCACATACAGCCAGCGGGGAGTAATTACGGCAGTACCAAAAGAAATATGGCTCGGATTAACGAGGTGAACTCTGAGGGGCTTAACGTTGGACTCCGGCATCGGCTCCTTTGACTCGGAACTTCCCGGCTTCAACTCCGTCTTCAACTTTATCGACGTGCACGACCTTATGCCCGCCCCCGCCGCGATGTCAAGGTCGGACCATCGCAGGGATGGTAAGTCGGAATGTTGCAGCCCTCCGTAATCTCCGCAAACCCAATGTGGCTGCACGCACTGACAATTTGGTCGCAAGAATCGGATGTCGGGGAGGCGGTGCGAGCATCTAAGTTTGTGCAGTGGCGACGAATCCTCGCCGCGGGAGGTGCGATGGAACCGCTCGATAACCCGATATGGACGGCTCTCAATTCACGCCAGGCGTACTTTGCCGAAGGGCGGACGGCAGCGAAGCGATTCACGCCGGAAGTCTCGCCGCTGGGGGGAATATCTGCGCCGAGCGAAGCGGGCTTCGCGGCGGTTCGTGAGCTGCTCGTATCCGGCGGCGGCGGGATTGCGCTGTTTCTGCCGGCGAGGCCCGAAACTCCGGCGGGGCTCGAGACGATGATGGAATGCCCGCTATTGCAAATGATCCTCGAAAACGACGCGCAGCTGCCTCCGAGTGATCGCGCGCACGAGTTCATGGAGCTTGGCGAAAGAGATGTGCCGGAAATGATTGAGCTCACTGCTTTGACCAAGCCTGGGCCATTCGAGAAGCGCACCCGGGAAATGGGCACTTATCTCGGCATCCGCAAGGATGGCAGGCTCGTTGCGATGGCCGGCGAGCGGCTGAAGCTTCCCGGTTACACGGAAATCAGCGCCGTCTGCACGCATCCGGATCATCTGGGCCACGGATATGCGGGATTCCTGATGACGATTCTTGCCGAGCGCATCCGCGCACGCGGCGAAGCTGCCGTTCTTCACGTGCGGCCGGAGAATGCGCGTGCTATTTCGCTTTACGAGCGCCTGGGATTTAAAAAGCGATACCTCGCTCACCTGGCGGTCTTCCGCGCAGCGAAGAGCGACAGCGCCCAGGCCGCGTCGAAGCCAAGCTAACTAGTTCCCTCTGCTAAACATTTCGCGATTCGCGCTTTACACGCTTTGCTCCGCGTGTTAACTTTTGTTCCCGTAACCGCCGATCCGATAGCGCCAGGCGGCAGGGCCATTCATACCGACCCTTCCAGCGTTGTTGTCTCAAAACTCCTTCCCAGGAAGATTCAACGGAGGCTTCTCCAGCCGATGAGGCTTATGGAGCAAACTGTGCGAGGGTCTGGGTGCTAAAACTTCGAAAAGTCGAACTACTGGGCTTTAAGTCCTTCTGCGAGAAGACGCCGATCACGTTCAGCGGCAGCGGGATCACCTGCATTGTGGGTCCCAATGGCTGCGGCAAGTCCAACGTGGTGGATGCGATCTCCTGGGTGCTGGGCGAGCAGAGCCACAAGATGCTGCGCGCCGAGCGGATGTCGGACTGTATCTTCAACGGCACCGCCAAGCGGCCGCCGATGGGGCTGTCCGAAGTCACGCTGACGCTCGTCGATCCCGAGCTGGCCGACGCCGTGGCGAAAATAATCGACGCGCCCGAAAACCACACAGTCGGAGCTCCATTCACGGTCGCCGACGAAACCTCCTTGGAGCACGACACCCTCACCATGCCTTCGCCCGTGGAAGATCCGGCCGCCGCCGAGGTGGCCGGTGAACAAATCCCCGCTGGTGATACCGCCGGCAAGGGCAAGCCCTGGAACAGGCGCGGCGCGGAGAAGCCCGCGATGAAACTCAAGCCCGGCGAAGTGGTCGTAGGGCGCCGCCTCTACCGCTCGGGACAAAGCGAATATGTGATCAACGGGCGCGTGGCGCGCCTGCGGGACGTGCAGGAACTCTTCATGGGCATGGGTCTTGGCCCGGACAGCTACGCGATCATCGAACAGGGGCGCATCGGCCAGATTTTGAACTCGAAGCCGATGGACCGCCGCGCGATCATCGAAGAGGCCGCGGGCATCACGATGTACAAGACCAAGCGCCGCCTCGCGGAAGCCAAGCTCGAAGCCTCGAAAATCAATCTCTCCCGCGTGAACGACATTCTGGTGGAAGTCGAAAAGCAGGTTGCTTCGCTGAAGCGCCAGGCGTCGAAAGCGCGCCGCTACGCGGAACTGCGCGAACAGATGCGCGGATTGCTGCGAATCGTGCTGGCGAGCAAGGCCGAGCATCTCGATATCGAAGCGGCTCGCCTGGAAAAGCTGCTGCGCGATATGGACGCTGCCGAAGAACGCGATGCGCGATCCGTCCACGAACTCGAGGCCGAACAGGAACGCCTGAACGCGCGGACGTACGAGCTCGATGCCGAATTGCGCCAGACGCACAATCTTCTAGGCCAGACGGCGCTCGACCTGGACCGCGCGGAAAATCGAATCACGTTCAATCGCGAACAGCTGGCGCAGCTTGCTTCGCGCTCTTCGCGAGTGACGCTAGAAATCGAGCATGCGGAGCGGCAAGCCATCGACCTCGCCGCACGGATGAATGCGCAGCGTGAGGCAGTGACACTGCTCCGCGAACAGACAGCCGGCCTTGAGTCGAGCTTGCGTGAGGCCACCGAGAAAGTGACCGTCAGCTCCACCAATCAGGAATCTCTCGAAACGCGAATCGCCGAATTGCGCGAACTCGCGGGACGGCTTGTGGAAGAGTCCGCGCGCATGCAGGCCGAATCCCTTCAGGCCGAAGAAGCTGCCGCGCGCAACACCGCCGCCGAAGAGCAGCGCGCCGAAGCGGCGCGTTCGATGGGAATCGAATGGGCGGCGCTGGCACTGCGCGTGAAGAACGAAGAAGACTACTACGCGAAAGCCGAGCAAAGGGCCCAGGATCTGGGCGCGGCGGCGCGCGATGCACAGGCTCGCCTCGTGGCGCTGCGCGGCGCTCAACAAGAAACGGCCCGGCAGCTGAAGCAGACTCGGGAGACTCTCTCCGCCGAACGCGCGCGGCACTCATCCGTCGAACAGATTTTGAGCGAGCGCGCTTACACCGCCGACGCGGTGCAAAAATTGTTCAACGCCAATAGCAGCGCCGAAACGACGGGATTCCGCGCCGTCGGCTTGCTCGCCGACTACGCCGAAGTGCAAGAGCAATACGAAGGCGCGATCGAGCAATTTCTCCGCGATGAACTCGAGTACGTGGTGGTGGAGTCGTTCGATCACGCGCGGGCGGGCGTTTCGTTGCTCCGCGACGAAATGGGCGGGCGCGCAACATTCTTCGTCGATTCACTCAGCAAGCTGAATATCCAGACACCCGAAGCGGACGCTTCCCTTCCGATGCCCGAAGGCGTAATCGAGCGGCTCGACCGCCTCGTGGATTTCCGCGACCCTCTGGGCCCTGCGGCGAAACATTTCCTTACGCGGCTTCGCACGGCATACCTGGTTGAGACCGGCGCCAGCGCCGAGCACCTCGCGCACGAAAATCCTCACAGCTACTACCTGACTCTCGACGGCACTTGCTATCACGGCCGGATGGTTTCCGGCGGGCGCCAGGGCGAAGCCGGGCCGCTGGCCCTGAAGCGCGAACTGCGGCAGCACGAGGTGGAATCCGCGCGGCTCGACCGAATTGCCGAAGAACAGCAGCAAGAGTTGACGGGGATCGAAGTCGCCATCGCGGGCGGTGAGACGGAAGTGGCGCAAGCCCTTGCGGAACATGTCGAAGCCGAAAAGTCTTTCGTCGGCGCGATGCACACGCGCGATCAGGCGCGCGCCGAGCATCTTCGTGTGGCACAGCAGCTCGCCGCCGAGCAGCAGGAGATTGCCTGGCTCCACGCGGAAGCGGAATCGGCGCGAGGACGGGTGGAGCAGGCGCGCCGCGAACACGCTGAGTCTCTTCGCTCACGTACGGCTGCTGAAGCGGAGGCTGCCGGCGCAACCACGAAACTCGCAGATTTGCGCCGGGATTTCCAGACGCTGCAGGAACAGGTGATCGCGCAGCGCGAAGCGCTCGCCACCATGACGGAGCGTTTCACGAGCGCCGAAGCGGCCGAGCAGCGGCTCGCGGAAGAGATGGCGCAATCCGATACGCGCATGAACGAACTCCGCCAGCAGCACGGCGCTCTCTTTCAGGAAAAGACGGACCTCGACACTTCTTGTGAACAGCTTTCGCTGCAAGCGGAAGATCTGCGCAAGGAAAAAATTCGCAACGAGGAACACAAAGCGGCGCTCGAAAAGGAATGGGACGAAGCTCGCGCGCGTGCCGGCCATCTCGATGAATCGCTGCGCGGCAAGCGCCAGTCGCTCGACGAGCTGCGCTCGGAGCGCAACCAGCGCCAGATCGAGAAGGCGCGCAACGACGCCGACCGCGATTATCTGCGCCAGACCTGTGTGGCGGAGCTGAACGCCCAGCCCGAGGAGTTGATGGCGCAGGAAGCGCAGCTCCTGATCGGTGAAGATCTGATCGCCGCCGAAACGAACTACAACGAGATGAAAGCGCGTGTGGAAGCGATGGGCCCGGTGAACATGATGGCCCTGGAAGAATTCAAGGAGTGCGAGGAGCGCGAAGGATTCCTGCGACGCGAGCGCGACGATTTGGTCCAGGGGATCGAGAATACGCGATTGACAATCACCGAGCTCGACGAGATTTCGCGGCAGAAATTCGAAGAAGCGTTCAACTTCATCAACAGCCAGTTCGCGGTCGCGTTCCAATCGCTCTTCGGCGGCGGCCACGGCGAAATGCGGCTCGGCGAGCCGGACAGCTCCGGCGAAATGGGAATCGACATCGTCGCGCAGCCGCCGGGCAAGCGCCTGCAGAATATCCTCCTGCTTTCGGGCGGCGAAAAAGCGCTCACCGCGCTCGCGCTGCTGATCGCGGTGTTCCGCTACCAGCCGAGCCCGTTCTGCATCCTCGACGAAGTGGACGCGCCGCTCGACGAAGCGAACGTGGGCCGCTTCAACAAGATGCTGGCCGATATGTGCGGGCAGACGCAGTTCATCGTCGTCACGCACAACCGCAAAACGATGGAGATGGGCTCGGTGCTCTACGGCGTGACGATGCAGGAGCCGGGAGTTTCCAAGCTCGTATCCGTGAAGTGGGAAGAAGCGGAAGAAGCGAGTGCGCCGAAGGCGGCCAGCAACGCTGCCTAACCGCTGAACCGCAGCGCCAGAATTGCTCGCGGCGTTTACCTGTGGAAAATATTCCCGCTACCTGTACTTCTTAGCCGTTGACAAGCCGTCTCTCTGCGCTAGAATACCGCCCTTCCCGAAAGGAAAGATTATTTCCGTGGCTTCTCCGCAAATGAGCGCAGTGATTTCGCAAACGGATTTCGCCGGGCTGAAGCTTCGAGCCCGCGGCAAAGTACGCGACATCTACGAGCTGGGCGACCGGCTGCTGATCGTCGCCACCGACCGCCTGTCCGCCTTTGACGTCGTGCTCCCCACTCCGATCCCCGACAAGGGACGGGTACTCACACAAGTGTCGCTGTTCTGGTTCGAGAAGCTCGCGAAAATCGTTCCTAATCACGTGATTTCGGCCAGCAATTTCTCGGGAGAGCTCGCGCCGTACGCTGCATCTCTGGAAGGCCGCGCCATGCTCGTCCGCCGGACCGAACCCGTTCCGATCGAATGCGTCGTAAGGGGATACATCTCCGGCTCCGGCTGGAAGGATTACCAGAAGACCGGTTCTATCTGCGGGATCGCTTTGCCGGCAGGGCTCCGCGAGAGCGACCGCCTGCCCGAACCGATTTTCACGCCGTCGACGAAGGCGACGAGCGGCCACGACGAGAACATTTCATTCGATGAAACGGTTGCGCGTATCGGCCGCCCGCTGGCAGAAAAACTCCGCGACACCAGCCTTGCGATCTACAAGAGCGCCGCCGAATATGCATCCGAGCGCGGCATCATCATCGCCGACACGAAATTCGAATTCGGCCTGATCGGGCAGGATCTCATCTGGATTGACGAAGCGCTGACCCCCGATTCTTCGCGCTTCTGGCCCGGCGATCAGTATGTGCCCGGGAAACCGCAGCCGTCGTTTGACAAGCAGTACGTCCGCGACTATCTCGAGCGCATCGGCTGGAACAAGCAGCCTCCGGCTCCGGCGCTGCCGCCGGATGTTGTAACCGCCACACGGGACAAGTACAGGGAAGCCTATCAACGCGTTACCGGCCACGCACTCGACTGAGCCCAGGGAAGAGCCCATTCCGAAGCGCTACTGCGGAGCGTGCACACGTGAAAGATCAACTGGAATCTCTGGTCGGAATGATGGTCGAGCGAGGAATTCTGCTCGAAGAAGCGGTCGGCGAATTCGAAAAGAAGTTTATCCGGCGCGTATTGGAGCGCTGTAACGGCAATCAATCGCGCTCCGCAAAAGCCCTCGGCATCCACCGCAATACGCTTAGCCGCAAAGTAGGCGAGTACAAGCTCGACCACGTGGGCCGCAACGGCCACCGCGCCTGATCGTAGCGTCCGCCCTCCGCCTCTAACGCTGTCATCCTGAGCGCAGCGAAGGATCTCAGCGTCAAGCATCACCCCGCATTTCGCATCGAAGCCGGTTCGCGCGACATTCTGGCAGACGCGCGAGGATTGCGCCCGCGCCCGCGCCGCCCCAAAAAACAAAACGGCCGGCCCGTTGCCGAGCCGGCCGTTCCGATCGTTGCGAATCCAGCGTCGCTGCTTAGTTGCGTTTCGCCGGCGCCTTGTGACCCGGGCGCTTGGCGCTGCCCTTCTCGGCCGGAATGTCCTCGGGGTTTACTTTGGCTTTATCCCAGTGCAGCATGAAGTTTGGATCGGGATCGTAGCCAACGAGGGTGCCGCTGAAGCGAACGCCATCATCCTTCTGAAAGCGCGCGGCTTCGGGCTGCCCTACAACTTTCACGTCGAGGTTAGAAGTGGTGGCGGCTTGGATTTCTTCCGGCGTCGCGCCCGTGTAAAGCTTCAGTTCGACAGAGTCCGTGCCCGGAGTGACTTCGATGATCTTCCCGACGACTTCCGGAAACTCGGCGCCGCAAAGAGCAAGCCAAGTCATTTTCGCCTTGTCGCCGCCGCCCTTTAGGTCCGCCAGGACGGTGAGAATGTTGCTCGACGTGCGAATCTTGTTCAGATCGTCCGTGCTCGGAATCGTGTACGTTGCAGGACGGTCCGGCGAGTTCGCGGACAGCTGCAACAGCTCGTTGAGCTGTGCATCCACTAAGGCATCGCAACCGGGCTGCTCGTACGCGAGAATTTGCCGGCGGAGAAAATCCTTGATTGTGTCCGCGCTCGGAATCTTCAGGTTGATCGCACGCGCCACCGCCCAGAAGCCATCGAGTGACTGCGGCGGCTTCATCTCAAGGTACGCCACTCCCATTTGGTAGGAGGCGGCAGCGTCCGTCGGGGTAATTGCGAGCACTTCCTTGAACGCAGCGACGGCGCCGACAGAGTCCTTGAGCTTCAAACTCGCGAAGCCGGCAGAGCCTTCAAAGAACGCGATCACCGGCTTCTTCTGATCGTCAAATTGCGCGTCCGTCATCGTTGAACCGGCCGGCTTCGGGAAACTCTTGAGCAGCGCCGCGCCCTGCAAAGCGGCATCGCGCTCTTTCGTCAGTTGCTCCGTTGCGTCGGGCGCCTTGGGGTTGAATACCGACGGGAACACTTGGCAACGCGCCTGAAGCGCCTGCAGCTTCGTTCCGGCGTCAACCTTGTCGCCGAGCGCGAGCACTTTGTCGGCGTACTCGATCACCTTGGGGTAGTTCTTCAGATCCGAATAAGTCTTGATGTAGAGCTGATACACGTACGGATTCAAAGTCGAATTCGGGAATTTTGCGCCGAAATCATCGAGCAGCTTCAGCCGGGCCTGCGCGTCTTTCTCGGCGTTCGCGGCTTGAAAGGCGTTGTATTCCGGGATCGTGTAGGTCGGTTTCGCCTGATCCTGGCCTGCCGCTTGCGGCCATGCCGCAGCCGGGCGCGCAGGCAAACAGATCCATACGAGAGCACCGAGCAGAATTGCGTTCGTGAGTAAATACTTTCGTATCATCTCTTTCCCTGCCTCCTGGACCAGTTTACTTCAGGCGAGCGTCGATACGCTAGGACCGCGACCCTTGCAGACGCACGAGAGCAACAAAATCTTCGGGATTATAGGGAACATTATCCCGAACGCGCAAGGTGAATTCCACTTTTCGGTTGCAAGAGTGAATGCAGTCTCGTCCGCCTTGACGCCCACGCCCCGATGATAAGATGGTGAACAGAGGTATTTTTGTCGCCTCGCCGGAGACCCCATGGACGCAACCAGGCCCCTCGCAGGAAAGACGGCGCTCGTCACGGGCGCAAGCCGTGGAATTGGATTCGCCATCGCACAGCGTCTTGGACGGATGGGCGCGAAAATCAGCGTTTGCGCCCGCGATCCGAAAAAGCTGGAAGACGCGGCGGCCCGCTTGCGGGGCGACGGAGCTGAAATTCTCACTGTAGCGGCAGACGTTACGAGCGCGGGCGATATCGCAGCGCTCGTCGCGAAAACGAAGCAGTCGCTTGGGGCGATCGAAATCCTCGTCAACAATGCAGGCATCGGCTATTTCGGCCCGGCGCACGAAGCGCCCGAAAAGGATTGGGACGCGGTGTTAGACACCAATCTGAAAGCTGTGTTCCTGCTTTCGAAAGCGGTTGCGCCCACCATGATAGAACGGCGGGCGGGCCACATCATCAACATCGCTTCGCTTGCCGGCAAAAACGCGTTCAAAAACGGAGCCATCTACTGCGCCTCCAAATGGGGTTTGATGGGACTCACCGAATGCATGGCGGAAGATTTGCGCGAGTACGGAATTCGCGTCAGCGTCATCTGCCCCGGTTCGGTGGCCACGGACTTCGGCTCCCCGGCCAGCAAGAAAGATCCCGCCAAGATGCTGCAACCGGACGATATAGCGCACGCCGTCGAAATGCTCGTCACCCAGGCGCCGCAGAGCTTCATCAGCGAAGTCCTGATCCGCCCCACCCAGAAGCCATAGTCAGCATCGGAGATACGGCGCGCCACGCGAAGGTAGCCACGACGAGCGCCTTCACTCGTCGTGGGCCTTTGCGGTGGGCCGTCGCGGTTGGCCATCGAGGATGGACTTCGTTGCCCGCCTCTGGCGCGGCCGTTTCGCGAGCCCCTCCCCTCCTGAATCCTTTCCCCTATGGCCGCATCCAATCGTTTGGGTTTGAATGATTCGAGATTAAACGATATGCCCACTCACTTCCAGGGACGCAAAGATACCGTTCGGGCGCTCAGCGCTTTCATCAACTTGGTCAGAGCCTCCGATTCCGTGGTCTCTCGCCTCAGCGCGCAGATCGAACAAAGCGGTCTCACCATGGGCCAGTTCGGCGTGATGGAAGCCCTGCACCATCTGGGCCCGATGTGCCAGCGCACACTGGGCGAAAAGCTCCTCCGCAGCGGCGGCAACGTCACGCTCGTGATCGACAATCTCGAAAAGCACGGCTGGGTGCGCCGCGAGCGGCAGAAGGACGATCGCCGGCTGGTGAAGATCTACCTCACGCCCAAGGGCGAGCGGCTGATCGCGCGGATCTTCCCCGGCCACGCCGAGGCGGTGGCGCAGGAGTTTAGCCGCCTGTCAGCAGAAGAGCAGGAAACATTGCGCCGGATCTGCCGAAAGCTGGGCCAGAGCGGCGAAAAGGTAGCAGGCAACGAAAGATGCAAGAAGGAGAACCAACATGATTCAGATTCGACCCAGTGAAGAGCGCGGACGCAACAAGCTTTCGTGGCTCGACACGCATTTCACATTTTCGTTCGACCAATACTACGATCCCGAGCATGTCCAGTTTCGCTCGCTGCGCGTTTTGAATGAAGACGTCGTCGCGCCGGGCCAGGGCTTCGGCATGCATCCGCATCGCGACATGGAAATCCTCACCTGGATTCTGGACGGTTCGCTCGAGCATCGCGACAGCATGGGCACCGGCGCGGTGATTCGTCCGGGCGAGCTGCAGCACATGACCGCGGGCACCGGAGTGATGCACAGCGAGTTCAATCCATCGAAGGACAAGCCGGTCCATCTGCTCCAAATCTGGATCGTGCCCGAGCGCAACGGACTGAAGCCCGAATATGAGCAGCTCGCCTTTCCCGATGTCGAACTGCACGGCAAGTTTCAGCTGGTGGCCGGACCGAAGGCTCCCGTCACGATTCGTCAGGACGCCAATCTGTATATCGCGCGGCTCGACAAGGGCCAGGAAACAACGCAAAAGCTGAGCAAAGATCGCCACGCCTGGATTCAGCTGGCCAAAGGATCCGTTCGCATCAACGGAACCGAGCTGAAGCAAGGCGACGGCGCGGCCATCTCGAAAGAAAGCGAAGTCCGCGTGGAAGCGCAGGAAAATTCGGAAGTGTTGCTGTTCGATCTGGCATAACCGGGCCCGATGGCGGAAGTTCAAAACACAAGGAGAAGCGGAATGAATTCATCGCACAACGTCACTGTGTTGTCAGGCCGAATCCTGCTGAGCGCGATTCTCCTACTCAGCGGCGTGAACAAGATTTTCGCATTCAAGATGTACACCGGATGGGCGGCAGGGGCGCACCTGCCTTTGCCGCCTGTGGCGATTGCGGTTGCCGCCGCGATTGAGATTCTGGGCGGCCTCGCGATCATCACCGGTTTTCAGACCAAGCTCGCAGCCTGGGTGGTGTTTCTCTACCTGATTCCGACCACATTTCTTTTCCACAACTTCTGGACAATGGACGGAATGAACCGGATCGACAATCAGGTGCACTTCCTGAAAAACGTCGCGATCATGGGCGGCTTGCTGATTCTCGCAGCGAATGGCGCTGGTGGAGCATCCATAGATGCAGCTCGCGCGTCGAAGCGATGAACTTCGCGCTGAACCTCGTTCGACCTGAGTGAGAAGTCTCTCATTCCAAGGAGGAATCATGGCAATTCTACAGAAGCACGCTGAGACGAGCTCTCCGATTCACGACATCATCGGCCGGCGCTGGAGTCCGCGGTCGTTCGACAGCCGCACAGTGGAGCCGCAGAAATTGCGCAGCCTGTTCGAGGCGGCGCGATGGGCGGCTTCGTCCTACAACGCGCAGCCTTGGAACTATATCGTCGCAACCAAAGACGACGCGGAAAACTACAAGAAGATCCTCGATTGCTTCATCGAATTCAACCAGGGCTGGGCGAAAAGCGCACCGGTGCTCGCGATCAGCGTCGCCGCCACGAAATTCGCGCACAACGGCGAGCCGAATCATCACGGTTTCCACGATGTGGGACAGGCCTCTGCCACACTCGCGCTCGAAGCCACAAACCTCGGACTGCAAGTTCACCAGATGGCTGGGATTTTCCCCGAAAGAGCCAAAGAGATTTTCCATATACCCGATTGCTATGAGGCCGTGGCCGGCCTCGCGATCGGCTACCCGGGAGATTCCGCCGCGTTGCCCGACAAGCTGCGCGAGCAAGAACACGCCGCCCGCCAGCGGAAACCGCTCGCGTCATTCGTTTTCACCGGCGACTGGGGCAAGCCCTCGCCGATTGTGGCGGCGAAATCCTGAATCGAGCACCCACACTCGATCGACGGCGAATCGAGCCTGCGAGCGAAGCAAAAGCAAACAAAAACGACCGCAACTTGGTCAAGTACGTTGACTCAAGAGGCCGCCGGCGCCGGCATCGCATGGAATTTCCCGGCTCGGAGCGCGGCGGCCGCTCCTCCTGATTGTTTGGGGGCGAGGTAAATGGATACTGGCATAAGATAGCGGCTTGCCACTCGCTCGCGAACTCGACCGCCTCCGCATCGTGCTCGTCTCGACGCGCAATCCGCTCAATATCGGCGCTGCCGCGCGCGCCATGAGCAACTTCGGCTGCGCGCATCTCCGCGTCGTAAATCCATACGAGCCGGCATTCCGCGAAGCTCGTTCGGCCGTGGGAGCCGCGTCGATCCTGGCGACCGCCGAAGAATTCAGCAGCGTCACCGAAGCGGTGGCGGATTGCACGCTCGTCGTCGGCACTACTGCCGTTCGCCACCGCGATTTGCAGCATACGCTTCGTCGCCTCGAGCCGGGCGCACGCCTCATACGAAAGCGGCTCGCAGCGAGCCCCGTCGCGCTTCTCTTCGGCTCGGAGAAGACCGGACTTTCAAACGAAGACCTGAGCCACTGCCACTGGCTGCTGAATGTCCCTACGAGCGAACAAAATATCTCGCTGAATTTGGGACAGGCCGTCGCGGTCTGCCTCTATGAACTGATTCGCGAGCCGAAAACAGCGCGGCAATCGGAAAAACTGAAACCTGCGAGCGCCGCCGAGCTCGACCGAATCACTGGCGTGCTGCTCGAACTGCTGCGCGCAAGCGGCTACGTCGATCTCCGCCGCGTGGCCGATGTGGACGAGCGCATTCGCCGCCTGATTCGCCGCGCGAATCTTCCCACGCGCGATACGGACCTCTGGCTCGGAATGCTGCGGCAGATTCTGTGGAAAGTTACTTCCGGCAAGCATTCGCCGGACAAGAAGGATTGACAGCGCGGCGAGCGGTGTTCAGGCGATCCGCGCGGCAAGAAAATCAGCAATTAGCGCGGCGCGCCGGGACTAGATTTTCGGCAGCACGATTCCCTGCTGCGATTGATACTTTCCCTTTTTATCTTTATACGAAGTTTCGCACTGCTCGTCAGATTCGAAGAAGACCACCTGCGCCAGCCCTTCGTTGGCGTAAATTTTTGCCGGCAGTGGCGTGGTGTTGCTGATCTCGAGGGTCACGAAGCCCTCCCACTCCGGTTCGAACGGCGTCACGTTCACGATGATGCCGCAGCGCGCGTAAGTGGATTTGCCGACGCAGATCGTCAGCACGTTGCGCGGGATGCGGAAGTATTCGATCGAGCGCGCCAGCGCGAAGGAATTCGGCGGCACCAGGCACACCGCGCCCTTGAACTCCACGAACGATTTGGCGTCGAAGTGCTTGGGATCGACGATCGTGGAATTCACATTCGTGAAAATGCGAAACTCGTCCGCCACCCGCAGGTCGTAGCCATACGACGAAACGCCATAGCTGATCACGCCTTCGCGCACCTGCGCGCCTTCGAACGGCTCGATCATCTTGTGCTCGAGTGACATCTTGCGAATCCACTTGTCAGACTTCACCGACATCCAGGCCTCCGGGAAACAGAAATCGAGTCTTGTTGCGCTGCTGCGCCATCCGACAGGCGGCTTGCGCCCAATCGCGGATTGCGGAGTTTATTACAGCGTGCGGCGCTTGACAACCTGCAAGTCCCTGTCTAGCATAGGTTTCCGGTGGATGCGGGAGGTCTGTGTGATCAAGCTCGATATCGTCAACGCAATCGTTCAGAAGACCAACATCACTCGCAGCAAAGCCGAGCAGGCGGTGGAAACCGTGTTCGAGGCGATGAAAAACGCGCTCGGCCGCGGCGACCGCATCGAGCTGCGCCGTTTCGGCGTGTTCAACGTCAAACCGCGCAAGACCGGCATCGGCCGCAACCCGCGCACCGGACAACAGGTTAGCATCCCGCCCGGCAAGGCTGTCCGCTTCAAACCCGGCAAGGAACTTCAGGCACTCCCGGCGACGCCCGCCTCGAAGTCTTAATCGCCGCATGCGCCTCGCTCTCGAAGGCGCAGTATTTCGGCGTCGCATCAATGTTTGCTTCCGCGTGCACCGCGCTTCGAGCGCCGAAACATAGTAGCGCACCGCCACATCTAATTCCCATGAGCCACGGCAACGGCCACAATCAACTTCCTGTCGATATCATCGACCTGCAATTTCCGCAGGTAGTCGAATGGCCGCCGCCTCCGCCGCCGAAGCGTCCGATCTGGCCGGCCGTCGTCATGTTTTCGCTTACGGTTCTCACCACGCTCGCCGTCGGCGCGCAAATCGCCACTTCCTATGCGAACAATCAAGAGGCGTTCTGGAATCTGGAGAATCCGTTCACGATGATCTGGCAGCCGCTCGCCCATCCGAGTGTGTTGGTGCTCGGCATTCCGTTTTCGCTCACGCTGCTCGGAATTCTTTTCGCTCACGAGATGGGCCACTACGTGGCCTGCAAGCTCTACAAGATCGACGTGAGCTATCCGATGTTCCTTCCTGCTCCCAATCTCTTCGGCACGTTCGGCGCGTTTATTCGCATTCGTTCGCCGTTCACCACCCGGCGCGCACTCTTCGACGTGGGAATCGCCGGGCCCATCGCAGGATTTGTGGTGGCAGTCCCGGCAATCGCATACTCGATTGCGACGGCAAAAATCGTGCCGGATGCGGCGGCCAACTCTGAGTTGCTGCTCGGCGCGCCTGCGCTGGTTCACATTCTTGCGGGGCTATTCCATCCCAATGTACCGGTGCGCTGGTTGTTGTTCGATCCAGTTGGCACTGCGGCGTGGTTCGGATTGTTTGCGACCGCGCTGAACCTGCTGCCGATCTGGCAGCTCGACGGCGGGCACATCCTGTTCAGCCTTTCGAACGAAGGACATCGACGGGTTTCGATCGGACTGTCGCTGGTGCTGATCGGGCTGGGCGTGTACGCATGGACGGGCTGGGCGCTGTGGGGATTCATTCTTCTGGTGCTGACGCTGCGATTCCGGCATCCACCGGTGCTCAATCGATGGGAAGAGCTCGACGCATCGCGGCGGCTGCTGGCGCTTGTTGCGCTCGCGATTTTCGCCCTTTGCTTCACGCCGTGGCCGATCATCACGCCGTAAGAATCGAGGGTAGCCACGACGAGCGACTTTCTCGTCGTGGGGTCTTCTTGAACTACCAGCTTCGCCCCCATGGCTTCACGCCAGACTCGCAGGATCCACGTCCACAATCACAGCCGTGCCGGGAATTTCCTTCGAAGCGCAGAAATCGAGGCAGCCACTGAGCGCTCGCGCCAGTGCCGAGCGCTGGGGCGACTTCAGCACAAATTGGAAGCGGAACTCGCGGCGCAATCGCGCGAGCGGCGCGGCCGCCGGGCCTAGAATTTTTATGCCGCGATTCTCAAACGGAGCGAAATATCCGGCGAGCGCGCGCGACCAGCGAATCGCGTTTTCGATCTTGCGGTCGCGAATCAGAATACTGGCGAGCGCGGCGAACGGCGGATAGTGCAGCATGCGGCGAAAGTGCGCTTCCTTCTCGTAGAAGGAGACGTAATCCTGCTGCACCGCGTGCTGAATGGCGTAGTGCTCGGGATAGTACGTTTCGACGAGAACTTCACCGGCCAGTTCCCCGCGTCCGGCGCGTCCTGCAACTTGCGTGAGCAGTTGAAACGTGCGCTCGGCGGCGCGAAAGTCGGGACGGCCTAGCGCGAGATCGGCGGCAACGACGCCCACTAAAGTGACGCGCTGAAAATCGTGACCTTTCGCGACCATTTGCGTGCCAACGAGAACGTCGATCTCGCCGCCCGCAAACGCGCCGAGCACTTGCTGAAATTCTCGCTTCGTCCGCACCGTGTCGCGATCGAGCCGCGCGATTCGCGCTTTGGGAAACTGCTCGCGCAGATATTCTTCCACGCGCTCGGCGCCGTCGCCGACGAAATAGAGATATTCCGCTTTGCATTTCGGACAGGCTTTGGGCGGGCGAATCGAGTAGCCGCAGTAGTGGCATTCCAGACGCTGGCGGCTCTTGTGGTAGGTGAGCGCGATGCTGCAATTTTCGCACTGGATCATCGCTCCGCAACTGCGGCAGAGCAGCGACCAGGAATAGCCGCGGCGATTGATAAGGATCATCGCCTGGGTTTTCTCTTCCAGGCGCAGCGCGACGGCTGCCCGCAGCGGCTCCGAGACGGGAGCGGCGCGATGCTCGCGGCGAAATTCTTCGCGCAGATCGACGATGCGGACCTCGGCCAGCGCACGATTTTGAACGCGCGAGGTGAGTTCGAGAAGATGATATTTGCCGGCGCGCGCGTTGTGGTAGGTCTCGAGCGAAGGAGTCGCCGAGCCTAGCAGCGCCACAGCGCCTTCGAGCTGCGCGCGATACACGGCCGTGTCGCGTCCGTGGTAGCGCGGCGTTTCTTCCTGCTTGTAGCTCGACTCCTGCTCTTCGTCGATGATGATCAAGCCGAGATTTTCAAGCGGCGCGAAAACAGCGGAGCGCGTGCCGACCACGATCTTCGCTTCACCCTTGCGCACGCGCCACCATTCGCGGGCCCGTTCGATGTCGGGTAGTCCGCTGTGCAGCACGGCGACGCTGGGCCCGAAGCGCGCTCGCACCAGGCGGCCTACCCACAGGGTGAGCGCGATTTCCGGAACCAGCACGATGGCCGTCTTGCCGCGCGAAAGCGCCGCTCCGATGGCGCCGAGATAAACCTCCGTTTTGCCGCTACCCGTGACGCCGTGAAGTAGCGCCGCCGCGAACTTGTCCGCAACAATCCAACGCCAGATTTCTCCGAGCGCGCCCTTCTGCTCGATGTTCAGAATATTCGCGGGCGGAGTGAAGTCCGTGTCCCACGGATCTTCACCCGGCGTGATGGGCTCTTCCCAGGTGTCGAGCAGGCCGGCTTTTTCGAGGCGCTTGATTACGAGCAGAGTGACGGCCGCTTTTTTGATCAGCAGTTCGAGCGGCAGCGGGGCTCCTGCATCCGCCAGCACTTCGCGAACGCGTTTTTCGGGTTCGCCGAAGGGCTTGTCGTTTATCTGGTCCGGGGCGCTCGGCTTCCAGGAAACGATTTTTTGCGTGCGGGTGTTTCGCTGGCGGAGAACATCGTGCGCAGTCAAGTAGCCGCTGCGAACCAGCTTTTCCGCGACCGCCTGATCGACACGTTTTCGGCGTTTCGCTGTGCTGGAACCTTCGATATGGCGAAGCAGGTCGCGCTCCGCCGCTTCCGTATCCGTAGTCTCCTCGCCCGAGCCCAATTCATCAAGGTAGACGCGGCCCGCATCCGTGAGCGAATATTCGCGGTCATGGCGCAGTTCGATTTCGGGCGGAAGCATCGCGCGAAGCGTCTCGCCGATGGGCGCGACGTAGTAGCGGCTGATCCATTCGCCGAGCTCGAGCAATTTCGGCGGCAGGGCCGGAGCCGAGTCCATCAGCTCGGCGATTTCGCGAATCGATTTGCTGCCGGCGGCGATTTCGGGCGGGCGGTTCGATACCGCGAGGCCGACGCCAACCATGGCTCGATTGCGAAAAGGCACCACGATGCGACGGCCGACGAGATCTTCGCCGTTCAACGAGGCCGGCACGGCGTAGGTGAACGTGGAGCGCAGCGGAACCGGCAGCGCGACTTCGCAGAATCGTTGAGCCATGGGTGCCAGTAGTGTAGCAGCCTCGGGAAAATCCGTGATTTGTGGCTCGTGAATCGTGGTTCGTGGAAAGGCAGGTTGGCGATGAGTGACAAGTGATGAGTGACGAGCATGATGAATGGATCGGTTGAAGTGCGGGCTGCGCGGGCGGGTCTTAGACCCGCCCCTACTGTGCGGGTCGTCCGGGACTGGATCGTTGGGGCGATGCCGTGACGAACGGCGTTTGTGAGACCCGTCCTAGACGCTGACGAGGACGATGCCTACAAAAATCAAGACGATGCCGAACCATTGGCTGCGCTCGAGTTTTTCGCGCAGGAAGATCCAGGCGAGGACGACGGTGACCGCCCCGTAGAGCGAGGCGAGGACACTGACGACGGAAATCTGGCCAGTGTGGAGGCCGGCGTTGTTGGCGATGAAGGCGGTAGTATCCATTACGCCGACGGCGGCGAGGAGCCACCAGACGCGGCCGCTGGGGAGCTTGAGGCTTTGGCGCGCAGGCAAGGCAGCGAGCCCGAGCACGGAAAATGACGTAAGTCGGATCACCCACACGGACATCGT
This sequence comes from Candidatus Acidiferrales bacterium, assembly GCA_050746925.1. Lineage (GTDB taxonomy): Bacteria > Acidobacteriota > Terriglobia > Acidiferrales > UBA7541 > Palsa-295. The sequence continues at coordinate 19,524 of JBOGNA010000045.1, forward strand.
CGAGCCTACGGCCGGCACGACGTAAAATCCGAGAAACCAAAAGAGCACGCCGAATCCGACCGCGGCCACGATCGCCCAGCCTACGCCCTTTGCGAGGTGCGCGCTTTCTTTCGCGGGATGGCTCGCGTCCGGAGCGAAGGACATGGCCGCCAAAATTACGCCCAGGAGTGTGACGGCAAGGCCTGCGCCGCGCAGAGCGGTGATGCGTTCGCCGCTCATGATCGCGAGAGCTACCGTGAGCGCGGGATAGGCCGACGACACGGGCGCGACGATGCTCAGCACTCCGATCTGGAATGAGTAGTAGAGTGAAAGCGACGCGGTCATGTTGATGACGCCGGCGAGCACGGCAAGAGCCCAGGGATGCCATCCGGGCGCAACTCCTTCAAAAAAGCCGCCGCGGAGTCTCAGGTAGGCGCTGAGCACGAGGAAACCAAAAAATTGCATGAAGAAAAGCGTGCGAAATGCGCCCACGCGCCGCGATGCGAAGCGCGCCGCAAAATCGGCCGCGCCCCAGCAGAGGGCCGCCGTCAATCCAAGCGTGATGGCGAGGGAATAATGCACGGAAGGCCGCTACCGTTTCTTCGGCTGCAGCCCGAGAACCGCCATCACTTTCTGCAAATCCTTCCAGACTTCGCTCTTCGCGGGCGGATTCCGCAGCAGGTAGGCGGGGTGATAGGTGGCGATCAATTTCGATCCGCGAAAGTCGAACCACTCGCCGCGAAACTTTGATATCCCCTGCGCGGTGGCGAGCATCGTTTGCGCGGCGCACGCTCCCAGGCAGCAGATCACCTTCGGTTGAATGGCCGCGAGCTGGCGCAGGAGGAATGGCGAGCAGGTGGCGATTTCGTCTTTTTCCGGGAGGCGATTTTCCGGCGGGCGGCATTTCACGACGTTGCAAATGTAAACGTCTTCGCGGCGCAGGCTCATTGCTTCGATCATTTGCGTGAGAAGTTTTCCGGCGCGGCCGACGAACGGTTCGCCCTGCACGTCTTCATCGTGGCCAGGGCCTTCGCCGACGAAGACGAGTTCTGCTTTCGGATTGCCGACGCCGAAGACGATTTTGTGTCGCGTCTTATGGAGGCGGCAGCGGGTGCATTCGCCGAGATCGGAGCGAATGTCGTCGAGCGTTTCGCCTACGACGCGTTCGGCGGCTTCGAAGAGCGTGGGGCCAGAAGCGACGGAGATAATCCGGAGCGCGGCTGCGTTCGCAGGCGGAGCGGCAGAGGGAGCGGTGCGTGTTGCGGCGGGAGTTGATTTTGCGTCGGACATTTCCATCGGGGGCAGCGTGGCGGCGGAATTCGGTGCCGCAGTGGCGGCGCGGTTGCGGAAGTAGGGGCCGAGGCCGATGTCGTTGCCATATTGGAGCCAGGCTTCCACACGGGCACGCTTCGCCGAATCCATCGAGGATCTCCGTTTGCCAGTTGCGGTGAAAATTTTCGCCGGAGGGAGTGTAACCGATTGCGGAGGACAGGAACCGAAGAAAAATTCCACGTCAACACCTGCCGGGCAGAAGCCCGGCGATGCGAAGGCGCTATGGCGCTGGCTGGATGCCGGGGGTAGAAGAAGCCTGGGTGGGTGAGGTTGAGCTGTGGGCCGCGCGGGCGCGTCTTAGACGCGCCCCTACTGGAGAAAGACCCACGACGAGAAGGGCGCTCGTCGTGGCTACCTGGGCGGTCTGGCCGGCGATGCGGAATGGCGGAGATGACGGCGAAGCGTACTTCAACTTCCACGTCAGCACCTGCCGGTCTGAAGCCCGGCGCTACGAAAGATTTTTTAGGGCTAAGGCTTGATCGAGGATGCGGTTGGCTACTTCGAACTTGGACATTTTGGGGAGGGGGATTTCGCGGCCGTCGCGGGTGTAGAGGGTGACGATGTTGGTGTCGGTGTCGAAGCCGGCGCCTTCCTGCGTCACGTCGTTTGCGACGATCATATCCGCGCCTTTGCGCTCGAGCTTGCCGCGCGCATTGTCCGCCACGCGATCCGTTTCCGCGGCGAAGCCGACGAGGATGCGGCGGCCGGATTCAGCGGGGGCGGCGTGGCCCAGTTCGGCGAGAATATCGGGCGTGGGTTCGAGCGCGAGGGTGAACGTGGATTCACCGCGCTTGATTTTTTTCTGCTGGGCAGCGGCCGGGCGATAGTCGGCAACGGCGGCGGCCATGATGACGATGTTGGCTTCGCCGGCGCGATCGAGAACGGCGCCGCGCATTTCCTCGGTGGAGCGGACGGGCAGCCAATCGACGCCTTCGGGAATTTTGCGATCGGTGGGGCCGCTGACGAGAATCACGCGGGCGCCACGGCGATGTGCCGCTTCGGCGAGGGCGTAACCCATCTTGCCTGAGGAGCGATTCGTGAGGAAGCGTACCGGGTCGATGTCTTCGCAGGTGGGCCCGGCGGTAACGAGAACCGTCTGTCCCGCAAGATCGCGGCGCAAGCCCAGAACATCGCAAACTCTTTTCGCGATGGTTTCAGTGGCAGCGAGGCGGCCGGCGCCCGTCATACCGCACGCGAGGTAGCCTTCATCCGGATCGACGACGTGAACACCGCGGGCGCGCAGCGTCTGAAGATTGTCCTGCGTGGCCGCATGCTCCCACATATTCACGTTCATGGCGGGCGCGACGACGACGGGAGCTTTCGTTGCGAGATAGAGCGTGGAGAGAAAATCTTCGGCTATGCCGTGTGCGAATTTTCCGAGAATGTCCGCGGTGGCAGGCGCGACGAGGAAAAGATCGATGCGTTGCGCGACGGCGATGTGCTCGATGGCGCTTTCGACGTTCGCTGGCGCAGCGCCGGCGGCGTTGAACATATCGGTGATGACTTTCTGTCCGGTGAGCGCAGCAAAGGTGAGCGGGGTGATAAATTCCTGCGCGGCGCGCGTCATCACCACCTGCACGTCCAGCTTTTCCTGTTGCAGGCGGCGCACGAGTTCAGCAGCCTTGTAGGCCGCAACTCCTCCGGTGACGCCCAGCGCAATCTTCATGGCATCGGCGGCGGCCGGCTACTTGCGCCGCTTCCCGTCCTTGTCCTTATCCTCGGAGCCGTCCACGGCATCTTTCGTTTCGTATTCGAGGAGACCTTTTTGCAATTCCTCTTCGGCAATGCGCGTGGTCTTGCGCGCCTGCGGATTATCCACCATGGGGCGCCCGCCCATCATCAACTGCCGGGCGCGGCGAGCTGCGACAACAACGTAGGCAAACTGGCTTTCAGGTGCCTGTCTTGAAACAGCCATAAGAAGGTCAGCCTCCAAAGGACTTCAAGATCTCGCGAATCCGTTCTTCGTTCCGAGCCACCCGGCAACGCGATCCGAGCGCGATTGCTTTTGCTTCCTGGCCGGCGCGCTCGAGGTCGTCGTTGATGATGGCAAAATCGTAGCTGCTGTAGTTCAACATCTCCTGCCGGGCCCGCTCGAGGCGCCTGGCAATTTCATCGTCGGAATCCTGGCCGCGCGCGCGAATGCGATGTTCGAGCTCGGTTCGCGACGGCGGCAGGACGAACACCGCGACCGCGCCGGGCAATTTCTGCTTCACCTGCAGCGCGCCCTGCACGTCGATTTCTAGGACCAGATCCTTTTTCTGCGCCAGGGCTTCTTCGACGGACTTCCGCGGAGTTCCGTACCAGTTTTTTCCGAACACCTGGGCGTATTCCAGAAAGTCGCCGCGCCCCACCATCTGCTGGAATTCAGCTTCCGATACGAAATTGTACCACCTGCCGTCGCCTTCCGTCTTGCGCGGCCGGCGGGTAGTGCACGAAATCGATAGCATGGTGCCGGGCAGCTCGAGGATTTTTTCCACGAGCGTGGATTTGCCGGAACCCGAGGGGCCGGAGACGATCAGCACGAGGGGCTCGCCGGCGCTCATTCGATGTTCTGCACCTGTTCGCGCAATTTTTCGATCTCGGACTTGATTTCGAGGGCGAGGCGCGTGATTTCGAGGCCTTCGGCTTCGTTGCCCGGAGTTTTCGAAAGCAGTGTGTTCGCTTCGCGCTGCATTTCCTGCAGGAGGAAGTCGAGCTTCTTTCCGACGTCGCCCGCTCCGTCGAGAAGAGATTCGAACTGCTGGACGTGGCTGCGCAGGCGGGTGATTTCCTCGGAGACGTCGCTGCGCTCGGCGGCAATCGCGGCTTCCTGCGCGAGGCGCGCGGGATCGATTTGCGCTTCGCCGAGCAATTCCTTCAGGCGCGTTTCGAGCCTTTGGGCGAACGCGGGATGCGCGCGCTGGGCCATCGCTTCGGATTTCGAAGCGAGGCTCGTGATGTTTCGCAGGCGTTCGGACATTTCTTCGCGCAGGTGGTTCGCTTCCTCAGCGCGCATGCGATCGAGCTTGTCGAGCGATTCGCCGAGGCATTTCGCGACGGCGGATTCCAGTTCGACGAGTTTGTCTTCCAGCGACGCGGCCGGCGGGCCGATCACACCAGGCAGCCGAAGTATCGAGGCAAGATCGGGCTCGGAGTCGATCTTGTAATCGGATCTCAGCTGATTCACAGCCTGAAGATAGGCGGCGGCCACTTCGCGATTCACGCCCACGGCCGCCGGGCCCGCGAGTTCATAGTGCAGCGTCACGTCGAGATGGCCGCGCCGCACACGCTCGCGCACTAGCTGGCGAATTTTCGGCTCCACCGGCTCAAAGCCTTCCGGCACGCGCAGATGAAGATCGAGAAAGCGATGATTCACGCTGCGCACGGAGACGCGCAGGCTCCAGCCGTTCTCGATGACGCGGGTTTGCGCGTATCCGGTCATCGACTTCAGAGTGTTCGCGCCCGAAGACCGGGGCTTCGGCGCGCTGCGATCCGCGGCAGGTTTCGAGCTGGCGCCGGAAGTGGTCATACGAGCCCCGCCGTGCGAGTGGTCGCGGGCTCGGCGTCGCGAAATTGCATTTCGTAAAGGCGCGCGTACAGTCCTGCTCCACGCGCGAGCAATTCCTCGTGCGTGCCCCATTCGCGAATCGTGCCGCCGTCAAGCACGGCGATCATGTCCGCGCGGCGAATCGTCGAAAGCCGGTGCGCGATCACGAAAACGGTGCGGCCGGTCATCAAATTGTTGAGCGCGCTCTGCACCAGCATCTCCGATTCGGAATCGAGCTCCGAGGTGGCTTCATCGAGAATCAGGATCGGCGCATTTTTCAGCAACGCGCGCGCGATGGCCAGGCGCTGCCTCTGGCCGCCCGAAAGCCGCTGGCCGCGATCCCCGATGAGCGTCTGATATTTCTGCGGCATCTCCATGATGAAGTCATGAGCCAGGGCGGCTTGCGCCGCAGCATACACCTGTTTTTCCGGCATGTCCGGGCGGCCGTAGCAGAGATTGTTCCAGATCGTGTCGTTGAACAGGATTGTTTCCTGCGTTACGATCGCCATTTGCTCGCGCAGAGAGCGCAGCGTCACGCCGCGCAAATCTTTACCGTCGATGCGAACGGAGCCGGAATTGGCGGCGTAGAAGCGCGGCAGCAGATTTACAAGGGTGGTCTTGCCGGCGCCGCTCGAACCGACGATCGCCACCACCGCGCCCGCCGGCACTTTCAACCGGATGCCTTTCAAAATGAGCGGACCATCGTCGTAACCGAAGCTCACGTCATCGAGTTCAATCTGATTTGCAAAGCGTGGCAGGATATTCGCCCCCGGTGCATCCATCACTTCTTCTGTCAGGTCGAGAAAGGCGAAGACCTGCGTGGACGTTCCGAGCGCCTGCTGGTAGAGCTGATAAATATTGCCGAGATGTTTGATGGGCTCGTAAGCCTTGAAGAGCGCGTACGTGAACACGACGAACAATCCGATGGTCAGCCGGCCCGCTTTGATTTCCCCGCGCGCGTACAGGAGCAGCATGCACAGCACGGCTGCGCCGAGCAGGTCCATCAGCGGCGATGTCATCAGAAACGCGCGCACCCAGCGCATATTCTCACGGAGCAAACTGCGCGCGGCTTGACGGAACTTGCGGATTTCAAATCCTTCCATGCCGAAGGCTTTCACGACGCGATTGCCGCTGATGGTCTCCTGCAGAATCTGGCTCAGGTCCGCCAGCCGCGACCGGCTCTGTTGCGACGAATTGCGAATCTTGCGCCCGAATTTCGCGACGGGATAGAGAACCAGCGGAATCAGAACCGCTGCGCCAATCGCCATCCGCCAATCCACCACCAGCAGAACGCAAACGAACGCGATCAGGGAAAAAATTTGCCGGAAGAAATCGACGAGATAATCCGAAAACACCGCGCGCAGCTGTTCGATATCGCTGATCACCGCGGACATCACGCGCCCGACGGGATTGTGGTGAAAAAAGCCGACCGGTTGCTGCACCAGCTTCGCATATACCTGGTTGCGCAGATCCGTGATCGACGAAAGCCCGACATACTCAATCAAGCTGCCGCCGAAGAATTCCGCCAGACCCTTCAAGAGAAACAGCGAAACCAGCGCCACCGCGAAGACGCTCCAAACGTGCCGGATGCGCGCGGGCACGAACGAGTTCAGGTAAACCGTGTGGCCGCTCCAGGGAATTTGAAACAGCGTGAGCTTCTGTGCGGTTGATTGAGGATTCAAAACAATGTCGAACACGGGCCGAATTGAAAATGCGGTAAGAAATTCAATGGCGGCCATCGCCATCATCAAAAAAATTCCGCCCGCGAGCAGCGGCGCATACGGCCGCAGATAGCGCAGCAGCCTGCGAAGTTCGCTCTGATGCTTCAAGCGCGGAAGTCCTTCCATGAAATGGTTCGAGAGTCCTTTGAATTAAAGCCGAGCGCCCTGCCTTATCTCCAACCCCGCCCCGCTACGACGACTGCCTGCGGAGATAGTACCGTGCAAATCGGGCCGCGCAAAGTGCGTCCGGCTACGTCCCGGATTTATCCAGGTCCCGGTGAACGACCTTCGTGGCATACCCGCGTTTCTTGAGATCGCGGCCAATCACCTCGGCCAGGGTCACCGAGCGGTGCCTGCCGCCGGTGCATCCGAGCGCGATGGTCAAATAGCTCTTGCCTTCCCGGATATAGTGCGGGATCAAGTAGGCCAGCAGATTTTCGATGCGCCGCAGGAACTGGCCTGTCTGCGGAAATGAGCGAATATAGCGCGCGACTTTCGGATCCTTACCGCTGAACGGACGCAAGCGCGGAACGAAATGCGGATTGGGCAGAAAGCGCACGTCGAAGACGAGGTCCGCGTCGGGCGGAATGCCATAGCGGAAACCGAAACTCACGATGGAAATCAGCAGCGGCCGCTTGGCTGCTTCTTCAAAACGCCGCGTCACGAACTGCCGCAGCTCGTGCACGTTGAATTTCGAAGTGTCGATTACGACGTCAGCCAGGCGGCGAATCGGCGCCATTCGCCGCCGCTCGGCGCGAATGCCCTCCGCCACCGAAACGCCCTGGCCCATGGGATGGGGGCGGCGCGTTTCACTGAAGCGACGCAATAGGACTTCGTCGCTCGCTTCGACGAAGACCAGTGTCGCCGGGTGCTCGACGATGAGCGCGCGATAGATTCCGGGGAGATCTTCGATCTGCCCGCGCTCGCGCGCGTCCACCAGAAGTGCAGCGCGCTCGATTTCGCCCGCACCGTTTCCGTAAATTTCGCGGAACATCGGAATCAGAGCGACGGGCAGATTATCGACGCAATAAAAGCCCAAGTCCTCGAAGGTGTTGAGAACCGATCCTTTGCCGGAACCGGAAAGGCCGGTGAGAATTACGAGCTGCCTGGGATCCCTGATTTTCGAACGGCGATGGCGAGCGGGGCGGGTGCGCTTCACGGCGGCTGGCGCGCCTAACTCTTTACCCGGCGGCGATGGGTGCTGGGAATGCGCAAATCTTCGCGATATTTCGCGACGGTGCGGCGGGTGACCTGAATTCCTTCTTCGCTCAGTTTCTTGGTGATTTGCTCATCGGTGAGCGGCTGCGTAGCGTCTTCGTCTTCAATCATTTTTTTAACGCGGCGCTTGAGCGAGAGAAGCGACATTTCGCTTCCCTGCGGCCCGTTGACAGATTCCGAAAAGAAATAGCGCAGCTCGATCACCCCCTGTGGGGTGTGCACGTATTTGTTCGCGACCGCGCGGCTGACGGTGGAGGGATGCACGCCTACCTCTTCCGCCACTTCTTTGATCATCATCGGCTTCAGATGGTCGGCGCCGTAATCGAGGTAATCGCCCTGGCGTCGCAGAATCGACTGGCAGACGCGCAGGATGGTGTGCTTGCGCTGCTCGATATTTTTCATCAACTGGATCGCGGCGGTGAAGCGCTCTTTCACGTAGTTGCGAACGTCGCGGTCCGCCGCATCCCGCGCGAGCAGGCGGCGATACGTCGGATTCAGGCGCAGTTGCGGCAGGTCGTCGTCGTTCATGAATACCTGCCACTCGCCATCGACCTTGCGGAACTGTACATCCGGCTCGACGAGGCGCGGCTCCATCTTGTTGTAGCGGAGGCCAGGTTTTGGGTCGAGCCGTTTGATCACGTCCACGGCGCGCTTCACCAGCTCCACCGGACGATTCAGCGCGCGCGCCACTTCCTTCAGCTGGTTGTTCTGCAAGAGCTTCAAGTGCTCAGCGATGATCTGCTGCGCCAGCGTATTCTGCGGATCGATAATCTTGAGCTGCATCAGCAGGCATTCCTGCAAATCGCGCGCGCCCACTCCGGGCGGATCGAATTCCTGCACCATCGCCAGCGCCTCTTCCACGTCCTCCATCGAATAATTTCCGGATTCCGCGATTTCATCGAGCGTGGCCGTCAGGTATCCGTTCTCATCCAGATTGCCAATGATCGATTCCGCGATTTTGCGCACCACTTCCGTGCAAATCGCGACGCTCAGTTGCCACGCGAGATGGTCCGCCAGGCTCGACGCCGAGGAGAGGAATTTATCGAACGACGGCTTTTCCGATTCTTCGCGCTCGCTGCTGGCGGTGCGTTCCGCACCGGTATCGAGATACTGATTGAAGAAAGATCCAAAATCGAACTCATCGAAGGGATTCGCGGCCGGCGTTTCGGGAAGTTTCTCGACTTCTTTTTTCAGAAACGCTTCATCGGTGTAGCTATCCTGCGTGGGGCTTTCTTCGGCGGCTTCTTCCAGGACGGGATTGGCCATGATCTCCTGATTGATCATTTCCCGCAGCTCCAGACGGTTCAGCGCCAGCACGCTCACCATCTGCACGAGCCCCGGCGTCAAGATCTGCTTCTGCGCGACGCGTAAGCTCAGTTTGGGTTGGAGCCAATTCATATACTTAGTTCAGCCGGAACCTCTCCCCTAGATAGATGCGCCGTACGTCGGCATTCGTTGACAACTCGGCCGGCGTCCCTGCAAACAAAATTTTGCCGTCGCTGATGATGTACGCTCGGTTGGTTACGGCGAGCGTCTCGCGCACGTTGTGGTCCGTCACCAGCACTCCAATTCCCGCCGCGCTCAAATCCGCGATGATCTTCTGGATATCGACCACGGTTAGCGGGTCGATCCCCGAGAAAGGCTCGTCCAGCAGCACGAACGACGGTGAGAGCACCAGCGACCGCGCAATTTCCAGCCGCCTCCGCTCGCCGCCCGAAAGCACATAGGCCTTGCTGTCGCGCACGCCTTCCAGCCCCATCTGCGCCAGCAACTCTTCCACCCGGTCGCGCCGCTGCTCGGTCGTCAGCGGTAGCGTCTCGAGCACCGCCATTAGGTTCGCTTCGACGGTCAATTTCCGAAAAACGGAAGGCTCTTGAGGGAGGTAGCTGATGCCACTGCGGGCCCGCAGGTACATCGGAAGGTCAGTGATGTCCTCGCCGTCTAGCAGCACGCGCCCATAATCGGGCCGAGCCAGACCCACGAGGATGTAAAACGTCGTGGTCTTTCCTGCCCCGTTCGGTCCCAGCAGCCCAACTACTTCGCCCTGATGAATATCCAAGCTGACTTCATCAACTACTTTACGCCCTCGGTAGGCCTTGCTCAGATCGGCGGCTTGGAGTCTTAACATGCCGGTTCATTTCTCAACCCGGTGCTTGGTAAGAGTGCGCGTACCCTCTTGCGAATCAATCAAAATCGTATCATTCGCGACAAAGAAGGTCAACGAACGGCCCGTGGTTGTGTCGCTATTGGCATCGCTAATTGTGGGTTCTCCGCCGGAAAGGACGAATTTCTGGTCTGCGGCGGTGTAAACCGCTTCCTCCGCAGTACCTCGCCGGTCGCCCTGGCGCACTACCACGGCGCCCTGCGCCACGATCCGGGTCAATTGGCGCCCGCCCGATACGCCCGAAGAGGTGCCAAGAGGAGCCCCGGACGGGCTTCCTGGGCCGGCCCTCCCACCGGCCGGCGCAGGCCCCAGATATGCATCGAGGGTCTTTGAGGTCAGTTCGCCCTGCTGCGAAGTCGCTGCCACACCGCCTTCCAGGCGAGCTTTCGATTGCTCATCCCAATACGTAAGCGAAGGGGCGTGAATCACCCACAGGGTCGGATTTTGCTTCGAGCGTGACGGAGTGGACGCCACCGCGGGCGAAGCAGCGTCTCCGCTCGCGGTTGACTTGCCGGCCGCCATTCCGAATCCGCTGCCAAGAGGTCCACTGGCGGCTTGCGGAAAAACGGCGACCACATTTCCGGTGGCTGCGAGTTTCTTGTCTTCGCGCCACACTTCGATCTGCTTTGCGTCAAGCACGGATTCGCCCTGCCACAAGCGCGCGCGGCCGAGGTAAACGACGTGCCCGGAAGCCGTCGAGCCGGAAAGCGAATCCGCCGAAATGTGCGCGGGACCCAACCCGAGATTCATCGCGCCTGCCGATGAACCCGCCGCGAGATAGGTTGACACCACATTGCCGATCGCCTTGATGTCGCCGGACTTCTGATCGATCGTCACGCTGCCCGCCGTCGTCCGGCTCGCCGCATCGGAAATCACAGGCGATCCATCGAGCGCAATCAGATCCGTCGCGCGAATCATCTTCGCGCGCTCAGCGCTGGCGCGCCGGTCGGCTTGCTGAAATCGAACTTTTCCGCTCTGATCGAGCGTGTCCCACTCGCCGTTCGCGGCAAATGTAGCCACCAGCTCCGCTGACGAACTCACCTGCGGCGCGCCTTTCCCGATCTCGCGATGGACCTCTACTCCCGAATGGCCGAGCAATTTCTCGAGCTTTCCGCTGGAGCCGAATTGCGTCACGAATTTTTTCGCTCGCAGCTCGGTCGTGTCATCGCCCGCCTTTGTCTCGATCGTCGCCGGCGCCAGTGTCTCCGCGCTTTCGATTTTCTGCTGAGCGGGCTGAGCGCCGGCTCCGAATTTCACGAGGAGCGATTCCGTCTTGAGTAACCGAGCAGTTCCCGCTTGCTGCGAATTCAGCACGACGCCTCCGCTGGCCGTGATTTCCCGCACCAGATTTTTTTCGGGAGACATCGCGACTTCCACTCGTGCCGCGGAGATGTGATCGGTCGCGGTGGCGTCCTTCGCGGACGGCTTCGAGAGCGACTTTCGGTTTCCGCTCACATTTCCCGCCGCGACAATCCGCTGCACCCATCCTGCCTCGCTCAAGAATCCCTCGAATTTTTCGGCGGACACGTCCATCTTTCCGCCGCCTTCGGACGACCGCACCACCGGATGCCCTTCGGCAGTCACATGCTGTGCGTGGAACGTCGCGTCGAGGTCGATCGAAATCGTCTCCGCCGATAGCTCGCGCGGGCCTTGCTTCATCACCGCCGGTCCGTTCAGAACGACTCGCCGCTCGTTGCGCCGCACTTCAAGGCTGCTTCCGGTTGCCGTTACTGGCACTCCGCTCATACGATCGGCCGCACCTGCATTCGAATGCCCGCTGGCACCGCGGTCGCCTCCGTTCGCTGGCATCACTTCGAGCGTCACATCGTGCTCCAGCCGCACCATCGCCGTCGAGGTGCTATACGACACTCCCACCGCATGCCCCTCTCCCTGCGGCGAGCGAAACTCCACTCGCTCGGGCGTCGAAGCCTCACCCGTATCGCGGTTGAAGGAAAGATTGCTCGTCTTCACCACGAGCTCTTTATCGGCCGGTTTTCCGGAAGCCGGATTCGCGCCCTGAATATCGATCTCCACCTGGCCCTGGCACCGTACCTCGCCCGACTGCGGCTCGTAGCTGCATTCCTGCGTGTGAATGTTGTCGTTGCGGTCGCCCGCGCGCCCGTAGATCGTGATCCACACGTCTTCGAGCAAGCTGCGATCTTCGTCCTTGAATCGAGTGGCCGTGGAGGCGCGAATCGTGAAAATCGCGCGGTCCTGTTCCATTTTTGTGAACTTGAATTCAGCCGATTGCTGCTGCACGGTGGCAGGCACTACCGCCGGCGCCGAGCGCCGCGCCCGAGCCGCCTCGATCGCCCGCTTCGCATAGACGCCCGCGACCACCAGCGCGATCACGCCCGCCGTCGCCGCCGCCCACCGCGCGTATCGCGCCGCTTCCTGGTTCCGCACTCGCGCTTCTCCCGGTACCGTTAGAAGCCGAGTATAGGTGACTGGTTATCTCCGGACAACTCATCGGGCCTTCGTTCTATCCCGGCGGCACCGTCGTCGCTCAGCCGCTTGCTTACCGCGCTCGAAAATTCGTGTGCTAAGATGCGGCTTCGATTCCCTCTCAAGGAGACTCCGAATGACTCCCGCGGAAATTTACCTTCTGGTGTTTTTGATCGGCGTGATTGCCGGGCTTCGCGCTCTCACGGCTCCTGCGGTGGTGGCTTTTGCCGCGTATCGCAATTGGATCAACGTCCACGGCACGCCGCTCTCTTTCATGAGTTCGATCGTCGCATTGAGCATCTTCGTGGTGCTCGGCATCGTCGAACTCGTCAGCGACCAGCTTCCATCCACGCCTCCTCGCACGAAAGGTCCGGGATTGATCGCGCGCATTCTCCTGGGCGGCCTGGCCGGCGCAACTCTCGCCGGTTCGCAGGGCGCAGGCGCCGCGATCGGAATCATTCTGGGCGTCGCGGGAGCGCTGGCCGGCACGTTCGGCGGCTACCAGGCCCGCACGCGTCTCGTCAAAGCGCTGAATGTCCCCGACGTCGTGATCGCCTGCATCGAAGACGCGATCGCGATCGGCGGCGGCCTCTTCATCGTTTCGAGGTTCTAAAGCGCACCTCATGCGGCCCTTGCTCAGACCGGACCGGCGATATCTTTTCTCGCTTCTCGTTTTCCTCGCCGTCGCGGCTAACGCCTCCGTTGCGCAAGCAACGAATTCGCGCGACACCGCCCGCTGTCATTTCACGTTCTACCCGCAAGAGCTGGACAAGGTTTCCACGGTCGAAGCCATTCAATCCGAAACGCGCCGCACGGATCCCTGGCGCAATTCGCCGCAAGCGGTGGCACAAAAAGCGCTCGCCTCGATCGATTCGGCCGCCGCGTCCGCCGAAATGAGCGAAGGCAGTACCGCCTCGCCGGTGAGCGAGCGAAGATTCACGCGCAGCACGGAATCCACTCGGTACGACGTAACCGTCATCCGCCCGGCCGCCACACCCGGCAGCGGCATTGATGACGAGTCGGCTCGCTGGTACGTCGCGCGGATCGTGAAGCTTGAATGCCCCGCTGGAATTACGGTCGAAGAAGCAATGTCGGCCGAGAATCAATTCTTCCGCATCGAGCTGCCGTCCGGCGCGCACCTCGAACACCTGCACGAAGGCGTCGCGCTCGAAGCGAATCCCGACGCGCACGCAAGCGCCGTCGGATGCCCCGTCTTCACCGTGTCCTACCTCTCCAACGTGCACTTCTCGCGCCCTTCCCCCGCTCAAAAACAAAGGCTCCTCGACGAAGCGCAGGAACTCTGGCCGCTCATCCAGGAGGATGCCGAACGCTCCGGCCTCACCGTGGCCAGCATCACCAGCCTCGGCGAGGAACACCAGTCGCGGACCGCCATCACGCGCGATCGCTACGAACAAATCGCTGTCCGCGGCCCCGACGGCGCCTGGCAGATTTTCGCCGGCTTCTCCGCCGACGGCCGAAGCAAGCTCGTCGATCAATACTGCCCCGATTTTCGCCGCGCCCAATGACGCACGCGATCAAAACGCCCGGGAGGCTAGCGCTGTGAATCGCAGCGCCGGGAAATTCGGCCTCTCCGCCATGGGCGTCTTTCTCGTTTTCGGCGCGGCCATGGCCACTCTCGCCGGCATCACCCTGCTTTTCCCCGGCACAATTCTCGATCCGATGTGGCGGCTCAATCCAGCAGGGGGCGGGCAACTCGCCGGAATGGGCAGAGCCATCGGCATTCCGTTTCTCGGGCTGGGAGCCGCGATGCTCGCGGCCGCAATCGGTTGGAACAAGCGGCGCTTCTGGGGCTGGGCGCTGGCTGTCGTTATCATCGCCAGCCAGGTGCTCGGCGATTTCGTAAATGCCCTGCGTGGAGAGCTTCTGAAAGGCGCCATCGGAGTGGCCATCGCCGGCGTTCTGCTCGCCTATCTGCTGCAACCCAAGATACGGGCCGCGTTTCCGCGCAGCGACGATTAACCGCCAGCCATAGGGAACTTTCCGCGCGCCCCGCCCGTATGAACTACAGCCGGCTAGAACCACCTCGGAGGAACCAAGATGGCCAACCTGTTCCGCGATCTGCGCTACGGTGCGCGGATGTTCCGCAAAAATCCCGGATTCACGCTCGCCGCGGTCGCCGTGCTGGCGCTCGGGATCGGCGCCAACACGGCCATCTTCAGCATCGTGAACGCGTTCCTCCTGAAGCCTCTGGTGATTCACAATCCGTCCGAACTCGGAGTTCTCTACAGCCGCGACACGCACAAGCCCAACTATCGCGCCTTCTCGTATCCCGATTTCGCCGAGCTGCGAGCCATTAACACGGTTTTCACCGATTTGCTCGCGCACAACCTCGCGATGGTCGGCGTCTCGGAAAAAGGCGATATCACTCGGCGCGTCTTCGCCGACGTCGTTTCGGCCAATTACTTCACCGCGTTTGGTGTGCCACTCTTTCAAGGCCGCGCGTTTACTCCCGAAGAAGAGCGCCCCGGTTCGGCCATCCCCGTCACGATCCTGAGCTATTCCTACTGGAAGAAAACCGGCGCCGACCCCGAGATCGTCGGCAAGACCCTGCGCATCAATGGACGCGTTTACACGGTTGTGGGGATCGCTCCGGTGGGCTTCACGGGCACCTTCGCCGTCGTCAGCCCCGAGCTCTACCTCCCACTGGGCGACTACGAACTCGCGGTGAACGATTTCGACGGCCGGGGTCGCGCTCTCGCGGATCGCGGCAACCACTCGCTTTTCCTCATCGGGCGGCTGCGCCCGGGCACCTCGCAAAAATCGGCAGACGCCATGCTCGATACCGCCTCTTCCCAACTCGCGCGCGCCTATCCCGAGGACGACAAAGATCAGACATTCCTCGTGCGGCCCCTGGCCCGCATGGGAATTTCCACCGAGCCGATCAACGA
>JBOGNA010000046.1:0-5404 GCA_050746925.1 Candidatus Acidiferrales bacterium
TGCTGGGCTCGAAATACTTCGCCGCGCATCCGACGGTGCCCTCGAAATCGATCGTGGCGGACATCAATACGGACATGTTTCTGCCGCTGATTCCGCTGAAAGTGCTCACGGTGTATGGCCTTCAGGAATCGGATCTGGGCGAGATGGTGGAGAAGGTGGCGCAGGCGCGAGGCGTTCGCGTGCAGCCGGATCCCGAGCCGATTCGCAATTCGTTCATTCGCAGCGATCAGTACAGCTTCATCCGGCACGGCATTCCGTCGCTGGCGATGAAGGTGGGATTCGAGGCGGGCTCGCCCGACGCGAAGCTTTACAAGGACTGGCTGACGCAGCGCTATCATGCGCCTTCCGACGATGTGAATCAGCCGGTGGATTTGCAGTCGGCCGCCGAGTTTGAAGAGATCGTGCGGGGGTTGATGCTTGAGATTGCGAATCGGGGGGAGCGGCCGCAGTGGAAGGCGGAGAGCTTTTTCCGGCGATTTGCGCCGGCGGATTAGCGGCGTTACGAACAGCCTGGGTCGGGCTGCGCTGATCGAGGGCGCCGAGGCGGTGGGCGAGAGGGCACGGCATGCCGTGCCCCTACGGCGGAAAGAGCAGTCGCGCGAGCCGATTGGCGGATATTTACCGAGTAGCGGGTGACGCGCCTAGCTCACGCAATCGCGCTTGAGCTTGACGGGCTTCGTCGGTGCCCGGATATTTTCGCACCACTTCGCGGAGGTCGCGAATGCCGGTCGGCTTCTGGCCCAGTTTGATTTCCGCTTGCGCCTTCTTCAGCAGGGAAGCGGCCACTTTGAAGCTCCGCGGATATTGATTCATCACCAGGATGTAGGAGCGGATGGCCTCTTTGTAGCTTCCCTGCGCGTAATCGATTTCGCCGATGTAGAACTGCGCGTTGGAGGCGAGATCGTTGGTGGGGAAATTCTTCAAGTAGTCGGAAAATTCCTGGCGCGCCAGATCGTACTTTCCGCCCGTGAAATCGCGCAGACCGTTCTGATAGAGAGTGTCGGCTGAAATCGGCGGCATACCGCCGCCCGTGCCGTTGTCAGCGCCCGCGCCTTCGGCTCCGGGTGCGCCGCCAGCAGCAGGAGCCGCGCCGCCGGAAATCTTCCCATCGATCGTTTGCAGAAGCCCCTGAATGTCGTTCATCTGCTGCGAAAGCTTGCCGACGCGGGCCTGAATGTCCTGGACATTGTCGGAGAGGCCCTGCGTTTGCGTGGTCATCGTGTCGATGCGTGCGCCGGTGTTGGCTTGGACCTCCTGCACGGTCTTCTCGACGAGCGCCATCTGGCCGTGCATCTGGTTAATGGACTCGAGCGACTGCTGGATCAGCGTGCGCAGAGTCGCGTTGTTGGAATCGATCGCGCTGCGCAAGCTCTGCTGCCCCTGGACGAGCTGGTCCACGGACTGCTGCAGCTGAATCATTTCCTTCGACACGGCCCCCGTCGGCACGGGAGTGAGCATCGATCCGCAAAACGCTCCCAGAACCAACCCGCCCAGCCCAAGCAGAACCCATCGTGTGCGCATTGCAAGTCTCCTTCGAGGGATCGCGAGAGACGGAGGCCTTTGCCTGCGACCGTCTCTCGCGCAACCGCGTTGAACCCGCTGCTTCGATGCTGCTATTTCGACATTACGAAGTGGCCCCGGCGATTCTGCTGCCAGCACTCTTCGGTATGCTCGGTGCAGAACGGCGCTTCTTTGCCTTCGCTGACGGTTTCGACGCGTGCCGCACCGATGCCGAGCGAGACGAGATAGTTCTTCGCAGCCTGAGCGCGGCGAGCGCCGAGGCCGAGGTTGTATTCCGTCGATCCGCGTTCGTCGCAATGACCCTCGATCGTCACGGAAACCGACGGATACGAGCGCAGAAATTCCGCATCTTTGGTCAGGGCCTCGCGTGCGTCCGCGCGGATGTCGGCTTTGTTGAAATCGAAGAATGCGTCCCGAACGTTTTGCTCAAATAGCTCGCTGATGCCTGCGGGCGCAGTGGTGGTGGGGGCAACAGCCGCCGCGGCAGTCACGGTGACGCGCGCGTTCGCCGTCGCCGTGCCGCCCGGACCATTGGCCGTGATCGTGTACGTGGTCGATTCGGTCGGGACGACTGGCGTGGATCCTTCCGGAGCCACTTTTCCGACACCCTGGTCGATGCTGACATCAGTAGCGCTGGTGGACGACCACGAAAGCGTTACGCTGGAGCCGGGCTTGATGGTTGTCGGTGAGGCGGTTAGCGTCACGGTAGGTTGAACCGCGGCCGCGGGGGGCGCCTGCGCGGGCGGCGTCGAGGCGACTTTTTTGTTGCAACCACCGACGACGGCGAGAATTCCAACGATGGAGAACAGCAGTGCTGCTTTCCGAAGATTACCTCTCCGCATAGAAAAGCCTCCTTAAGAGATTCAGCATGGGCCTATAAGACCGGAAAATGAACCTGAACGATCCGATCGCGGCAAGTGCGATCCGTCATCCATTAGCGCGTTTACTAGCGTGTTGACCAGCTTGGTGATTCGCTCTGTCCTTCGTACGTCAATTGCCGGGGCTGGCTTCCATCCGCCAGCATCGACCAAATCTGCCGCGTGCCTGTGCGCGTGGATTCAAAAACAAGATGCCGCCCATCCGGCGCCCAGCTGGGACGCTCGTTTCGACCGGCATCCCGAGTGAGTTCCACGAGTTGCCGGCTCACAATGTCCATGACATAGATATCGAAGTTACCGCTCGGTCGTCGCCAACTAAATGCGAGCAATTGTCCATTCGGTGACCATGAGGGGTCGACGACGTAACCCATGTCCGGCATGTCGAGCCGCTGCACGTTGGTGCCATCGGAGTTTGCGAGATACAGGACAGGATCGCCGCCGCGATCGCTGACGAAAACAATCTGCTTGCCCGTCTTCGGATTCCACACCGGCGACGTGCTCACGCCCGCGGCGAATGTGATTCGCTGGAGGTGGCTGCCGTCGGCGTCCACGACGTAGATTTCCGGATCGCCGTTCTGGCTGGACATGAAGGCGATCTGCGCGCCGTCGGGCGACCAGGCGGGCGAGCTGTTCGTCCCGCGAAAGCGCGGGAATGCAATCAATCGATTGGAGGCAGTGGAGAAAAGGCAGATCTGCGGCGAAGTGACGCCGCGAAAAGCGACAAAGCAGGTGAACGCGATGCGAGTGGAATCAGGCGACCAGCGCGGAGTGAGCGCGATGGCTTTCAGGTGCGTCAACTGGTGCTGATTTGCACCGTCGTAATCCATCGCCCAGATTTCCTTGTTGCCGCTCTTAGTGCTCACGTAGGCGATCTGGGTTTGCGACACCCCGGGAAGGCCGCCGCTGAGCCGGCCGATGATGTCGTCGGCGAACTGGTGCGCGAGGCGCCGCGCGTCGGCATCGGTGGCGGCGCCGCGATAGATTTTCTGCAGGGCAATCGGGGCGGTCGGGTTGTGAACGTCGGATAAGAACCCGGCTGCGGCGAGATTCGCGCCTTCGTTCGAAAGGTTGCCGTATGCCAGCATGTTAGCGTTCGCCGGCGCATCGGCCCACTCGGAAGCGTTCAATTCGCTCGCCTGGCTGGGAATTTTCGCGGGGTAGAAGCTCGGGCTCACGAGCTCCAGAACGCCGGAATATTCCAGGTCGCTCCACAAAACATCGTGGAAAGTCTTTTCGAGCGCCGGCGGCGTGGCCCCGCGAACCGCGAGTTCGGGAACGGCGACACGGACTTTCGAGACGCCCAGCCCGGTGCCGGTTCTAAACCAATCCTGCGCCGCCGCCCGTGGCGCCGTCGCAAACACGACGGCGATGACCACTGCTGCTAAAAATGCAAATTTTCTCATCATGATTTCGGCTCTATCCTTCTTCCAGCTTCTTCCGGTTTTCCGTGAAGGGAACTCCAGAATCGCAGCACTTTCTTTTCACGCTTCCATCTTATCGATGAAAATCAAAATAAAATTCAACACTTACTTTCGATCCCTTGTACTCGGGCGGCAACCGGTCGAGCGGGCTGGACTCCCGAATCGCGCGCACTTCCGACGTGTCAACAGATTGATTGCCGCTCGATCGCGTGATTTGAATGTTGGCGATCGTGCCGTCGCGCAAAATATCAAATGTGGCGATCACTCGCGGCGCCGATGCAATCCTGGGATCGATGGTCGATTGGAGCCAGTTGCCGCTGATCCGCCGCTGCACCGCTTCCACATACCAGGAAAACCGCGAGCCGAAATTCCCGCCACCCGCGTCTCCCATCGCCATGCCGCCCTGCGACGATGTTCCCGCGCCCATCGCGAATGACGTGTAGGGAACCGTCGGCGCGCCGCCGGCGCCGTAGGGAACGGCGTTCTCGGGAGGCGGCGTGGGATTTTCGAGAAGTTTCGATTTGCGCGTGTTGTATTTTGGCGTGGGTTTCTCGAGCTTGAATTTCGGTATCGCGATCGTGTCCGGAGGAGGCGGCTGCTTGATTTCCGGCGCTTCCTCGGTCTTGTACAAGCCCTTCGTTTCGTCCACCACGCGGTTCGGGGTTTGCATCTCCGGCCGCGGCATCGGAATTCCGGGCACATTGCCGACGAGGCCCACGCTAATCGCGCCGCCCGGTCCGCCCCAAAGGTCGCCGCTTTGCGAGTGAATGCCGGAATAGATCAGAAGCGCGGCGAGCATCGCGTGCATGGCGATGGAAAAAGACAGCGGCGTTTTCAGGCTGTCGGACGGGCGATCTGCGGCGAGCGCTGACATTTCACCGTGCCTGGTTGAGCGGTTGCGTCACCACGCTGACGTTTTGAATTCCGGCCTGCCGCAGCGCATCGACCACGGTGGCCCAGCTGCCGAAGGGCACCGTCTCGTCGCAACGAACGTACACGGCCTGATGGCTGGGATCGTGGGTGCGCGATTGCGCCAGCACTTGCAGTCCGAGATCGTGGATGTTGACGGGTTTATCGTTGAGATAGACGCGTTGCGCGCGATCGATCGTCACCACCTGGCGCACTTCCGTGAGCTCTTTCACGGTTTTCGTCTTCGGTACGTCCACTTCGATCCCCGACTGCAAAATCGGCGCGGTGATCATGAAAATAATCAGGAGCACTAGGACGACGTCGATGAACGGCACCATGTTGATGTCGGCGAGGGTGGTATCGGTTCCGCGCTGGATTTGAGGCATAAAGTATCGCTACGTTTCCTACACTAGGGGCACGGCCCGCCAGCAATCGGCGAGGCAAGCATGCCGTGCCCGAACGACCGGTTGGCTAAGCGCCGCCCGTCAAGCGGGCGAAGTTAGTGTGAGCTTTCATTCGTTGACTTAGTTCGAGCTGTAAATCGTCTCGATCTTGCTGACGAACTCAGAAGCAAAATTATCCATTCGCGTAGCAACGCCGCGAATGCTCGAGAGATAGTGGTTGTATGCGTTCACCGCTGGTATCGCTGGTTCGAGTCCTGCGGCGGTGGTGATT
>JBOGNA010000047.1:0-20373 GCA_050746925.1 Candidatus Acidiferrales bacterium
GTCTATCGGTCGCAACAAAAACGCCGCTGCCGCGCAACCCGCTGTCCGTTTGCACCGTTCTGATCGGCCGCCGTTGCTCCGCTCGGGAATAAATCCGGCAGCAAGCCGGTTAGGAATATAGAGAGCGCCACCCAGGGGCGTGGGACGCGACACCACGAGGAGCGGCGACATGAGACTAGCCAATGAAGCAACAGCCGGCAGCTTGCCGGAATCGGAAGCCATCCGGTTAGCGCAGATGGGGGATGCGGCAGCCTTTGAAGATCTATACCGCCGGCATAACCGCCGGGTGTACGCGCTGTGCCTGCGAATAGCAGGCAACGTAAGTGAGGCGGAGGATTTGACGCAGGACGCCTTCCTAATGGTCTTTCGGAAGATTCAGAGCTTTCGGGGAGAGTCGGCGTTTTCTACCTGGCTGCATCGTGTGGCCGTCAATACGGTTCTGATGCGCTTTCGAAAGATGAATGTCGCCGAGGAATCGCTCGACGAAGCGTGCGATCGTGATGAAAATGATGCGCAGCCGCCCTTGCAATTGGGGGAACTCGACGTGCGCCTCAGCGGCGTACTCGACCGAGTGAATCTGGAGCGCGCGATCGATCGACTGGCTCCCGGCTGCAAGGAGATGTTTATCCTGCACGACGTTGCCGGCTACCTGCACGAAGAGATCGCCGAAATCGCGGGATGCTCGGTAGGCAATTCGAAATCGCAGCTCCATAAGGCGCGAATGCGCCTGCGGGAAATCCTGCGTGACCAGGCTCGCAGCGCCGCGGCTTCCTCTCGAACGCGGTTCCGGCGCGCCCGGCGAGCGGATAGAGTTTCTGCCGGCAAGACCTGCGGTTTCGCTTTTGGAACAGCCGCGGCGAGATAAAGCCACGCCAGCTTGCCGCCGATCTATTCTTGCATTGTTTCAAACCTATTCAATTTTTGGATTTGACGGTCGCGAGAGCGGCGCGTTACCCTTGACGCGGCAACCCGCTCAGTGTGGCTTCCCCTGGACGCTTCGACTGAGTTGAGGTTTAGCTACTTTCGAGGAGGAACATGTCGAACGAACTTCGCGATTTCCTGGCGATGTCCTATGGCGAGCTTGAGGACCTGAATTTGAAAGCGAAGGAGCAGCGCCGGAATCGCGTTGCCCCGCACAAGATTCAGGAGGACCGGCTTAAGTACCTCACCGACGAGAAGCGCATCAAGGCCGTGACCGTTCTCTTTAGCGACCTCGAAGGCCGCTTGCACATGCTCGACTACGACAAGAAGTTCCTCATCAAGAGCTGGGACAATCTCACCTTCGACGGTTCTTCCATTCGCGGCTTCACAGCGCAGCGCGAGAGTGACTTGCGCCTGGCGATGGACTGGGGCGCCTTCTACTGGGCGCCCGCCGACGTGTTCGGCTCCGGCAAAGTGCTGGTGTTCGGCCAGGTGATCGACAAGGACGGTTCGCCGTATAGCGCGGACATTCGCGGAGTTCTCAAGGGCTACGCCGACGAATTGCACAAGCGGGAAGGCTACACGCTGAATGCAGCGAATGAGATCGAAGGATTCCTCTTCAACGGTAAAGACGCTGAGAGCCGCTACAACGAGACGGGCAAATTCGAGTACGTCAACACGGGCGGTTACTATCATTCGCTGCCGGGCGACCCGCTTCGCACTTTCATCGATACGTGCGCGGAAGTGCAGCGCTCGATGGGCTTCCAGAACGAGAAGGATCATCCGGAAGTGGCGCCGTCGCAATTCGAAATCAACTACAGCTATGGCGAGGTGGTCGCCGCCGCGGACCAGATCCAGCTCTACAAACTGATTTGCCGGCAGGTGGCCACGCGGATGGGATTGACCGCGAGCTTTCTGCCGAAGCCGGTGGTGGGTGTGAACGGTAGCGGGATGCACACGAACGTTTCCATCAGTAAGGGCTCGAAGAACATGTTCTGGGATCCGAAGGACGATGAGAAGCTCAGCAAATTCGGCTGGGCTTTCCTGGATCGAATTCTCACACACGGAAACGATATCTGCCTGCTCCTGAATGCGAGCGTCAACGCGTACCGCCGGCTTGACCCGCACTTCGAGGCGCCGAATCAAATCAAGGCGTCGCCGGTCGATCGCGGGTCCATGATTCGCATTCCGATCGGAAACGAGAAGAGCATGCGCGTGGAGGTTCGCTCGGTAAGCCCGGACGCAAGCCCTTACATGGTGATGCTCTCGATCTTCAAGACGGGGCTCGACGGTGAAACGGCCAAGATCAAGAACCTGCGCCAGGCGGAGCGCTACCTGCCGGACAACATCTACTCAGCAATGCAGGATTTTCGAAAGGCAGACTGGACGACGAAGCTGCTCGGCGACGACGTCAAAGGCCGCTACGCGGACTTGAAGCAGGCGTCCGCCGATCGTTGTCCGCGTTTGCTCGGCACGTTCGTGAAAACTCCCGAGGTGCAATACCACCACGAGGTGTACAACCAGTTCCTCTGGAATTTGTTTTAGACCCCACCTCATTTCGAAAAAGCTATCGAGAAACGGAAACGCCCTGGCTGCAACACGGTAGCCAGGGCGTTTCTATTCTCACCAGCACGAGCGAGCGCTTCGCGCTGCTTACTTGGACGTTTCCGAGGCGATCGCCAGGAAATCGCGATGACTGGCCGAATCGGTGGAGTTGGCAAACGCAGGGCCGCCGAGTGGATTCGCCTTGCCGCCCGCTTCGAGCGCCGCCATAAACTTGTCGAGTCCGTCGGCGTTATTGGTAACGATTGCTACATCGACGACACCCGGATCACCGGAATGGATCGCTTCGTGATCGACCGAGTAGCTGTGAAGCGCGCCATCGGCGAGAAGTTTGTCCAGTATCGGCACGAGATAGTTCTTCATGCCCTTCTCGAACAGCTCGCCCTGGCCGGGCTTGACCAGGAAGGTGCCCACGCGAAGGTAGCCGTTCTCGACCGTGCCCGCGTGAACGCCGTACTGACGGCTGGTGAGGACCAAGTCCCAGTGCTTGGACTCGCCGAGAATCTTGTTCAGGTCGGAGGCCCCGGTTCGTGCGGAAACTGCTTCCAGAGCTTTCATCAGGTTCGCCATCGAAGTGGCTGTCCACCAGTTTCCGAAATTGGGCGCGCCTTCTTGATGGGCCACAACGCGATAGCTTCCGTAGCCGATGATGGTTCCGTCGGCCATTAATTTTTCAAAGAGCTGCTTTTGTGCCGGATCTGGCTTTTCCATGGCAGGCCAGTCGGCGCGAGCGACCGCCCACTGGGCCACGTAGGTGTAAATCGACGGCTTCTCTTTTTCATCCGTGTTGGATTGCGCGCGCGCCGAAGGCGAGCCGGTTGCCACGATCAGCAGTGCGCCGAAGACCACAAACAAATTCAGAAGCTTGCTTCGCATCTAGTTTCCTCCTTGAAGAAACGTGAGCAGAGTTGTCCGCGTTGCGCGGAGAAAAAATCTGAAATGGAATTGGCGCGACCAGGAATCGTACCGCGGCGACACTACTCCGCGCCTGACGGCGTGTCAAGCCGGAGTTGAAAAAACTTTAGAACGATTCCTGTTTTTAGTCGTAATACTCGGCGCCCAGATGCGTGATCAGTTCTTCGCCCATCATCCAGCGGAGCGTGTTCTTGAGTTTCATCAGCTGAATGAACAGATCGTGCTCGGGATAAAGTTCCTTGGCGCACATCGGAGATTTGAAATAAAAGCTGAGCCATTCCTGAATGCCGCGCATGCCGGCGCGCTTGGCGAGATCGAAAAACAGCGCGAGGTCGAGGACAATGGGTGCCGCGAGAATCGAATCGCGGCAGAGAAAGTCGACCTTGATCTGCATCGGGTAGCCGAGCCAGCCGAAGATGTCGATATTGTCCCAGCCTTCCTTGTTGTCACCGCGGGGCGGGTAGTAGTTGATGCGGACCTTGTGGTGAATTTTGCCGTAGAGCTCTGGGTAGAGATTCGGTTGCAGAATGTATTCGAGCGCGCCGAGCTTGGATTCTTCCTTGGTCTTGAACGAGCCGGGATCTTCGAGCACTTCGCCGTCGCGATTGCCGAGGATGTTGGTCGAGAACCATCCGTTGAGGCCCAGCATTCGGGCTTTGAATCCCGGAGCGAGGACCGTCTTCATCAGCGTTTGGCCGGTCTTAAAATCCTTTCCGCCGATCGGGACTTGTTTTTCTTTCGCATACTCCTCCAGCGCCGGGATATCGACGGTGAGGTTCGGCGCGCCATTCGCGAAGGGAACTCCCTCGCTGATCGCGGCGTAGGCGTAGAGCATCGAAGGCGCGATGGCGGGGTGGTTCGACTTCATGGCCTTTTCGAAGGACGGAAGATCCTTGTGCACGTCTTCCGCCTTCAAGAAAACTTCGGTGGAAGCGCACCAGACCATCACGAGGCGGTCGAGCTTGTTTTTCTTTTTGAAGTTGCGAATATCTTCACGGAGCTGTTCGGCGAGATCAAATTTTGTCTTGCCCTTCTTAATGTTCGTGCCGTGCAGGTTCTTCACGTAGGTCTGGTCGAAGGCGGCCTTCATCGGCTTAATGTTCTTCAGGAATTTTTGGGCCTTGGCCAGATCCTTCGCGTCGAGGACGCCCGCCTTCGAGGCGGCTTCGTAGGCGTCGTCGGGGTATACATCCCAGCCGCCGAAGACGAGATCGTCGAGATCGGCGAGCGGGACGAAGTCCTTGATCTTGGGAGTGCGGTTATCCGTGCGCTTGCCGAGGCGGATCGTGCCCATCTGCGTCAGCGAGCCGACCGGCACCGATTCCTTGCGGCGAACGAGCTCGACGCCCGCCATAAATGTGGTGCCGACCGCACCCATACCAGGCGTCAGTACTCCCAATTTCCCTTTTGGCGGAACCACACTCACAGGCCTGCGCATTCAGCTTCCCCCAGAACATGTAGAAGATTTAGTGCGAATTGAAAGAAAGCCATGATGCGGCAACGAGTTCCAATTTGCAACCTTGGTGCGGTGAACAGCAGGGAATCGATTCTGAATTGCTGCGTGGGGCTGCTCACCGGAAGAGAAACGGGCGGCGCGGACGGGTCGATTCCTGGAGCTGTGAACTCCAAGGCAGCTTGGATGGGGTTCGAGTTTTGTTTGGAGGCATGAATTCGTGGACCCCGATTTACAGTAGATTATAAATCGCGTCGGAGTAATGTTTTCAGCGACTTAGGGTGATTTCTAATCGCGCCACAGTAGATTAGAAATTTTGCGATCAAGGGCTGGAGATGTGCGGAACGGAGGCGCCGGTGCCCCGGTATAGGCCCGAGAACCGGCGCGGGCAGCGGCTGTCGGGGCGGAGGATTGCTATTTCTTCGAGATAGGTTGAGAGCGGCGCGCGCAATCGGCGATGCCGCCGGAGAGGCACAAGAAAACAAGAACGGCGATCAAACCCATAATCACGAACGCGACCATTTGCGGCCTCCCGTACAGTAGCAACAGAAGAGAAAGCACGGGAGGGTCCAAATCGGGCGATCCAGGTAATGTCTTGGAGCACAGGGCTTACCGCGGACGGGTTCTTCGAGCGCGGCGTGTGCCGGGAGACATTCGCTGGATTTGGCTGACACACTGAAGAAGAATCCTGCGGCTGAGAGATGACAAATCGCGAGAGTCCTAGTACGGCGGGCTGCCTTTCACAAAACCAGACACTTCTATGAAACCAGTCGGGTCACGGCGCGGCGGGCTTAGAGCCGCTGCAGGTGGATCGAGCCGTCGCCCGAGCTTACGGAGACGGTACCGCCGCCGTTGTTCAACGTGCCGTGGATCGAGGAGTGGCTGAGGGAGCCCGAAACACGGATCGGCAAATCGAGAGTAATTTTTCCGTCGCCGGTGTGGGCATCGAGGTCGGCACTGAAATCGCCGGGGAGCCACATGTTGATGTGCCCGTCGCCGGAGTGCAGGTGCCAGCTGCTGGCGACCTTCGAGCCGGAGTTGGCGCGGGCTTCGATATTTCCATCGCCAGTTTTCAGGTTGAGGGAGTCGAAGCGGCCATCCACAGTCACGTGCCCATCGCCGGTATCGACTTCGAGCGAGCCGTCGAGACCGGAAGCCTGGATATTGCCGTCGCCCGAACGCATGCTGACTTCGCCTTTGAGGCCATTGACGGTGATGTGGCCATCGCCGGTGTCGATGCGAATGCGGCCGGAGAGCGGCTGGGCGGTGACATTGCCGTCGCCAGTGTGAACGTCGAGGGTGAGATCTTTCGGGACGCGGAGATCGACATGAACGGCGCGGTGGTGTCCGCCGAAAAACGAGAAATTGAAATGAGGCAGCTTCACGCTGACGGTGACGTTGTCGCCTTCCTGATGCTCTTCGATGCGGACGTCGCTGGGGCCGATCTTGATGCCGTCGGTGGTGACGCGCGCGTCGATCTGATTGGCGTCGCCGGGGGTGATGCTGACGTCACCATCGTCGGTTTCGACGCGCAGGGTGGGGTGGCCGCTGACTTTGTAGGTCTTCGACCATTCGTCGGCGTGGGCGGAAGGCGCCGCGGCCGCGAGCGAAATTCCTGCTAGTGCGATGCCAGCTGCGATCCAGTTTGAGAGCTTCATGCGTTTCTCCGTCCGTCGTTGAGGACCGGCTTCGTCCATGCTGCTTTCCGCTACGAGATACGCGGCCCGCTCCGAAAATGTTCCGCAAGACGGCGGCTAGGCCGACTTCTTCTTCGCGGATTTCGCCGGCAGCGCCGCGGCAGAGGGCTTCGGGCGCAGGGCGGCGAGGAACTTTTCGAGCGGCAGCGCGTTGATTACATCTTTCCTTTCGATCCAACCGCGGCGGGCGGTGGCGACGCCGTACTTCATGAAATCGAGATGCGTGGTGGAGTGAGCGTCGGTGGAGATGGTGATTTTTACGCCGCGCTGTTTGGCCATGCGCAAGTGCACGTCATTCAAGTCGAGGCGATCTGGAGCGGCGTTGCACTCCATGGCGACGGAATGCTTTTTCGCGCTGTCGAGAACTTTTTCCATGTCGTAGAGGTATGGGTCGCGGCGAAGCAGCAGCCGACCCGTGGGATGGGCGATGATGTGCGTGTACGGGTTTTCGATTCCGGCGAGAATGCGCTCGGTCATTTCCGCGCGCTCCATGTTCATGTAGGAGTGGATCGACGCGACGACCACATCGAGCTGGGCGAGGACTTCGTCATCGAGATCGAGTTTGCCGCTCTTCAGGATGTCTACTTCGATGCCGGCGAGAAGGCGAATGCCGGGGGCCCGCGCCTGCGCGGCGCGGATTTTGCGGATGTTTTCGAGGGTGCGTTTTTCGTCCATGCCGTTGGCGACGGTGACGGCTTTTGAATGGTCGGTGATGGCGATGTATTCATAGCCGAGCTGACGGGCAGCTTCGCCCATCTCTTCGATCGTGTTGCGGCCGTCGGAGGCGGTTGAGTGCATCTGGACGTCGCCGCGCATGTCTCCGAGCTTCACAAGCGCGGGGAGCGTTCCCTGTTCGGCGGCTTCGATTTCGCCGCGCATTTCGCGGAGCTCGGGCTCGATGTAGGGAAGCTTCAGCTTGGCGTAAATCTCTTCTTCGGTCTTGCCGGCGATCGACCTGCCGCCTTTAATCGTGGTGAGCGCGTATTCGTTCAGGGTCCAGCCCATGTCGTTGGCGCGGCCGCGGAGGGCGACGTTGTGGTCTTTCGATCCGGTGAAATAGAAGAGCGCGGCGCCGAAACTGTTTTTGTCAAGAAGACGAACGTCCACTTGAAGACCGCTTTCGAGTAGGAAGCTGACTTTATTTTCGCCATGGGCGAGCTTCTGATCGATGCGGGGATATTTCAGGATGTGCTCGGCGACGGCGTCGATGTGCTTCTGCTTGTCTTTTCCGGGGCGCATGGTGACGAGGAGGTCGAGGTCGCCGATGGTTTCGCGGCGGCGGCGGAGCGAGCCGGCGGCCGTGACGGACTCGACGGGATCGCCGGCCTGCTTGATGAATTCGGAGAGGCGGCCGGCTTCGAGGTCGCCGACGTTGATGTGGAAGCGGCCGGCGGAGCGCTTGAAGGTTTCGGTGGCCTTCAAAATGTTCTGTTCGCTCTTTTCACCGAAGCCGGGAAGATCGCGGAGTTTCCCTTCGCGGGCGAGTTTCTCGAGGTCCGCAACCGTGGCGCATTTGAAATGCGACCAAAGGAACGCGACTTTCTTCGGGCCGAGCGATTGAAGCTCGAGCAGCTCGAGGAGCGTAGGCGGAAACTTTTTCAGGAGCTTCTTGCGGAGCTTGTAATCGCCGGTGGCGAGGATCTCGCCGATATGCTCCGCCATATTTTCACCGACGCCGGGAAGCTCGCGGAGCTTTTTGGGATCTTTGGCAATTTCTTCGATGCGGTCGGGAAGGCTGAGGAGCATGTCCGCTACTTTTTCATAGCTGCGGTAGCGGCCGATGATGGCGCCGTCGATTTCGAGCAGTTGCGCTGTTTCGCGGAGAATTTTGGCTACGTCGCGATTTTCCATGTGTGCCTCGGGGGCCTGGCGATGGCGCAGGAAAAGAATCCTGTGGACACCGGCCGCGCGCTCCGTCCGGTGTGATTATATCGAGATTCGCATGGGTGAGCGCAAGGCATTGGCTGGCGCGGGCAGCGGGTTCTTCTGAGATTCGCCCGCAGCTATTGTTTGCGGCGAGCGAAACGGGCGTAGTAAAGGAGCCCGGCGACGGATTTGGCGTCGCGAATCTTGCCGGAGCGGATCCAGCCCTCGATGGCGGAAAGCGTCATGATGCGCGTGCGGATTTTTTCGTCTTCTTCCGGGTGCGCCTCGCCTTTCGTGATGCCTTGGGCCAGAAAAATCACCATGCGCTCGCTCAGCAGCCCGGGACTCGGGAAGATTTCGAGCAGCTTGCGATAGCGGCGCGCCGTGTAGCCGGTCTCTTCGCGGAGCTCGCGCGCGGCTCCCTTGAGAAAGCTTTCGTCCGGCTCTTTGTGACCGGCGACGAGTTCCCACATGAATTGTCCAGTGGCGTAGCGGTACTGACGTATGACCAGGATACGGCCGTCGTCAAAAACAGGAAGCACTACGACCGATCCCGGATGCACAACGATTTCACGCATGACCTTCGCGCCGCCGGGCTCGATGAGCCGATCGCGCTTTACACGGATCACGCGGCCCTGGCACATGACCTCGCTGCTTAAGAGCTTCACTCGACCTGTTTTGTTCGCCACGCTCGCTCCTTTGCCCTGTGTGCGCTGATTTTATCCTATACTGGTGCGGGAAATTATATGCCTATCAGCACAGTGATCGTGGACGACGAAAGGCCGGCGCGGGACGAGCTTGCGTTCCTGCTGCGTGGCTTTCCGGAGGTTGAGGTAATCGCGCAGGGGAAGAACGGGCTCGAGGCGATTGCTTTGATCAAGGAGCACAATCCCGATCTCGTTTTTCTGGACGTGCAGATGCCGGGGCTCGACGGCTTCGGAGTGATCAAAAAGCTGGTGGAGCGGAAGCTGCGCATGCCGCAGATCGTGTTTGCGACGGCGTTCGACAACTACGCGATTCAGGCATTCGAAGTGAGCGCGGTGGACTACGTCCTGAAGCCGTTTGACAAGGCGCGCATCGCAAAAGCCGTGCAGCGTGCAAGAAAGATGGTGGAAGCGCAGACGTCGCCGGTGGAACGGCTGGAAACGCTGGTGGGGCAGCTGGGCGCGCCAAAAGCAAAATCGGCGCAGCCCGTGAAGCTGCTGGTGAAGTCACAGGCGCGGATGTTTTTGGTGGACGCCGAGGAAATGATCTACGCATCGATTCAAGACGGGACGATTACGATTTTCGCGCGCGATGCCGAGGGAGTGTCGAACTACCGGACGATCGAGGAGCTGGCGGCCGCGCTGGACGCGGATGTTTTCTGGCGGGCGCACCGGAGCTATCTGATCAACATCAATCACATCAAGGAAGTGGTGCCGTGGTTTAAGTCAAGCTACATGCTGAAGATGAATGACAAGAGGCAGTCGGAGATTCCGGTCTCGCGGGCACAGACGAAACGGCTGCGCGAATTGCTGAAGCTGTAACCCGACCGTTTCCAGAGATTTTTTCGACTTTTCGTTTTTTGTGGGCGCTGTGCTAGCATCGCTCGTACACCTTTCAGAATGGATTTTTCTCTCACAAGCGATCAGCTTCTGATTCGCGACACCGTCCGCCAGTTCATGGAGACGGAGATGCGTCCGGTGATCCGCGAGTACGAGCGGGCGCACAAATATCCGGTGGCGGAACTTCGCAAACTCGGGGAGCTGGGCTGCTGCGGGATGATGATACCCGAAGAATGGGGCGGCGCAGGGACGGATACGATCAGCTACGCGGTGATGATTGAAGAAGTGGCGCGGGTGGACGCATCGACGGCCGTGGTGGTGAGCGTATCGAATACGGTTTCGGCGGGGCCCGTGTTCAAACACGGCACCGACGCGCAGAAGAAGAAGTATCTGTCGCGGCTGGCGCGGGGCGAGATTATCGGCGCGTTTTGCCTGACGGAGCCGCAGGCGGGTTCGGACGCGGCGGGCATTCAGACGCGGGCTGTGCGCGACGGCGATCACTACGTTTTGAACGGGACGAAGATCTGGGTGTCGAACGGCGATATTTCTGGCGTGTACGTCGTGTTCGCGAAGACCGATCCCGATGCAGGGACGCGGGGGATTACGGCGTTTCTGGTGGAAGGCTCGTTCCCGGGATTTCGCGTGAGCCGCTACGAAGAAAAAATGGGAATGCAACTTTCGCCCACCGTTGAAATCGTGCTGTCGGATTGCCGCGTGCCGGCGGAAAACCGGCTGGGCGAGGAGGGGCACGGGCTACGAATCGCGCTCGAAGCGCTCGATAGCGGACGGATCGGGATTGCGGCACAGTCGGTGGGACTGGCGCAGGGGGCGCTGGAAACCGCTACGCGCTATGCCAAGCAGAGGCGAGCGTTCGGCCATCCGATCGCAGAGTATCAGGCGATTCAGTGGATGCTGGCCGACATGCAAACGGAAATCGACGCGGCGCGCATGTTGACGTATCAGGCGGCGCAGGTGCGCGACAACGAGATGCGCAAGAAGCCGACCAGCACGCCGGGACCTTCGCGACTCGGTCCCTATTCGGCGCGGGCGAAATTGTACGCGAGCGAGATGGCGAACCGTGTGGCGTACAAGGCGGTGCAGGTGCACGGCAGCCTGGGATATTCGCGAGAGAGCGACGTGGAACGCTATTACCGCGACGCGCGCGTGCTGACAATTTACGAAGGGACGAGCGAAATGCAACGCCTTGTGATTGCGCGGGATTTGCTTCGCGGGGCGGGAGGCCGCTAGGTTGGCGAAACGGAAACGAGTCCTCAGCGGGATGCGGCCAACCGGACGACTCCATTTGGGACACTACTTTGGAGCGCTTTCGAATTGGCTGAAGCTGCAGGAAGAGTACGAGTGCTACTTTTTCGTCGCGGATTGGCACGCGCTGACTACGCACTATGAAGATACGTCGTCGGTCGCAGAAAATACCCTGCAGGTGGTGATCGACTGGCTCTCGGTGGGGCTCGATCCCGCGAAGTCCACGCTGTTCGTCCAATCGAATATTCTCGAGCACGCCGAGCTGCACGTGCTGCTTTCGATGATCACGCCGCTCAGCTGGCTTGAGCGCGTTCCAACCTACAAAGAGCAGATTGAAAATCTGAAGGAGCGCGATCTGGGGACCTACGGTTTCCTCGGGTATCCGCTGCTGCAATCAGCGGACATCGTGATGTACGGCGAGCCGAAACAGGAGCTGCTGGTGCCGGTAGGCGAGGACCAAGCGCCACACGTGGAGCTGACGCGCGAGATCGTGCGGCGATTCGACACTCATTTTGGATTCCAGGTGAAAGAAGCGCTGTTTGATTCGTCGAATCAGACGGCGCTCGAGCAGTCGATCGATCACGCGAAGGTTTCGCTGCCTCGCGTGGAAGTGCCGCTGCGCGGGAAAGAGCGGATGGCGGCACTGGCTGCCGCTTTCCGGAGGCGCGCGCTGGAAGTTGGCGTCGATAACTTCTTTGAGAGCGTCGGAAAGCACAAGAAGTTCTTCCGCATCGAGCAGGTGTTGCGCGAGCCGGCTTATTTGCCGACCGAAACACCGCGGCTGCCCGGCCTCGACGGCCGGCGGATGTCGAAGAGCTATGGCAACGGGATATGGCTTTCGGATCCGCCGGACGAGATTCGTGCGAAAGTTCGCAACATGATGACGGATCCGCAGCGGATCAAGCGCACCGACCCGGGGCGGCCCGAGATCTGCCCGGTGTTTGCCTACCACAAGCTATTTTCGCTGCCCGCGACGATCGCGAAAGTGGACCAGGATTGCCGGACGGCGCAGATCGGTTGCGTGGATTGCAAGAAATTGATGGCCGAAAACCTGGTCACCTGGATCGAGCCTATTCAGACACGGCGGAGAGAATTAGAGGCGCATCCGGAACGCGTTTGGGATATCCTCGACGCCGGTTCGAAGAAAGCGCAGAAGTCGGCGAGACGAACCATGAAACGAGTGCGCAACGCGATCTTCCGATGGGATGAAGCGCGGGATTAGCGAGCGTAGCGAAGTACAACGGGGGAGAACAGGCTGACGAATGGCATCGCCCTATCGAATTAATCTTCCGATCTACGAAGGCCCGCTCGATCTCCTGCTCGATTTGATTCGCAAGCAGGAGATGGACATCCACAATATTCCCATCGCAAAAATCACCGAGCAGTACCTCGATTACCTGCACCAGCTCGAAAAATACGACATCGACGTTTCCGCCGATTTCATTTACATGGCTGCCACGCTGATTCACGTGAAGTCGAAGATGCTGCTGCCGGCCGACCCGCTGGCCGATCCCGACCACCCGGAAGATCCGCGCGACGAGCTTGTCCATCGATTGCTCGAACACGAGAAATTCAAAAATGCCGCGCAACTGCTTTACCAGAAGCAGCAGATTGAGGACCACGTCTGGTCGCATCCGGATAAATCACTTTACGGCGGGGAGGAGACGGAAGGCGAACTGGTGGTTTCGCTGGTGGACCTGGTGAAAGTGTTCTCGCAGGTGCTGGAGCGGCGGAAAGAGATTCCCAAGTTCGAGCTTCGCCACGATACGGTGACGATCGCGCAAATGATGGACCGGCTGCGGCAGCGGCTGATTGGCAGCGATGAAGCCGTTTCGCTGGTCGAGTTCTTTGAGACCTGCACCACGCGCAACGCGATGATTGTTGCGCTGCTGGCGGTGCTCGAAATGGTACGGATGCAGGCGGTGCTGCTGGTGCAGTCGGAGCTTTTCGCCGACATTCGCTTGCGCAAACACAAGATGTTCGACGCGGTTTTTGCGGGACCTGACGCGATGTCGCAGATCGAGGAGCAGTACCTGTAGCAAACGGCAGGGCCGATAATTTCGCACGCGGAAGGTGCCCCCGATGACGCCACAAGAAATTCAAGCCGGTCTCGAAGCAATCATCTACGCCGCGGACGAGCCCGCCACGATCGAACAGATTGCGCGCGCTCTCGGGGTGGAAAAAACCGAGGCGCGCGCCGCGCTTGACCTGCTGGTTGCTTCCTATCAGACCGACGACCGCGGCATCGAAGTTCGCAAGGTGGCGGGAGGCTGGAAGTTTTACACCAAAGCCCAACATCACGACGTGGTGAGGAAATTCATCAAGAGCCTTCAGCCGCCCATCCGTCTCACGATGCCGGCGCTTGAAACGCTGGCGGTGATTGCCTACAAGCAGCCGGCGACGGTGCCGGAGATCAATGAAATTCGCGGCGTGAACGTCGGCGGCGTAATTAAGACTTTGCTCGAAAAGCGCCTGATTACGACGGCGGGGCGGAAACCTGTGATCGGCCGGCCGATTCTGTATCGCACATCGAAGCAATTCCTGGTGCGGTTCGGATTATCGGACCTTGAGGAATTACCGAGCTTGAAGGAGTTCGAGCAGCTCGCGCAGGCCGCACTCGGTTCCGATGAAGGCGTCGCGCCGATTGAGCCCGAGGGCGAAATCGGGTCGGAGTCGGGCGCTGGAATGCTTGTGGCCACCGAGTCGATTGACGCGACTGCCGAGCAATCAGCGGAAGCGGAGCTCGATACAACCTCCGCAGAAGCTGCCGGCGAAGCATTCGGCGATGCCGAGCTACCGGAGCCGGGTGCGCAAGCGAAGGGAACTTCCGCGTAGTTGCAAGATCGCGCGTGGCCGTCCACATCGAGAGCGGTCTTGGGCCCGCCGATTTCAGGTCGTCCGCGTTCGCGTCCGCCGCAGTTTTCCGCTACTCTAGTAGGGCATAAATCGAAATTATGACGCCTATTCGACCAAGCTGATGCAAGAACGCCTGCAGAAAATCATCGCGCGCGCCGGAATCGCCTCGCGGCGGCACGCGGAAGAGCTCATCCAGTCGGGATTCGTCTCTGTGAACGGGAGGATTGTGACGGAGCTGGGCTCGAAAGCGGATGAATCGACCGACCACATCAAGGTTTCCGGCAAACTGCTGCGCCCCGAGCACGATCGTGTGCATATCGTGCTGAACAAGCCGCCCGAAGTGGTTTCGACGATGAGCGACCCGGAAGGCCGCCGTTCGCTCCAGGATCTGCTCCACGGCGTTTCACTGCGCGTCTTTCCGGTCGGAAGGCTCGAATATCATTCGACGGGTCTCGTCTTTCTGACGAACGACGGCGACCTCGCCAATCGCATGCTCAAAGCGCACCACCTGAAGCAGAGCTACCTTCTGAAGCTGAAGACGCTTCTCACGTTCGAAGAGATCGAGCAGTTGACACGCTCCACGGGCGCGCGAATGTCGCGGCTGCGCGGCAAGGAATCACCGTGGTACGAGGTGACGCTCTCGGAAGCGCGACGCGACGCACTGCGAAATAAACTGTTCCAGACCGGGCATCCGGTCGAGAAAATCAAGCGCATCCGCCTGGCCAATCTCGAACTGGGCTCGCTTCAGCCCGGCGAGCATCGCACGCTGTCCTCCGAGGATGTGGCCATGCTCTCGCGAGCGATCGAGGGGCGGATCGCGCCTGAGGCTGACGCCGCTCCGAAACGCAAGCCGCTCATTGGCCAGAATCGCAGCAAGTCCGCACGAAGCGGGAATATTTACAGGCCTGCGCGAACCAAGAGCAAACATTCGCACGGTGCGTCGAGCAAGCAGGGCGATCGGCCGAAGAGATTCGACCGCTCCTCCGGAAAAACGAGCGGGCGAAGCGGCATGCGAGACGACTCAAGGCGCGACTCGCGACGCGATTCAAAACCGGGGCAACGCGACTCATCCGCGCGACGAGATCAACCCAAGCCCACCAAGCACGCATGGCCTGTGCCGAGAAAATCCCGTTGAGAGCCTTCCGCGCATGAGGACACTGATCCGCGAACTCGTCCCGGACTGCATCCGTGAGCTTTCACCCTACGTTCCAGGAAGACCGATCGAGGAGGTCGAGCGAGAATTGAAAACTACCGCCATCAAACTCGCTTCGAACGAAAACCCGCTGGGCCCTTCACCGCTGGCGATCGAGGCCGCGAGGAAATCGCTCGCGGACTCGAACCGCTACCCGGACGGCAGCGGATTCTATCTTCGCGAAGCGCTATCGAAAAAACACAACATTCCCGCGGCCAACATCATCCTCGGCGGCGGCTCTACCGAGCTGATCGATTTATCCGCGCGAATGGTGCTGCGTCCGGGAGATGCGGGCGTCACGTCCTACGGTTCGTTCCCGCTCTACTACATCGCGATTCGCGCCACGGGCGCGCGGTATGTGGACGTCCCGATGCGCGATTACGAATTCGATCTCGACGCGATGGCGCGAACCTTGCCGGCCGATGCAAAGCTCATCTTCCTCGCGAACCCCAACAATCCCACCGGCACAATGTTCACGGCTAATGCGCTCGACCAGTTCCTCGCGCGAGTGCCGGAGCACGTGCTCGTTGTTCTCGATGAGGCTTATTGCGATTACGTGGACCATGCGGATTATTCGCGCTCGATCGACATCGTACGCAAGGGCCGGAACATGATCGTGCTGCGCACTTTTTCGAAAGTGTATGGCCTTGCCGGTCTGCGAATCGGATACGGAGTAGGTCCGGCCGAGCTGCTCGACGAGATGAATAAGATTCGCGGACCTTTTAATACATCGGGAATAGCCCAGGCGGCTGCGCTGGCGGCTATCGACGACAAAGAGCATGTCCGACGATCGGTGGAATCGAATCGCGCAGGTTTCGCGCAGATTTCTGCGCGGCTCAAGGAGCTGGAAATCAAATTCGTCCCGTCGTTTGCGAATTTCGTACTCGTTGACTTCGGCTACGAGACCGAGCCGCTTTCCGAGGAGATGTTGAAACAGGGTGTGATCGTGCGGCCGATGCGATGGATGGGATTTCCAAATTGCATTCGCGTTTCGATTGGCACGCACGCGGAGAACCATAAATTCCTCGAAGCGCTGGCTGCGCTGCACGCACCCGCTTCCGGCAAGGCGGGAAAGCAGCAGAAGGGAAGTTGACGTTGAATATGGCGCCCGTTGCGCGCGATCCCGTCACGGAACTTCTCAGGACAAGCAAGACGATTGCCGTGGTCGGGCTCTCCAGCCGGCATTTTCGGCCGAGCTACGGCGTGGCCGAATACATGCAATCGGCAGGGTATCGAATCATTCCGGTGAATCCCCACGAGAGGGAAGTGCTGGGCGAGCGGAGCTACGCGCGGCTGGAAGACGTTCCGGAGCGCGTCGATATCGTCGATGTGTTCCGCCGCTCCGAGCATGTTCCGGAAATCGTCGAGGCGGCGATTCGGATTGGGGCGCTTGCGGTGTGGATGCAGGAAGGCGTGGCGCACGCGGAGGCGGCTGAGCGGGCTCGGCGCGCTGGATTATTTGCGATTGAGGATGCTTGCATTTTGAAAGAGCACATGGCTCGGCGTGCGGCGTTGTCGTCTCGCTAGGACTGACGTGCGCCAAAAAACTCGAGGGTAGCTGTGGGCAGTGCGGGCGCGTCTTAGACGCGCCCCTACTGAAACTGCAGTGTGCGTGGCCGCCCTGATTAATTCAGTGAATACACCTTCAGGATGTGTTTTCCGGGTTCGGAGATTACGATCGAATCGCCATCGGGAGCGATCTGAAATGCGTTTACAAGCAGGTCGTGAAGGATGGGGCGGAAGGTACCATCGGTGAGGCCGACCCATACCAGGGTGCCCGATTTGTCGTCCGGCCCTCGCTTCAGAAGTATGCGATTCTCGTCGCGCCCGAATTCGAAGCGGCCCAGACCGGCACGGACACGAATAGGCTTGCTCGGATGATTCAACTCGTGGACTTCGATGGTTTCGGGATCGGCGAAAAATCCGATGCGGTTGCCGGAGGGAGCGACGCTCAGCTTACCTTGATACTCGGGGATGCGAGCGAGCTCGCGCACGCCTTCGTGAAGCAGATCGAGCTGCACGAGAACGTTTTTCCCCGTGAGACTTAGATTCCCACCGATTGCGAAAGCCTGATTGTGGCGCGCGTCCCATGTGATTCCATCGAAGGTGTGCCCTTCGAAAAGAGGGACGGCTTTCCCTTCGGCAATGTTCATGCGCATGATCTGGAAGGGGCCGCCGCCGGTGACGTACACGATCGTTTGGCCGTCGGCCAGCCAAGTGGCATTGCCGGCTTCCTCGATGAAGCGGGTTTTTGAACCGCCGACTCTAATTTCGCCTCCGTTTTCGTCCAGCAGCGCAATCCCTTTGGAGTTGGTGGGCAAAGACTCGTCATCGGGAGCGGGCTTTTGAAAACTAATGTCGAGCGCAAGGCGGCGGCTATCGGGCGACCATGAAATCGCGTCCACCTGAAAGCTGAGCGGAGGAGGCGCCGGCATGAATTTCTCGCCTTCGACGATGCGACGCTTGGAGCCGTTGGGTGAGGCCACCCATATGTCGTCGCGCTGAATGACGATCTTCTTGATTCGCTTCTGGTGCTGGACGACGAAGACGATTTTATTGTCGGGCGCGACGGAGAAATGGGCGCAATCTTCTTCAATGATGAATTTCGGTTTTTCCTGCGCCGGCAGCGCCATCGGAATGAACGCTGCACCGATTGCCAGCAAGGCGAAGAGGCCGGAAACGCTGTTTCGTTTTGCAGTCCGCAGTTTATCTTCTCACTTTCGCTCGGCGGGTTTCTTCTGAATCCGCCGGATTTCTTCCAGGCGCTGCCGGATGCGGGCTTCGAATCCCTGGTCCGTCGGCTTGTAATACGTGCGGCCGAGCAAACTTTCCGGCAGACAAGTCATGTCCGTTACTTTTTCGCCAGAGTCGTGCGCGTACCGATAGCCCTTTCCATAACCCACATTGCTCATGAAGCCGGTCACTGCGTTCCTTAGATGCAGCGGAACCGGCTCCGCAATCGTATTCTTCAGATCCTCGCGGACGGCGCCGTAGCCCGTGTAGAGCGCGTTGGATTTCGGCGCGAGCGATAGATACACCGCCGCCTGGGCCAGCGCAAGGTTTCCTTCGGGAGGGCCGATAAATTCGAAAGCTTCTTTGGCGGCGAGCGTCACGGCCAGCGCATTGGGCTCGGCCAGACCGATATCTTCGCTCGCCATCCGCACCAGGCGGCGCGCCAGGTAGAGCGGGTCTTCGCCCGATTCCAGCATGCGCGCAAGCCAATAGAGAGCGGCGTCAGGATCGGAATTGCGCACCGATTTGTGCAGGGCGGAGATGAGATTGAAATGTTCTTCGCCGGCCTTGTCGTAGGGGAGAAGCTTTCTCTGCAGCACGTCTTCGAGTACCGCCTGCGAGACAAGACGGCTTCCGCTCGAATCCGGAGCCGTGCCGAAGACGAGCGCTTCGAGCGTATTGTAGGCGGAGCGCGCGTCTCCGTTGGCGAGAATCGCGATGCGCTCCAGAATTTCGTCACTCACGGCGATTTTCTCGGCGCCGAGCCCTCGTACGGGATCCTCGATGGCTAGGCGAAGCAACGCGACGATCTGTTCCACCGAAAGCGCCTTGAGGATGTACACCTTCATGCGGGAAAGCAGGGGTGCGATCACTTCGAAGGAGGGGTTTTCCGTTGTGGCGCCGATCAGGAGGATGTTTCCCGCTTCAACGTGTGGCAGAAACGCATCCTGCTGCGCGCGATTGAAGCGGTGCATCTCATCGACGAATACAATCGTGCGCCGGCCATAGTGGCGCGCGCCTTCGGCCTTGGCCATCACTTCCTTGATTTCCTTGATGCCGGCAAGGACCGCGCTGAAGGGAATATATTCCGATTTCGTTCGCCGCGCGATGATGCGGGCGAGAGTGGTTTTGCCGCACCCCGGCGGCCCCCAGAAGAGCATCGAGCTCAGATCGTCACGCTCGATCTGCGTTCGCAGCGGCTTTCCCGGGCCGAGCAGCTCTTCCTGGCCGATAAATTCGTCGAGCGTTTGCGGGCGCATGCGGTCGGCGAGAGGCCTGCCGGCTAGCGGCTCTTCTTGCGGCTCGACGGCTCTAAAAAGTCCCACTGCGCGCCTTTCGGGGGTGCGAGATGCCTTACGCTGGTACGAACAATTCAGGCTAGCACGAAGCGACGGGTGTATGAAACGGCGCAAGCCGTCGCGAGCGCCCGAAACTGCTGCCGGGAAGACGTTAGAATTGAGAGCAATGCGGCGAGTGATTCCATTTGCGGTTGTCCTAACGATTCTCTCGGTGTGCGCGATTGTCGAGGCAAAGCTCGTCGTCGCGCCTGGAGAGCAGATCGTTTCATTCGACACGGATATCGTGGTGAATCCCGATTCCACTCTGCTTGTGCGCGAGGATTTCGTGGTGCACAGCGAAGGCTCGTATTTCAAATATGGATTCATCCGGGACCTGCCGATTGACGACGAGGCGCGCTGGGACAAACGATACGCCGGTGAGTGGAAAGCGGACAATGGAATCCGGGTGAGGATTCTCGAGTTGACGGAGAACGGCCAGCCGGCGAGCTACCAGCAGGGAAACGGCGCGGGCTATCCGCAACTTCGCATCGGGACGCGCAACGTACCGCTCGAGCGCGGCGATCACCACTACGTGATTCGCTACACGGTGGATGGAGCCGTCGGGTTTGGGCCTGCCCGCGACACGCTCTACTGGAATGCGATCGGACACTACTGGACGCTGCCTGTCGGCACGGCTCGCGTCACGATCCACTTGCCGGCCAGCGTTGTCGCAATGACGGTGACGAGTGAGCCCCACGTGGGCGGCCGAGGCGTTTCAAACAATGCGAACGCGCCTCAAGCGGTTGCCGGCACGGTTGAAGAGGGGATGGCAGGAGAGTCCTACACGGCTGTTGGGTTACAGCCGGGGCAAAGCCTCAGCGTAGTTGTCACGTGGCCGGCAGGCGCGGTGAAAAAACCTGCCTTTGGAATGTGGAGCCGCGACAAGTGGTATTTCGCGGCGCCCGCAACGCTTTGTCTTTTTTACTTCCTGGCTCGGCTGAAGATCGGACCCACGCCGAAGCCCGGAACCGTCGTCGTTCGCTACGAGCCACCGCCGGGGATTTCCGCTGCGGCAGCGCGGTATCTGGTGACC
>JBOGNA010000048.1:0-24850 GCA_050746925.1 Candidatus Acidiferrales bacterium
GCTCTACGGCATCGCGTTCTGCATCCTCGGGCTCATCTTCGGAATGACGATCTACACGCGCCTGAAAAATCTCCCCGTCCACCGGGCGATGCGCGAAATCTCTGAGCTGATCTACGAAACCTGCAAAACGTATCTCGTCACCCAGGGCAAGTTCCTACTGCTGCTGGAGAGTTTCATCGCCGTCGTCATCGTTCTGTATTTCGGGCTGCTCCTCAAATACGAAGCGATTCGCGTAATCGTGATCCTGCTGTTTAGCGTCATCGGAATCGCAGGCAGCTATGGCGTCGCCTGGTTCGGAATCCGCGTGAATACGTTCGCCAACTCTCGCACCGCCTTCGCCGGACTGCGCGGCAAACCGTATCCGATCTACCGCATTCCGCTCGAAGCCGGCATGAGCATCGGGATGATGCTGATCAGCGTCGAGCTGTTGATGATGCTCATCATTTTGCTTTTCATCCCGCGCGACTACGCCGGCCCCTGCTTCATCGGATTTGCGATCGGCGAGTCGCTGGGCGCCGCCGCGCTGCGCATCGCCGGAGGCATATTCACCAAGATTGCCGACATCGGCTCCGACTTGATGAAGATCGTCTTCAAAATCAAGGAAGACGACGCGCGCAACCCCGGCGTGATCGCCGATTGCACGGGCGACAATGCCGGCGATTCTGTCGGCCCCAGCGCGGATGGCTTTGAGACCTACGGCGTCACCGGCGTCGCTCTCATTACTTTCATCTTGCTCGGCGTCAAAGATCCCGTCGTACAGGTGCAGCTGCTCGTCTGGATTTTCGTGATGCGCATTGCGATGCTCGTCTCAAGCGCCGGCGCGTACTTCATCAACAGCGCGATCGCCAAAGCGCGATTTGGCAACGCGGAGACGATGAATTTCGAGACGCCGCTTACGTGGCTCGTCTGGATTACATCGATTGTGTCGATCGCGCTCACCTACGCGATTTCCTACGTCATCGTTCCGATGCTCGGCAACGACAACACGCAATGGTGGAAGCTCGCGACGATCATTTCCTGCGGCACCCTGGCCGGCGCGGTGATTCCCGAACTCGTGAAGGTGTTTACCTCCACCGAATCGCGGCACGTTCGCGAAGTCGTCAGCTCCGCCGAAGAAGGCGGCGCGTCGCTTGGAATTCTCTCGGGGTTCGTTGCCGGCAATTTTTCGGGTTACTACCTGGGCCTGGCGATGGTGGCGCTGATGAGCATCGCGTATTTCTTCAGCCAGATGGGTCTGCACAATTTGATGATCGCCGAGCCCGTGTTTGCGTTTGGCCTGGTGGCTTTCGGCTTCCTGGGTATGGGTCCGGTGACGATCGCCGTCGATTCCTACGGCCCGGTGACCGACAACGCGCAATCGGTGTACGAGCTTTCATTGATCGAAAGCATTCCCGGAATCCAGCAGGAGCTCAAAAAAGACTTCAACATGGACGTTCATTTCGAGCGCGCGAAGGAACTTCTCGAAGAGAACGACGGCGCCGGCAACACGTTTAAAGCCACGGCAAAGCCGGTTTTGATCGGCACCGCGGTTGTGGGCGCCACCACGATGATTTTCTCCATCATCATGGCGCTCACCAACGGCATCACGATGAACGTCGATAAGCTATCGCTGCTCCACGCACCGTTTTTCCTTGGCCTCATCACTGGCGGCGCGATGATCTACTGGTTCACCGGAGCTTCCACACAAGCCGTCACCACCGGCGCTTATCGCGCGGTGGAATTCATCAAAGCGAATATTCGCCTCGAAGGAATCGAAAAAGCGTCCGTGGAAGACAGCAAGAAAGTGGTCGCCATCTGCACGAAGTACGCGCAGAAGGGCATGCTGAATATTTTCATCGCGGTTTTCTTCGCCACGCTTTCGTTCGCCTTTCTCGATCCGTTCTTCTTTGTTGGCTATTTGATTTCGATCGCGATCTTCGGTCTCTACCAGGCCATCTTCATGGCCAATGCCGGCGCGGCCTGGGACAACGCGAAGAAAATCGTCGAGACCGAAATGAAGCAAAAGGGCACGCCGCTGCACGACGCGACGGTTGTCGGCGACACCGTCGGCGACCCGTTCAAGGACACGTCCTCCGTCGCGCTGAATCCCGTCATCAAGTTCACCACGCTTTTCGGACTGCTCGCGGTCGAGCTCGCCGTCGAGCTGATGTCGAAGAATCCGATGCTCACCTACGTTCTGGCAGCGGCGTTCTTCCTCATTTCGTTCACCTTCGTGTATCGCTCGTTCTTCGGCATGCGGATTAAAGCTTAGCCGCGAGCGGAACGAATGGTGGACAGCCGTATACCGGAACCCTGGCTTCGCGGCACTCACACCGATATCGCGCCCGTGCAAAGAGCCGTGCTGCACGCTCTCGAATTAGCCAAAGAGGATTTGGAGAAGTGGTGCGGCCGTCTGACCGCCGAAGAATTGAACGCCCGCCCGTCCCATCTTGTGCCAGTCGCCTTCCATATACGCCACATTGCACGCAGCGTCGATCGCTTGCTGACGTATGCGGAAGGCCGCGAATTGAATCCCAAGCAAATGGCCGCGCTCAAATCCGAACTTAACGCGGGCGCGACTCACGACGAATTATTCGCAGAGCTTTCAGCCGGACTGGCCGCTGGCGCAGAACGGATCCAGGCGTTTCGACCGCAACAGCTGGAAGAATCGCTAACGGTAGGCACGAAGCGCTTGCCGACCACGGTCACCGGCCTGTTGGTCCATATTGCCGATCACACGCAACGCCACACCGGCCAAGCCATCACCACGGCGAAGATCGTCAGCGCCGAAAAGCCGTAGCCGCCGCGCGGCGAAGATCAGCCCT
This sequence comes from Candidatus Acidiferrales bacterium, assembly GCA_050746925.1. Lineage (GTDB taxonomy): Bacteria > Acidobacteriota > Terriglobia > Acidiferrales > UBA7541 > Palsa-295. The sequence continues at coordinate 2,805 of JBOGNA010000048.1, forward strand.
TCACCACTCCCAGAAACTGCCGCGGCTCATTCGCAAATCCCGGAAACACAGCCTTCAAATCCTGGTCGCCCAAGTGCCGTGAAATAATTTCGCCCAGCACGCTGCGATAGTCCGTTGTCACGGCAAGGTCGCGCCCATCGTGGAGTTCGCCGTCGCTCATCCCCGGCCATCGCGAGTAAACACGCCCGCCATTGATGCCGCCGCCCATCACGAACATACAGTTCGCGTGCCCGTGGTCCGTGCCGCGATTTCCGTTCTCGCGCGCCGTTCGGCCGAATTCGGACATGCTGACGAAAATCACGTCGCTCATCCGGTCACCCATGTCCTGATGGAACGCCGCGATTCCCTGCCCCAGATCGCGCAGCAGATTCGCGAGCTGCCCCTGGACGCCGCCTTCATTCACGTGATGGTCCCAGCCTCCGCTATCGAGGAACGCCACTTCGAGCCCTACGTCCGCCTTGAACAACTCCGCGATTTCCATCAAGCTCTGGCCGAAGCGGTTTTTCGGATACTCCGCGCCATTTTCGGGTTGATACTTGTCAGGATTGATCTTTTTCAGCTGATCGACGGCCTCAAACGTCTCCTGTCCCACGCCGCGCAACGCTTGGTCCACCGTCTGGGCGTACATGGCCTCAAATCCGCCCTCGACGGTCTGCTGCGGCCCGTACATTTTGAATTGCTTTAAATCCGGAATCGCGATCGCCGGCGCGCTTCCAGCAAGTGTCCGCGGCAGGTACGAACCGAATGCCACGGCTCGAAACGGAGACACCTTTTCCTCCGGCATCGACCGCATCGCGCGGTTCAGCCAGCCGTCCTCGGTCGCTTTCCGGCCCGGCGTTCCGGATTCCATGTAGTCCTGTGCGTCGAAGTGCGATCGCGTCGGGTCCGGCGATCCTACCGCGTGCACGATGGCAAGCTCCCGGCGCTGATAAATCGGCAGCAGAGGCGCCAGGCTCGGATGCAGCCCGAAAAACCCGTCCAAATCAATCGCCGCATCCGCTCCCCCGCTCCGCGGTTCCGGAATCGCGATCGTCGGCCGCAGGGCGTAGTAGTTGCGCTCACCAAACGGCACCACCACGTTCAGGCCGTCCATCGCGCCACGCTGAAACAGGACCACCATTTTCTTTTTGTTCGGCGCGGCGGTGGCCGCCACTGCGCGCTGCAAGAACGACGGCAGCGCCACCATTCCCAGCATCGCCACTCCGCCGCTCTTGATGAAGTATCGCCGTGAAATCTTCATGCCAATTTCTCCCGCCGTCCTATCGCCGCTGAAATTCCGGCGCACCCAGCACCAAACCCGCGATCAAGCCCTCGTTCACCTGCTTCACGGGATCGTCCAACCGGGCCTGCAAAATCTGCGGATCGTTCAAACGCGATTCCAGAGTCCTCCGCGTCGAATCGGCGATTTCCCCGCCGAGAAAGATATCAATCGCCCGCGCCAGCGCGATATTGGGGTCCACCGCTGCCGGCTGCCCGAGCAATTCGCGCAAATTTACGGAAGCTCCAGCCATCTTGTCTCCCGCAAACGCGAGCGCAAAATTCAATCGGTTGAGCAGTGCGCCGGTATTGACCCAAGTCTCGGCCTTGTCTGAATACCCCGTCGGGGGTTGGCACAAAAACAGCGGCTCACCCATCCGTCCCACCCACTGCGCCAGCGGAAGCGTAACGGGAACCTCCGCGTTCAACGCGCGCGCCGTGCTCGCCACCATCTCAAACGGCGTTTTTACTTTTGCCCGGTAAGCCTCTTTCGACCAGAACTCCGGCGAATAAATCATGGTCTTCAGCAAACTGCGGATGTCGCCGCCCGTCGCCTCGTAGTTCTTCGCCATTCGATCGATCAGCGCCGGCGGCGGAGCGTCGGACACGAAGTGCCGCGCCAGCCCCATCGAAATCATGCGAGCCGTCGCAGGATGGTTGGCCAGAAACTTCAGCGCCTCCTCGCCATTTTTCTCGCCGCCATAGTTGAACGTGCGGCCCATCACCACCTTCTTGCCTTTCGCATGGATGCGCTCGTCGAAGAAGAATTCCGGATCGCGCCGCGGCTCGTGCACCGTCCAGCCGGTCAGCGTCTCGGCCATTGCGATCACGTCCTGCTGCGTATAGCCGGCATCGACGCCCACCGTATGAAGTTCCATCACCTCGCGTCCGTAATTTTCATTCAGCCCGCGGTCCTGTTTTTTCTTCGCAGGCGCCAGGCCGCCTCGCGGCGTGCCGGCCGGACCGGGAAACGTGCCGGGCGTCGATGGATAACCGCCCACAAAAACTCCCTGATAATGGCGCCGCCGGGCCTGCATTTCCGCTTGCATCCGCGCAAACGCCGCCGGGTCAGCGCTCATCCAGTTGTCGAGGAAGGAAAGCATGGCCGGGCTTTTCGCCGTTGCCACGAGCAAATCCTGAAACTTGCCCATCGTGCGGGGGCGGATCGTGTCGCGCACGTACGCGGTGACGAACCATTTATCGGCGCCCTTGTTCGCAAACACGTTGAAATGGTTAAACCAGAAATCCTCCATCACCGCTTCGAGCTGCCTCTGGCTGTACACCGCGCGGTCCACTTTCGCCATCGATAGCTCGGCGATGATCCGGTTCGGGCCCTGGAGTTTCGCGAGTTGCTCGTTGGCCTTGTCGAAGTTGTCGTTGCCGGTGGGCAGCATCTGCGACAGAGCATCCTGCCGCTTCTGCTGCATTCTTTCTTTGTACTCGTCCTTGGTCATACCTTCGCGCTTCACTGCCTGCCCCGGCGGCGGAAATTCATCCAGCAGTTTTGTGGAGGATTGTTTCAGCGTCGAATACTGCTCCAGTCGCTCTTCCAGTGCCGCATCGTCGATCGACTCGGGATGAAGCTGCTGCTCCACCCACTTCTCGAGTCCCATCGCGCGAATCCGCTCCACGTCTCCCGGGCGCGGTCCATACCCGAGCCGGTTCAGCGCGTGCAGCACGGCCTGATCTTCGGTTAGCTCGGTAATCGGCAGCGAGCCCTTGAATTTCTTGTCGAGCGCCGCGGCAGCCGGCTTTTCGGGCGCTTTCTTCTTTTTATCCGCACCGGATTGAGGCGCCGCAAGCCCAAGTATCACGAAGCCCACCAGCCCCAACACACCCGCCGCAAACCCTGACCGCGTGAAATCAGGTCGCCCTGTGCGCAAGATACCGGGCTTTCGAATCCTCATCGTGACCCATCCTCAAGCCGACACACGAATCCTTGCCGCACCTCTCTTCCATACTAACCCCGCTGCACGACAAAAGTTTCTCGCCAGGCCTCCCAGTTCCAAACACCCGCAGGGGCGGCTCTAAGCAGCCCGCCAGCCTTCTGGACGGAGCCGCTCGCGCTGCGGTGGGCACACTCGCCGCGATGTCCGCGCCGGCCGCGCCAGTATCCGCAAGCCTCCGCGAACGTAGCGCGGCAATTTACGCCGCCGCTAAAATTTTTGAAATCGGTCAACTTGAAAGGAAAGTCTCTTCCGAACCTGCGAGGTGGTATCCGTACTTAATAGGTGTTCAAGTGCGGAGAAAGCTTAGTCTCTACCGCTCCCAAATCTTCCGCTGCTCTTTCACCGCTTCGGCTGCCTCGGCGTTATATGCGGCGCCAATCAATACCACTACCGCCGTCAAATACATCCACAGCAATAACCCAATCGCAGCTGCCAATCCGCCATACACCACGTCATAGGGCATTTTTCGCACATACAAACCAAACGTGATGTCGGCGGCCCACCAAAGCACGGTGGCGACCACCGCCCCCGGCAGCACTGCTCGGTATCCGTGATGGCCCGGCCGCCCGATCCGGTACATCAGCACGAGTACGCACATCGCCAGCAGGAAGACAATCGCCGAATACACCGCGAATCCGACGGCATGGATCAGCGTTGACAACCCCACCTGGCGGATCACCCACGCGCGGACCGGTTTGCCGAACACCGTCATCACCACCACCGCGATCGACGGAACCACCGTGAGACACAGCAAAAGCAAGGCCCGCAAATGCAGCCGCCAATACGACGGCCGCAGCAGGTCCCCTTCGATCATGCGAAAACCTTCGATGTAGCCGATCATCACCTGCGTACCTGCGAGGAGCGTACCGGCCAGGCCCAGCGACATCCATTTCCACGGATGGCTTCCCTTCCGTACGAAATACTGCACCACCACTTGGTCGCTGCCCGGCGGCAAAATCAGGCTGAGCCGGTCCGGAATCACCTTCAGCGCGGTGTGAAAGTAGTTTGTGCTGCTTAGCACTCCCAGTATCAGCAGCAGCATCGGGAAAAACCCGAGGAACATGTTGAATGCGATCGCCTGGCTCAGCGTGATGCAGTCCGGAAAAATCCGGCCCAAGCCGCGGAATGTGTTCTGTAGCACGCGTCCCATATTTCGCCCGGCGGATTATACGGGAACCCGGCGGTCACGTGCCTGTTATTACTTTCGACCGCAGCCGCAATTGCGCCTTGCGATTGGACGATTCCCACTCCGCGGCCCCGCTCCATGCACCCGATCAAATTGTTCACACGGTGTGCCACTTGCAACGAGACCGCATTCTGCTACCCTACTTTAGTCGCGCTTCTCGCTCCAAACACGTCCCCGAACGGTCTCACGGGAGGAATCTGATGCCTCGGCTGGTGCGTTGCGGACTCATCCAAACTCACTGTGAATGGTCGCCCGAGAAGTATTCGATCAAAGACATCAGCAAGCGAATGCTCGAAAAGACCGAGAAGCTGATCGAAGCCGCCGCCAAGAAGAAAACGCAGATCCTCTGCCTTCAAGAACTTTTCAACGGCCCTTACTTCTGCGCCGAGCAGCAAACCCGCTGGCACGAGCTTACCGAGCCGATCCCCGACGGCCCCACCACCGAGCGCATGAGGAAGCTCGCCAAGAAATACGGCATGGTCATCGTCGTCCCGATCTACGAACGCGAGATGACCGGCTTCTTTTTCAACACGGCCGCCGTGATCGACGCCGATGGCAAATACCTCGGCAAATATCGGAAGCACCACATCCCGCAAGTCGCTCCGGGCTTTTGGGAGAAGTTCTACTTCACACCCGGTAACAGCGGCTATCTCGTCTTTCAAACGAAATTTGCGCGCGTCGGTGTGTACATCTGCTACGACCGGCACTTTCCCGAAGGCGCGCGCGTGCTCGGGCTCAACGGCGCCGAGATCGTCTTCAACCCTTCGGCCACTGTCGCCGGACTGAGTGAACACCTCTGGGAGCTCGAGCAGCCGGCGCATGCGGCAGCGAATGGTTACTTCGTCGGCGCGATCAATCGCGTCGGCAAAGAAGCGCCCTGGAACATCGGCGAATTCTACGGCAAGAGTTACTTCTGCAATCCACGCGGCGAAATTATCGCCCAGGCCAGCCGCGACAAGGACGAAGCGCTCATACACGATATCGACCTGGAAGAAATCGCGCAGGTCCGCGCCACGTGGCAGTTCTACCGCGATCGCCGCCCCGAATCGTACGGCGAGATCTCGCGCACGCAATCCACAGTCCGCGCCGCCGACGCCGCCAACTGAGGAAAAATGGAGATGGTAAACCTAGAACTGAAAAATGGACGGGCCGAATGACAACAACTCCCAAAATGACTGAGACGCGCTCGGAAGAAATTGTTCGCAAGCATAAGGAATTCATCTGGCCGGCGGTAACGAACTACTATCAGAAGCCGCTCGTTGCCGACCATGCGTCGATGCAATACCTTTGGGACATCGAGGGCAATAAGTACCTCGATTTCTTCGGCGGTATCGTCACCATCGGCGTCGGCCACTGCAATCCGAAGGTTACGTCGAAGATCAAAGCGCAGGTTGACAAGCTCCAGCACACCTCGACGCTTTTCCCGAACGAACACATCGTTGCACTGGCCGAAAAGATCGCGCAAATCACGCCGGGAAAACTGCAGAAGAGTTTCTTCACCAGCTCCGGCACCGAAGCGAACGAAGCTGCGATTCTTCTTTCGCGCATGGTAAGCCCCAGCTACGACATCGTGTCGCTCCGCCACGCCTACTCGGGCGGCTCGTCCCTGGCAAAATCCGTCACGGCGCAAGCGCCGTGGCGAAAATCAGGCGTGATCAGCGTGGGAATCTCCCACGCTGTGAACCCCTACTGCTATCGCTGCCCTCTGCACCTGAAATATCCCGAATGCGGAGTAGCGTGCGCGAATGACGTAGAAAGCACGATTCAAACCACCACCAGCGGCTCGATTGCTGCTTTCATCGCCGAGCCGATTCAAGGCGTTGGCGGATTCATCACTCCTCCTCCGGAATATTTCAAGATCGTTTATCGCATCGTGAAGAACTACGGCGGCCTTTTCATCTCCGACGAAGTGCAGACCGGCTGGGGCCGCACCGGCAAGAAATGGTGGGGTATCGAACAGTGGGAAGTCACCCCGGATGTCATAACCTCCGCGAAGAGCATGGGCAATGGCGTCCCAGTCGGCCTGACGGTCACCACCGCTGAGCTAGCGGACAAGTTTCAGGGGCTTACGATTTCGACGTTCGGCGGCAATCCGGTCACGTCCGTCGCGGTTCGCGCCGTGATCGAAGTGATCGAGGAAGAAAACCTGCGGGAGAATACGCACGTGGTGGGCGGCTATTTCCGCCAGAAGCTGGAAGAGCTGCAGCAGAAATATCCGCTCATCGGCGACGTTCGCGGGATGGGCATGATGCAGGCTCTCGAGCTGGTGAAAGACCGCCAGACCAAAGAGCCTGCCGCGCAGGAAGCCACGCAGGTGATGGAAGGCGCGCGCAAGAACGGCCTGCTGATCGGCAAGGGCGGCCTGCTCGGCAACACGATCCGCATGGCACCGCCAATGAATATCTCGAAGGCCGACGTCGATGAGGGCATTCGCCTCCTCGACAAGACTTTCAGCGAGGTTCGAATTTAGCTCCTGCGAGGAAACGAAATCATGGCGACGGCAACAGAAACCGCAACACTCTGCAGAAACTACGTGAATGGCGAGTGGGTGGAGTCGAAGTCGCCGAAGATTGTCGAACGGCGCAATCCGGCGAATACCGACGAAGTGGTCGCGCGCATTCCGCTTTCGACGCGTGAGGAAATGAAAGAAGCGATCGCCGCCGCAAAGACGGCCTTCCCTGCCTGGCGCGATATGCCCGCGCCCGCGCGCGGCAAGATCCTGTTCAAAGCCGTTCGGCTGATGGAAGAGCAGAAGGAAGAGCTGGCGCGGCTCCTGACGCGCGAAGAGGGCAAAGCACTGAAGGATTCGCTCGGCGAAGTGCAGCGATCGATCAACATCACCGAATTCATGGCCGGCGAAGCGCGCCGCCTGAACGGCGAAACGCTCCCCAGCGAGCTGCCGAAGAACTTCTCCTACTCGATCCGCCAGCCGCTTGGTGTTGTCGGCGCGATCACTCCGTGGAATTTTCCCGTCGCGATTCCCGTTTGGAAGATCGCTCCTGCGCTCGTGTGCGGCAATACGGTTGTGTTCAAGCCCGCCACGCTGACTCCGTTGACAGCCATGAAAGTCGTAGAGATTTTCGAGCAGGCCGGATTGCCGCCCGGAGTGCTGAATCTTGTGATGGGCTCAGGGCGCGACGCAGGCGACGAGTTGGTTCAGAATCCGCATGTCCACGGCCTTTCCTTTACCGGTTCGAACGAGGTAGGCACACAGCTTTATGCGGCCGGAGCAGCGCAGCTCAAAAAGTGCCAGTGCGAAATGGGCGGCAAGAATCCGATCGTCGTACTTTCCGACGCCGACCTTCAGCTGGCGATGGAATCGACGCTCTTCGGCGCCTTCGCCTCCACCGGCCAGCGCTGCACGGCAACGAGCCGCGTTGTGATCGAAGAGAAGGTAGCCGACCAGTTCGTTTCGATGCTGGTCGAACGCGCGAAGAAATTCTCGGTGGGCGACGGCCTCGAGCCGGGCGTCGAAATGGGCCCGTCGGTGGATGAGTCGCAGATGAATACGGTATTGCGCTACATCGAGATCGGTAAAAAGGAAGGCAAGCTGCTTTGCGGGGGCAATCGGCTCAGCGGGCCTAAGTACGACAAGGGGTGGTTCGTCGAACCCACGGTGTTTGACCATGTCCGTTCCGAAAACGCCATCGCCCAGGACGAAATCTTCGGCCCCGTACTCAGCATCATTCGGGTAAAGAACTTCGACGAAGCTCTGGATGTTGCGAATTCCGTGCGCTTCGGCCTCACCAGCGCGATCTATTCGACCGACTCCAACAAGATTTTTGAGTTCGTCGATAAAATTCAAACGGGCATGACGCACGTCAACTCGCCAACCGTGGGCGGCGAAGCACACGTCCCGTTTGGAGGCACGAAAGCGACAAGCGTCGGCCCGAAAGAAGTCGGCAACACCGCGCTGGATTTTTACACCGATCTGAAGATCGTCTATGTCGATTACACCGGGCGCAAACGGGAATCGAGCATCTACTAACCGCAGGGAGACTCACACGGCCGGCCTATTCGATCGCGAAATTTATTTGGATATCGAGACGCTGAAGCTTTCGCACGAAGTCGATGGCGGCTGGGGAAACATCCGCGCGTTCGGCGTCGCCGTCGCGGTCACCTGGGATAAAGAGAATCAATTTCGCCGCTGGTTCGAAGAGGACACGCTGAAGCTTATCAACGAGCTGGAGACTTTTACGCACGTGGTCACGTTCAACGGCAATCGCTTCGATTTCGAAGTGCTCCGCGGATACGGCCCGGTGGACCGGGTGCGCGAGCGCTCGCTCGACGTCCACGAAATTCTTCATAAGCAACTCGGGCATCGCGTGAAGCTCGATCAGCTCGCAAAAGACACCCTCGGCACTGCGAAGAGCGGCGACGGGCTGCAGGCCGTCGAATGGTGGCGCGCCGGACAGAAGGACCGCGTCGCCGAATATTGTGAGCAAGACGTCGCGATCCTTCGCGACGTGGTCGAGCACGGGCGCGCCAAAGGCTACGTCGTCATTTCTTCGCGGCAAGTCCGCGTTTCGTGGGATTGACTCGCACCGCCGGCACGATGACGCAGCGTTCCCTTCTCGGATTCCATCGCAGTGCTGTTCTCTGGCGAGCGAGCGCCTGCGCAATCTTACTTTTCTGGGGAGCAAACGCCGTTGCCGCGAAAGACGACGGCCGAATCCGCTGGAAGCCAGTCGATCGCGGGCAGGTAAAGCTCGATGACAAGCAGCCGCTGGCTTCCGCTGTCTATCAGCCGGAGAAATCGGAGAAGAAAAGCAATCTCGTTCTGATTCTTCTGGGGCATCGCTGGCTCGCACTCGATATCAAGACCAAGCAAGTGTACCAAGTGCGGCCATCGGACCTGACGGCGCAAGGATTGGATTTCGAGAGCGGCGACTTGTTTACAAGTGAGCGGTTGGTTCCCACTAAAGGCTGGACTCTGCGCGACGTGGGGCCGGCTGAACTGATTAAGCTAACGCTTAACGACTACGGCCGAGAGCTACAAGTGTTTTTGCCGCATCCCCGCGATATCCGACCGTATTACTGACGAGCCCTGTCCTTACGATGCGTGCACACTCGGTGAAGCGCGCCGCTGCCGAGGCAAGACCCTTACGAGTGCGATGCCGAAGGACCCGCTGCGCCGCTCGTCTTCTGCTTCCAGGACATCGGCGGCAAGCCGTTGTCGATTTGCAGCATCGTGATGCAGCCATCTACCGGGCACACGAGTGCGCAGAGATTGCATCCCACGCACTCTTCTTCGATGATCCGCGGAACGTGGACTTCCATGCCGTTCGGATTGAGCTTCCCATTCCCGTTGTGCGGCGCCGCGCGCTCGATGCACTGGTGCGCACCATCTTCGCAAGCGACGTAGCAGAGCTGGCAGCCGATGCACAGCTCGTTGTGAATCTCGGCGACGATCTTGTAATTCAAATCGAGGTCGCCCCAATCCATCACGTTCGGAACCGCGCGGCCGCGGAAGTCTTCAATCGAGCGATAGCCGTGGTCGTCCATGTAAGCGTTGAGGCCGTCGGCCATATCCTCGACGATCCGGAAGCCGTAGTGCATTGCGGCGGTGCAAACCTGCACGGTGGATGCGCCCAGCGCGATGTGCTCGGCCGCGTCAATCCAGTTGCCAATGCCGCCGATACCCACGATCGGAATCTTCACTTTCTTGGCAACACTCGACACAAGGTGGAGCGCGATCGGTTTCACCGCTGGACCGCAATATCCTCCATGCGACGACTTGCCGGCGACATTCGGGTTCGGCGCAAATGTCTCAAGATTTACGCTCATGAGGGAATTGATCGTATTGATCAAGCTCACCGCATCGGCGCCTCCGCGCTGGGCCGCGAGCGCGATGTGAGTGATGTCGGTGACGTTTGGCGTCAGCTTCGAGATCACCGGCGTCTTCGCTACTTCCTTGGCCCACGACGTGATCATCTCTGTATATTCCGGCACCTGTCCGACCGCTGCGCCCATCCCCCGCTCGCTCATTCCGTGTGGGCAACCGAAGTTCAACTCGAGCATGTCGGAACCGGCGTCTTCGGCGCGGCGAACGATGTCGTGCCACGTTTCGCGCTTCGATTCGACCATCAGGGACGCGATTACAAGATGTTTCGGGTAGCGCTTCTTTACCTCGGCGATCTCGCGCAGGTTTACGTCGATGGGACGATCGCTGATGAGCTCGATATTGTTTAGGCCCATCATTTTTACGCCGTTCAGATCGATGGACGCGTAGCGGGAGGAGGTATTCTGAATGGGCTCGCCGATCGTCTTCCACACGGCGCCGCCCCAGCCCGCGTCAAAGGCGCGCATCACCTGGTCGCCGGTATTCGTGGGTGGACCAGACGCCAACCAGAACGGATTCGGCGATTCAACGCCGCAGAATTTCACCCGCAGATCAGCCATCGCTCACCTCTCAACGACAAAGCAGCCACAGATAAACACAGAAACAAAGGCGATGAAAGCACGTGCTTCGGGAAAGCCGCGATCAGACCACACACCTTCGGTACTCCAACCTCGGACGCCCGAAATTTAGGAGAAGCCCTACGTGAATTCCCGAAGCCCGGAGATAGTTTAAGAGTTGAGCGAAATGACCCGACTCGAGAATTGCGCACGCCTTGAATTCTAGGATGACGCGCCCTTCGACCACCACATCGGCGAAATAGTCTCCAACTATTGTGCCTTTGTACTTCACCGGAAACGCTGACTCCTGGCTGCAACTGATGCTGTGACCGCGCATCTCCAGGACCAAAGCATTTACATAAACCCTTTCGAGAAAACCCGCGCCGAGCGCGTTGTGTAGGTTAAACGCACACTCGAGGATTCGACCGGTCAGTTCTTTTTCCGGATATTCCAAATCGTCGAATTGTCGATCTGCTGGTTCCATCGCGTTTCTATCGGTGTTTATCTGTGGCTGCCGTGGATTTCCGGCCACGCCAGACTATCCACGCGACGACCGACAGCATACCAAGCCAGCCGGCCATACGCACGACCGCTGCGATCTGCATGTCATGCCGCAGCAGGCCGAGCTTGCCGAACAGGTAATTCCAGTCATGGATGACGTCGCCGCCATCGCCGATCGTTAGCAACGGCAAATCCTGGGCGCGCGCGTCGGCCATGTACGTCGAGATCGGCAGGAATTGCTCGAAGAAAAAGAAGAGGCAGAATGCCACACCCTGCGCCTGTCGCTGGAACATGAAATAGACCGCGAGCAGGAGCGGGACAGCGAGCTGCAAGAAAGTTCCGCCGGCGACGCTGAGGAACTCGCCGAAAAATCGAAATAGAAGATGACCGCCTTCGTGGATGGGAACAAACACGCCGTCCATCAAGAGCAGAATGCCAGCTCCGCGTGCAGCCTGATATAGAAACAGGCCGTAGAAAAGAATCCAGGCGACGAGCGCGGCTTTCGGTACGGGATCCCAATCGCGCTCGAGCGGTTCGAGAAACGGGAAACGATTTAGGAGGTGCTCGGCGAGATGCATGAGCCGCTAGTTCCTGACGCGCGGCGCGCCGAGCCAGGCGTCGATACTCCGTGCTGCGACTTTGCCTTCCGCGACGGCATCGACCACTTCCTTGCCGCCGTTGGTGCAATCGCCACCGGCAAAATATTTCTGTGCGCCGGTCTGGTGCCGTTCGTTAATTGCGATCGTGCCGTTGTCGCGCACCTCGATACCAGCTACCGTGCGAAATCGATCCGTCACGGGCTTTTGGCCAATCGCGCGGACGACCATGTCCACCTCGAGTCTGAACTCGCTGCCGGGAATCGGAACGATCCGCGCTCGCCCTCGCGCGCTTCCGGACTTATCGCCCAGGTCGAGCCGAGTGTGCACACAGTCGATCGCTACCACTTTGCCGCTCTCGCCAATGATTCGCACCGGCTGCGTGTACCAGTGAAAGAGTACGCCGTCGAGTTTCGCGAGATCGTACTCGTAGCGAAATGCCGGCATTTCCTTTTCACCACGGCGATAGATCAAATGAACAGCTTCGGAGCCGAGCCGTTTCGCGGCGGTGACCACGTCGATCGCGGTATTCCCCGCACCGATGCATGCGATGCGGCGGCCGATCTGCACTTCGGCGAACGAGCGAAGCTTGGTAGCCTCGATAAATTCCATGGCGCCGCAAACGCCGGTCAGGTCTTCGCCAGGTAGCGCAAGATCCCAGGTTTCTCCGAGGCCCACCCCGACGAAGATCGCGTCGAATTCTTTTTCGAGCTGAGCGAACGGAATGTCGTGTCCGATTTCGACTTTCTGGCGGAATTCGACGCCGAGGGAGCGGATTGCATCAACTTCACGAAGCGAATCATCGGCGCGGAGCTTGTAGGCGGCAATGCCGTAGGTATTGAGGCCGCCTGGAACTTCGTTACGGTCAAAGATCGTCACCCGATATCCGGCTTGCGCCAGCTCGGCCGCGCACGCAAGCGATGCTGGGCCTGAACCGACGCAAGCAACGCGTTTCCCGTTTGCAGCGGCGGCGTGGAACAATTGAATCTTTCGGTCGAGGACGTAGTCAACCGCATGGCGCTGGAGGCGGCCGATCTCAATCGGCTTTTGTCCCTTCTCGTGCATCACGCAAGAGCCTTCGCAGAGCACTTCCGTGGGGCAGACGCGGCCGCAGCTGGCACCGAGAATGTTGGCTTCCAGGATCACGCGGGCGGAGCCGCGCAGGTTGCCGGTGTAAATCTTCTTGATGAAAGAAGGAACGTCGATGTGGGTGGGACACGCGTGGATGCACGGTGCGTCGAAACAATAGAGACAGCGCGCGGCTTCAATCGCCGCCTGGCTGGACGTCATGGCGGGCACAAGTTCCGCAAAATTCTTTTCATACTGCTCGGGCGTAAGTGGCGGGGCGGTTTCGCGGAGCGTCATTGAGTGATTGTGTCTCCAAAATCCGAGTGATGGAAAGGGGCCATTCTAGTGCCGATTCGAGCGATTGTCTCCACGTTCCTTCTGTCGGCTGGTGCGGAGTAGTAAGAGGTGACGGCTGGGTTACACGCGCCCCACGTCAACGAGCACGAGATGCCTAGGGGTCTGAAACCGGTGTAAGCTACACGCCCTGCGGGTAACACGAGGAGGCCACGTTCCATGCGCTTCGATACGGTAATTCGCAACGGCACGGTTGTCACTGCGACAGACACATACGCGAGCGATGTGGGAATCGTGGGCGGCCGAATCGTCGCGATTGGGAAGGACTTGCCCACCGAAAATGCCGGCAAGATCATCGACGCAGCAGGGGCGTTCGTGATGCCCGGCGGCATCGACGTGCACACGCATCTCGATATGCCCTTCGGCGGGACGATGAGCGCGGACGACTTTGAGTCGGGAACCGTGGCAGCGGCATACGGCGGAACAACCACGCTGATCGACTTCGCGATTCAATACAAGGGCCAAACGCTCCACCAGGCGTTCGACACGTGGATGAAGAAGGCCGAAGGCAAGGCGGTGATCGACTACGCGTTTCACTGCATCATCACGGAATTGGCCGACGCGCAGTTGCAAGAAATGAAAACGCTTGTGCGCGAGGGCGTGCCGACCTTCAAGCTGTTTATGGCGTATCCGGGCGTTTTCATGCTCGATGACGCCTCCATCTTCCGGGCGATGTCGGCAGCTGCGAACAGCGGCGGAATGGTCTGCATGCACGCAGAGAACGGCGGAGCAATCGATGTGATCGTGCAGCGAGCGCTTGCGGAAGGCAAACGCGCACCGAAATACCACGCGCTCACGCGGCCGGTTACCGCCGAGGCAGAAGCCACCTCGCGAGCGATTGCGCTTGCGGAAATGGCCGGCGCGCCGGTGTATATCGTGCACCTTTCGTGCAACGAAGCGCTTGAAAAGGTGCGCGAAGCGCGCGATCGTGGCCTCCCTGCTTACGCCGAAACGTGCCCGCAGTATCTTTATCTCTCGCTCGACAATATGGACGGCCCCGGATTTGATGCGGCGAAATACGTGTTCACGCCGCCGCTGCGCGAGAAATGGCATCAGGAAAAGCTATGGCAAGGGCTCGCGCAGGACGATCTGCAAGTGGTTTCGACGGATCATTGCCCGTTCTGTTTCAAGGAACAGAAAGAACTCGGCAAAGACGATTTCACAAAGATTCCGAATGGCGGGCCTGGGATCGAGCACCGATTGAGCCTGGTCTATACCGGTGGTGTGCACGGAAATCGATTCTCGCCCAATCGCTTCGTGCAACTTGTGTCGACCGCGCCTGCAAAGCTCTTCGGGCTTTATCCGCGAAAAGGCACGGTGGCGGTTGGCTCGGATGCGGATCTGATTGTGTTCGACCCGGACGCCGAACAAGTGATCAGCGCAAAAACACATCACATGCGCGTTGACTATTCGATGTTCGAAGGGATACGCGTCAAGGGAGCGCCGAAAATCGTGCTCTCGCGCGGCCGGACGATCATCGAGAGTGGAAAGTTCGTCGGCAAGCCCGGCGCGGGAGAATTTATCAGGCGCGAGAATCCGGCGAAGATCTAACCCACATCGCTTGCGGGTCAGCGAGAATCAGGGCCGCGAAACGCCGGAAACCCAGGGAATTCCGACCAGCCCGCCTTTCACGTTCACCTCAACGACGTCACCCGTGGCGAAGCGGTCGAAATCGGCTGTATCGACAGGAACGCGCTCGAAGCGATGCCCTTCTCGCCAAGAAATCACGATCAGCCTCCGACTCGGCACCGGTCCGCGCATCGCGAATTTACCAACCACGCGAGCGGTCTCGAGCTGAGGCGGCGCACGATCGAGCGCACCATTGCCGAGCAGCAATGCGGCAAGGAGCCAAGGCAGTGGAATAAGTCCGTAGTACACGCGTTTGAGTGCTTCCACTTCCGTGTGCCGCAATGCACGCCGCTCGACCCAAATCGCGAGTCCGAGTGTGAGGAAAAACAGCACGCCGATGAAAATGAGGATTTCGTCGAGGTCGAGCGCCGGATAACGCCCGCTGGCCGCGACGAACGCGATCGCGCCGAGCAGAAATACGGCCGTGCGATTCAGGAGCTTGCTGCGCAGAGAAAACTCCGCGGCCGAGGAACTGAGCCCGCAGGACTCGCAGACGTCCTGTTCCCGATCCGCTCCGCAGTTCAGGCAGCGCGTCATGTTCGTGTCCGCGTCCACATCAAAGTAAATTCATGCTAAGGGCTGCACACAAAACTGTCAATTCGGGCGCACGGCGGCCCGTATTGGAGTTAGACACCGGAAATCGGTCCGGCGGTTGACGTATAATCGCGGAATGACGCTCGCGGACTTCTTCCTGAAGCAAAAAGAGGCGACCCGGGCGCGCACCCGGGACGTGTTCTCAATGCTTCGCCCCGAACATATGGAATGGAAACCGGAGCCGGGCGCGCTGAGCGTGGGCGAAATATTGCGGCACCTATGGGTCTCAGAAGAAGGAGTCCGGCGTTGCGCGCTCGCCGGCAACTTCGGTTATTACGAAGTCCGTGTGCCGAAGGGCCTGCACGCAGTGATGGGCGTTCCCGGCACGCTCGACGAGGAGTTGAAGGGCAACGATCGCGTCCACGGCGAAACCATTGCAGCGGTCACAGCTTTGCCGGAGAGCGTGCTCGATGAGGAGCGCGCGCACGCCGATCTGGGGTTTCGCCGCAAAGTCGCCGTGATCTTGTTCGGAATCAACGAACACGAGGTCCATCATCGCGCGCAGCTTATGACGTACCTGCGGATGCTCGGCACGCCCGTGCCGCTCAAGCTAGCCAAGAAGTAGGTCGGGGGGCGCTACTTTACTTCGCGGACGCTTGTGGGCTGAACGTCGTTGCACGCCATCAGTTCATCCCGCCCGTTCGTCACCAGTTCGCAATCAATATCCCGCGCGCTGCGGATTGCTTCGTCAGGCGTCGAACCCTTCGCGGTGGCGCAGTGCGAGCGCCCCTTGAATTCCAAGCACACCTCGTATTCCTTGTGGGTCTGCTGCAGCGTGGAATAGAGCAGCACACCGAAGAACACAACTCCACCAAGCACAACGATCCATCGCATTTGGGTGGATTGCTTGGCCATTCGTCTCCTTAGCGTCTCCGTGCTGGGGCTACTCCTTGCCCCTAGCCTCGTCTTCGGCTTCATCCTCCGCACGACCGGCGGCTCGTCTCTCCAATTCCTGTTGAATGTATTTCTTCAAATGTGGTGTGAGAGATTCGAGCGTCATCACATCCTTGAGATCGCGAATCGTCAGATCCGGCAGAATCGCGAGAACCGCGGGCACTGGCGCATGCGCATTGCGCAGCAGCCCCAAGCGAACATTGTAGTGGCAGGACCACTTCGGATGCTGCGCAATCGCTGCGACGACCCGTTCGGGAACGTCCTGCTTGGCGAGAACCTTCAGAAGCTGGCTTTCCGTGAGAAACGCATTTCCGAGCGCGAGCTTGATCGCCTGAGGATGACCTTCCGCCAGCACTGCGGCGGCGATTCGGGCAGGACCTCTCCGCGCGAGGGTCAATTTCTCGCCCACTGGGAGATGCGGCACTCGGGCGAGGATCGCTCCCTCGGCGGCGCGTCGAATATCGGCCGGTGCCGATGGCAAAAGGCTCACGCGCACGAGATCGAAGAGGAATAGTTGCCGCAGAAGAGCGAGAGCGATTCGCCGGGGCGTGCGAGGATGCCGCGCCAACCGCAGACGAACGGATTCGCTCGATGTCCACTTCCCTGCATCTGCAATCGCCGCCAGAACATTCGCGGAGAGATCTAATCGCTCAAGCATCTGCACAACGTGGGGTTCGTCGAGAGCGGGGTTTTCAAGGAGCACAAGCAGCGTGGCCTCGTCCGCATCGTGCACGAGAACTTTTATTTCGTCTGCTGTTGCCGTGTGCGCGTGCTCGGCCGCAGGCGAAGCATCATCAGGCATGAGCCTTGCGCCGCCCCAGACGAATCGCGAGTTGTGCGGCAGCTTCGGCCGGCTTCATCTCAAGTGGGATCAACCGGGCTCTTGGCGCCACCCGCGTTAGGCCTTCGTCGATTGCTGCGTCGAAGAACTTGCTGCGTCCCACGGTACCGCCGGCCTTCGCGATCGAGATTTCACGATCGGTCATCTTGAGTCGCGAGACCACGCTTGTGACAAGCTCGGAAAGCGCCTCGGCAGCATTCAGCAAAATCGCCTGACAAACAGGATCGCCTTTGTCTCCCAGCTCGCCCACCAACGGAAAGATCCGCGGAAACACGTCATCAGGATTCTTCACCACCCAATCGAGCACACGGTTCCACTCCGCGCAGCCGAGCCATTTCAGCACGCGATCGGAGAGCGCCGTCTCCGGTCCTCGTTGCTCTTCGGCGCGAACCACGGCCGCGAGGGCGCGCCGGCCGATGTCAAACGCGCTGCCTTCGTCGCTGAACCACGGCCCGCGGCCACCCGCACGAGCCGTTTCGCCCCCAGCCGAACGCCCATATGCCGCGGAACCCGTCCCAATGACGAGTACGATACCTTCGCCATCGCTTACGGCCGCCTGCAAGGTGATCGCAAGATCGGTCGTCACTGTAACCGCCGCTGCCGGAAAAGCGTTCTCCAGGAATGTTGCAATTCGCCGCGCGACCACATCGCGTCCCGCACCACCAATCCCCGCGTAAATTCCGCGAATGTCCCCCGCTTTGATGTGGTGGTGTTCGAGAACCACGTCGGCAGCGTCGCTCAACGTGAACCAAGCCTTTGCATACCCCGCGCGAATCGGATTCGAGGGACCCGCGGTGGAGCGAGCGAGCGTCTTGCCGGCCGTATCGACCAACACGCAATCCGTCTTTGTGCCGCCGCCGTCAAGTCCCAGGAAATAAGCTGCGTCGGAAACTTGCTTTTCTTCGGGCATTCATCCTCGCTGTGCTTGACAGGCTTCAAACCGGGCAGTTAGCATCGCGCGACTCGCCGGCCTTCGTTAGACAGGCGCGATGCAAATCAGCCCAACTGACTTCGCCATCCTCGTTCTCTATCTCGCGGGCATTACGCTATTCGGCGCGCGGTTTCGCCGACGGCAGAACAATCTTCGCGACTACTTTCTCGGAGGCCGCACTGCGCCTTGGTGGGCCATCGCCTGCTCGATCGTCGCCACCGAGACTTCGACGCTCACGATTATCAGCACTCCCGGTATTGCATATGGTGGAAATCTCGGCTTCTTGCAAATCGTGCTTGGATACTTGATCGCGCGCGTGATTCTGTGTGTTGTCCTTATCCCGCAGTATTTCCAAGGCGAATTCTACACGGCTTACCAGCTCCTCGAAAAGCGATTTGGAAGGCGCATGCGTTCGGCGGCGGCAGTGGTATTTCTGGCAACGCGGGCGATCGCTGAGGGCGTTCGGATATCGGCTATCGGAAAGGTCGTGAGCGTGGCGTTCGGGACAGGCGACCGCATTTCGATACTGATCGTCGCTCTGCTCACGCTGTTCTATACATTCGAGGGCGGAATGCGCGCCGTGATCTGGACGGACGTGATTCAGTTTGCGCTCTATCTCACCGGCTCCGTCGCGGCTTTTTTTCTTTTGCTACACAAGATTCCCGGCGGCTGGCCGGAAGTATCGCAGGTGGCTGCCGCGGCCGGAAACAAGCTTTCGGTCTTCAACTTTGCGTTCAGCCTTACGAACAGCTACACGTTCTGGGCGGGGATAATCGGCGGCACGTTTCTGACAATGGCGAGCCATGGAACCGATCAAACGATGGTGCAGCGATTGCTTGCCGCTCGCAATGAACGCGACAGCAAGACTGCTCTTCTCGTGAGCGGAGCCATCGTGTTCGTGCAATTTGCTCTGTTTCTCGTCGTCGGCGTGATGCTTTTCGTCTTCGCGCAGCACGGCGGGCTGCTGAATCCCGGCGGCGACCCCGATCGCATTTACCCGCAATTCATCGTGCATCACATGCCGGCAGGCCTCGCCGGTCTGGTGCTGGCGTCGATCTTTGCGATTGCGATGTCGAATGCGAGCGGATCGTTGAACTCGCTGGCGTCCTCCAGCATCATAGACCTCGGGAAGCGGCACGCGAATGAAGGAGCGCAGCCGCTGGGGCGCTCGCGGCAGATGACCATTGTTTGGGGAATTGTTCTCGCAACTCTCGGACTGGTTCGCTGGGGGCCGGTGCTGGTGGCTGGGCTCT
Source organism: Candidatus Acidiferrales bacterium (assembly GCA_050746925.1). Lineage (GTDB taxonomy): Bacteria > Acidobacteriota > Terriglobia > Acidiferrales > UBA7541 > Palsa-295. The sequence continues at coordinate 22,257 of JBOGNA010000048.1, forward strand.
CGATCGTGTCCATTACGTATGGCGCTTTGCTCGGCGTATTTCTGCTCGGGACCTGGAACCGTCGCGCGAACGAGACGGGAGCTCTCGCGGGATTCGTTATCGGAATCGCCTGCATGATCGCGGTGAAAATCTACACGCCGCTGGCCTGGACTTGGTACTTCCTGGTAGGCACCGTCGTGACATACACGGTGGGCTCGCTCGCCAGCGCAATCGTTCGTGGCGACGCGGAGCGCGGTTCTCGTGGAGCATCGCCGCAACCATCGCACACTTGAGCATCACGGAGAAACTTATCCCCGCTTCCACGGACACGAAACCCAAGCAACCGCTCGAGCTCATTCGCGCGCTCGGCGCCTGGGCAGCCGCTGCGATCGTCGTAGGGACGATGATCGGCACGGGAATATTCCTGAAGCCGGCCGAGATGGCGCGCGAAGGCGGATCCACTGCGATCGTCTTCGCGGCCTGGATCGTCGGCGGCGTATTGTCGATGTTCGGTGCACTGAGCTTCGCCGAACTTGGCGCGGCGATTCCCGAAGCCGGAGGCGAATATGCGTACTTGCGGCGCGGATTCGGCCCTGTCTGGGGATATATTTTTGGATGGACGCACTCGATCGTCGGACGACCCGCTTCCACCGCCTCGATCGCGGCCGGCCTGATGCGTTTCGTTAGCTTCCTTTTTCCCGTCGTGGCAGCACCGATCTATGCCTTTCACGTTCAGATTCCCGTCCTCGCCGGCCATCCGTCCGAATTTGTTTTCACATGGGCGCAGCCGCTCGCCGTTCTCGCGCTGCTGCTGCTCACATTCATCAACTACCTCGGCGTGCGGCTTGGTGGGCAGGTTCAAATCGCACTCACACTCATCAAGATTGCGTCGGTGGTCGCGATCATCGGCTTTGGATTCGCTTTCTCACACGGGCGCGCGGGGAACTTTCAGCCGCTGTGGCCCTCATCGCCAGGATGGGGGACGGTCACGGGCTTTCTGGCGGCGCTGGCGGCGGCACTCTGGGTATTTGATGGATGGGAGGATGTAAACCTTGTTGGTTCCGAGGTGAGCAATCCCGGCCGAAATATTCCCCGCGCGCTGATCGGCGGAGTTGCGTTCGTGATCGTTCTCTTTAGTTTGGTCAGTGCAGTGTGCTTTTATGCGCTGCCCTTCAATGCGGTAGCAGCCTCTGAACACATTGCGTCGGATGTCGTAGAGAGTTTCGCGGGACGTGGCGCGGCGCTTTGGATCACTCTCGCGATGGTGATTTCGGCGCTCGGCACTCTCAATTCGTCAGTGTTAAGTGGGGCTCGCGTGGATTACGCTATGGCGCGAGACGGGATTTTCTTTCGTTTCGCAGCGGCGATTCACCCCAAGTTTCGTACGCCTGGAAACGCTCTGGTGTTTCAGTGTTGCCTCGCGAGCTTGATGGCTTTGACAGGCACGTTTGAAGACCTTACTTCCCTCTTCATTTTTGCGGGATGGATTTTCTACGGGCTCGCCGTGGTGGCCATGCTTCGTCTGAGGAAGACCGAACCGGACATGCCGCGTCCATACCGAACCTGGGGCTATCCGTTCGTCCCGGTGATATTCGTAGCAGGCGCGCTGGCTTTGACGATCAGCATCTGGATTCAGCGACCGGTACGCTCGTCAATCGGTGTGGCTCTAATGTGCGTGGGGCTTATCTTTTATCGCCACTGGCAGAAGCGGATACCGTCGATCCCTTCTCATTGATCGCCGGCTAGAGTTTGCGGAACGCTTCGCCGGTAGCACCCATTACCACGCGATCGGGATGAAACAGATGCGCGAGTAGTGCCACTCCATCCGCAAGCCGAGGCCCAGGACGCGAGAAGTAGCTGTTCGCATCTACGGCAAAAATTTGCCGATCGCGAATGGCAGGGAGATTCTTCCAGCTTTCCAGCAGCTTTTCGAGGCAAAACTCAGCAGATGCGCGCGCGACACCATAGCCGCACGGCATCACGACGATTATCTCCGCGTTTGTGCTCGCGATCGCTTCCAGCGACGCTCGGAAGGACGGTTCGCCGGGTCTCCCGAGCACATCCTCGCCGCCCGCCTTGGCCACCATCTCCGGCACCCAGTGTCCGGCGATATAGAACGGCTCCATCCATTCGAGGCACAGCACACGCGGACGGCGAGCGCCCGCCACCCTCATCTCGATCGCCGCTACCTTCTGTTCGAGCGTAATCGCGAGGCCCTGCGCATCGCGGCGACGGCCGGTCGCCTCGCCGATTCGGCGGATGTCGTTCCACACATCAGCGATCGAATGAGGCGTTAATGACAGCACTCTCGGCCGCCGGGCGAAGCGAGTCAATGCGGTCGCGAGATCGTCAGGCGATGCCGCGCAGACGTGGCAAAGGTCCTGCGTGATGATCAAATCGGGCGCGAGTGACGCGAGCAGATCGGCATCGACCGCATAAATACTTTCGCCGCGCGAAACCAGCTCCGATACCTGCCGGTCGATTTCCGCCGGCGATGCCTGAGGATCGACGCGCGGTCGAATAAGAGGCGGCTTCTTCGCAGCTTCCGGCGGAAAATCACATTCGTGCGTCACGCCCGCAACAGAATCGCCGAGCCCGATCGCATAGAGTATTTC
>JBOGNA010000049.1:0-2630 GCA_050746925.1 Candidatus Acidiferrales bacterium
GTGCGGTGTCGTCCCGGTTTGCCGCACGTCCGGGGAGAACTTTGTCATCAATCGCTTCGTTTGTCCAGCGAGCGATCCGCGTGAATCATGAGGGGCGGTTCGTTGACTTCACGGCAATCGCAATCTACGATCTACGCCATCCATGGCGCCGCCGACGAAGCCCCCGTCCGCATTCCCGATTCGCAATCATCCGCATCTCTACGAAATCAACACGTGGTCGTGGCTCGAGCAGCTATCGGCTCGCCTCGGGCACCGCATCACTTTGGCTGAAGTACCCGACTCGGAATGGGACGCCCTCGCGAAACTCGGATTCAACATCGTCTGGCTGATGGGCGTGTGGCAGCGGAGCGAAGAGTCGCGCCGCATCATGCTCGAGGATCCTGGAAACCGCTCCGCGTATGACGCCGCGCTGCCCGGATGGAAGCCGAGCGACGTGATCGCTTCGCCCTACGCCGTCCGCGATTACGTTCCCGATCCGCAAATCGGTGACTGGGCGTCGCTCGATGGCGTCCGCGAGAAACTGCACGCCCGCGGGATCGCTCTCTTTCTCGACTTCGTCGGCAATCACACGGCGCTCGATCATCGATGGACCCGCGAGCATCCCGAGTTCTACGTGCAAGGCACGCAGCAGCAGTTCGAGCAAAACCCCTCCGCGTTCTATCGCGCCGATACGCCTGCCGGAGCAAAGTATCTCGCGCTCGGAAAGGATCCTTACTTTCCGCCGTGGAAAGAGGTGGCGCAACTGAATCACTTTCATCCGGCCCTGCGCGCGGCGCAGATTGCGGACTTGCGCACGATCGCCGGCCATTGCGATGGACTGCGCTGCGACATGGCGATGCTGCTTTTGAGCGATATCTTTGCGAACGTGTGGGCGCTGTTCCTGGCGGGCTTCACGCGGCCGAAGACGGAGTTTTGGAGCGAGGCGCACGCGGCTGTTCCAAATCTGGTGCTGCTCGCGGAAGCGTACTGGGGAACGGAAGGGCGCCTACTCGATCTCGGCTTTTCGTACGCCTACGACAAGGCGCTGTATGACGCGGTGCGCGATGCGAATCCATCCGGAGTGCACGATTGCCTCGGCGCGCCCGTCAACTATCAAAATCACCTGGCGCGCTTTCTCGAGAATCACGATGAGGAGCGCTGCGCCGCTGTTTTCCCGACGGAACGATTGATTGCGGCCGGGACGCTGATGGGAACGCTGCCGGGAATGCGTTTCTATTATCAGGGCGAACTCGAAGGCCGCAAAGTCCGCCTGCCAATCACGTTGCGGACGGCCCGCGAGGAGCCGCCCGATCCTTTCCGGAAAGCCCTCTTCCGAGGGATTTTGCAAGCGTCGAACGAAGAAGTGTTTCACTCCGGCCGCTGGTCGATGCTCCCGGTCGATTCCGAAGGTGACGACAGCTCAAGGAATTTGGCAGTCTATGAATGGAGAAGCGAGAACGCCTGGAAAATCATTGCAGTGAACGTGGCGGGCTCCGCATCGCAAGGCCGCGTGAAATTAGCGGATCGCGTGGCTGGTTCGGGGCAATTTGACTTTTACGATGAGCTGAACGACGTGCATTACGAGCGCAGCGGCGAGGAGTTGCACAACGTCGGACTTTTCGTGCGGCGCGAAGCGTTCGGCGCGCATCTTTTCAGCATCACGCCGCTCTGAAAGCGCACGGAAATTCGGGGATGCGGCTTCGAGTTCGGAAAATTCAGGGCAAAAATGCAGTTTCCGAAAAACCGCTTTTACAGTAGATTAGAAAAAGTTAAATCGCTGAAAATAAATGAGTTAGGTTCATTTCTAATCGCGGCACCGTAGATTAGAAATGCAGAAAATCGGCTCCGCCGGGCGGCGTCATACGCTGCGGCTCGGATGGTCAACACGGCCCAGGCCGTGCTCGCGAATCGCGCGACGATCGAGCCGCGAGAGCGCTTCAAAACCCCTCAAAACCTCCTGGCCGTTAATACCCGCGCGCTATTGCACCGTGAACTATTGCACCGTGAAATTGATCGGCGGTGCTACCACGGTTGTGCCGTTTACCGTTGCGCTGATCGTCAGCGTGTAATTTCCGGGCGGCGTAGCGCCGTTCGGACCCTTGGGCGGACCGCTGCAAGCGGAGCCGCCGATTGCGATCAGCGCCAGCACGGCAAACGAGAGGGCCCACCGCGGGTTGCGCTTGTAGGTCCACGAAGCGCCTACCAGAATCATCGCGACGAGCAGCAAGCCGAGCGCTCCGCCGAATCCGCCGGGATTCGGCGCCGTGCCAAGCGGCGTCACGTCGGCGGTGCAGTACGTGTTCACGACGATCGCCACCTGCGTCGGCCCTCCGGGAACCAACGTCACCTCGTTTGGATCCGGGAGACAGGTGATCGAGGGTGCCGGCTGCCCATCGGCTCCGGTGACGGAACAGCCGAACGAGACGTTTCCGCTGAATCCGGGCGTTGCCGTCAGCACGATCCCCACGGCGATTTTTCCGCCGGGCGGCACCGGCGGAATCACTCCTCCCGGCGGCGGCGTGACGGCAATCGAAATGGGAGAGTTCGAGACTGTGAGCGTGGTCGATCCCGTTACGTCGTCCGACGTGGCGGAAATCGTGGTGATCGAATCCGGATCGGACCCCGTCAACGCGCGACCGGTAGTGTTGATC
>JBOGNA010000050.1:0-1955 GCA_050746925.1 Candidatus Acidiferrales bacterium
ACCACTCTCCCATGCTAGCTTCTGGCCCATGCGGTTCTCCAAAAAATCTATTCGCCTTCCCACCGCCGAGTATGTCGGCCGCCGCATCTACTTCATTGCCCTTGGAACGGAAAACCGTGCAACGTTCCTTGCGGACCTCTCAACCGGACGCTGGCTCCCGTGTCGAGACATTTAAGAATGTAACCCTAGTCTGTATTGTCGAGACATTTGAAATGTAACCGGAGGCTTGTTGTTGCGGCTGTGGGAAAGTGGAAATCCCGAAGGGATTTCCAAGCTCGCGGAGCGAGCGTCTTTTCCACAGCCGTTTCTCCGGCGCTCTCGTGATGCTTGCTTCGCGGTATCTTCTGGCACGGCCTTCGGACTCAGGCGGCGATTGGCCAGCTTGTAAATGCGCTGCAGCTTCCCGTCGATCACCTTCCCCAACTGAAACGGGTCCAGCTTCTTCAACACGCTTTGCAGCTCCGCTACGCGCTCCGCATTTGCTTGCGGCAAAGCCTGCACCCGCTCGAACGGCGTTCGCGGTGCGTCGTAGACCCGCCGCACTTTCGAGCCCACGCGCACTTTCTTCACCAGCTTCACCGAAGGCAGATACAGATTCATCCATAGCCGCAGTTCGTTGCGATACAAATCGTTCAGCGCCGCCACCGCGTGGTTGGTGTCGTAGCGCTCCCAGCCCAGTAGTTTCCGCACGTGCGTCCAGTTTTTCTGTTCGATGTGCGCGTTGTCATCTTTCTTGTACGGACGCCCGCGCGTCATCTGGATGTTGTTCGCATCGCACCAGCCCTTCAGATGCCAGTTGATGAATTCCGATCCATTGTCGGAGTCCACGCCCAAAAGAGAAAACGGCAGCGCCCCGGCAATCTCATCCAGAGCCTCTTGCACCGGGGTTTCTCCACGCCCCAGCACCGCCCGCGACTCCGTCCAGGTGCTGTGAATGTCGGTGACATTCAGCGTGTGCGCGAACTCTCCGTCGGCGGAGTTGCCCGAGTGCGATACCAGATCGATTTCCGTGAAACCGGGCTTGTGCACGTCCCAGCTATCCGTCTTGATGGGAATGTGGTGCTTGAGCAGATACCCCGGCTTGGTGCGTCCGTAAATGCGCCGCCGCAATTTCGTCTTCTTCGCTTGCAGCCGGCGATCCATCTGCCGCGCACTCATGGCCAGCAGTTGTCGCTCGATTTCTGGCCGCAGCCGGAATTTCTTGCGGATCCACGGCATCCACAGCGGCAGCAACGCTTTCAGCCGCACCGACCAGGGATAACCCGCCGCCGCCCAAACGGCCGTCAGAATGGACAACACTTCGTGTCCATAGCGCAACCCGCGCCGCCGCTCCCGCCGTGCCCGCTGCTTCTCCGGCGGCGGTCCATGCAGCAGACGGATGGCATATTTCCGGTGGTACTTGGTGTTGGCGCAAAATTCATTCAGGATCACCTGCTTGGCCTCCCGCCCCGCCGCTTGATACCGCTCATAAATCGCCCGCAAATACTCCCATCTCCCTTTGTTTCCCAACCGTATCCTCCCCCAATCTTAGTTTTGGTTGGGTTACATCTTAAATGGCGCGACGTTGCCCCCTTCGGTTACATTTTAGACGGCGCGATACGCACATTTCCATTCTGGTTCTTCTTCAGGCAGAATACGGGCGCCAACTCAGGGAGGGATCATGAACCGCAGCGCCATCATCGCCATCTTGTTGTTCGCAAGCGTCTCGCTTGCGCCTTTCGGCGCCCATGTCGTGGCTGACGACCAGCCTCTCTACGGCTACTCCGTTGAATCCTCCCGCGCCGAGCGCCAGTGGGAGGAAAAACTCCGTGCCATTCCCAGCCCCGACAATCTCCGCTCCTATATGCAGCGCCTTTCCGCCCATCCCCACCACGTCGGCTCTCCCTACGACAAGGACAACGCTGAATGGATCGCCTCCAAATTCAAGGAGTTTGGCCTCGACACCCACATCGAAC
>JBOGNA010000051.1:0-2376 GCA_050746925.1 Candidatus Acidiferrales bacterium
CCCGGAATTGAACCACTCATTCACCGATCACTATCTCGACGTCGAATACGACCTCTCCAAGGTCATGTTCGTCTGCACCGCCAACGTGCTGCACACGATTCCGCAGCCGCTGCAGGATCGCATGGAAGTCCTGCGCATCCCCGGCTACACCGAGCAGGAAAAGCATCAGATCGCCCAGCGATTCCTCGTCCCCAAGCAACTCGAAGCCACGGGCCTTACCAAAGATAATCTGAAGATCTCCGACGAGGCGATGACGCACGTCATCCGCCACTACACGCACGAAGCGGGAGTCCGGAATCTGAATCGCGAAGTCGCGAACATCTGCCGCAAAGTCGCGCGCAAGGTCGTCGCGGACAAGGCTTTCAAGCTCGAAGTCACGCCTGTGAACGTGAACGACTACCTCGGCATCATCAAATATCGCGACTTCTTTGCGGAGAAGAAGAACGAAGTCGGCCTTACCACCGGCCTCGCCTGGACGGAAGTGGGCGGCGAAGTTCTCTCCACCGAAGCGACGCTGATGCAGGGCAAAGGCCGCCTCACGCTCACCGGAAAGCTCGGCGACGTGATGCAGGAATCCGCGCAAGCCGGAATGAGCTACGTTCGCTCTCGCAGCCACCTCTTCGGCCTGCCCAAGGATTTCTACCGTCACATCGATATTCACGTGCACGTTCCCGAAGGCGCCATCCCCAAGGACGGTCCTTCGGCCGGCATCACGCTCTGCACTTCGATCGTCAGCGCCCTGACGCAAATCCCGGTTCGTTGTGATCTCGCCATGACCGGCGAAATCACGCTTCGCGGTAAAGTGTTGCCCATCGGCGGCGTGAAGGAAAAGCTGCTCGCCGCGCATCGCCTCGGCCTGCGTACCGTGATTCTCCCGAAAGATAATGAAAAAGATCTGGCGGATATTCCGCCGGAAATCCAAGCGCAAATGTCTATCCATTTTGTCGAGTCGATGGACGACGTCCTGCAGCTCGCGCTGGAACACCCGCTGCCGATTCACCCGCCTGTTGCCGGTGTTGATTCCAAGTTTGGCACGGATGTCTCGCAGGACAATGAATTGACCAATTGAATTCCTTCGGTTCTCCCATAATCCGCTAAGCAGGGCTTGGCCAATTACCGAAGGGTTTTGATTGTCTGTACGCTACCTGGACAGAGTGGCAGGTTCGAATCTGTGCCCGCCCGCAGTCCAATCACATCACAATTACAATCGCGCCTGTTTACAGGCTTGAGAAGGAAAGAAACTCGATGAGCATTAGCCTTGCAGAACTGAAAGACAAGAACATCACCGATCTCGCGAAGATCGCCAAGGAGCTCAATATCCCCGGCTCCTCCGGCATGCGCAAGCAGGAGCTGATCTTCCAGATCCTTCGCGCACAAACCGAAAAGAACGGCCTGATCTTCTCCGAAGGCGTTCTCGAATGCCTGCCCGATGGCTTTGGCTTCCTCCGCGCGCCCGAATACAACTACCTCCCGGGCCCGGACGATATCTACGTCTCGCCGTCGCAAATCCGCAAATTCGATCTCCGCACCGGCGACACCGTTTCCGGCCAGGTTCGTCCACCCAAAGACGGCGAACGCTACTTCGCGCTGATCAAAGTCGAAGCTGTCAATTTCGAAGATCCCGAAGTCGCGCGCAACAAAATATTTTTCGACAATCTCACGCCGCTCTATCCGCAGGAGCGCATTCGCCTCGAGACCACCAAGGAAAATCTCACTGGCCGCGTTCTCGACATGCTCTGCCCGATCGGCAAAGGCCAGCGCGGATTGATCGTCGCGCCGCCGCGCACCGGTAAGACGATGATGCTGCAGTCCATCGCCAACTCCGTCACCACCAACCATCCGGAAGTCGCTCTGATCGTGCTGCTCATCGACGAGCGCCCCGAAGAAGTCACGGACATGCAGCGCACCGTGAAGGGCGAAGTCATCAGCTCCACGTTCGATGAACCGCCCCAGCGCCACATTCAAGTGGCCGAAATGGTGCTCGAAAAGGCCAAGCGCCTCGTCGAGCACAAGCGCGACGTTGTGATTCTGCTCGACTCGCTCACTCGCCTCGGCCGCGCCTACAACGCCGTCACGCCGCCCTCGGGAAAGGTTCTCTCCGGCGGTATCGACGCCAACGCTTTGCAGCGCCCGCGCCGCTTCTTTGCCGCCGCGCGAAACATTGAAGAAGGAGGCTCGCTCACCATCATCGCCACCGCGCTCATCGACACGGGCAGCCGCATGGACGACGTGATTTTCGAGGAATTCAAGGGTACCGGCAACATGGAAATCAATCTCGACCGCCGCCTGGTGGATAAGCGCATCTTCCCCAGCATTGACATCAACCGCTCCGGCACGCGTAAAGACGAGTTGCTTCTCCCCGCCGACGAACTCAAC
>JBOGNA010000052.1:0-12065 GCA_050746925.1 Candidatus Acidiferrales bacterium
GGGAAACGTCGCTGTTCCGGTCTCCACCGCAGATCGATGCGCTCCGGAAGGTAATCATCCCGGAGTTCACGAAAGAAAAAATGAAGCAAACAGTGAAACGGCTGCGGATCTGGAGCGCCGGATGTTCGACGGGAGAAGAGCCGTACACTCTCGCGATGACGATGTTGGAAGAAAGCGAGGGCGCACTGAAAGGCTGGCAGATCGAAATCATGGCAACGGACTTGAATGACCGGTCCGTCGAGACGGCCAAGGCGGGCATCTACGGCGACTACGGCCTGCGCAATACGAGCGACTACTATAAACGAAAATACTTCGTGCCGGCGACGGGGAACAAGCTGGAGGTGAAGCCGGAAGTTAAAAAGCTGATCACCTTCAACCGGTTGAACCTGTCGGAAGATTCGAAAATGCTCTTCATGAAGGGCATGGACCTGATTTTCTGCTGCAACGTGCTGATCTATTTCGACGGGGCCTCCAAGTCGAAGGTGGTGGATCATTTCTTCAGCAACCTCAACTTCGGGGGATATTTTTTCCTCGGAACTTCGGAATCGCTGCTGAAACTGAACGAGTCATTTCACCTGATCCATTTTCCCGGGACGATCGCTTACTGGAAGCCATCCCTGAAGAGCGGAAAACTATGAGCACAACACTCGCACCGAACATGCTCGAGCGGATCAGAGGGATCGAAGTGACGCCAACGATCCCGGCGGTGCTGATGCCGTTGATGCAGTTGATGAAAGCGCCGCCGGAAAACGTGAACCTGGACGAAGTGGTGCGGCTGGTGTCGTATGACAGCGCGGTGTCGGCTCAGTGCCTGCGAGTGGCAAGCTCGCCGCTGTTTGGTCTGGCGTCGCCGCCGAAGACCGTGAACGCCGCGGTGATCAGCTTGGGGCTGCGGCGCGTGGAATCGATTCTACTTACCTGCTGTATGGGAAAAGCGTTCCCCGTGAAGAAGTGGGTGCTGGATCCCTCGGTGTTCTGGAAGCACTCGCTGGGATGCGCGATGGTCTGCCGGAAATTCTGCGAGATGCTTGAGAACTCCGACGAAGAGCAGGCGTACATGGCGGGCTTGTTGCACGATATCGGATTCCTGGTGAACTGCCTGGTGTTCGCCGATGAATTTGCCAAGGCGACCGAGCTGGCGCAACAGGAGCAGATTCCGCTCGACGAGGCGGAGCTGTCCACGATGGGCTTCACGCATTGCGAATCGGGGACCGCGCTCGCCGAACAGTGGAAGCTTTCCGCGGAAGTGATTCAAGTGATCGCGCATCATCACAATGTCGAGCGCGCGGAATCGGCGCAATCGCTGGTGGCCATCGTCCACCTGAGCGATTTGCTGTGCCGCCTGCGGGGCATGGGGTACGGCTACTACGAGCGGCAGAAATTGGACATGATCGGCGATCCGGCGTGGCAAATCTTGATAAGTGAGCACCGCGAGCTCCAGAAAGTCGATTTGGAGCGGTTTACGTTCGAGCTGGACGACGCGGTCGGCGAGATCTCCGATCTGGTGTCAACCATCTTTGGCGGAGTTCCCGCGCGGGCTTGAATTGGATTTCGGCGAATCGAATTGCGGACCCTGATGATTGCGGCACAAGCGTACTCGCGGAATTCGAGGTGCGCCAAGGGTGGTGGCGGCTTTTCGCTTCAGCTGACTTCGAGTGAGATGATTAGGGGAGCATTTTCGAACAACAGCCGGACCTCGAGCGCGGGGGCATCGGCGAGCGAGTGGAGGCTGTAGTCAGTCCCCGTTATCACCGTGGGAACTGACAGCATGCACCCCTCACCGAGGCCGGAGATTTTGTTTTTGAAGTTGCCGGCCACCATGTTGCAAACTTCTCCGAAAGCGTCCCGCACTTCCTGGCTGTCCTTGTCGGTCTCTTCGCCCAACATCTTGAAAGCCATGAGAGCGGCGGAATCCTTGCTCGTGCGGAGGCTCATCACACCGCACAACTGGCCGGCAAGCCCAACCATGGAAGTGATGTCCAGCCCGCTCTCGGAGGCGTCTTCGAGGGATTTCAATTGGCAACCCAGCATCAATTCGAAAACTTCACGCGCTGAGAGTTCAATCAAAGGAACCCATTCGGTGTGGCCGCTGGAAGCCGCGAGAATATCGTTTGCGGATTTCATGATTTTACCGCCAGGACGGGGAGTACGTGCTCTTTCACCTGATCCGTCGTAAACGGCTTTCGAATGTACCCACGCGCGCCGCAGGACAGCGCCTGCACGACGTGTGATTCGCTGCCTTCTGTGGTGATCATTACCACGGGTACGCCTTTTGCGTTGGGCACGCCTGTAAGCTGTTTCACAAATTCCAGACCGTCCATGATCGGCATGTTGATGTCGCAGAGGATCAGATCCACCGGGTTCGTCTCCAGCACCGCGAGCGCTTCGGCTCCGTTCCCGGCTTCCAGGACCTGCGTGAGACTTACGCCCGCCTGGCGAAGCGATCGCTCCACGATTTTCCTCATGACCGAAGAATCGTCCACGATGAGAGCGCGTATGTCGGGCATCAGCAGGCACTCGCTTCAAGCGGCGGAACGGCTCGCAGAGTATGCATTTGTGTTCCCTTTCTGATTTATCGGCTCAATGCGGAAGGAGTTTAGGTGTTGAAGTTCGACAACGGAGTGGGAAGGAAGGATCTTGTGCGAAACAGAGTTTTCAAGGGCGGTCACTGCGATGCCGTCAGTTAAGAAAACTCTTAGATATCAGGGTACGCCATTTGTCGCAAGACGGCCGGTCGCTCACCCACTCGGGTCTCGCCGCGTCCGCCTCTAGTGCGTCGAAATCTCCTGGCGGCGAGCGGTGTGGTATTCCAAGAGTTTTGCATTCGCCGAAGTGATCGTTTCGAGCTCATTGGCGATATGGCTCACGTCTTTCCCTGCAATCACCGTGTAGATTTCGCCTTCGCCCAGGTCCGTGTAGACGCGGTTGCCAACGCAGCCCGAACTCGTAATCGCTCCGTGCGCCAGAGCGGCCGGAATGGCCATGCACGTAGGGCGTCCGAGAAGCGGGAATTGTGTTGCGCGTCCGGCGCGAGTTGCGGCTTCTTGCAAAAGCATGATTTGCGCTGCGGGGCCCGAAAATATCACGACGTCCGGATCGGCAGGCGCGTCCCCGAGCGGCGAGTAGACGATCGCGCCGGGCGTTTGCGGAAGCTGCGGAATTCCCGGCACCTCTTCCATCTTGATGTAGCCGATGCCCGTCATGAACCCGAGCGTTTGATCGAGCTCTCTGGCGCGCTGCGGTGGCAGCGGGATATTGTGCGTGTGGCTGCCGATAGCGCAATTGTAGTGGTCGGAAGGGACGGTGTAGAACGTCCTTCCGGCTGCGGCGATTCGCCGGTAGCTGCAGCCGGAAGGTTCCGCCCCTTCGAATTTCGTAACGCCGGCCGGCGGCTGCGCGTGAAATTTCACCGCCACAGGGCGCTTCTTCAAGCCCAGCGCCTTCGAATACTTTTCCTCAATTTTTCGATACTCGCTCATTCTGGTTCCTCTCCGATGGATCGCTTTGCAGACATTATCGTACCGTGATTCATTCCCGAGAGGCATTCGATACGAGGAAAATCTCTCTGTCACGATTTAGTGCGGGAGGTGAAACTCGATGTCGATTTCCTCTTCCGACTCTACCGGCTGTCCATTCCTCAGCGCCGGGATATAACGCCAGTACTGCGCTGCATCGAGCGCGGCGGAGGCAAGCAAGCCTGGACCACTGACGACGCGGAGGTTCTTCACGATTCCGTCCTGGCCGACCGTCGCGTGAATCTTTACCGTTCCTTCCAAAAGTTCCCGCAGCGCATCTTTGGGATAGAAGGGTTCGACGCGATACATCAAATGTGCCGGAACGACGCGCTCTGCCAGTGGTTGCGGACGCGGCGCAGTGTCGTGAGCGATCGCCGCGCTGCTTGCCGAACTTGGCAGAGGGACTGGCGCCGCCGCTGGAATCGCGGGCGTTCCCGAAACCTTGTACTGGCTCGCGGGCAAATCTGTGGCGGCCGCGGCCCCACTCGGGTTCTCGTTTGCGGGCGGACTGCCTGCGGCCGTCGAGTCGTCATCCGTCGCCGCAAGGGACGCTGGGTTCAGATCGCCCGTGTTAGCGCGCCGGGAACTTTCCGCCGCAGTTCGCGAAGAGTGCAAGCGGCCGGATTGCGCAATCTGGTTCGACGGGCGAGTGTGCGCGCGTGAATCCGGGCCCGCATTCGAATTTGCCGACAGTGTGTTTTGCGGAGCACTCGCCGCCGACACAGATCCGGATGATCCAGCTCCGCGTGCCGCAGAGCCGGTGCCGGAAACGGCCGGCGCTGGCGGAAATACGATCCGGCCCAACGCGATCCCCAAGCCGATGCAGACGAACGCCACGATCACGCAGAGCGCCATCACGCCCATCGACCCACGTAGCGGAACGCCGCGTGCCGCTGGCTGCCCAGCGAGCGCGGAGCGCACTTCAGTCGCGCGTGTGTCGATGGATAGCTTCGGAGTGGATTCGGTTGGCGTTGGAATCTCAGCCCGAGGCAATTCGCTCGGCAGCGCGGAGGCAAACGGCTGCGAAGAAAGCATCGTTGCTGGCTGCGACGGGGCAACTGCCGCGGCGGCATTGTCGTTCGCGGCCGGATCCGGCACCGATTCCAAAGGTGCCTCTACGTCCGTCGAATCAGTATTCTCCGGCACCTGACCGGCGCCGCGTTTTGGACCGAAAAGTGAGCGCGCCTTCTTCAGAAAATCATCCGAGGTCGACGCGCTTCGAGCGGAATTCCGCAGAAATCGGGAGCGATTCGAGATCGTCGATTTCTCACCACCGCCGCCACCGGTGACCACCGTGAACGGCTGGGTCGTCGGCGGAGCATTCAGCAGTGCGTCCGACGGCAGGCTCAACTCTGCGTTCAGTGTCCGAGGCGGCGCTTCTTCCGCAACGCTCGTTTCGAACGCCTCCGCGGGAATCGTCGAGCCCGATGCAAAGTCTGATTCGCTCTCCGGTAGGACTTCGGCGCGTGGCACCTCCGGCAGCTCGCTCGCGAGCGCTTCCGCAAGCGTCAGCTCGCCCGCTTTTTTTTCACCAGGGTCGCCGGCGCGCTCAACTATCGGAGCCGGGCCGGGCGCGATCGCCGCTAGCGAAGGCTCTCGCTCTGGCGCCTTAGGAATCGCTGCAACTTCAGGCGCAGGAATCGGCGGATGAAATTGTTCTCCGCCGTTGTCCCGTTGCACCGCTGCCGGGATCACCGCCGCGCCTTCCGACGCCAGCTCCGCAACGATGCTCGTCCACTTGTCCGTCCGCGCTGGTTTTCGGCCTGGCGGCGGTGATTCCAGCTCTAGCGGCCGTTCGATGAATGCCGGCTCCGGCGCATTTTCCGCCAACAGCCATTCGCGAATTTCCAGCCGGGCTTCCTCGGACAAATCGATGAATTCAACGCCCGCGTCCTTCTTCGACCCGCTCGTCCATGCCACTTTCGCCCGTGCTTCGAGCCGCTTGGTCGAACGCGGAAGCTGCAGCCGCAACCCGATCGTCGGCTCGGGTGGCAGCGCGCTCACGGCGTGTACCGCCAGGCCGCCCTCGCTCACGTTGAGAACGATCCCGCCGTTATCGGCGCCGATATCCAGGTACGCAAGCGACTTCACCTGGTGTCGCGCAAAATGGCGGCGCTCCGTAGCGTCGAGAGAACTCCCGGACTGTGTCGACATATGTGACATGATCTCTGCGCATTGCGGCTGGGGCTTCCGCAATTCTGCCCGCGCGTGGGAACGATTCTACTTCCCCGGAGCGCTCCCGTCACGGAGAACGATTCACATTCGCCGTGCTGTTCGCGCCAGCCGAACCGCCCGCGAAGTTAGCTTTTCCCGCCCGGCGACACGTTTCGCGATGCCGCCTTCTGCGCCTGTGCGGCTTGTTTCTTGATTTCCATGGTGGCGCGCTTCAAAAGCTGGTCCAAGTCTCTCCGAGCGCGCCGCCCCGCCTGATCCTTGACCGCGTATAGGGCTGATTCTGAAATACTTAGGTGTGCACCAAGCATGTCAAGACACCTCCCCCTCGGGTCCCCCCAGCGGAGCATGCAACTCAGCGTCCAGCCTCCCGAACGCAGCTCCCGGCAGCTAACATGCTGATATATAATCACTTTGGTCTTTACAGAGGGTGTTCCAGATCCCAACCACCCAGCAAAAAAGTCTCTAAACGGAGACACATCGGCGCCCGTCCAACTCCTCAAAGATACACATACCCCCCCCGCCCGGTCGCCTTCGCGTCCAGTTCCTGGGTCGCCTTGCCTTCATACTTTTCCCTGCGCCGCCGATAATCCCTCTTTATGGGTGGCGAGCAGAGAACTCACGACAGTTCCGTTTTCGCTCTCGCAGTCCGCCCATCCGGGACGACCTGCGTCCTAGAAGTGGGAGCTAAGAATGAAACCAGCGCTTGATCCTCACTCGGAGAACGCAAGTTCGGAAGACCGGCGCAAGCATGCGCGCTACCGGTTCAGCGCCCCCATCACAGTCCGCACGTCCGACGGCGCCTCGATTTCCAGCATGAGCGTCGAGATCAGCCAGAGTGGAATGTCCATCGCGACCACTGCGGCCCTGCGAAGCGGCGACACACTCGAAATCGAGCCCGTGGGCGGAGGCAAAGCATCCGCCATCATCCGCCATCGCCAGGGAAACTTCTACGGAGTTGAATTCATCTCCATCGCCGACAATCAGGTCGAGCAGATCAAAGATACCTGCCGCATGCTCCCCAAGTTCCGCACCACGAGCCTCGACATATAAACACAGCCTTTGCCAGCCCGGCGCGGCGTCGTGGAGCGCCGCAACCTCATGCATCACAATCTGTTGTGGTCGTCCGCGGGTGCGATACTGGATTTTTCTAAATTACATTCACAGTAGATTAGAAATGGTGTCGGAGCCATGTTTTCAATACCCTACGGGCGATTCTAATAACGGTACGGTAGATCAGAAGAGCGTGGTTCGTGACTCGTAACTCGTGACTTGTGAGAGGCGTAGGAGTGTCAGACCCGTCAAAACAGCGATTACGCGAAAAAATGCGCTGCGGGCGATGCGTTGGACCCGCCGACGAGGCGGGAGTCGGGTGTCCGGTTGGGGCTGCTCGGTGGCCGAGAGTGATGGTCGATACGGTCGATTCGATTGTCATGCGAAAACGGTCGATGCTAGCTCGAATTGACGGCGTTGGGAATCCGCAGGTTTGCGGAGGGGATGTGGAAATGTGGAAAAGCGAAAAACGGAAAGTCGCAGAGTGAAAATGGAAAAAAGGCACGCAAGGGCGGGGTAATCTGCCATCAAGAGGGGCGGACGCAGACACTGCGCGGTACACCTACGATGGCGGCGGGAACCGGGTGCAGAAGTCGAACGGGAAGATTTACTGGTACGGGGTGGACGGGAGTGTGCTGGACGAGACGGACGCGACGGGGAGCATGACGAACGCGGAGTTCAACGAATATATTTACTTTGCGGGGAAGCGGCTGGCGCGGCGGGACTCGGCCGGGGACGTGTTTTACTACGGGGAGGATGTGCTGGGGAGTTCGGTGTCGATGGTGGAGGTGGCGGCGGGGCAGACGACGGCTGTGGTTTGCTCCGATTCGGACTATTATCCGTATGGCGCCGAGAAGGTGGTGACGAACACGTGTCCGCAGAATTACAAGTGGACGGGGAAGGAGCGGGACACAGAGACTGGGAACGACGATTTTGATGCGCGGTACTATTCGTCGGTGTACGGGAGGTTCTTGTCGGCGGACTGGTCGGCGGTGCCGGCGGCGGTGCCGTATGCGAACCTGACGAACCCGCAGACGCTGAATTTGTATGCGATTGTGCGGGATAATCCGGAGTCGTATGCGGATCTGGACGGGCATGTTGCAACGTTAGGCACGATTGAATCGGGAGATGGAGGCTACGGGATCGATCAACACCCGGATACAGTTGCCGCAAATGCCGCGCAGCAGCAAAGGACACAGCAAAACCAACAGCAAGGTCAGACTACAGACCCGAAGGCCTCCGGCAACCCGCAGGCCAGTCAAGGGCTTCCTCCGGAGGCAAACCCAGCGGCCCAAGCGGCAAAAGCAGCGGCAGACGCTTTAAACAAGAAACCTCCCGTTAGCGGTCCGAAGCCGGTTGTAGAAACCCCAAACTCGACGGAGCCTCCGCCCAAAATCGTGCCCGGTCAGGGCCAGAGGGCTCCCATTGGAACCGTTGAGGAACCGAGCCCTAACCCAGAGTTCATGACAACAGGTCAGAAGGTCGGATACTTCATCATACGAGGGCTGAGCGCGTTGCTTGATGCTGCAGGGAAAGCGGAAGGTTTCCTTATTATCTCGACACCTAATCCCTGCCAGCAGAGTAAGAATTGCACATAAACGCAAATTGTATCTTCGAGGTCTTTGGGGGATCCCCGTGGATTGGACGCGCTTCTACGAGTTAAAACGGCTGAGCGATGCCGGAAATGACGAGCAAGCGCTCACCGGCTTGCAGAAGATGCTAACGGAAGCGGAAGGTCGCGAGGATAGGGCCGCCATATCTCTGATGATTGCAACATGTTTGAGAGGTTTGGGTCGACTCAGCGAGGCGAGAGAGAGGGTACAAGGCGTTCTTGGTACGATTGACAAGGAAAGCGAGATTTCGGCTTGGGCAATATTCAGCGACGCCTATCTCGACATGGACGAAGGAAAATGGAGTGCCGCCCTGAAGAAACTCGATCGTCTCCAAACGCATTTCTCAGTATTGCTTCAGCGGCCTGAGAATCGCGAGCGTTACGAGGACATAGAGCGGAAGCGCGGGATTGCCCTTCTCGGATTGGATCGAGCCAAAGAAGCGTTGCCACTATTGAAGCGGGCTTCGGTACGCCGAGAGGAACAGGCTGTAGTATTCTATTGTCTAGGAAAGTGCTATTACAAGTTAGACGAGTATGAGGATGCCCAGAAATGTCTTGAACAGGCTTTTAATTCCGACCTCGACAGAGATTACGAGTTAGACGCCCGGTATCATCTTGGGCTGGCCGATTACCGACTCCACCGATACGCTCAAGCCGTACAACAATTTGAATGGTGTCTCGCGCATGACTCGAATCCAATGGTTCCTAGAGAATTCGTTCTCAAGGGTCTTATTTATGCACTGAGAGACTCAGGAATGGACCGCGAAGCTGAGCGTTACTCCCGCATGCTTCATACATAGGAACCTTGATCGAGGCGGGTGGCACACGCATTCGACCATCCGGGTCTAGATCTTGAGGGTGGTTCAGCCTTTGCGGTTTTTGCAAAGGGTGGGACTTTTCGGTGTCGGTCGGCGGTGACGATCCGACTACGGGCTCAAAAGACCGTCGGGGCGTGCACAAGTTGCGTTCCCCGTACTGATAGAACCGGTAGCTGCCCGGTGGTTGCTGCGGGGCGACATCTTAGCGTCCGCCACCAGTCCTCGCTTCACCGGATTCATGTACATGTAGTGCAACTTCCTCGTTCGCATTTCGCGGGTCCAGGCCTGACTTATGCAACGCGAAGGTACGTGTGGAACGCCGAAGGAGAATTGAAGACGGCGGGAGGAGTGACGTACACGTACGATGGCGACGGGAACCGGGTCGAGAAGTCGAACGGGAAGATTTACTGGTACGGGGTGGACGGGAACGTGCTGGATGAGACGGACGCGACGGGGAGCATGACGAACGCGGCGTTCAACGAATATATCTACTTCGCGGGGAGGCGGCTGGCGCGGCGGGACTCGGCGGGAGATGTGTTCTACTACGGCGAGGACGTGCTGGGGAGCTCGGCGGCGATTGTGGAGACACCGGCGGGGCAGACGACGGCGACGGTTTGCTCCGATTCGGATTATTATCCGTATGGCGGGGAGAAGGTGGTGACGAACACGTGTCCGCAGAATTACAAGTGGACGGGGAAGGAGCGGGACGCGGAGACGGGGAACGACGACTTTGATGCGCGGTACTATTCGCCGATGTATGGTAGGTTTTTGTCGGCGGACTGGTCGGCGGTGCCGGCGGCGGTGCCGTATGCGAACCTGACGAATCCGCAGACGCTGAATTTGTATGCGATTGTGCGGGATAATCCGGAGTCGTATGCGGATCTGGATGGGCATGTTGCGGTCGCAGGCACGATTGAATCCGGGGATGGAGGTTACGGGATCGATCAGCACCCGGATACGGCAGCCGCAAACGCTGCGCAGGCGCAGAGGACGCAGCAAAGCCAGCCGCAAACGCAAA
The DNA here is from genome assembly GCA_050746925.1 of Candidatus Acidiferrales bacterium. Lineage (GTDB taxonomy): Bacteria > Acidobacteriota > Terriglobia > Acidiferrales > UBA7541 > Palsa-295. Next base: position 10,189 of record JBOGNA010000052.1, read on the forward strand.
ATGCGAACAGTATGCCGCTCGCTCCGACTGCTCCGCTCGACCTGTCCGCGATTGGCGAAGGGGCGGCTGTATTAGGTGGTATCGGGATTCTCGTGACTCTGCCAGTGGCGGGGATGGCGGTAGCCGTCTTAACGCCTCCGATGGCTCAGGGCGACCCGATGACCCCGGGCTACGTACCAGCTCCCCCTGCTACTGGTACTCCTCCTTCGACCTCGCAGCAAGGATCGGTAGACGGACGCCCAATACAAACCAGCCGCGGAAATAACGTTGCCCCTGACCCAAATGCACAAGGTCCGCACTCAGTGCCAAAGAGAGACCCCGCAACTGGCAAGGTTACGGGCTACACGACATATGACGCCAACGGAAATGCACGACTCAGGTATCGGGGCCAAGGGAAGACTCATGGTGGAGTGAAGCCTCCGTTGGTTCTCGAGCCCCACCCTGGCAAGGGGCCTGGGTCTCCTCCGAACAGAGCACGGCCAGCTCGTCCCGAGGAAATCCCTCAGTAGAACGGAGAATATATGGATGACAAAATGTTGATAGAGCATCTCAAGGATGTTCACGCCAAGGAGGATACGAGCAACTTTAACGTGGTGGACTTTCTTTCAGCTTTTGGAAACCCTTTGGACGCGCTTGCCTACTCGAAACTTTTCTGGCCGGATTTCATAGAATTCGAGGGGATGATCTTTTTTAAAGACAATATAGAGAATGATGAGGATCGATCGCGAATTCGTGCAGCATTAGCTAATTTGGGCCCGGCCAAGGAAGTCGAAATGTCTTTCAATCAATTCTTGATTCCAGAGGCCTTTTTTAGCGCCCACTATTCCGTAGCGAACGATGAGGAGAGCCTCTATCTAGCAGAGCAAATGGCGGCGATGTGGAAAGCACGTCTAGCACAATTGTTTCCAACCAAGAAGTGCGTGGTCGAGCTCCAGACAGCTGATGAGACTTTGGAAGGACCAACCATAGTCGTCTATCAGGAATAGACTGATCGGATGACGGCGTCGGCTCCTTCGGGCAGGTGGGCCACCCTAATTAAGCCCTGGATCGCTGCCGAATATTCGCCCATCTATCCGAGTCTGTGGCGTTAGGGACCACTAGCCGATAGGTGTTGGCGGGTGGCGCGCCCTTTCGGTAGCTACGCGTTGGATTTTGAGGGTGCTCATCTTTCGTGCGGTTCGAAAGGTGGGGCTCTTCGGTCTCGGTTTACGGGGACGATGCGACTAGGGGCTCAAAGGACCATCGGGCGTGCACAGGTTTTGTTCTCCGTACTGATAGAACCGGTAGCTGCTCCACACGCACAGCTTGGCGTCCGCCACCAGCCCTCGTTTCACCGGATTCATGTGCATGTAGTGCAACTTCTCCGTTCGTTTCTTGCGGCTCCAGACGTTGAAATCCCCTGGTACGGCGTGGACGGGAGTGTGCTGGACGAGACGGACGCGACCGGGAGCATGACGAACGCGGCGTTGAACGAATATATTTACTTTGCGGGAAAGCGGCTGGCGCGGCGGGACTCGGCGGGGGACGTGTTTTACTACGGGGAGGATGTGCTGGGGAGTTCGGTGTCGATGGTGGAAGTGGCGGCGGGGCAGACGACGGCGACGGTGTGCTCGGATTCGGATTATTATCCGTATGGCGGGGAAAAGGTCGTGACGAACACGTGTCCGCAGAATTACAAGTGGACGGGGAAGGAGCGGGACGCCGAGACGGGGAATGACGACTTTGATGCCCGATATTATTCGTCGGTGTACGGGAGGTTTTTGTCGGCGGACTGGTCGGGGGTGCCGGCGGCGGTGCCGTATGCGAACCTGACGAATCCGCAGACGCTGAATTTGTACGCGATTGTGCGGGATAACCCGGAGAGCTTTGCGGATCTG
>JBOGNA010000053.1:0-19824 GCA_050746925.1 Candidatus Acidiferrales bacterium
CACCCTAGGGTTGGTACAGAAAAGCCGGTCCGATCAGTGATGTAAACTCTCTCACTCACCGTGGTACAAAAACTCGGTCCCCTCAGGTCCATCTGGGCGTTGTGTATCCTTTCCGCGGTAGGATGGGTCTTCTGCCGCAGAGCAAGAGCCGCAGGCACGATGGTGCCTACAGACCGGGAGGCCTACGAGACATTGAAGAGCACTGGAGATGTGCCCGCCAGTTACCCGAAATTGTTTCCTTTCATTTATTCACTCGAAAATTCGCTACCACTCGTGAAACTTGGCCAAGGCGACCGTTGGCAGCCTGATCCTCAACCATCAACGGCACCGAGTGCCCGGAATTGGTTTATTCACGCCTGGAGATTTGGCTCGTCCCCGACATTTCTTCGAGGGGTTCTTTGGGTTCAGATTCTACTGGGGTGGATTCTTGCCTCACTGTTTGCCGCAGGAGTTACGGGCGTGATCCACAAATAGATGGCTGCTTGATCGACGAACCCGCGCGTTCCCGTTGTCCTGAAACGAGCGGGGAAAGCAAGATAGGTTAGGAGAGAAACGCAACAAGTTCCGCCAGAGACGTGAGCTCGGGCAGAGGGCCAAACCGACCGGCAGGGTGGCGACGACAGAAGCGCAAGGATACTCGTTCGATTGAGTCTCGGCGAATTGGGCGATTTGAGGTGTCTGTTAGGTTGGCACAGGCAAGATTGCCTGTGCTACTGAACGTCAAAGGTGCCCGATACAAACGCGAGCTGGTGGGCGCGTTGACTTGCTTTTAGTTGCAATCTAAGATGAGCGTCGCCGATGCCCGATTCACAGCCCCTGACTGGCCGCACGGTTTCGCACTACCGCGTCATCGAAAAACTCGGTGGCGGAGGCATGGGCGTTGTCTATAAAGCTGAGGACACGGAACTCGGCCGCTTCGTCGCTTTGAAATTCCTTCCGGATGACGTGGCGAGCGACGCGCAGTCGCTCGAGCGGTTTCGCCGCGAGGCGCGGGCCGCATCTGCTTTGAATCACCCCAACATTTGCACGATTTACGAGATTGGCCAGCAGGACGGGCATCCGTTCATAGCGATGGAATTTTTGGACGGTGCGACGCTGAAACATGTGATCACCGGCAAGCCAATGGAGATGGAGCGGTTGCTGGAGGTCGGTATCGAGGTGGCGGATGCGCTCGATGCCGCGCATGCGGAGCGAATCGTTCACCGGGACATCAAGCCGGCGAATATTTTTGTCACAAAGCGGGGCCACGCAAAGATTCTGGACTTCGGACTCGCGAAAGTAGGCAGCTCGGCCAAAATGGGAGCGCCTTCGGAGGGGTCAACCACGCACGGCGTGACGGAGGCGGACCTCACGAGCCCCGGGACGGCCCTTGGGACGGTGGCGTACATGTCGCCCGAGCAGGTGCGCGCGAAAGAACTCGATGCGCGGACGGATATATTCTCGTTCGGAGTGGTGCTGTATGAGATGTCCACGGGCGTATTGCCGTTTCGCGGCGAAAGTTCCGGGGTGGTGACGGAAGCGATCTTGAATCGCGCGCCGGTAGCAGCCGTGCGGCTGAATCCCGATCTTCCGCAGAAGCTCGAAGAGGTGATCAGCAAGGCGCTGGAAAAAGATCGGGACCTGCGATATCAGCACGCTTCAGACTTGCGAAGCGATCTGAAGCGATTGAAGCGGGACACGGACACGGGGCGGACCGCGGTCCAACCGCTGGAAGAAGAGGAAGCGCCAGCCAAAGACCCGTCACGCTCTCGTGCGACATCAACACGGGCTTCCTCGGGAAGCCGAGCTGCGGTCGCCGCTGCTGATGAGCCCAAGGCCGTCGAGCCCCGCGCGGGCATTCCGTGGGGCAAGGTTGCGCCGGCGGCTCTCGTGATCGCAGCGCTGATCGCCGGGGGCGTTTACTGGCGCTCGAGGCGAACGGCGAAGCTTTCGGAAAAAGACACGATCGTGCTAGCGGATTTTACGAATACGACCGGCGACCCGGTCTTCGACGGAACTTTGAGGCAGGGCCTGGCGGTTCAACTCGAGCAATCGCCCTACCTGAGCCTGATTTCCGACGAGCGCATCCAGCAAACACTGAAGTTGATGGGGCAGGCGGCGGATGCGCGGCTGACGCCTGACATTTCGCGCGAAGTGTGCCAGCGAACGGCGAGCGCTGCTTCGCTCAACGGCTCGATCGCGCAAATCGGCTCGCAGTATGCGCTCATCCTGAAGGCGATTAATTGTGCGAACGGCGAAACGCTGACGAGCGCGGAAGCGGACGCGGCGGACAAGAGCCACGTATTGGACGCTCTCGGGAAAGCTGCCTCGGAGATTCGCAGCAAGCTCGGAGAATCGCTGAGCACCGTGAAGAAATTTGAAACGCCCGTGTACGAAGCATCCACGCCTTCCCTGGAAGCATTGCAGTCGTTCAGCCGGGCCCGGCAGCTCGTCAGCGCGAATGATTTCCCGGGATCGATTCCCTTTCTCAAACGCGCCATCGAGCTCGACCCCAATTTCGCAATGGCGTACGCGCTGCTGGGAACGAGCTACTCGAACATGAGCGAGCAGGCCTTGGCCGCAGAAAACGTGAAGAAGGCGTACGAACTGAGAGACCGAGTGAGCGAGCGGGAAAAATATTATATCGATTCGCACTATCACGAGATGGCGACAGGCAATCTGGACAAAGCCCGGCAGGTATTCGAACTGTGGAAACAAAGCTATCCGCGAGATCAGGCGCTGATAACCAACATTGGTGTGATCCAAGGGGCGCTTGGTGACTATGAAAAAGCCCTCGCGAGCGCGCAGGAGGCGTTCCGGCAGGACCCCAGCGGGCTGAACTACTCGAACCTCGTCGGCTCATTCTTTACGCTGAACCGCTTCGAAGAGGCGCGCGCCGTAGCCGAGGAAGCACAGACAAGGAAACTCGATTCAGCGAATTTGCACCTTACGCTTTATCAGCTCGCTTTTATTCGTGGCGATCGGGACGGCATGGCGAAAGAGGTAGCCTGGGCGATGGGAAAACCGGGAGTGGAAGACATTGCGCTCGCGATCGCAGCCGACACGGCGGCCTATTCAGGGGATCTGCGCAAAGCACGCGAACTCTCGAACCAAGCGGCTGCGTCGGCCCAGCGAGCCGACGAGAAGGAGACGGCCGCGACTTATGTCGCGCAAGCAGGATTACGGGAGGCTCTTTTTGGAAATTCTGCGCAGGCCGAGGAGCGCGCCTCTACGGCACTGAAGTCATCGAACGGGCGGGACGTACAGTTCCCTGCTGCGTTGGCGATTGCGTTCGCCGGAGATGCAAACCGGGCTCAAGCGCTCGTCAACGATTTCAACAAGAGATTCGAAGAAGACACGCTCGTACAGTTCAATTATCTTCCCTCGATACGGGCGCAGATCGCGCTCCTGCATCGGGATCCGGCGAAGGCCGTAGAACTGTTGCAGCCCGCGGGCCAATACGAACTTGGCCAGGTGAGCGGTTCCGGAGTGGGGCCATCTTTTTATCCGGTGTGGACGCGAGGGCAAGCGTACCTGATGGCGGGACAGGGCGCGGAAGCGGCGCGCGAGTTTCAGAAGATACTGGACCACCAGGGCGTCGTGATCAATGAGCCGATCGGAGCGCTGGCTCATCTTGGGCTCGGGCGCGCGTATGCGCTCGAATCCAAGAGCGCTTCAGGCGCGGATGCAAGCGTCGCGCTGGCCAAAGCGCGCACTGCGTATCAGGATTTCTTCGCGCTATGGAAAGACGCTGACGTGGATGTTCCGATACTCGTCGCGGCGAAATCGGAATACGCGAAATTGAGATAGGAAGCAAACCCGCCCGCCTGCCCTTCGCTTCGCTCAGGGTAACAAGGCGGCCGCTCCAAATGCTGGGACAATCCGTGCGCTCGAGGTTTAACTTCCCGTCGGAACGACGCCTGCACCTTCGATCATGAGGATTACCGTTTTTTCCGGAGCGCGGGTGCGGTGTACCACGCCGCGCGGGACGGTGAAGCCCTGCCTGGGCATCAGCTCGACGGTGCGGTCTTCGAGGTCGATGAGGAAGCGGCCGTCCACGACGTAGAAGAATTCGTCCTCATGGTCGTGTTTGTGCCAGTGGAATTCGCCCTGCATGATGCCGATGCGGACAACCGAGTCGTTTACCTTGCAGAGAGTCTGGTTGTACCACTTGTCCTGGCAGGCTTGAACGAGTGTGTCGAGATCGACGAGCTCGAGCGGAGCGAATTTTGCATTCAAGTTGATTGCGTATGAGGCTTGACTGGCCATGGGTGTCTCCCTTCGCTGCAACGCTGAGTCTGATTTTAGCGCTGCGCAGGCGGAAGGGCGAGCGGTGAGTGTAGGTATGCGGCGGATTCACGGAGGCAAATTGGCAGGGTGGAGGTTGCGCGGATCGGAAGTGGTGCGTAGAACTGCGCGACGCGTTCGATCAAGGATTGCTCGTTGGGGCGATTTGGGGCGTCGCTTACGCGCGCACAGGCCCTTCGTACCTCACGGCAGGCAGGAGTGCCTGTGCCACAAAATGCGAAGGCACCCGCCTGCCCTTTGCTTCGTTCAGGGTAAAAAGGCGGCCGCTACAAGTGCCAGTGGCGGAAGGGGTGGAGGAGGGCGCCGGAGAGGCCGGCGGAGCCTGGGTCTGTGATCGTGGCGTAAACGAGGACGATGGTGAGGGCAATCATGATGATGCTCATGGTCCAGGCGACTACGTTGAAGCCGAGGGTGTTGACATGTTCGCCCATCAGATCGCGGCGGTTGATGAGTAGGAGAATGAAAATCAGGACGACCGGGAGCCAGACGCCGTTGGCTACCTGCGAGAGGACCAGGATTTTCAGGAGCGGCGCTTTGGGAATGAGGATGATTCCCGCGCCGACGACGATGAGAGCCGTGTAGAGCGAATAGAACGCGGGGGCTTCTTTGAGTTTGCGGTCGATGCCGGCTTCAAAGCCGAGACCTTCGCAGATTACGTGCGCGGTGGAGAGCGGCAGGATGGAGGCGGCGAAGAGGGATGCGTTGAGCAAGCCGAAAGCGAAAAGCGCGCCGGCCCACTTCCCCGCTACCGGCGCGAGAGCTTTGGCGGCCTGGGCTGCGTCGTTGATGGTTGTGAGGCCGTTCGCGTGCAGCGTGGCGGCGCAGCAGACGATGATGAAAAAGACGATGGCCATGCAGGAGATGCTGCCGACGAGAACGTCGAGGCGCGCGTGCTTGTACTGGCGCGGACCGACTTTCTTCTCGACGAAGCCGGCTTGCAGATAGAAAAATTGCCACGGAGCGATGGTAGTGCCGATGAGCGCGGTGAGCATCAGCAGATATTCGGCGTTGAAGTGGAGTGTGGGCGCGACGGTCTCTTTGGCGGCGAGGAGCCAATCGGGTTTGGCGAGGAACGCGGAAACAACGTAGGAAAGATAGAAGGCGCACGCGACGAGGAATATTTTTTCCACCTGGCTGTAGCTGCCGCGGACGACGAGCAGCCAGACGGCAATCGCTGCGATCGGCACCGCGACGTATTTGCTGATGCCAAAAATCTGCATCGACGCGGCAACACCGGCGAATTCGGCGACCGTGTTGCCGAGATCGACGAGGAGCGCGGCGCACATGACGAAGAACGTCGAACGGAAGCCGAACTCTTCGCGGATGAGGTCCGAGAGGCCTTTACCTGTGACGACGCCCATGCGCGCGCACATTTCTTCCGAGACGTAGAGTGCGATCGTCATGGGGATGAGCGACCAGAGAAGCGTGTAGCCGAATTGCGCGCCGGCGGTGGTGTAAACGGTGATGCCGCCCGCGTCGTTGTCGACGTTGGACGTGATGAGGCCTGGGCCGACAACGGCAAGAAGCAGCGCGATGCGATTGCGCATGTGGCGCGTGCGGCGATTGAACTGCGAGCCGCGCTTCTTGAGGTCGGCGAAGGAGCGTTCGATTGTGACCCAGGTGTTCATTTTGGCGATGGCGCTATTCCGTTCTTCGTTGCTCCCTTACTCAGGTGCTCGTGGCGGCGATTGTTCTGACATTTGACGCTGAGATCCTTCAGGTCGGGCATCCTGGCCGGATGCCTTCAGGATGACAGCGCGTGTCTGAATGGACCGCTTTGTGCCGGCGGTCGAGAGGGCACGGTCCTCCTGCGGCGAATCTTCGACGTCCCGTGCCCCTACTGCAAAACCTCACCTACTACAGATTGGCATTCATGCGGCTTACGATGTCATCGACGGTGATTGCGCCGATAGGGCGATTGTCCGCATCGACGACCGTGAGGCCGCGCAAATTATACTTATCGAAGAGCTCGAAGACTTCTTTTTCGTCGGTATCGGTGCGGACGGAGAGAATGGGTTCAAAGCGCAACTCTTCCATCCGCTGCTCGGAATTCGCCACTACGAGGCGCGCGATGGGGACCGTGCCGGAAAGCGCGCCATAGTGGTTGATGAGGACGACGTTGTCGAGCTGGTCGGGGACAATTTCGTTGAAGCGAATGTAATCGACCACTTCGCCGCGCGTGGCGTCTTCGCCGACGATAACAAGCTCGGTGTTCATCATGCCGCCGGCGGTATTTTCGTCGTAGCGCATCAACGCTTCGACTTCGGTTTTTTCGTGCCCCTCCATTTCCTCCATGACTTCTTTCGAAGTGTCGGCCGGGAGGCTGGCGATCAAGTCGGCCGCCTCGTCGGGGCTCATTTCTTCGAGAATGTCCGCGGCTTTTTCGGGATCGAGTTTTTCGAGGACTTGCGTTTGGAGGCGCTTATCGAGCTCGGCGATGGCTTCGGCAGCGCTTTCTTCGTCGAGCGAATCGATGATGCCCTGGCGCTCAGCGGGCGAGAGTTCTTCCATGATTTCGGCGAGGTCAGCCGGGTGGAGTTCGGTGAGCTTTTGGCTGGACATGCGCAGCTTGACGCGACGGAGCGGGTCGGGTTCGATTAGATTGACGAATTCCCAACGAATCGACCGGGACGGAATTTTTGCCTCGATGCGGCGAATCGCCATCGGCGGAACGATGCCGTGAAGGAGACGGCGGACCGCGCCCTGGACGCCGACGTTGACCTGGGTGACGCGCATTTCGACGTTGCCATTGGTGCGCTGCTCGGAGAGGTCGATGTCGTTGACGCGGACGACTTTTCGGCCGTTGGTATCGATGATTTGCTGATCGAGAAGGTCTTTGCGAACGGCGAGCCAGGCTTCGTTGGGATGGTAGAGCTCGAGGGCGGATTCGTCGGTCGAGAGGCCGACGCGGCCGGGCACGACCGAGGCGATCTGGTCGTAACGGGCGACGATGGCGCGATACTGGCCGCGGCCGAGCAGGAGGCGAGCGACGCGATTGGGCTGGTCGGCAGGCTCGATGAACATTTCTTTGACGCGGCCTACGAAGTTCCCTGCTGAATCGTAGGTTTCGGCGCCGAGAATTTCTGTGGCGTGCAGCATTGTGACTCCTTGCTCAAACGGAAAAACCTTTCCAATTGGCGACGAACCCTGGACCGTGTGGCCCGATTGCAAAACCTGGGTGTATGGACGCCGCTTTGCCGCCGGTCGAGCGGGCACAGCATGCTGTGCCCCTACTGCCTTGATTGCGAGCGATCGCAAACGGGGGCCCGACATCGCGGTGGGGGGAGGATAGGGTCGCGGGCAAAAAAAAAGCCCGGACCGGCGACGTATCCGGCCACGGGCAGACACTGCCACCCTCGGTTTAAATCAGGCCGGGCCTCGCCTCCCTGTTCCCGTGTATCGGTTGGGAGCAGCGATCGAATGCAGCCGGAAAGCGACTCCTTAAGCGCCACGCAGTGCTGAAATGATCGGCTGGGCGCCTACTTCCCGGTTCCAAATTAGACAAACGCTCTTCCATTGCGCTTGCGAAAGTCCCCGATTGACTAGTAAAGGGATACGGAAATTTTGTCAAGCGAAGAGTGACGATTTAGCGAACTTTTTATGCATCGAACAACATATTTCGGGGGGTGCGGCCACGACGGCGGCAATCGGCGGCGTAAACGTCCCAATAGGTGCCGCGATAGTAGTCGCGGGGCGAATAGCCGAGGGCGCGGGCGGCGCGGTCGATGGCGCGGGGCAGGCCTTCGAGTTCGAGAAATGTGCCGGCGGGGGTCTCGTCGAGCTCGAGGGCGAGCTGCGGAAGGCGGAAGGTGGTGCGATATTTCTCGTACCGGAAGCCTGGATGGAGACCGAGGGAGCGCAGAATTCGATCCCAGCTGGCTGGTGGACCGCGGAGGATGAGTTCCCTTTCGAGCTTTTCTTTGTAGCGGCGATCGCTGGCGGAGCGGAGGGTCGCAGGGGCCTTGGAAGTCAGGATTGTGCGCGAAGGGATTGCGCTTTCAGGTCGAGCTTGGCTGGCCGCGGCTGCGCCGGGTCTTGGAGCCTGGGTTTCGATGCGGAGGCGGAGCAGAGTGCGGCGTCCGCGGAAATCGGAGTCGGGAGTGTCGTAGAGAGTGTTCCTCTCCAGGACACGGTTTTCGTAGCGGGCTCCGAGATTTCGGAGCTTGTGGAGTGTATCTTGCACGTCAATGACGCGGAGTTTGACCTCGATTTCGCGATTGGTCTTGCGACGCGCGGGCATGACGGATTCAGTATAGCTTAGCGTCGCAGGGCGGGAACGATGTTGCCAGCGGGGGGCGCGAGCCAGCATAATCGCTTCCCTACCGTGTTTCTTAATCCAGCGCAATGCGCCGAACGCCGCGAAGAATGCCGAAACGATGGTCGCCACGGTCACCACGAAGATGACTGAGCCGACGACTCCACTGATGCAGCAGTATCACGCCGCAAAGAGGCAGCATCCCTCGGCGTTGCTGCTTTTCCGGCTGGGGGATTTCTACGAATTGTTCTACGAGGACGCGAAGGTGGCGTCGAAGATCCTGCAAATTACGCTCACGGCGCGGAATAAGGAGAAGGGGCAGGCGGTGCCGATGTGCGGCGTGCCGTACCATGCGGCAGAGAACTACATTGCGCGGCTGATTCGCGCAGGCCACAAGGTGGCTATCTGCGAGCAGATGGAGGAGCCAGGGCCGGGCAAGAAAATTGTGCGGCGCGAAGTGATTCGCGTGCTCACGCCGGGAACGGCGACGGGCGCGGGACTGGTTGAACCGAAGGAGAACAATTTTTTGGCGGCCGTGGCGCGCGGCTCGGCGGCGAGCGCGGCGATGGGTGCCGGGGGACGGGCTGCTTCGCGAGGTGGCACTGCGGCCGGAGCAATTGGGCTGGCCGTTGTGGATTTATCCACGGGCGAATTTCGGGCTACGGAATTTTCTGGTGAGAAAGCAGAGGCGCGGTTACGCGACGAGCTGGGAATCCTGCGGCCGCGGGAGGTGCTGTTGCCTCAGCCGGTGTCGCTGTTCCCTGCCGCTGCGGCCGGCGCTACGGAACTGAATGGCCTGGGAGCGGTCGAGACACGGCTGGATGACTGGATCTTTGAGCCGAATCATGCGGCGCGATTGCTGCAGGATCATTTTCGCGTGGTCGCGCTGGAAGGGTTTGGATTGAACGAACATCCGCAGGCGACGGCTGCGGCGGGAGCGCTGGTTCATTATTTGCGCGAGACTTCGGCGATTGGTGCGCGGAAGCCCGAAGATACGGCGGTGGTGCCGTCGATGCGGCCGGCGGGGGCGGGGCTCGAGCATCTGGATCGCATCGCATATTACGAGCAGCAGGACGCGATGGTGCTTGACCAGGTGACGGCGCGGAATCTGGAGCTGGTGGAACCATCGGCGGGCGATGATGCGCGGGCAACGCTGCTGGCGGCAATCGATGAGACGGCGACAGGGATGGGCGCGAGGCTGCTGCGCAGTTGGGTGCTGCGTCCTGAAATAGCGATTGATGAAATTGGGGCGCGGCTCGAGGCCGTGGCGGAATTGAGAGCGCGGACGGTGGCGCGCGAAGAGATTCATGCGGAGCTTGCGGGGATTTTGGACCTCGAGCGGTTGACCAGCCGGGTGACGCTTGGTGTGGTGACGCCGAGGGATTTGCTGGCGTTGCGTGCGTCGCTGGAAAAGATACCGCGGGTAAGGGCGCAGATTACCTCCGAAACGGGCGCAGCAAGCAGCGCCCCTACACCGAAAAAGTTTCGACGCCTTGCGTCGCTGCGCGGCGAAATGGACGAATTGGCGGACGTGCGCGATCTGATTGCGCGCGGGATTTCCGACGAGCCGCCGGCGGTCGCGAGCGACGCCGGGGTGATCCGCCGCGGCTATCACGCCGAGCTCGATGAGCTGCGCGACATCACCAAGCAAGGGCGGCAAATCATCGCGGCGATGGAAGAGCGCGAGCGGAAGCGCACGGGAATCGCGTCGCTGAAAATTCGTTACAACCAGGTGTTCAGGTACTACATCGAGATTTCGAAAGCCAATATGCATCTTGCGCCCGCGGACTACGAGCGGAAACAGACGCTGGTGAATGCGGAGCGGTTCACCTCGAGCGAGCTGAAGGAGTACGAGCGCAAAGTGCTTTCGGCGGAAGACCGGGTGCTCGAGATCGAGCGGCGTCTTTACGGTGAAATTCGCGAGGCCATCGCGAAGCAGGCGGCGCGGCTGCGCCGGTCTGCAGCCGCGATCGCGCAGCTTGACGTGCTGGTGAACTTCGCGCGCATTGCGGCATCGCGCAATTATTCCCGGCCCGAATTCACGGATGCGGGACCGGGCAACTCCGGCAAACGCGGGACGCTGATGATTGCGGGCGGCCGGCATCCGGTGATTGAGAAACTGCTGGAAGAGAGCGGCGAGCGCTTCGTGCCGAACGATCTGTATCTCGACGAGGAATCGCAATTCCTTTTAATCATTACCGGGCCGAACATGGGCGGCAAGTCGACATATTTGCGGCAGGCGGCTCTGATTTCGATTCTGGCGCAGATGGGATCGTTTGTGCCGGCGGCGCAGGCGAAGCTGCCGGTGCTGGACAGGGTGTTCACGCGGATCGGAGCCTCGGACAATCTCGCGCGAGGACGTTCGACATTCCTGGTGGAGATGAGCGAAGTGGCGGCGATTCTGAATACTGCTACATCGGCGAGCCTGGTGCTACTGGACGAGGTGGGGCGCGGGACATCGACGTTCGATGGGCTTTCGATCGCGTGGGCCGTGGTGGAGGCGCTGCATGCGGGCGCGCGGCCGAAGACGCTTTTCGCCACGCACTATCACGAGCTGACGGAGCTGGAACAGCTATTGCCGGGAGTGAAGAACGTGCATGTTTCGGTGCAGGAGGCGGGGAGAGAGATCGTGTTCTTGCGGAGGGTCGAGCCGGGGAGCGCGGACAAGAGCTATGGAATCGAAGTGGCGCGGCTGGCTGGATTGCCCAATCCTGTGATTCGGCGCGCGCGGGAAATTTTGAAGAAGCATGAAGAGAGCGAAGACAAACTAACCGAGCAGTTGTCTCCCGGCGCCGCAGCGAACGTTGCCGAGCAGGTGAGTTTCACGGCGATCGACGAGAAGGTGTTGGAATCGTTGCGTGAGGCGGATTTGAACGCGCTAACGCCGCTGGAGGCGTTGAATTTACTAGCGGCGCTGCAGAAGCAATTGAAATGACGGCGAGGGCGCGAGCGATGAAAGTGCTGGGGTTGATGTCCGGGACGTCTGCCGACGGGATTGACGTGGCGCTGGTGCGCATTGCAGGCGCGCCGCCCGGAATCTCGGCGAAGCCCGAACGGCATTTTCACGCTCCATTTCCTGCTGACGTGCGGCAGGCTATTTTGCGGCTCGCAAACGGCGCGCCGACGACCACTGCGGAAATCAGCCAGCTGAATTTTCTGATCGGAGAGGAGTTTGCGCGCGCGGCGATCGCAGCTTGCCGAGCGTGGCGCGTCCCGATGCGGCAGATTTCGCTGATCGGCTCGCACGGGCAGACGATTTTCCACCAGGGCGTGCCGACGCGATTTTTAGCGGGGCGGCGGATTGCGTCCACGCTTCAGATTGGCGAGCCCAGCATCGTTGCCGAGCGCACGGGCGTGCCGACGATTGCAGATTTCCGCCCGGCAGACATGGCGGCAGGCGGGCAGGGAGCGCCACTGGTGCCGTTTGTCGATTATCTTTTGTACTGGCATGCGCGAATCGGGAGGGTGGCGCTGAATATCGGGGGGATTGCGAACGTCACGGTAATTCCGGCGGGCGCGCGCGCGAAGGATGTGTTCGCGTTCGACACGGGACCGGGGAACATGATTGTGGATGCGATCGTCGAAATCGCGACGCGGGGCCGGAAGTGTTATGACCGCGACGCGCGAATTGCATTCGGCGGCAGGACAATTCCGCGGCTGCTGGAGCGGATGCTGGACGACCCATACCTGCGGAAGGCTCCGCCGAAAACAGCGGGGCGCGAGCAGTTTGGCCGGGAGTACGCCGAGAAACTCATGGGTTGGGGCAAGCGCGAACGGGCGAAGACGGAAGACCTGGTCCGCACGGCGACGGTGTTCACTTCCCTCTCCATTGCGAGCGCCTTGCGGAGATTCGTTATGCCGCGCGCGCGTGTACGCGAATTGATTGTAGCCGGAGGCGGCACGCGAAATCCGCTGATGATGGCGCAACTCGCGGCGGGATTGCCGGGCGTCGAGATCATCCCGGCGAGCGAATTCGGCATTCCGACGGACGCGAAGGAAGCCTTCGCGTTTGCGGTGCTGGCCTACGAGGCGTATCACGGCCGCGCGAACAATCTGCCATCGGCCACCGGAGCGCAGCGGGCGGCGGTGATGGGAAAGCTCGTGCGCGGGCGGGCGCGTTAGGATGCGGCGAGTGGCGGCACTGGCGCTCTTTTGCGCGCTGTTGACTGCGGGATGCCGATCGAATCGTAGCGCCGCCGTCGAACCGGGCACCGTCAACTTCCTGATTGAATCGATGCCGGCGAATCTTGACCCGCGCATTGCAACCGACGCCGTGTCCCAGCACCTCGACGGCTTGATTTTTGATTCCCTTCTCGCGCACGACGCCCAGATGAACATTGTTCCAGACCTCGCGGAACGGTGGGAGACGCCCGATCCCTTGACGTATGTTTTCCACCTGCGCCCGGGCGTGAAATTCCACGACGGTCGCGCGCTCACGTCCGCGGACGTGAAATTCACGTTCGACACGATCCTGGATGGCACGGTGAAGACGCCGAAGCGAGGAGCGTTTCGAACGGTCGAGTCGATCGAGGCTCAGGATGACTCGACGATTGTTTTTCACCTGCGCGAACCATTTGCCTCGTTTTTATGGAACCTGACGCGGCCCGGAATCGGGATCGTGCCACGAGGTTCGGGGCCTGAAATCGCACAGCATCCGATCGGGACGGGGCCGTTTCGATTCGTGAGCGCGATCACCGATCAGGAAATCGTGCTCGAGCGCAATCGCGAATACTTCGGGGCTGCGAGCGGGACAGCGGCGTCGCGCGGAAACGTGGAACGAGTGCGATTTCGAATCGTGCCGGATGCAATCGTAAGGGCGCTCGAACTTCGAAAAGGCTCGGCGGATGTGGCGATCAACTCGCTCAGTCCGGACATGATTGTGACACTCGCCAAGGAACGCGGCATCGTGGCCGACGAGCAGCCGGGAACGACGATCGCCTATATCGGATTCAATCTCGAGGACCCGGTGCTGGCGCACCGCGAGGTTCGGCAGGCGCTGGCGTATGCCACCGATCGCGCGACGTTGATCAAGTATCTGCTGCGCGGGCAGGCAAGGCCCGCGCGTAGTTTGCTGCCCCCCAACCACTGGGCATACGACCCCGACGTCGCACAATACGATTTCGATCCGGCGCGTGCAGAGCGGTTGCTGGATGCGGCGGGCTACAAACGAGGCGCGGACGGCGTTCGGTTTCACCTGGAATTCAAGACGTCAACTGAGGAATATTCGCGCCTGCTGAGCGAGGCCATTGCGGAGGAATGGAAGCGGGTGGGAGTGGCGGTGGAGCTGCGGCCGCTTGAATTTGCGACGTTTTATGCGGACCTGCAGCGCGGCAGCTTTCAGGTTTCGACGCAGCGCTGGGTGGGCGGAAACAACGACCCGGACATTTTCGAATTGGTGTTCAGCTCGAAGAAGATGCCGCCCAACGGATCGAATCGAGGGCACTACCGGAATCCCAAGCTTGACGCGCTGCTCGACCATGCGCGCGTGGAGATGGACCGCGAGAAGCGCAAGGCGCTGCTTTGGGAGATTCAGAAGATCGTGGCGGAGGATGAGCCCTACATCAATTTGTGGTATCTCGACAATGTTTGCGTTCATCGGGGGCGATTGACGGACATCGTGATTCCGCCTGCGGGTGACTACGATTTTATCGTAGGCGCGAGACTGCAATAAGTGGTCGCAGCGAAGCGCTACTGTGCGCGGACTCGCTGGAGAATGCGGAGGAAGTCGGCGCGTTTGTTGCTGCCGGCGCCCGCATACGCCAGGTGAACGATGGGAGTATTTTTTCGGGCCGGGTCGGCGGTGAATGGATACGGACTGGGTGCGCCGACGGCCCAGAAGAAGTCGGCGTGCAAGCCCTGCATTTCAACCGGCAAGTGGAAATAGTGAGCCGCGCTCTCGCTGATCTGCTCCCGTGAAAGAGCTTCGAAGACGAAGAACATCATCCCCGAAAAATCCACCTGTTCCATCGGCGGCAAATCGAGATTTTTGAAATCTCCATAGGCTCGAGGACCGTTGAGCGCCTGCCGGAAGGTGATGCCCGTCGAGAGCTGCTGCGAATAGAAATCCGGGAGCGTGGGCGAGAAGTTGCACTCAAAGGTGACCTGCAGTTCCGACTGCGAGAATTCGTTGCCATTGGTCTTAGGCGCGCGGCTCGCTTCGGTGAGCCTGGCCAGGACATCGTCCATGCAGGAGTGCGAGGGGGGCAGAAACAAATAGAATAGATAGTCCGGCAGGCTCATTCCCGTTCCGTTCATCGAGTGCATCTGGGTGTCGAGCCAGTAGGCGTCGTGGCCGATAAGAGCATTATCGGAAGTCGCGAGCTGCAGAACGGTGAATTGCTGCGCGTTGGACAGAAAGAGAATCTGATTGAAATGGAACGGAGGCGCGTAGGGGCCGAGTCCTCCTGGCGGAGGCGCGGTGCCGGCGCCTGCCGCTTTCCAATTAGGACTGAGTTCGATGGATACGCCGCTTTCGAGTGAGAAGCGCTGGAGCTCGGCTGGTTGTTGCTGTCGGGCGTGCAGAAATGCGGCGGTCAACAGCAAGACTGCCAGGAACAACGCCGCGCCCGCCCTGGTGCAATTTCCCCTCGTCGCCATGTCCGGAATCAGTGTAGGGGCGAACGCGGAACGGCTCAAGACCAAAGGTGGATAGACGTGAAAGACCGCGGGCGGCCAGCCTCAAACTTGAGGCGGCCGCCCAGCGCAGCAGTTTGCCGCGAGGGAGCCTAGAAAGCGAGCTTGAGCCCGAACTCGATGGTGCGCGGCGAGCCGAGCGAGAAGACGCCCGTTCCAACACCCACGCGGACGGCGGTGGCGTCGGCGTAGGTGGTGCCGTTCGCCGAGCCGGCGCCGCCCGTAAGGATTCCCGTCAAGACGTTCCCGGGAATGTTGAAGTTGGCAAAATTGAACAGGTTGTAAAAGCTGACGCTGGGCTCGATCGAGATGTCGCGATCCTTTACGTGCACCTTCCCTGCCCACGTGAGGCTCGCGTCGAACGTCCTAAGCCAGGTGAGCCCGACCTCGCCCTGCGGGGCCAATTGCACGGCTGGTGCGACGCCGCAAGCGGCTCCGGCGGAGACGCCGTTTGGATTGCTGAGGCACAGCGAATTGCCGACGCCTAGTTGCTGCGGAGTGAACAATCCCGCAGCGACGAGCGCCTGACCGGCGGGAGTGAGATTGCCGGCGACGTTGTTGTTGTAACCGTTCAGCAGGTTGTTGAGATTGCCCGGAGAAACGCCGCGCATGAAGGAGCCGACCTTCGTGCCTGGGACGGGATCGCCGACCGTACCGTCGCCCGTGAAATCGGTGAGGAAGATCTCTCCCGGCCCGATGCCAACCGGAGGAATCGCAAGCGTGCTGGCCAGCGGACTATCGAAGTGGAAGATGGTGCCGAGGCGGAAGTGGAACGGAAGATCCGCGTAGCCTCCGAACGAGAACTGGTGCGTGCGGTCGAGCGAGGAAGGACCGCTGAAGCCGAGCGGGTTGCGGTTGTCGATGGCGGGATTGACGAAATCCTGGTCGGCTGCCGCAGGAGAAGTGCCTGCCGAGGTGGTGAGCGCCGCACCGGCATTCGTAAAGCGAGAGAGCGCGTACGCAAACTGGAAATTCAGGTACTTCACGCCGCGGAACGGATCCTTGACGTTGTCAACGAGTTTGACGTCCATCGCGTTGTACACCGAACGGCCGATGGGCTGGAGGAATACGGCGGGACCCAGACCCGGATTCACGCCGGTAAACGCGCAGGAAACTCCGATCGCGATGTTGCAACTGCCGACTCCCAGATCCGCCGCCGAATCGAGCCCGTTGTTCGCGTAGCTCGCGATCGAGGCGCCGGGCAAGCCGGTGAAACCATCAACAATGGGCGAATGGAGCGCGCAGTTGATCGATGCCGCGTCGGTGCCCGAGCCGCACCCGAATTGGCTGTTGGTGGCAGAAATTGCGGCGAGGGCCGCATTCTTGTCGAAGAAGCGCGTGTCTCCGCTGTGATTTACATCTACGCCAATCAAGTAGTGCAGATTGACGTTGCGCAGGTAATCGACGCTCAGCACCATCCCGGGCTTGAGCTGCCGCTGGATGCCGGCGTTCATTTGAATCGAGTACGGCGTCCGGTAATTCGGGGCCAGGGCTCCCAGGGGAATCGCCGAGCCCGCCGAGATCAGATTGGGAATGTAGTTTGGATTCGGGGCGCTGGCGCCGACCGCGGCGGTGGCCGCCTGGTAGGTGGTCTGAAAGTTTGCGACGCAAACCGCCGACGTGAGGCCGTCGCAATTGCCTGCCGCGGCGCCGGTGAGCGTGTCGCCGATCAATGACGAACAGATGAAATTGGCGGAATTCTGAGTCCCCCCGAGGAACACATTGCCACTGGGAAATGGAACGCCGCTGCCCGTGCCGTTGAAGCACGGTGCGGGGTTGGCAAGGAAAGCGCCGTTGGCCAGCCGCTCGGGGCGATCGAACTCTGCGTTGTTCCAAATAGCATTCTCATAGAACATGCCAATGCCTACGCGGATGACGGTCTTCGCGTCCTTCTTCGGGTCCCATGCGACGCCCAACTGCGGCGCAAAATTGAGATTCGGTTGATGGACGCGATTCCCGAAACCCGGCAGCAAAGCATTGACGCCGGGAAGTGCCGGGAGATCACTGTCAGACCGGCCGGTGTCGCGGCTGTAACGCAAGCCATAGGTCACGGTGAGATTCGGCTTGATCTTCCAGCTATCGCCGACGTAAAGACCCAGCCGGTTGTCGGGCGGAGTACCACTGCACGAAGCGTTGAACGCCGGGATTTCGGTGTCGCAGCGGTCGCCGTTACCGAGGGTCACGTTGTCGAGCGGATAGTTCAGCGGATTGCCGGCTCCGCCCGGCAGACCGGCGGCGGTCTCGACCTCGGCAGAATTAGCGATCGGGCTGACGTTCGCCGTGATGGCGCTGAACGAGAAAAGGCCGCCACCGCGCAAGCGGTTATAGGAAACCCCATAGCGCAGGATGTGTGCGCCCAGGATTTTACTGCCGTCGTATTTGATTTGGCGGTCGGTCTGAAACGTCTGCTGCGGAGCCAGGAAGTTCGGACCGGTGAAGAAATTCGAGGCGAAGATATTGATACTGACCGGGAAATTCGCAAACGGCAAATCTGAGCCCAGCACGATATCTTCCAGGTTGTTGATGAACTTCAGATACTCGAAGCGGAAGCTATGGGTAAGTCCTCCGGCGCTGGTGAAGTCGGCGCCCACCACGTGCGTTCTCGTGTAATTCTTGTCTTCGAAGGGCTGGTAGCCGATCAGACCGCCGGCGGAGACGGCGCGGCTGTCGAAATAGCTGAAGCGGTAGAACAGGTGCACGCCCTTGCCAAGAATGTAATCGAGCCTCGCGTCGTAGTCGGTTTCGCGGAAGGGCGCGCTCGAATTGCCGGTGAATGAAGTGAAGGGATCGGAGGGAACCACCGGCGCGGTGAGATTCTGATTGATGTGCTCGGCGTCGAGGAAGAAGAACAGCTTGTCCTTCAGAATGGGGCCGCCGATGTTGCCGCCGTCCTGGTTGCGCGCGTAGGGAGATTGAAGTGCAGGAGCGGGCGGAGGCGGCGCGGGGAGCGCGGCGGAAAAGATGCTGTCGCGGAACAGCGCAAATCCCTCGCCGTGGAAATTGTTCGTGCCGGACTTGGTGATCACGTTGACCGCTCCCGAAGAAGTGAGGTCGTTCGAGAGGTCGAGCGTCGATTGGCTGAGGCTGAATTCCTGGATGGCGCTCGCGGGGATATTTTCGGTTGTGGTGCCGACGGTCTCATCGCTCACGTCCACGCCATCCACCGCGATGCGCGCGGTGCGGCCAAAACGCCCGCCGAAAGAAATCGAAGAGAACCCGACTTTGGTAGGATCGAAGTCCGCCCCGTCCTGAACTTGAACGCCGGGTTCCAGTTGCGCGAGATCGAGGAAGTTGCGCCCGTTCACCGGCAGGTTCTCAATCTGATCCTTGCCGAGAACGCCTTGTACGCTTGCCTGCTCGGTGTTCACCGTGACCGCTTCACCCTCCACCTGCACCACAATGTTACCGGCGCCAATCGGGAGCACGATATTCGCGCCGGTCGTCTCACCCACCTGCACAATCACCGTTTGCTCGACCGTTTTGAACCCCTGTGCTTCGGCGCGAACCGTATAGTTCCCCGGCACGATCGGCCCAGAAGTATAGGCACCGGTGGAAGAGGTCGGGACGTGAAAGCTCTGGCCGGTATCTTTGTTGCGAATCGTCACCTTCGCGGCTGGCAGTACGCCTCCACTGGAATCCTGGATTGTGCCCTGGATGCTTCCAGTGGCAATCGTGCTCTGAGCCTGCGTAAGCATAGGAACGAGACACCATGCGATCAGTATCAGCATTGCGGAAGCCAGAAAATGACGAACCGGCATTGCAATCGTGCGAATCATTCAGCACCCCCGTTTAGCACTCGCTCGGGAACTCGGGAACGAGCGCATGATGACAGTTGCAAATCCGTTGCCAAAACCGCGCATCCGGCAATCCAGCCGAATCGGCCCAAGTGCGGAAGGCGGGTGTAGTCCAGCAGCGGATCGTTCGAAACAAAACCTGTGCAGACAAAGGCATGCAGGTCTATCCGAAATCCGAAATCTTTCCCTGATGAGAATTCGGATATTTCTTGCGCACTGTGCGTGCACGAATTCGCACAACTCTCCGGTTTTCAATTTCGCTTTCGCCACGAATTCGGAGACTCGCGCCAGCAGACCTGACCCTCGGGCCAGCTTGCATCGCGTGATGCAGGAGGTACACTTGAGATAGCCCGCCCAGAAATGCTCTTGCTCGAATCTCGCTTAAGGAAATTCTATGAATGGTCTCCCGAAACGTGCACCAGCTGTCGCCCGGAGTTTCTTGATGGCGGGCCTGCTGCTTCTCGCAAGCTCTGCGAAGAGCGGCATGGATTCGAAGTGCCCGGAACCCGAAGATGGAACGGTTGCGGACGGCGTTTTTCAGGACGATTATTTCGGGCTTCGCTGTCCGCTTCCAAACGGCTGGCTCGAGGATTTGAAAGGCCCGGAGCCGTCCGGAACGGGATTCTATTCACTCGCTGCTCTGAAGCCGCGGGACGGAATGGCTGCGACGATGCAGATTTCCGCGCAGGATGATTTCTTCGGAGCCGACCCGGCGGACAATGCGACCGATTTTCTGGTCCGCATGAGGCAGGGACTTGACCAAAGTTTGTCGGCACCGGAAGCGGTCAGCGCCACCGTGTTTGGCGGGCGGCACTTTGCTCGCCTCGATTACAACGGCGCAGGACTGTATCACTC
>JBOGNA010000054.1:0-1722 GCA_050746925.1 Candidatus Acidiferrales bacterium
ACGAAGACTTCGGCAACGAGCGCGACATGATTGGCATAGTCCACCTGCGTGAATTGCCGCAACAGTTCGGAAGACAGTTCACTGACAGGATGCATGAACCGACTGCACCGCGCGTCAGCGGAGAGACCATGGAAGAACGCGTTCAGGAGTTCCCGATCCTGCGGCAAGACAGGCCGGATAACGACACGTTCGCCAGCAGTCAGACGTACCACGTCGATCAATTCGGCAGGATAACGCTGGATTTGGTAATTCATAACTCAATCGCTATCGCCGGTGTGATCCATTACAATCTACGTAGGTCCAGCTTATCGATAGGCGTAAGGTCTCAGTGCGGGGCTCTCAAATCCAATATCGAATAATTGGATTTTAATCACACGAACTGATCAATCGCAGGCTTGACGATCTGCTTGGGGATGCCATTCTTCCGGCTGTGCCACCCTCTCGAGTAGGCCGAGACTGGTCGCCTTTAGACGAGCGAGGCCGAGAACGCTGTCGATGAACGGCGTCGGCACCCCGACCATCCGGCCTAAATCGCGAGTCACAGTTAGCAATGCGTCGATCTCAACCGGCTTGCCGTGCTCGGCATCCTGTAGCATCGATGTCTTGGCCGCCCCGAGCGCCCGGGCCCTCTCGAATATTTCCTCGATCGACACGGTCGCCGGGATGCCGATTGCTTCGCCCATCCGCCCGGCCTCCTCCATCATGCGGAAGCACAACGTATGAGTCAGCGGATCGGCGATGATACGGTCCAACGTTGCTGCGGTCAGCAGGCTGATCGGGTTCATGCTGAGATTGCCCCAGAGCTTGAACCATATGTCACGCCGGATATCCGTGCTCTCCACGCAGTCGAACCCCGATCGGCGCAGCCACTTAACCAGCTGCGCCACGCGCCGACTGGACTGATTGTCGGGTTCGCCGACGATGAGCCGACGCCCGGCATCGTGGCGTATGACGCCGGGTGCCTCCACGGCGCAAGACATGTAGACGACACATCCGATCGCGCGGCTTGCGGGGATCGCGCGGGCGATGATCCCGCCCGGATCGACCGCTGTCAGCCGCTTCCCGGCGAAGGTGCCCTTGGCGTTGGCGAAGAACCACCAGGGAACACCATTCATCGCGGTGACGACAGCCGTTTCACGGCCAAGCAGCGGGGCAATCCGCGATGCAACCTCGGGCAAAGAGGGCGCCTTCACGGCAATGATGACGTAATCCTGCGGCCCAAGTTCCGCCGGATCCGCAGTGGCCCGGACAGCCGTCTGCAGCGTTTCGCCGTTGATGAGCAAGCGCAGCCCATCTTTCTGAATGGCCGCAAGGGTCTCACCACGGGCTATGATACTCACTGTTGCACCCGCTCGGGCGAGCTGGGCTGCGATCGTGCCGCCAACGGCACCGGCGCCGAAGATGCAGTACTTCGGTGAAATTGGCCGGCTGGTGAGATTCACGCCGCAGCGAGGTACCGTATTCTTGGTCATTTCGTGATCCTAAAGTCCGCCGAAGTGTATTAATTAGGCCATAAGTAGGGGAACTTTTTCTTGACGGTATGAATCGCGCGTGATTCTTTCGTGGCATGAGAAAACATGATGCTCGCAAGTTGAATCATGCGACTTTGGAAGCGTTGCGCGAACGCGCGGTGCAGCGTGTGCAGGAAGGCGAAAGTCCCGAAGTGGTAGCGCGTGTATTCGGGATCGGGCGCACGGCTATTTACCGGTGGCTCGCGGAATA
>JBOGNA010000055.1:0-3483 GCA_050746925.1 Candidatus Acidiferrales bacterium
ACGACTCCCGATTCTCGCGCGGTGTCCTGCAGCCGTCAGATTCGTGAGCTACGAGCCAGCGATCGGTCCCGTGAATTTTGCCGAAGCGATGGGCGGCGAAGCTGACTGCCTCGCGTTCGATTGGATCATCTGCGGCGGTGAATCCGGTCCGCACGCGCGACCGATGGAACCGCAGTGGGCGCGCGACGTTCAGGATTTGTGCGCGAAGCTCGGCACTCCGTTTTTCATGAAGCAAATGGGAGGAACGCGCAGCCACAACGACGCGCCGATCCCACCAGATCTGCTCACGAAGCAATTCCCGGAGGCGATTTCATGAACTGGTTCACACTCTGCGTTTGGCTCTCGCCGATCGTCATCGCGGGCGCATTCGTTTTTACCCTAGTGCGGTGTTCGACTCGGGAAATTCCCGAGCCGAAAAAGGAGAAAAAATGACTCATCAGCTCCAGATGTGGCTCGTTCCGATCGTCGCGATCATCCTCGGCTTGATGCTTTTCTCAACGTCGAAGGACAAGTGGGCGACGATCGGCGGCTACGTGTTTTGGTGCGGGTTTTTTATCGCGCTTTGGCTGCTCTCGTTCGGAGGCGTGCCGATTCGATGAAAATCAGCGTCGATATCGATGTGGAGCAAGTCGTAAAGCTCACAGCGGCCGTGCTTCGCCAGCTTCCGTACGCAACGAACAGTGCGATCACTCGCACCGCGAAGGAAGCGGTCGACGCAGGTCAGAAAGAGATCACCGCTGACCTGCAGGTCCGCAAGAAGTTCATCCTGAATCGAATTCGCATTTTGCAGTACTCGAAAGTCAGCAATCTCACTGCTATCGTCGGCATCGACACGAAAGTTCAGGGCGCGCCGCTGCTGCTCGGTTTCCTCGAGGAAGGCGGCGAAAAAACGCCGACGCACGGACCGGATATCGCGATCCCGCTCACAGGCGAAGCAGCTCGGCCGGCGTTTCCCGATCCCGTCACCACGGCGCTGCGCTACATCAATCTGCGATTCGACAATCGGAAAGGTCGCAAGAAGACGTTTGTGATCCCGAACGTAGGCGTGTTCCAGCGCATCGCGCCTGGCGATTCACCGTCATCGACCGTTCTCATCTACTCGTTTCAACCGTCAGCCAAACTGCCGCAGCACATCCATCTGCGCGCTGCTTTGCTGAAGGTGATCGGTGAACGGTTCGCACCGATCTTCTCTGAAGAGTTCGCGAAGGAAATCCTGAAGAAAGCGCAGCGTGGCTCATGAAGCTCGTCGACGTGGGCATCCAGAACGGTGAGCAATGGATTGCGTTTCATTGTCCCGGCTGCGAGGGCAGTCACTCAATCCCCGTCACAGGTATCCGCGCGTGGTATTGGAACGGATCGTTGGAACGACCCACTCTAAGGCCATCGATCTTCGTGAATCGTGGCAGCAGTAACCCGACCATTCCCGCCTGCCACTCATGCGTGACGGACGGCCGCATTCAGTTCTTGTCCGGCTGCACGCACTCGCTGGCCGGTAAGACCGTCGGCCTGCCTGACTGGGACGAATGATGGTGTCGACCGATGCGCGAGCCTTAACGCGCGGGTCCTCCCCCGGTGCCGGCGGCGTCGCGGGTGACGGCGAGCGCGTGGGATGCCCTGGGACTAAAAATTATTGACGGAGTTCGTTTCGGTTGTTCGTTTGGCGGCGGGAAATGAATCGAGTACCTAACAACCCTTTTGTGATCGCGGGAGAGCCAGCGTGAAAATTCAGATGTGGAGCGTCGACCGAGTGATTCCTTACAAACGGAATCCGCGGCACAACGAAGAGGCTGTCGAAAAAGTTGCAGCGTCCATCAAGGAGTTCGGATTCAAGCAGCCCATCGTGGTGGACAAAGAAGGCGTGATCATCGTCGGCCACACGCGGCTGCTCGGCGCGCTCCGGCTTGGCATGAAGCAAGTCCCGATCCTGGTCGCGACCGATCTCTCGCCGGCGCAGGTGAAGGCGTATCGGCTTGCGGACAACAGGGTCCATGAGGAGGCGACATGGGACGAGGAACTCCTAGCTCTAGAACTCGGCGACCTTTCGAAGCTCGGCTTCGATCTCGGGGCGACGGGATTCGACGCGGACGAGATCAACGCGCTACTCGATATCGACCAGGGCGGCCTGCTCGACGGCGCCGATGAAGATGCCATCCCGGACACGCCGGCGAAACCCACGACGTTCCCAGGCGAGCTCATCCAGCTCGCGAAGCATCGGCTCATCTGCGGCGACTCGACCGACCCGTTTGTAATCGAGAAGCTCTTCGCCGGCGCGAAGGCCGATGCGATCTTCACCGATCCGCCGTACAACGTGAACTACGAGGGCAGCGCCGGCAAAATAAAAAACGACGACATGGAGGACGGGAAGTTCCGGCAGTTCCTGCTCCGCTCCTACGCCGTGATGTACCGCGTGCTGAAGGACGGCGCCGCCATCTACGTTTGCCACGCCGACACCGAGGGCCTCAATTTTCGCGGCGCGTTTAAGGAGGCCGGGTTCAAGCTCGCCGGCTGTCTCATCTGGTGCAAGGACGCGCTCGTGCTCGGCCGCTCCGACTACCAGTGGCAGCACGAGCCGATTCTCTACGGATGGAAACCGACCGGCTCGCACAAGTGGTACGGCGATCGGAAGTCCACCACAATTTCGGAGTTCATGCTCGAGGCTCCGCTCACCCAGGTCGAGCCGAATCTCTACCGGCTCCGGCTCGGGGACCAGTGGTTTCAGATCCGCGGCGAGAAGGTCTCGGTCGAGGAGCTCGAGACGACCGTGGTGAAAGTCCCGAAGCCAAAAAAGAACGAGGACCATCCGACCATGAAGCCGGTCGCGCTCATCGACAAGATGCTCCGCAATTCCACGAAGATTAAGAACCTCGTCTTCGATCCGTTCGGCGGCTCTGGGTCCACGCTCATCTCCTGCGAGAAGCTCGGCCGCACCGCCTACCTCTGCGAACTCGAGCCCAAGTTTTGCGACGTCATCGCTCTCAGGTGGGAGCAGGTGACGGGCAAGAAAATCAAACGGGAGGCGAAGCAGTGAAGCATTTTGCGGGCGGTCAGCATGCATGGAAGGTCGTGACGATCCGCGTATTCAATCCGGGGAATGCGGACTCGCGCGTCATCCGGGTTCACGCCGGCCGCGGCAAGGGGTACGGCGACGATGCCGTCGACAAGATGCTCGAGGGCATCGCGGAGGACATCGAGAAACGGTTTCCCGCGCAGGAATATGAACTCGTTGCGCTCGGTCAGGCGCATTTTAATTTCGTCTGGCGAGGCGAGCGCCGGGCAACCGGGACCCTGTCGCGGGCCGAAGCGTAGCCATCGATGCCGACCGTCGACGTCACGAAGGTCGCGAGCGCGCTCAACCTCGACGAGCGCCGGGTCCAGCAGCTCGTGAAGGAGGGGATGCCTCGCGAGGCGCGCGGATCATACGACCCGGTGAAGTGCATGCTCTGGTACATCCGGTACCTGCAGCAGGCGCTCGAGAAGAAAGCG
>JBOGNA010000056.1:0-9867 GCA_050746925.1 Candidatus Acidiferrales bacterium
TCGGCGGCAACTGGGCCCAGCTCGGCACCCGACGCCCGGCGAAGCACGGTCAGCACATAGAACCGCGCCTGCGGTTCGTTCGCCTGCTCGAAGAGCACCGCAGCGCTCTCCGGAATCGGCGCCCACAGCAACGCATCGAACAGGTGCTGCGGGCGCAAATTCTCGATCGGCTTCGTCGACGGCCGCGTGAGATTCGCCGGCCCTACCAGGAAATCGTGCTTCGACGGGATGAAGACGCGGAACTCGTCGCCGTTGCTCACCATGTCGAAAATATTCTTGCCCACCACCGGCGCCTGCCCGATCACACGGATGTTCGCCGGCTTCGATGCCAGCATGAATCCGTTCACTTCATGATATTGCTCGATCACGCCCGAATAGTTCGACCCACCGATGAGTCTCATCTTGACGGTGGCATTGACGGAGCGGATTGCCACAGCCTGCTGATTGTATTTCTCGACCAGCTGGGCCTTGGTAGCAGTCTGGAGCGGCGCCGGGGCCGCGGACGGCTTCACCACTGTCTTCTGGCTAACAGAGCATCCTGCCATTGCCAACCACACGGCGGCCGCTGCGCATCTCCCGGCCACGCGCATACGTGCTTCTCTAGTTTGGCGTTCGATGCTCAGCTGATCCCCCCGACGCACTGCAAACATCCGAGCCTACCAGCCGCGTCCGAGTGAGTCAACGAACGGCCCCGCGCTGTTTTCGCGGTCGAGGGCGCTGCGAGCGGCACTTGCGGCGCAGAAAAGCCTGCCGGCGGCGGTCGCAAATCGCGGCGCTGAAATATCGTTTTACCGTAGATTAGAAAGGGCTTCGAGTCTTTATTTTCAACGACTTACGATGGTTTCTAATCGCGGTACCGTAGATTAGAAATAGCAGCCGCTGGGGAAAAATCTCCCGCAACGGGGGCGTGGCCCAACGAGATGGTTCGGGCGACGATTGCATACCTTTTACGCGGGCGCGTCTGAGACGCGCCCCTACTGTCGAATAATTGATCAACGCGGCATTGAGGAGTGGTCGTTAAGCTACAGAGCTGGAGCCTCGCTTGAAACGAAGCGACGAGCACGATCACTACTTACCGGGGAATCTCATCCAGTCTCACTCTTCGACGCTGTCTTCGGTGCTGTCTGGGGCATCGTGTATCTCGGGAACCCCGCACGGATTTTTAGGCCTGTCCGAGAAGGGGTCGCCGATGAAGAAGGATTATTCGAAGCCAACAGTCAAATCGAACCCAATCCAGCCGGGAGACATTGAAGCCGGGGCCCGGTTTGCGCAGAAACGATCGGCGCCTCGCTACCCGTTCTCCGCACGCACGGTGGTGACGGAACCACTCACGCGAACGAAATTCATGTCGCGGACGTCGGACATCAGCATTAAGGGCTGTTACCTGGAGTCCCTCGACCAGCTGCCACGAAACACCGTGATTCGAATCTCGATTGAACATGCCGGGGAGAGTTTCGAGACATGGGGACGCGTGGCGCACGTGCAGGCGAGGTCCGGCACGGGCATCTCATTTTTCGACACGTCGGTGGAGCAACTGCGAACCATTGTAGAGTGGGTGGCACAGATCAGCGGATTTTTGGACAGCGATCAGCGGTAGGCGGGATGGTCTTCCCGGGAACGGCATTCTCCAGAATGGCGGGTTCTTTTTTTATTTTTACTTTCTAACACCGCCAATCCGGAGATTGGCGGTCCCGGGGTTGGCCGCCTGGCTGGCCGATGATGCAGGGCCACGGTAGGCGCTGCTCCATGGCCAGATTTCTGCGCTGGCGACCAGACCTGCTTCCACCGGATTCGAGTGGATGTACGAAATCACCTGGTCGAGGTGGCGCTGGTCGCGGATGTAGCGATCCCAATACTCGCGGTGCCAGACGGGAGCGGTGAGAGATACGCGGCCGTCTGGCTGAGGGCTGGCGCTATCAAGGCGAGTTGGGCGCCGGGTGTCGCAAATTTTGCGGGCGGTGAATTTCTTCCACGAGGCTACGATTTTCGCCACCGTCCAACCGTGCATCGGCGCGAAGAGTGCGTGCACGTAGTTGGGCATGACCACCCAGGCCAATAGCCGGTAGCGTTGCGAATCGAAGATCAGAAGCGTTTCCTGCACCATGGCGGCAATTTCCGGCTGGCGCAAGAGGCAAGAGCCGTGGCCTGCGTCGATCCATGCTTCGAGACGCTTGCGCTTTTCGGCATCCTGCTTTTCGGCTGGGATATTTTTTAGCTCGGCTTCCATTCGGAGGAGAGCCGATTGCGGCAAGCTGTCGGCCAGGTGGAAGGTGATGTGTTGGGTTGCTTCAAAGCTTTCGAAATGCGGGAGGTAGCCACGGCTGTGCCACCTGGGAGCGCCATTCTCCAGAATGGCGGAGTTTGAATCGCCAATCGGGAGATTGGCGATCCCGGGTTGGCTTCAGCTATTCATCGTTATTTAATTCGACGCTATCACTTATGCTTGTTTCGCTGCTTTTCAAGTTTCCGCAGCGCTATTTCAGTGTTTTCCACACAACTGCGTAGTTCTACGAATTGCCAGAGGCGCGGCGGGACGGTAGGGTGAGACGGGCGCGAAAGGAGGACGCGGAGAAACGTGCATGGACTTCTACCGTGTAACGGGAGGGCGCAAGCTTCGGCCGAAGGAGGCGCTACTGCGCCACGCGCGGAAGTGCCCTATCTGCAATCACGCGCGCCGCGCTGATATCGAGTGCGACTTCCTTAGCTGGCGTAGTGCGCACGAGATCGTGCGGGAATACGAACTGCCCCACTACTCCGAGATCCACCGCCACGCTGACGCGCTCAACCTTGTCCTTCGCCGCAACGAGAATGCGCGCGCCGCTCTGGGCTCGCTGGCCGAACGAGCGGAAGGCGCTTCCGCGGCCGACGACGCGAACGTCCGCGATGTTCGCGTGCATGACTGCGTTACCGACGGCAGCCGCCGAGCCGGGCGTCTCAGGGAAGCCGAGTGCGAGACGGCCCACCAATCGCCAGCCGCCGCGCCAGACCAAGAGTATGCAGAGCCCACAAACCCGTGATGCGTCGAAAGCAACGCCGCGCGCGGAAGGCAGCCGAATGTTTGCCTGACGATTCGTGGTTCCGCTACGGCGCGCCGCAGGGTCTCGCCGACTGGAACAGTGCCGCGATTACGCGCTTGTCCGTGACGTAGTTGCCGTGGGCCTTCGTTGGGCTTTCGAAGAGCCAAAACCAGTGGATCGCATTCTGCACGTATCGATTCTCGACACACACCACTGAAAGCGCGGGAACATCCCAACTGAGAAGGTCGCTGGGATCGCTCCAGGCAACCACCTTCGGGAGGAGCAAGGCATTCCGGGTGGAATCGCAGGCGGAGCCGAGATATTTCAGGCGCAGGCACCCCCAGGTTTCCAGATGCTGAACCATGTTCGCGCCGGTCGTCACGTCAAGATTCGCCAACTCGAGGAGCCGAAGCTGGTTTGCGAAAAAGTAGGCAGCCGACGTGCGACCCAGAATCCTTTCGAGTTGCTGTTTCCACGGCTGCTTCGGCGAAGAATCCGAATCCCTGAAATCGAGGGCGGAAAAGATGAGGTAGCTTCCGAGGCTGTGCGAAACAATGACAAATTCCTGATTGGGCGCCGGTTCGACGTCAGGTCCTCGGGTGCCGTCGGCGGCGACATTGACGGACTTGAGAATCAGCTGGCGAATGCCCTCGAGCAAAAGGTTGCGCATCGCACCGACCGACAAGACTGCGTCGGAGAAACCCCAGTCGAGCACGTTGTTTTTGAGGCCTCGATTCAGACGCGCTCCTTTGGCCGGCAGGGCCTCGAGGCGTTTCGCTTCGCCAGGCTCAATCCATGAATACGACAGAAACCGCCCGGGATTCTTTTCGTCTTTTTCGGTCGTAGCGCACGTGGCGATATATGGTTTGCTGGGACCTGCGAGTTCCGCGTCTTTCGCTACGATTTGGCGGCACTTTGCGGAGAAGACGAGCGGCCACCAATTGATCTCGTCGACGTATATTGTGGGAGCGCCCCGACGCAGGAGAAGATAGTGATCTACGAACGGGGTGGATGCATGCCAGCCCTCGGATGCATCGCCACCCTGCCGGCTTTTCCAGATGTACTCGCCGAGGTAGGAAAAGTAAGGCGGCGTCGCGTCTTCCGCAAAACTGCGTTTGTCGGCATACTCTCTTTTGTCGAACACGCCTTCTGGGGCGGTGCAATCTCCCAGATGCTTACAAATGCTCTGCCGGAGGGTGTAGGAATCGGAATGATAGGGGCCGTCGAACGCCATGCCGTGCACGTAAAAAATGTGGAGCTGTGTGTTGTCGGCGCGTTTCAGTGAATCAGCCAGTGACGCTGCTGGCTGCTGCGCCTGAGGGGAGGCGGTGGTGGTTTGAGCCCGTGCCGGAGCGAGAGCGCATGCGAGAACGGCTGCCAGAAGCGAAGCTCCCCGGCGACGATTCGTTCTGAGAAATCGTGCGGCTTGATCGATCGAACGACGAGCAAGGACTTTTCGCATGGAGTATGTCCTCCGTACGGTGTGCAGAATATAACATTCTGTCGTCACTAGGAGGTTAATGAGGAAGTGGCGGAGGGCTCGGAGGCAGTACGGATTCGCGGCGGCTTAGACCGCTTTTCGGCGGGGAGCTTCGCCGCGATTTTCGTCGGGGCGGGCGGATTTGCGGCGCAGGCGGCGGACGATTTTTCCAGCCGGAGCGCAAAAGAGGTAGAAGTCGTGGGTGGGGTCGCGGGCGGCGAGCTCTTCCATGCGGTTCATGGCCGCTTCGAGGCCTTCGACTGCTTCGACCCAGAGCGGGCTTTCGACGGGATCGTCTTTGAAAATGTCGTAGGTGATGAGTTCTGCCATGACGTCACACTCATCGGCTGCAGGCTTGGGGGGTTGCAAACATAATCCCGCAAAGCGGCCAAGGTCAAGCGCATAAAATCGCGGGAGCGGTTGCAGCAAGCAGCGTCCCTGCGCGGTGAGATTCGACCACAGCTGTGCGCTGCCGGCCGGCGAAATCCGCGTTGTCACATCTGCGGTAGTTTGTTATACGCTCGTGTAAGGGCGTAACGAAGCGTGCGGCAGTTCCCCTTCGGTTTTCAACTCGCCTGCCATGATGCTTGCTCCAGGGACCAAACTCGGGTCGTACGAAATTATTGCCGCGCTGGGTGCGGGCGGCATGGGCGAGGTGTACCAGGCGCGGGATACGCGGCTGGGACGCAGCGTGGCGATCAAGATTTTGACGGGCGAGTTTGCGGCGAACACGGCGTGGCTGCACCGCTTCGAGCGGGAGGCGCGGTCGGCTTCGGCGCTGAACCATCCGAACATCGTGACGATTTACGAGCTCGGGCACGATGGCGCGACGCATTACATTGCGATGGAGCTGATCGAAGGGAAAACGCTGCGCGAGTTGATGGCAGCGGGGGCGCTACCGATCCGAACCGTGATCGAAATCGCGGCGCAGGTGGCGGAGGGGCTGGCCAAGGCGCACGAAGCAGGCATCGCGCACCGGGACATCAAGCCCGCGAATCTGATGGTGTCGCGCGACGGATTCGTGAAGATTCTGGATTTCGGGCTGGCGAAGATTTCAGCGCCCGGCGGAGACGTGACGGAGACGAGCGGCGCTCCGGCGTGGGAGACGCGGCCAGGGCAGGTGTTGGGAACGGTGCAGTACATGTCGCCCGAGCAGGCGAGCGGCACCGAACTGGATTTCCGGTCCGACCAGTTTTCGTTTGGGCTGGTGCTCTACGAGATGGTTGCCGGGAAACGCGCGTTCAAGAGGAACTCGGCGGCGGAGACGATGGTGGCGATTCTGCGCGAACATCCCGAGCCAATCGGCGCGCAGAATCCGGATGCGCCCGCTCCCTTGTGCTGGGCGATCGAGCGGTGCCTGGCGAAGGAGCCGGACAAGCGGTACGTCTCAACGCGCGAGCTGGCGCGGGAACTGGCGGCGATCCGCGACCGCTTCTCCGAAAAACCCGCGAAGCAGAGCGAGGCGCGCGGGACGAACATTCCCGTGCAGCAAACCGGATTCGTGGGACGCGAGAAAGAAGTAGCCGCCGCGAGCGAGATGCTGCTGCGCGCGGATGTGCGGCTCGTGACGGTGACGGGACCGGGCGGGATCGGCAAGACGCGGTTGGCGGTGGAAGTGGCGAGCAGGCTTGTGGAGCAGTTTCCGGGTGGAGTTTATTACGTTCCGCTATCGCCGCTGCGCGATCCGGGATTGATCGGTTCGGCGATCGTGCAGGCGATGGGAATTCGCGAAGGCGGCGGCCAATCGGCGCTCGAGATTCTGAAGAAGAATTTGCACGACTCGGCGCGCGGGCCGGTGCTGTTCCTGCTGGACAATTTCGAGCACTTGCTGCAAGCGGCGCCGACGGTGGCGGAGCTGCTGTCGATGGGCTCGAACCTGAAAATCCTGGTGACGAGCCGCGCGGCGTTGCACGTGTACGGCGAACATGAATTTCCGGTGCCGCCGCTGGAACTGCCGGATTCCAAGTCAAAGCAACCAGTGGACGTGTTGTTGCGATACCCGGCGGTGGCTCTGTTCGTGCAAAGGGCCGCGGCTGCGAGGCCGGATTTTGAGTTGAACGAAGAAAATGCGACGGCGGTGACCGATATTTGCGCGCGGCTGGATGGTTTGCCGCTGGCAATCGAGCTGGCGGCGGCACGTGTGAAAGTGCTTTCTCCCTCTTCGATGCGGACGCGGCTGGCGAGCCGGCTTCAGCTTTTGACGGGCGGCGCGCGAGATCTGCCGCAGCGGCAGCAAACGCTTCGCGCTGCGATCGACTGGAGCTACGACCTGCTGAGCCCCGCGGAGCAGGAACTCTTCCGAAGATTGTCGGTGTTTGTGAGCGGATGCACGCTCGAGAGCGTGGAAGCGGTGTGCGACACGAAAGGCGATCTCGATCTGGACTTGCTCGACGGCATGGCGTCGATGGTGGATAAGAGCCTGATGCGGCAGGTGGAGCAAGCACGCGGCGAATCGCGGTTTGTGATGCTGGAAACGATTCGCGAGTACGCGCGGGAAAAACTGGAAGCAAGCCACGAGGAAGCCGCGACAAAGCGCGCGCACGCCGCGTATTGCCTGGTGCTGGCCGAAGAGGCGGCCGCCGAGCAGAGCGCGGAGAAAGGCGCCGAGTGGCTGGAGCGGCTGGCACTGGAGCACGACAATCTTCGCGCCGCCCTCGAGTGGCTTGCGGACACCGGAAATGCGGATTGGGGCTTGCGCCTGGGCAACGCGCTCTTCCGATTCTGGGAGACGCGTGAGTATCTCTCCGAAGCCAGGGACCGGCTGGGCAAGCTGCTGAAGCTGCCGGCAGCGGCGGGGCCGACGAAGGCTCGAGCGCGAGCCCTTTTCGCAGCAGGCGTACTCGCGGGCGAGCAGAGCGATTTCGAACCGGCGGAAGCGCAGATGAGAGAGAGCCTGGATATCGCGCGCCGGCTGAACGACACGCAGGGCGCCGCCGTGACTCTCAACGGTCTAGCCGTGCTCGCGCGCGATCAGGGAAGGATCGCCGAGGCTCGCAGTTTGCTCGAGCAAAGCCTGGAGCTCTGGAGGGAAACGGGCGACCTGAAAGCGGTGGCGCGTTCGCTGAGCAATCTGGCGAACATCGTGAAAATGCAGGGAGAGTTTCCGCGCGTGCGCTCGCTCTATAAGGAGTGCCATTCGATTTTCCAGGGGCTGGGAGACCGGCCGGGGGTGGCATGGTCGCTCAACTACCAGGGAGATGTCGCGCGGGAGGAAGGCGACCTGGCAGCCGCGCGGACATTGTACGAACAGGGTCTGGCAATTTTTCGAGAACTCGGCGACCGCTGGGGCATCGCCGGCACTCTCGCGGATCTGGGAAATCTGGCGAGGGAGCAACGAGATCCGGGGGCAGCCCACGCTCTGCACTGCGAGAGCCTGAAGATTTTCCAGGAACTCGAACACAAGCGCGGAGTGGCGCGCCTGCTGGAGTGCTTCGCGTGCTCGGCGGCGGTGCAGTTCCAGGCGGAGCGTTCCCTGCGGCTGGCCGGCGTAGCGGCCGCCCTGCGGCAGACGATTGGCGCTCCGTTGATGGCACCGGAACAAGCCAAACTGGAAGCGATCCTACAGCCAGTACGCCAGGGCTTGAGCGACCGGGCGGGCGCGGCGGCTTGGCTCGAAGGTTGGGCGATGCCCGTGGATCAAGCGATTGAGGAAGTGCTGAAGTCCGAAGCAGACGCGCGTTCCGCTTAGACAAAAGTGCAAGCGGAAGTTATCGGCGCGCGCTCATTCGGCGCTGGAGGCGTCGAGCAGGTGCCGCACGGCGGAAACGCGATTCGCGGGGAGGCCGACGCGGCGAGCGTGTTCGCGAATGGCCGTCTCGTCGGGAGCGAGGTACACGCAGTACACCTTGTCACCGGTGACGTAGCTATGCAGCCATTGGATCTCGGGACCCATTCCCTTCAGAACGCTGACGGATTTCTGAGAGAGCGCCTTCAGCTGGGCGTCGGATAAATCTCCGGCTCCCGGGACATCCCGTTCGATGACGAATTTGGGCATGCACAAATGCTAGCACGCGGGTGGAGCGCCTTCAAGGCGGTGTGGCAGAGGCCGCTGGCAGAATTGAAATTAGAACAAGAAAAGGAAAGAGGTTGCCATGGATCTTCGATCGATTCAGAAACCGCTGAAAGAGCAGTACCGCGCTGACCCGAACGCTTCGCGGATCACGCTGCGGGCAAAGGGCGGCCAGGCCAATGCGCCGGTGGCGTGCTCGATTGACATCGGGCGTGCGGTTTATCAGGCCGAGGCGCACAAGGGAGTAGGAGGCGGAGGTACGGGCGCTTGCTCGGGCGATCTGTTGCTTGGAGCGCTGGCGGCTTGCGCGCAGATTACGTGCCAGATGGTGGCGGCATCGATGGGGATTTCGGCTGAGCGCATTGAGGTGGCGGTCGAGGGAGACATGGACCTTCGCGGCACGCTCGGCATTTCAAAAGACGTGCCTGTGGGATTCGAGAGCATTCGGCTTCGCTTTGATGTAGATGCGCCCAAGGCGACTCCGGAACAACTGCGCGGATTGCAGGAAAAAACGGAACAGTATTGCGTGGTGATGCAAACATTGATGCATCCTCCGCAACTGCAATCGGAGTGGACTCGTCACGGCTGAAACCTGCGCGGCGGTTGCGAATTTTTTAGGCGGGAGCGAAAAAGAAAAGGCGGTTCGCCCGCCTGAAGGCGGCCGCTACAAATTCAAAAGAGCCCGCGATGCGCGATCTCTACTCGTCGCCTACTGGTGACGAGGTCCAGGCGTCTGGGGCGGCTTCCTCGAAGCGGGTGTGGCGCGCGAGGAAAACGAAATTCAGGTTGCCGGTGGGGCCGTTGCGCTGCTTGGCGATGATGAGTTCGGCTTTGGCGCGGTCTTCTTCCGGCATATCGGTTTTATAGAAATTCGGGCGGTTGATGAACATCACCACGTCGGCGTCCTG
Source organism: Candidatus Acidiferrales bacterium (assembly GCA_050746925.1). GTDB lineage: Bacteria > Acidobacteriota > Terriglobia > Acidiferrales > UBA7541 > Palsa-295. Next base: position 9,415 of record JBOGNA010000056.1, read on the forward strand.
TTCGATGGCGCCTGATTCGCGGAGGTCGGAGAGTTGCGGTTTGCGGTCGTCACGTTCCGGCGCGCGCGTAAGCTGGCTCAGGACCACGATGGGAATCTTGAGTTCCTTGGCAAGGGCTTTCAGCCCGCGCGAAATGCCCGCCACGTCTTCCTGGCGATTGCTCTGGCGGCCGCTGGAAGAAGGAATCACAAGCTGGAGATAATCCACAATCAAGAGCGAAAGCCCGCGATCGCGTTTCAGGCGGCGCGCCTTCGCGCCGATTTCCATGACTGTGGAGGAGGCGGAATCGTCGATCCACAGCGGAGCCTCGGCCAGATTCTTGAGTGCCGTGGTGATCTTGTTCCAATCCTCGCGGGCCAGATGCCCGGTGCGGAATTTGTGGGAATCGATGCGGGCATGCGAAGCGATCAAGCGCAGCAGCAACGATTCCTTGGACATTTCCAGGCTGAAGAC
>JBOGNA010000057.1:0-3273 GCA_050746925.1 Candidatus Acidiferrales bacterium
GCATGATTATCTGCGCATCGTCTCGCGTTTCGCCGCTTTCCTTGGACGGTCGCCGGATCCACACCTGAAGGCATTCGTCGGTTTCAAATCGAGCAGCGTCTCGACGTACGCTCTGCCGGTGCTGCCCTACTGATCGACCAAACCAGCGTAACGAAGCGAGGCTCTGATTTGTTCGTAGTAGCGTCCGCTCATCTGGAAAGTATCGAACTTCACCGACATTCGCTGTATCTTATTCTCGAACAGATCCAGCGCAGTGCAGCCGTGTAACCCCGTGCGGTCGAGACCGGTGTGGCTATAAATACCGCCAGCTTTCCATTCGAAGCCGCCGCCGGATGGCCCCCCCACCACGTGAGTAACTGTCGATCCACGGCAATCAGGAAGCCATTGGAGCGTCTCTTGCAGAAGTCGCGCTATTAAATGTCGCCCCCTCAACTGAAGGGTTTGGTTGAAATTCGGATAAAGCACGGGACCTTGATGGATAAGAGGGTTCACATAAGTCGCATCATCGGTAAAGAACGCGGAGATGTCGTCAGCGGAGCCGTGCGCCAACGCGTCGTGAAATTTGGTCGCAAATTGTAGCATCTCAGGCGAAGCCGACGGACGCCCCGTTACGCCAGTAGCTAGAGCTACTGCGCCAGGAGGTGCCGGCGGCGGGCTTTGCCGGGGTTGGCCTCCGGGGTGGATAGCTCCGAGCGGATACGCGACGCCGACGGTGACAGCCGGACCGACGATATCGCTCTCCCCGAACTCTCTCGAATCCCAGTAATCGGTATCTCGCGCGATAAGCCCGCCGTCGAGGTCGAACACCGTCTGAACCGTGAATCCGTTTGTGCCCCAGAAAGTGTCTTTGAGATTGACATATTCCGCTATGGCGCCGTAACGCATGTCACCGGTGACATGAAATATTTGCGAAAATCGCCCGGCGCCCAGTTGAGCCGTCATTGTGTTGAGGACCGCCGTCATTTTGGCGAGGATCGCCGGATAACCTGCAAAGTTGAAACCCACTATAGCATCTTGGTAGACTGTCTTATCCGAATTCACGAAGTGCGATACGAAGCCTGCCACGTCACCGATGTCTTTCGCCTGGTAGAACGATCTGAAAAACGCCCCGGCCTTCTCGCGTTGCACCTCGGTCTGAATTCCGTCGTCCAATTCTGTCTGAAACGCTGCGGCAGCCATTGCGGCGGAGCCAGCGCCACTCGCTGCCAAAATCGCGTTGGGCAACCCCATCGCGGTCGCCGATTGCAAAAATGTCCGCCTTCCAATTTTCATCACGGTCACCCCTCCCAAAGGCACACTGGTCGAAACGACGACGGCGTGGCCCAACATAGTGGTTACAAACTGCTCCCGGCATTTTTGCCGCGACTACCAAATATGACCACTTCCGCCATTCGCAAAACCGGGATAATATAGAGCGGACCGTTCGAGGAATTCGATGTCATGTTTTCGCCGGGTACTCCCACGCTGGACCAATTGACGGTTTTTCTGACCATAGTGGATGCGGGCAGTTTCGCATCCGCGGCGCGAAAGCTCGGTCGCGCGTGCTCGGTTATCAGCTATGCGATCGCAAACCTGGAATCGCAGCTCGGTGTTTTACTTTTCGATCGGAAATCAACGAGGAAATTAATCCTCACCGATGCTGGGAAGTCAGTTTTGGCGCGAGCACGCATCGTTTCAAACGGGGTCAGCGGTCTGCGCGCAGAGGTCAAAGGTCTGCTTCAGGGCTTGGAGGCGGAGGTTCGCCTTGTCCTCGACGTGATGCTTCCACAGGACCGAGTGATAGATGCGTTGAAGGCGTTTCGTGAGGAGTTTCCGTCCGTATCGCTTCGCCTAAACGTCGAGGCTTTAGGGGCACTGACGCAGTTAATTATCGACGGTACCGCCACAGTCGGCGTAGGTTGTGCGCTTCCGGACTTAGCTGGCATCGAGCGCATTTGGGTCGGGAGCGTGAAACTTGTACCCGTCGCGGCTCCCAGCCACCCGCTGTGCAACAGGAAGAATCTCCCCGGGGCTGGTCGGGACCACGTGCAAATAGTGCTGACTGACCGACTGCCCGTTTCGCCGAAAAAGGACGCTGGCGTTCGCGCAACACACACGTGGCGAGTGACCGATCTCGCATACAAACACATGCTCCTTCGCGAGGGCATAGGCTGGGGTAACATGCCAGAACAAATGGTTCGTGAAGACCTGAGGACCGGTCGTTTATTGCTTCTTGATATGCCCGACAACATAGGGGGTATAGTGAACCTTGAAGCTATCTACAAAGATGACAACCCTCCAGGACCCGCTGCATCTTGGTTGATATCGCGATTCGAATCGCAGAACCACCAGGGCGCAAAAAGAATAAAGTCCGCGACGAAACGCTCGCGGCATCAATTGTCAACCGAATCCCGAATTTATGATAATCGGCTTTCTCAGGTCTTCGAAGGCGCCGTGCGCCGGAAGCCATCAATTGCGTTGACGGAAGATGAAGTTCCCACTCGATTCCTTCCGGCCGCCGACTAACTAATCAATCAAACGCATCGGTCAAAGCGATGACAATGGGACGCCGTGCAATGTCCGGCGTGACGCCGACGCCGCGGGCCGGTGGTTGGACGCGATCAACGTCCGCGGTGGGTCGATATTGTTGAAAAGCTCTGTTTTCAGCAACTAACCAAAATTTGCAGGACCGTGGACTCGAAAATCGAAACGAGCCTCGAGGGGACGCGAAAGGTTACGTTGAAGCAGCGGGCGACCACTGTAGCCGGATTACAGTGGCTTTGAATAGCGATTTCCGTTGAGAATGTTTTTTGGCCGAATTTTGCGGCAACCCGTTTTCGGAGCTTTTCAACAGTATCGGCCAGGTTCTGCCGATGGATGCTCGATAGCGTTGTCCGCTTCCCGGCCATGACCGCCGGAGGCATATGGCCGACGTATATGTCCGCTTTCGAGAAACGAACCGCTTTGGCTGAGCGGCCGACACGGGCGCGAAAGAGCGGTGACTGGCCGGAGAACGAACCCGCTCCGCGGGAGGCGCTCGGGGCGAGGGTGTGGCAACGATCCGGACATTGCGCTTGCTTCTGAGGGCGTCGGTTCGTTGATTTGACCAAAATGGCTCCTTTCAATTTGATGAGGAGCCATCCATGAACAAGCCCTTCACCCCGGCGACCGGCAACGGTCTGCGCCAGCGGATGATCGAAGATATGAACGTCCGGGGTTTTTCGGCGAAGACCCAGCATGATTATCTGCGCATCGTCTCGCGTTTCGCCGCTTTCCTTGGACGGTCGCCGGATC
>JBOGNA010000058.1:0-12123 GCA_050746925.1 Candidatus Acidiferrales bacterium
GATGATACCACTTGCTTAGTTCACTGGGGCGTACCGCTTGGCTTTTGCGGGTGCCTCGGCCTCACCCTCAAAATCTGGAGGCCGGTACCATCGGAAGGGCGGGCCACCCGCCAATGATCGCAAAGACGGCGAGCCATTCGCTCTCGTCACCGTTTGGAGAACTCACAATGTTGAAAGCGAGGGGCATCTAATTCCTAGGAACTAAAGGGTCACTGTGTTGTTCCAACGAAAGGAAGTGGCGTCATCCACGCCCAGTGAACGAAGCGCACCGTGAAGTATGCGGCGAATGCGCACAAAATCGCGATGACGGCGTAACGGACGAGGCTCATTTCATCTTCGTAGGTCACAACCCCGATCAACCAACATACGGTTATGCCCGCTAAGGCTACAGCGGCTTCCGCCATGATGCTCTCCCTCTCAGGCTTTGACGCTTCCTGACCGATGTGCTTTCGCAGCGCGGCGCCACTGTCGCCGCCACCGCAAATTGGATAAGACGCGCACATACCAAGGCGCAACACGCAACACGTACCTATGTCCTACGGCATCGTAGGCCTCCCACATGTCTATGGCTGTGAAGTCTAAGTCGCATGGCGGGATAATCGCTATTAAGCTTTTTCCTTCCGTAAGTTCGTACGGGAGTGCTGGTCTGGATTGGGGTATCACGATGTGGTCGTGTGGGTAGAGCCGTAGCGCCCCAACGGTCGTTATGGTGACCGGACGCCGTCCATGATTGGCAACGGAGACCAAAGTCAAGCTCTGGCCGCCAAATCGCGAGTCGCCAATGAACTGCATATTCCGCCGCACCTCAAGCTTTATTCGTGCGCGGTCGCGCAGGTAATTGAAGATCTGGACAGCGGCCGTTGAAGTCGCCACTACGGCCGCGTATGCGGCAATCGCACTACCCGAAAAAGCTATGTGAAAAGAGAGCGCTGGCATGTCCGGCTGCGTGTCAGTATATCAGCTCTGTCACTTGCCTTGGCCTCGGTCCTGAGATAGGCTCGCGGCAGCATGGCGACCCAGAGCGACAAAGGAGGCGGATGGGTGGCGACACTCGTTGTCTGCTGGTTTGTATACGTGGGGGTCGTTGCAGCATGGCACAGCAAAGTTAGATACGCCGTCCAGTACGGCGTTACCCCCGACGACGTTTATAAGTCCGAGAGACCTCACGATTGCGATTTCTTAAAAGCACCGATTGGCGAAAAGGAATGTCACTTCGAAGCGCATTCAGAATTACGTGTCGTGCTAACACACGACAACCCATGGTCGAATCCGGTCGCTTCATACGATAACGGCAAGACTTGGGTACCGAACGACACGACTCCACCCGCCAAAGCTGAGCGTTATGTAACGGTTTCATGGGAGAAGGTTGAAGATTGAGAGAGAATTCCACGACGCTAAGCGATTTTCGCGTTTTTATATCCTCCATCGCCCGGCACTGGAAGGCCTTTATTACCGGCAGCATCTTCGCAGCGCTTCTTTGGCTTATTCAAGGCGCCGGGCTAGTTACAATTCGGCGCTGGGTGTATTGGACAGTCGCTTCGCTCGCCCTCCTGGGAGCCTGCTACCAAGCATGGCTCGACCAACAAGCGCGTATCGATGCCCTTACATCCCGGCTGAACGACACAAATGATGAACGCAAGAAAATGCTAATACGAGTCCTGACCGCGCTCCGCAGCCTCGAATCCAAGATAGCCTACTGGCGAGACATCACAAACGGGAAGTGGGGAATGGCAAAACCTGCGGAGAAGCTCCAACTCGACGATTTATCTACCATCCTATTTGAAGCCGAAAAGATTGATCGAGACTTGCGGACGACCGTGGAAGGCGTCGTAAGCAAGACAACCCACGCAGAGTCGCTGATTGCTCAATTCATGTGTCAGCCGCCTGCATATAAACAAGATTGGCTAATGAAGCAGGCCTACATCCAACTGGACGAATCCGCGCCAATGTTGTCGCAGGTGGTTGCGGAGTTCGAAGCTTTTGAAAAAAAACTGCGATAGTGCCGAATTTGCGCTGTCTTCGACTCACGGTTCCCGATGACAATAGGCGGGTGGGGCTCAAAATAGCTTCTAGGTGCAAACACTTTGACGTAGTTGCGACACCTTTTTTTGTTCTTTTGGGGCGGTACTGGCGTTGAACGCGGGCGCGTCTTAGACGCGCCCCTACTTTCGGATTTCCGATTCACGCGAACTGAGCCAAAAAAGCAAAACGCGCCGGAGAGGGTTGCTCTCCGGCGCGTTTTCCAGTTTTGCGTTAGTTACTCGGCCGCTTGGACCTTCTTGAGAGCCGGCTTGGGAATCTGCCACATGATTCCGGAGTCGTCGGCATTGTGCGGGTAGAACTGGGCCGACTTCTTGCCGGAAGGCAGGAGCACGATGTCCGCGCGGCGGTTGTAGGCATACCAATCGCCGGTGACGTTCCTCGCGCGCGCCTTAGGTGCCTTGTTGGGATTGGTTTCTTCGAGGTTCTTTACGTCACCCTTGGCCATCGGACGTTCTTTGCCGTAGGCGGCGGTCTGAACCTTGTCCGCTGCGATCCCCTGATCGACGAGGTACTGTTTGATGCGCTCTACGCGGCGTTCGCTGAGGTCCTGGTTGTGGTCCTTGGAGCCGCGAATATCGGCGTAGGCTTCGATCGAGAGCTTCGCGTCAGCGTCGTATTCGAGATATTTCTTGAATCCGCCGGCGAGGGTGGCGAGCTCGAGCTGCTGGCTCTTCACCAAGCCGACTTGCGGATTCTTCTTATCCGGATAGTCCGTGGGATAGAAGATGCTCTGGAGCACGACGGCCGGAATCGGTTCCACTGACCCGGTGACGTGCAGGTTGGCGGTCTGCGTCGAGCTGCCGCCGCAGGTGTTCGTGGCGTTCAGCGTGAAAGCCTTCGATTCATCCACCGTGCGCGCGGGCTGGCCATCGGCAACCGATGTGGTATCGGCTGGTTCGGCCTTTACCGCTTGGCTGCCGTTGACGTCCACCTTGTTGCCGTTGAGCGTGGCGTCCTGCGCGTTCGACGTCTTCCAGGTAACCGTGGAGGAATCCTGGGTGAGCACCTTGTCGCCGATCTTGCGGTAGTGAACTTCCGCCGGATTCGCGGTGATGCTGGCATCCACTTTCGTGTTGACGTTTACGGTGGCGGTGCCCTTCACCGTGCCGCCTGGACCGGGTGCGCTAAAGTCGTAGGTGGTGGTTGCTTTCGGTGAAACCGACTGGCTGCCGCTGGTGGCAACGGAACCGATTCCGCTGATATTGGCGTCCGAAGTTTCGGACGTCTGCCACGTCAGGTTCGAGGAATCGCCGCAATTGATCTGCGACGTAGAAGCGGAGAAGCTGCCCGTGACGGGCGCAACAGCGACAGTGGCGCTCGCGATGCCTGCTTTAAATCGCGGGACGTCCTTGAGCTGAGTGCCGCGCTTCCAATCGACCGTCTTCTGTGTGCCTTTGTTCAGGTCGACGACGACTTTCTTCCCGACCACGACCGTAACGTCGCCGGACCATACATCCTTGCCCTTGCGAGTGACGGTGATGTGGTGGGTGCCGGCGGGAAGGAGCAGATTCTGGTGCCAGATCCAGTCCCAGTTGAACTCGTCCACATGCCCGACGAAAAACTTGGGATGGGAGCCGTTCGATAGCACCGCGGCGCGTTCATCTCCGTGAAACTCTACGTCGCCAAACGGGCCGGCGACCGTGCCGCCATAGGCTTCGAGGTTGATGCTGACGTCAGTGGTCTTGCCGGCGTCGATATTTACGTCTTGGGTCTGAATCTTGTAGCCGTAGTTGACGACGGCAATGCTGTGCTTGCCCGCACTCAGCGAAATCGTCTGGTTACCTTCCCGGATGGCCTGGCCGTCGACGAACAAGTACGCTTGCTTAGGGGTGACCTTGACCTTCAGCTTCCCGTCCTGAGCGAAGCTGGCGCCGGAACACAGCGCGACAGCCGCCACGAGGGTGAACAGACATCCAAATCGTCGCATCAGCATTTCTCCTGAATATTCCTGTAGGCGAGTTGTTTCGATCACCCTTCCGCGCCCAATCGGAAAAGTGAAGGCTAGGACTGCGTCCAAAGTATATCGTAAACCTCTCTGTGTCAATGGGATTGAAACAAAAAGCGAAAGCGGCCGCGAGCATTCTGGAGGCAGATTTTCAAGCAGACCAACTCCCTTCTGGCCAGTGAAAGATGTGATCGCGCGGCAAATTACATGCAGCGAGGTTGCGCAGATTTCGGCGGCGGTGACTTATACTTCCACCGACGATTGCACCTAGTCCTGTACGTACTTAGTCTGATGCTGAACGATACGATCCTCGAGCACTTTCGGAATCCGCACAATGCGGGCAATCTCGACGACGCTACGGCGGTTGTGGAGGTAACGAATCCCGTTTGCGGCGATACGATGAGGCTATCGGTGGGTATTGACGGCGGGCGAATCCGGGAGGCGCGATTCAAAACGCAGGGGTGCGTGGCTTCGATCGCGGCGGGTTCCGTTCTGACGGAACTTCTAATCGGGAAGTCCCTTAACGAAGCGCGAGCAATCACCACGGCGACGATCTCCGATTCGCTGGGAGGGCTGCCACCGACAACGATGCATGCGGCGGAGTTGGCTTTGGATGCGGTGGCGGCGCTGCTCGAACAGATGTCGCGAGAGCCTGCGTGATTATTTCGGATCGGTGGCTTTGCGCAAAGCTTCCGGGTCGTTCAAATTAAGGACCACACCTTCATCGTTGGTTGGAACTTCTTTTAGATCCTGCGCGTGCGCCCATACGACTTGCCTTGCGCCTACATCGGGGGAGGCTGCGAGTAGTTCGTCGTAAACCGTAGCGCGGAAGATTACCGGATGGCCGCGCTTGCCGTGATAAGTAGGCAAGACGATGGATTGGCCGCTTATGTGAAACTGTTCGATCAGTTCGGCGATCAGGCGAGCGGAGACCAGCGGGTGATCGACGGGGCAGACGATCAGGCCGTCGGTCATGCGGACGGGCAAGCTTCGGATCGCCGCGTGAATGGACGAGAGCTGGCCCTTGGGCCAATCGGGATTCACGACAATCGTTGTGGGATCGATTTTCAACTTCGCGCGAATCTCATCGGCGCGGGCTCCGAGCACGACGCGGGTGATTCCGACTCGAGGATGGCGTGTGGCCGCGAACAGATGCTCGACGAACGTAAGCCCGTGGACGGAAACCAACGCTTTCGGTTCGCCCATGCGGCGGGATTCTCCTGCGGCGAGAATCGCGGCGGCGAGCATGGGGGTTACTCGTCCCGCAGGCTTGCCACGCCAGAGAGCCTTACGGATTTGTGAGGGAGATTTGCGGCAGCGGCGTTGCGGCGTATGGCGATCAGCTCGGCGGCGATGCTGACGGCGATTTCTTCGGGCGAGAGAGCTCCGATGTCGAAGCCGACGGGGGCGTGGACGCGGTCGAACTTGGTGGCGTTGTGGCCTTCGCTTTCAAGCGCCTTGTAAACGGAGATGACCTTTCGCTTGCTTCCGATCATGCCGATGTAGCGGGCCTCGGTATCGATCGCCCACGCGAGGACTCGCATGTCGTCTTTATGGCCGCGCGTGACGATCAAGAGATAGCTCGAGCTGTTGGGACTAATTTTCGCAAAAGCGTCGTCGTAGTTCGCGTAAATCTCCGAGGCCATCGGGAAGCGCTCGGCATTCGCGAAAGAGTCACGGTCGTCGATGATGCCGATGGCGAAGCCCGCCGAGTGCGCGACGCGGGCAACCGCCGTCGAAACGTGGCCGCCGCCGAAAAGATACAGGGTGGGTTGCGGCAAAATCGGCTCGACGAAGATTTCCAATGTGCCTCCGCAAATCAGGCCGGCGTCGTAGGCGGCGTCATGATTCAGATTGAAGGTCATCTTGCGGGGCTGCTCATTCTGAATCACGTCTTTCGCAGCGGCCCACACTTCCGCTTCGACGCAGCCGCCGCCGACCGTTCCGGCGATCGAACCGTCGTCGCGAACGAGCATCCGGGAACTTTCGTAGCTCGGAATCGAGCCGTTGGTGTGAACGATCGTGGCAAGGGCGCCTCGCCTTCCGGCGCGCCGCATGCGCACGACTTCTTCGAAGATATCCATCGTTGTGGAGAGGCCTGGGTCTCAGAGTACGGCGCAGATCGGGGCGGTGTCAATCGAGGGTCGCAAATTCCGGCATTCGACATACCGAATCGCCTTTTCGTTCGTCTATTCTCCGCATGAAGACCAAGGGTCTGGCTCTCGTTCTCACGCTCACCACTTTCTTTTTAGGCGCGCGGCTGTTGCGGTCCCAACAGTTCCCGCAGCTTCCAGACACACCCGCGGCTCACCAGTTCTCAGCCTGGCTGAATGTGTTTAACGGCGGCGAGGTCGAGGCGATGGCCAGGTTTCTGGAGCAGAGCTATCCGACGCATCGGAGCAGCGCCGAAGATTTAGTGCGCTTCCGGAAACAGACGGGGGGATTCGTCTTCGTGAAGGTCGAAGAGTCCACTGCGACCCAATTCAATGGGATCGTAAAGGAGCGCGATTCCGACCAATACGCGCGAGTGGAAATGGAGGTGGATGCGGCGGAGCCCCATGCGATCACGAAGCTGGGAATTCGCGCGGTCCCACGCCCCGCCGAAATTCCGATGCCACGGATGTCGCAGGAGGAAGCGATAGCCGCGCTGCGCGGTGAATTGGAAAAATCGGCAGCAGCCGATGAGTTCTCAGGAGCGGCGCTCGTAGCAAAAAATGGCGACGCCATCTTCCAGCAGGCGTATGGATTGGCCGACCGCAGCAAGAAGATTCCAAATCAAATCGATACTCGCTTTCGAATCGGGTCGATGAACAAAATGTTCACGGCCGTTTGCGTGCTGCAACTGGCGCAAGCCGGCAAAATCAATCTCGGCGACTCGCTGGGCAAGTATTTGCCGGACTATCCAAACAAAGATGTTGCGTCGAAGGTCACCGTCCATGAGCTGCTGACGCATACGGGCGGGACGGGCGACATTTTCGGGCCGGAATATCAGCAGCACCGCCTCGAACTTCGCTCGCTGCAGGACTACGTCAATTTATACGGCAAGCGAGGTTTCGCATTCGAGCCGGGCAGCCGGTGGGAGTACAGCAACTACGGATTCCTGCTGCTGGGAGTAATGGTGGAAAAGGTTTCAGGACAGAGCTACTACGACTGCGTTCGCGAGCACGTTTACAAGCCCGCGGGCATGAACTCGACCGGCTCGGAGCCGGAGAGCGAGAACATTGCGATGCGCTCGGTGGGCTATATGAAGCCGGACGACGGCGCCTGGCAACCCAACACGGATACCTTGCCGTTTCGAGGAACGTCTGCTGGCGGGGGTTATTCGACGGTGGGGGACCTATTGCGATTTGCGAACGCTCTCCTCCATCACACGCTGCTCGACGCAAAATATACGGAACTGCTCACCACAGGAAAAGTGGACACGCCGAGGGGTGACAAGTACGCCTACGGTTTCGAAGATCAGATGCGGGGCAGCGTGCGGTGTTACGGTCACGGCGGCGGCGCGCCCGGCATGAACGGCGATCTGGTGATCTGCCCGCAATCGGGCTATACTATTGTTGTGCTGGCAAACATGGACCCACCTGCCGCGCAGAAGATTTCACGGTTCATCGCCGACCGCCTTCCCGAGAGGTAACCGAACGATCCCCACGGAGCATTCCAAACGGCGCGCGGCGAGGTGAATTCACAGCGCCGGCGTGACGGGTGTGTTAGATTCCGCGGGCCATCGAAGAGCCGCCGGCGCCGGACGCGCCGTTTCTACCGTCATACAATATTTTCAGGAGGCTGCCATGAACGCCGTGGTTTTTTCCGAGCATGGCGGGCCGGATGTGCTGCGGTACACGGAAGTGCGCGATCCGCATATCGGCCCGTATGAAGTGTTGGTGCGCGTTCGCGCGTGCGCACTCAATCATCTCGATCTCTGGGTACGGCGCGGGCTGCCGGGCGTTCCGATTCCGCTGCCGCACATTCCGGGGTCGGATATCTCCGGCGAAGTGGCCCGGGTGGGTGACAAGGTTTCCGGAGTGCAGGTCGGCGAACGAGTGTTGCTCTCGCCGGGAATTTCGTGCGGACATTGCGTGCACTGTTTGAGGGGCGACGATAGTTTTTGCCGGCAATACACTCTGTTTGGCTACATGGTGGATGGTGGCTGCGCGGAATACGTCGCGTCACCGGCCGTGAACGTGATACCGATTCCGGCGAATCTCTCGTTTGAAGAGGCGGCAGCGGTACCTCTGGTTTTTCTGACCGCGTGGCACATGCTGATCACGCGCGCGCAACTGAAGCCGGCCGAAACGGTGCTGGTGCTGGCGGCGGGGAGCGGAGTGGGCAGCGCCGCGATTCAGATTGCCAAGGCGACGGGGGCGCGAGTGATTGCCACCGCGGGCTCGGAATTTAAGCTGCAGAAGGCGAAGGAGTTGGGGGCGGATGAAGTGCTGCTGCACACGATGAAGCATTTCTCGCGAGAGGTGAAGCGGCTGACGGAGCGACGAGGAGTGGATGTGGTGGTGGAGCATGTGGGAGAAGCAACGTGGAAGGAGAGCCTGGCAAGTCTTGCGGTAGGGGGGCGACTTGTCACCTGCGGCGCCACTACCGGCTACGAGGGAAGCATTGATCTGCGGTACCTGTTCAGTCGGCACATTTCGATTTTGGGGTCGTACATGGGCAGCAAGGCGGAATTGTATTCCGTGCTCGATCTTGTGGGGCGAGGTTTGGTGAAACCGGTGATCGACAAGATCATGCCGTTGGCAAACGCGAGTGAAGCGCACGCGCGGCTGGAGCGCCGCGAGCAATTCGGCAAGATCGTTCTTCAGGTGACCTAGAAGCAAGTACTGCTGCACTGAAGCCGCCCTGCCTTGAGAAGCCTGTCCGATTTCAGCGAAGATGGTCCAAATTGGTGCACACTCTTGCGCATTGGCCGCGGTTAATAGCGGTGTTCCGATTCGAGACCGTTGGGAGTAGGAGGTTTACCCACGGCTGAAACGGGAAATAGTTTAGCCGGGGACAAGGAACTCGTTTTCCTCGGAGGCCCCCCAATCGGGGACTTTCGAGGCTCGCCGGGAAGTCTTCCCGACATAAGTGGCTTTGAATCAGCAATATAGTTTGCAGGGGCATGGTGGTACTAGTCGTGCTTTTCTCCTTGTGCAGAGACGAGGAGAACCCCTTCATGGTTTTTGCAATTGCAGCTCTCCTGATTCAGTTCAGTCCTACGCCACAAATGCTGGCGCCTACGCTTGCGATCAGGCAGCCGTCCGGAATTGCCACTGAAGACGGCACCAAGCCGAAGCCCGTGACACCGGCGAGTGTGAACGGCGCCTCGGCAACGGTGGCGGCTGATTCCGGCACAGGCCATCTCGATCTGAACACTGTGAAACTCAACGGAGATCCGAGCGGGAAGGCAGCGCCGGGAATGACGGCGGTTGCGCTGGAGACGGACCAGAATTCGCAGTCGCTTTCGACCGTCCGGATTCCAGTAGCGGACACGGAGAAGCCTATTTGCCTTTATCCCGCCGAGACTCCGCGCTTGAGCCGCAGCTGGCTCGCGCTCTCGCTGGTGCAGCATGCGGCGGCCGGGCTTGATGCGTACTCCACGAGACAAGCAATCGGACACGGAGCGGTGGAAGACGATCCGCTGATGAGGCCGTTCGCGCACTCGGGCGCAATTTATGCTGCGATCCAGGTGGGCCCGGTGCTGCTGGATTATGCAGCGCGGCGGATGCAGCGCAGCGAGTTCGGATTGGTGCGGCGAATGTGGTTCGTGCCGCAGTCGATCAGCACCGCGGGATTTCTTTTCTCAGGCGTACACAATTTGAACGTCGCGGGCCGCCACTAGAGGTTTGACACAGCCGCAGGCGGCACCGAAGGAGATTCTTTCTCACTCCCTGGCGGAGGTAGAGAGAGTTCAAGCACCCGGGTTTCCTTACCGGGTGTTTTTTGTGCCAAGAAGATGCGTTAGACGGAGAGACCCACCGATGCCGTAGCCGCGGAAACCGACGCGCCGGCAAGCCGCTTCTCGATCCACTCGGCGGATTTGCGCGCGGCTTCGACCGCGCCTTGAATGTCGGAAACAGGGCCAATCGAATCGGTATTGGCGAAAAATACGCGGTCGAGAGGCTGGCTCGCAGCGGGAATAATTTTCGTGAAGGTGCCTGGAACGGGCATGTACATCGGGTGGCCGCGCCGGTAGAAATGGATTTCGATGGGATTCGCGGCGGCAAATTCGGGAAGCAGTTTCTGAAAATCGCGCAGGACGTTCGCGGCGATCAGGAGGCAATCGTCGATTTTCAGCATCTTCTTGCGATCGATTTCCGCGAGCGGCGTGTAGAACGTGAGGATGTTGTTCTTCTGTTTGTATCCCGGCTGTTTTTGCATCACCCAATCGGCAACGATGAAATCGGTGAAGGAGTTGCCGAGGCACCAGGTGTCGTAGCCGCGGTTGTACACCGGCCGGTCGAAAATCATATTGATCACGGGGTAGGGGCAGTAGCGGAAGGAGGACATGGCGTCCTGCTGCGCGTCGGAGAGACCGGCAACGATTCGCGCGACGATAAATTTGGGAGCGGCCATCACGACGAATTTCGCAGCGACGGTATGCAGCGCGCTTCCCTGCACGTAGGTGACGCGGACTTCATCCTTCTGGGGATCGACGGCGACGATGGTTGCGTCGCCCAGCATGCGCTCGGCGAATTTTGGCTGCAACGTCTCGAAAAGTTTGCGGGTGAGCGCGCCGTTGCCGCCGGGGAGAGTGACGCGCTCATCGTGTTCCGATGCCATTATTTCCTGAAAGGCGTCGAGAGCAACGTAGGCGGAAGTGTCGGCGGATTTGGCTCCCCAGTTCGAGGGACCGTACGCATCCCACCAGGTTTTCACCTCCGGAGCATAGCCGCTGAGATACTTCGTGAGCGGAACGCCGTCGAACTGCTCGACGTTTTTCGAAATATCAAGGGCCAGCATGTCGGCGCGGAATTTCTTGAAGCTCTCGCGGACGGATGCGGGATAGGGCAGTTCGTCGAGGCCGGCACGCCAGGTGTCACCCACCCATTTTCCGTTGACGATAGTCGCGTCGGGGGAATTGACGGGCAGCAACGTGAGGCCGATTTCGCGGGCGAGTTGTTCGCTGGCCGTTCCTTTCTCATCGAACGCCGAACCAGTGGCGTAAGGCTGGCCTTGATACTCTTCGAGGTAGGCGTTGCCGCCGAAGTGCGGTTCTTTTTCAAGGAGCAGGAAATCGCGCTGGCGGAGGAAATAGGCGGCGCTGAGGCCGCTCGCTCCGCCGCCGACGATGACGACGTCGTAGCGTTTGGAAACGGGCGGGCGGGCGAAGGGATGGCCGTCGCGAACCTGGTGGCAGATGTCGAAGGTGTCGCCGTCAACCTGCGCCGCGGAATCGCCGGGCGCGGCGAGCAAGGAAAGATCGATCGGGCAGCCGGCGGCGACGGAGCCTGCGACCACGAACTTCAGAAATTCCCGGCGGGTACCGCTCATGAATGCTCTCCTTCGAAGCTGGGCAATAGGGGTGCGGCTGGTTCTTCGACACGGGTGGTGCGCGTTCGCAAGCGATACCAGATGAGAATTGTGGCAATGGAAAAGGCGAGTATGAGCGTCGAGATCGCGTTGATTTCGGGAGTGATGCCGCGGCGGAGGCGCGACCAGATTTCGAGAGGGAGCGTGTTGTCGCGGCCGATGAGGAAAAAGCTGACGGCGATTTCGTCGAGGGAGAGAGTGAAAATCAGCAAGCCCGCGGCGATCAAGGAGACGCGCAGATTGGGAAACGTGATGCGCCAGAATGTCTTCCAGTGATTTGCGCCGAGGTCGAGCGAGGCTTCTTCCTGGGCGCGGTCGAGTTTCTGGAGGCCGGCGAAAATTTCCGTCGTGGCGACGGAAATCAGAGCCGTGCCGTGTCCGAGGGTGATCGTTACCAGGCTTAGTTTCATCCCGACGCCGACGAAGAGCATGAGCAGAGAGAGCCCTGTGATGATGCCCGGCAGAATCAGCGGCAGGAGAACGATTCGACGGAAGAGGGCTTTGCCGGGGAATTCTGCGCGGTCGAGCGCAAGCGCTGCGGGTAGTCCGAGTGCGAGCGAAAGCGCCACGGCGATTGCCGCGACGATCGCGCTGTTGAGGACGGCGTCCCAGAG
>JBOGNA010000059.1:0-2781 GCA_050746925.1 Candidatus Acidiferrales bacterium
AGTTTCGTGAGAGGGTGTCGCCTGAGCGCGGCCAATTCGATACGCTGCACGTCGACTGGAAGCAGCTCCAATTCCGGATCGGTTTTGGGCATGTCGAATACGAAGCCAGCATCCAAACGGCCGGACCGGATGGCTTCTAACTGCTCCACACTCCCCGATGGCTGAAGTTGGAGTTCCGCATCGGGTCGCTGCTCCCGGAACCGCCGGAACGACTCCGGAACGACGCCCCGCCATGATGCATGCTCGGCGAACCCGACACGCAGCGTCCCTGAACGACCGAGAGCCACGCGGGCCGCCCGCGCGGCCGCTTCGTTTACGTCCTGAAGAATATGCCGCACATCCTCCAGGAATAGCTTGCCGGCTGCGCTCAACGTCACGCCGCGCGGGAGACGTTCAAAAAGTTTGAAGCCTATTTCCTCTTCCAAATCCTGAATCTGGCGGGAGAGCGCGGGCTGAGCCACGCGCAGCCTCTGCGCCGCACGCCCGTAATGCTGCTCCTCGCCGACCGCCACGAAATATCTCAGATGCCGCAACTCCATTCTGATACTTTATCACGATTGGTCCGATATCAAAGATGTCTTGGACGAATAGACACCACGGGTTCACTGTCCGATCCATCTGCAATCCGCCTCATGCAACCAGCCTGAAGCGAGGCGGCGTGCACCTTGAGGAGGCCACGGATGAAGGCGCTCGTCGTCAATGCGCTCGGACGCGGATTCGATCTTGAAGACATCGACATCGCCGTGCCGATGGGGCGAGAAGTTCTGATCGACGTGCAAGCGTCCGGGCTCTGTCATACTGACCTATTGTTCGCCACGCACGACATTGTTCCGACGCCGGCGGTGCTCGGCCACGAGGTGTCGGGAATCGTCGCTGAGGTCGGCGCCGACGTCACCCAGTTCCGGACTGGAGATCATGTCGTGGGGGCGCTTGCGCAATCGTGCGGGTGGTGCGCTCGATGTCAGACCGGCCACTCCTTCCAGTGCCAGCACCCTGAATCGACATTGCGGCGGCCGACGGAGGCGCCGCGCTTAAGCCGCCATGGCGTCGGCTTGTTCCAAGGCTTGGGGCTCGGCGGCTTTGCCGAACGCGCGCTCATCCATGAAAATCAACTCGCCCTTCTGCCGAAGGATATGCCGTTCGCCCAAGCGGCGCTGCTCGGCTGCGGCGTTGTCACCGGCGCGGGCGCCGTCTTGAACACTGCTGACGTGCGCGCTGGCGACACCGTCGTGATCTTCGGCGCCGGTGGTGTTGGGCTCAACGCCATCAGCGGCGCGCGCATCGCCGGCGCGTCGAGGATTGTGGCCATCGACATTCAGCCAAATCGGCTGCAGGCTGCGCAACGGTTCGGCGCAACCGATGTCATTGACTCCACCAAAGCCGAACCGGTCGAAGCCGTCCGCGCTCTCCTTCCCAGAGGCGTTGACCACGATTTCGACTTCGTAGGTCTGAAAGCGGTGGCCGAGCAAGCGCTCGCCATGCTGGGGGTTGGCGGCGGCCTCTATCTCGTTGGCGTCGCCAGCCCCGGAGTCAGCCTCGACTTGAACATCTTCGATGCGATCGGCGGTCAGAAGCGCGTTTAAGGCGTGGGCACTGGTGCAAACGGCGGAAGCGGGGCATTTTCATGCCGACCAGGTCGGTCTGAGAGAGCGCACCCATATGCTGAGCCTTGATGATCTTTTCAAAGGCCGCCATTTCGACCGGGATATCATTATCCTCTGCGTGCGCTGGTATCTTCGGTTCAAGCTCAGCTTCCGGGATCTCGTGGAAATGATGGCTGAACGCGGAATATCTCTGGCTCATACGACCATCATGCGCTGGATCCAACGCTACGTTCCGGAGTTCGAAAAGCGGTGGAACCGCTTCGCGCGCCAGAGCCAGGGTCGACTTCCGAAGAAGATCACACTCGACGGCTATCAAGCTTCGCATCGAGCGGCGCGTGAATTCCTCAAAGAGCATCAAGACGGCGCCCGGACGACAATACGATCTTCAAAATACCTGAATAACATCATTGAACAGGATCACCGATCAGTCAAACTTCGCTTGGGTCTAATGCTTGGGTTCAAGCGATTTTGGCGTGCGTCAATTACGATCGCCGGCATCGAACTTATGCACCGGATCAGAAAAGGTCAGTTCAAACTCGGACGGCTTCGCATCCAAGACAACAGGGTGCCCGAAATCTGGAATGCAGTGCTCGCTGCATAACTTCGTTCATCCCTTCCCGCCTCACTGCGCGTTCTCGGAAGGTTTGCACCACAGCCGTCGCCCGGATCGCATCTACGCAACCTCGCATGGCGGACATGGACGGCTTAGACCCGCGCGCCTCGCGCAGAGCGCCTTCAGCGTTCCGCATGTTGGGATTTGCAGCAGCACGCCAAGTTCCCTGCTGCGGGATTGAAATTCCCTGCTCGGGATCTAAATTCGGCTCTAAAATTCCCTGCACGACGGCGTAGGGAATTTTGCGAAAAAGATGCGCAACATCAGCGAGTTAGGTCCGGCGTGTTGGCCCCATTCTACTCAAATCAGCAGAAATTCCCTGCATTTTCCCTGCTATACGCCGGCTAAGCGATAAGCCGAAAATCGGTGCCGTGGATGACGCGGAAATTGTCGGTGATTCGGTCGCAGAAATGTTTCCAGCGCCGCTCGTCAGCCGAGAGAAATCCGCCGCGAATCACATCCCCAGACGAATCCCGTTCGCCCGCAACGTCAAGGAGTTTCTCGGCTTTTCAAAGAGTCGGAGTATAACAGGGAAATTTACAGGGAATTTGCGGATTTCTGGCC
>JBOGNA010000060.1:0-7977 GCA_050746925.1 Candidatus Acidiferrales bacterium
TTCAACCACTACGAACTCTACGGAAACGGATGGCTCGCTGGCACGCACAGTACGTTCCGCTACAAGAACTATGTTTTTGTCGGTGATGAAGTTTTTCCGGCGATCTTCGATATCGACGATAAAGACCGGATTCCGGTGCGCGGCATCTGCCACGTGATGGACGTCAGCGATATCGAGCATCCGCGGGAAGTGGCCCAGTACGAAGTTCCGGAAGGCGGCGCGCACAATTTCTGGGCCGACAACGACATGCTGTTTCTCGGCGACTACGCAGGCGGCGGGCGCGTTCTCGATATTTCCGGCGAGCTGCGCGGCAACCTCTATGCGGAAGGCCGCGAAATCGCGCGCATCTGGACCGGCGATCCCGGCGGTTTCCGGCCGAACGTGCAATGGTCCTGGGGCGCACAACCGGCCAACGGATTAATCTTTTACAACGACATCAACACCGGCGTCTGGATCGCAAAGCTCGGCAAGCCGAAATTCAAAGGTTCCACCACGGCACCGCCGCTGCAAGAAAAAGCAGCAGCGCAATAGCACCAGATCGCATATTCATCCGCACAAACCGCGGGGCGTCTCAATGGGACGCCCGCGGTTTGACGCGTCGCCCAGCGTTCGCTAGCATCGTCCGGCACATCCAATCCTCTCGATGGCCACCACCAAGCACGTCATCGTCGGCACCGCCGGCCACATCGACCACGGCAAATCCACGCTCGTCGAAGCGCTCACCGGTACCGATCCCGACCGCCTCGAAGAAGAAAAGCGCCGCGGCATCACGATCGATCTCGGCTTCGCGTTTCTCGACCTAGGAGGCGTGCGCTTCGGTTTCGTCGATGTGCCCGGCCACGAGCGTTTCGTCCGCAACATGCTGGCCGGCGTCGGCGGAATCGACCTGGTGGTGCTCGTGATAGCCGCCGACGAATCGATCAAGCCGCAAACGCGCGAGCACTTCGACATCTGCCGCCTCTTGGGAATTCAGCGCGGAATCGTTGCCATCACGAAATCCGACCTCGTCGATTCCGACGTCCTGGGACTGGTGCGCCTCGAAATCGACGAATTCGTGCGCGGCTCGTTTCTCGAAGGTGCGCCAATCATTCCGGTAAGCGCCACCACCGGCGCAGGCATCGATTCACTCAAGCAGGAGTTGCAGAAGATGGCGGAAGCCGTTCCCGCGAAGGACTCTTCCCGCCACTTTCGTTTGCCGATCGACCGTGCCTTCACGATGAAAGGCTTCGGCACGGTCGTCACCGGCACGCTCGTTTCCGGTGCGCTGAATGCGGAAGCCGAAGTGGAACTCTATCCGCTTCGCACGCGCGCCCGCGTTCGCGGCCTTCATTCGGGAGGCCAGCCGATTGCGCGTGCTGTTGCGGGGCAGCGTACTGCCGTGAATCTGGCGGGTATCGAGCGCGACGAGATTCAGCGCGGGATGGTGCTGGCGCCGCCCCAAGTTCTTGAGCCGACCGCCCGGCTCGACGCGCGTATCACGCTCCTCGCGTCTGCCAAGGCGCTCAAGAATCGCGCGCGAGTCCATTTTCATCAGGGAACAGCGGAAGCAATCGCCGACGTGGTTCTCATCGGCAGCAAGGAACTCGCGCCGGGCCAATCCGGTCTGGCCCAGTTGCGCCTCGATCATGCGGTTCTGCTGCTGCCGGGAGATCGGTTTATCCTGCGCCAGTTTTCCCCGGTAATAACGATCGGCGGCGGCGTTGCGATCGACGTGCAAGCGCCGCGCCACAAACGCGCCGATCCGGGCGTTGCGCCATTTCTTGAGACGATTGAGCGAGGCAATCAGGAAGAGATTCTGGCGGCGTTCGTTGACGCGGCTTCGCAAGGGTTGAGCCTCGCGCAAATCATCGCTCGCACGGGCTGTACGGAAACCGAGATTCATCCGGCCACCGAGAAGCTCACCCGCGCGAAGCGCCTGCGAGTTGTCGGAGAGCAGCCTTTCACCGTTGCATCGCCGAAAGTGGTGGCCGCATATTCAGCCGCGTTGCGAAAAGCGATCGAGGAATTTCATCGCGCGAATCCGCTGCTGCCCGGCATCCCTAAACAGGACCTGCGCGGCCGCGCCGGAAGAACGCGAGCCGAGATTTTCACCGCGGCTCTTGACGATCTGGTGAAAACCAACGCAGTCACCATCGCCGGCGATCTGGTTCAGCGCGCCGGACGCGAAATCGCGCTCGCCCCTGAGGAGGCAAAAGCGAAGGAGCTGATCGAGAAAGAATTCGAGTGCGCCGGACTCACCGTCCCCAGTTTCGCGGCGGTTCTCGAAAAGCTTCCTGTGGAATCGGCGCGGGCGCAGAAGATTCTGCAAATCCTTCTGCGCGAAAAAGTGCTCATCAAAGTCACCGACGAACTCGTCTTTCATCGCACCGCCGTCGCACAATTGCGCGAACTCCTCGCGAAATACCGCAAAGAGCGCGGCGCGAAGCTCCCGATTCCAGTTTTCAAAGAACTGACGGGCATCACGCGTAAGTACGCGATTCCTTTGCTCGAATATCTTGACCGAGAGCGCGTCACCCGCCGGGTCGGCGACGAGCGTGTTATACTCTAGGCATTGAGCGCTATCCTGGCCGCATCCCAATGCGGTACAGTGAGGCTGCGGTACGTGGTATAGAGAGGAATCAGTATGGAAGCGCTAAGCATTCCCCATCTTCTGATCATTCTGGTAATCGTGCTGATTTTCTTCGGCGGACGCCGGATTCCCGATGTAATGCGCGGTCTGGGCGAAGGAATTCGCAGCTTCAAAGAAGGCATGCACGGCGACCAGGCCAATCCACCGGCCAATCCACCGGCCAATCCTCCCGCAGCGGCCTCGACGACAACGGAAGAAAAGAAGTAGCGCCGCCGTATTCGGCCGCATCCGCTTTCGGGTGAAATTCCTTTTTGTCGTTCAGACTTAGCCGGCGGTTTCCGTTCGAGCCCTTTGCAAACGTTCACTGCCCTGGAATAACGCCGCCGAAGTTGACCTCTTCCGCCTCACTGCCTAGAATCTGCCTAACAACTGCTCTCAGGAGGTCACCCGTGAAGATTCGTCCGAAGTTGTGCCCGCTCTCGATCGCGGCGTGCGTGTTTGCATCGCTCGCCATGTGTTCCCCCGCTTTCTCCCAGCACAGCCACTCGGCTGCCGACGCGCCATCGGCAACTCTGCTACCGGGGATGGGTTCGCTTCATCATGAGATTGCGACTTCGAATCCCGAGGCGCAGCGGTTCTTCGACCAGGGTCTGACGCTGGTCTATGCGTTCAATCACGAAGAAGCGGTGCGTTCTTTCCAGCGCGCAGCCGAGCTTGATCCGAAAGCGGCGATGCCGTGGTGGGGAGTGGCGCTCGCGCTGGGCCCGAATTACAACGATCCGGGAGATCCCGAAAAGGAAAAGGCGGCATTCGACGCAGTGCAAAAAGCGAAATCACTGGCCGCCGCCGGCGGTCCGCAAAACGAGCGCGCCTACATCGAAGTGCTTGCGTTGCGATATTCCGGCGATCCAAACGCCGATTTGAAAAAACAGGCGCACGATTATTCGCGCGCGATGGGCGAGCTTGCGAAATCGTATCCCGACGATCCGGACGCAGCGACGATTTACGCCGAGAGCATGATGGACTTGCGGCCGTGGGGATTGTGGGCGCTCGATGGAACACCCTCGGAAGGAACGCTTGAGCTCGTCGCGGTTCTCGAGTCCGTGCTGGCGCGCTATCCGAACCATGTTGGCGCGAATCACTACTACATTCACGCAGTGGAAGCATCCCCGCATGCCGCGTGGGGACTGCAGAGCGCGGATCGGCTGGGCACGCTCGTTCCCAACGCCGGTCATCTGGTCCACATGCCCGCGCATATCTATGCGCGAGTGGGCGATTTTCCCGCGGCGATCAAGAGCAACGACGTGGCTACGGAAGTGGACCGGAATTACATCGCCTCGACCGGGGCGCAGGGAATGTATCCGGCGATGTACTACAGCCACAACCTGCACTTTCTGGCGTACGCAGCGATGCAGGGTGGCAATTCCGCGGAGGCGCGCAACGCTGCGGAGACGCTCGCGGAGAACATCCACCAGCGCGCGCAGGGAATGCCGCCGGGGATGACGGATGGATTTCTAATCTATCCGATGGCAGTGCGGATCCGATTCCGCGAATGGCAGGACTTGATGGCGATGCCGCAGCCGGATGCGGCGATGATCGCGAATGTAGCGTTCTGGCACTTCGCGCGCGGAATGGCGTTCGCATCGACCGGAAAACTGGGCGATGCCGAGGCCGAACAAAAAGTTTTCGCTGCGGCACTCGCGCAGATTCCGGAAAAGCAGGGATTCGGTTTTACGACGGCCGCAAACGTCATGTACATTGCAGCCACGTGCCTCGATGCGAGAATTGCGGAGGCGCGCGGCGATCGCTCCGCGGCCGTTGAGGCTTTGACGAAAGCCGTGGCGATGCAGGATGCGCTGGCGTATGACGAGCCGCCCGATTGGTTTTTCCCCGCGCGTGAATCGCTTGGCGGAGCGCTGCTGCGCGCCGGAAAACCGGCGGAGGCGGAAGTCGTGTTTCGCGAGGACTTGATTCGAAATCCGCGCAATGGCCGTTCGCTTTTCGGATTGTGGCAGAGCCTGGCGGCGCAAAACAAAACGACGGATGCGCGTTGGGCGGAGACCCAGTTTCACGCGGCGTGGAAGGTCGCGGATGTCTCTCTCAGCATTGAAAATCTGTAGATTCCGCGGGAAATGAATTTTGGAAACGAAATTGCAAAAGGCTGAAAGTGTCCCGATTAGAATCGGACGCGATCCTTTATTTTCAGCGGCTTACGGGGAATTCTAATCGCGGTGTCTCGATTAGAGATTGAAATTCTAATCGAGACGATTGGCCTGCTCGACCAGTCCATTGGCTTTCACTCGAGTTCCCGCAGGAGCGCCGAGAGCCGCGCCAGCGGCAAGCCCATCACGTTGAAATAGCAGCCTTCGACGCGCGTTACGTAGCGGCCGCCGAGGCTTTGGATTCCGTAGGCGCCGGCTTTGTCGAAGGGCTCGCCGGTGGCGACGTAGGCGTCGATTTCCGCATCCGTAAGGCTCGCGAAGTGTACGCGCGTGATTTCTTCGATCACGCGCTCGGTGCGCTGCGGCATGCGAATCACGGCGAGTCCGCTGTGGACCTCGTGTACTCCACCGCTGAGGCCGCGCAACATGCGGCGCGCGTCGTCCACTGACGCGGGCTTGAGCAGAATTTCTTGGCCGTTGACCACGACAGTATCCGCAGCCACTGCAAGGTAAGCGCCCGCTCCCATTTCTTCGACGGCCGCGCGCGCCTTTTCCAGGGCCAGGCGCCGGACGTAGCCTCCGGGGGATTCGCCGGCGCGAAGCGTTTCGTCGATCGCCGTGGGGCGCGCCTCGAATTCAAATCCCGCATTGCGCAGAACTTCGGCGCGGCGTGGCGATGATGACGCGAGGATGAGTTTGGGCGTTGCGTCGGTCATTGTTTGGTTCTCGCTTCCGGAACCGTTGCTACTGGTTGCGTGACGATCGTGGCGGACGCTGAGATCCTTCTGCCATCCTGATCGGATGGCCTCAGGATGACAGGCCTTTGGCGGCGACCTTCGCGAGTGCGGGCGATTCGTCGGCACCTTTCGCGAGAGCAGGGGCTTCTTCGGCGGCCAGTGCGGCGATGGCGTCTGCTTTCGTCCAGCCGAAAAGGCGGGCGGCGTGTTCGGGCGCGGAGCCCGGGCAGAGTTCGACGAATTTTGCGGCGAGAATGCGCCGAGCCGCTTCGGGAGCGATGTCGCGAGCCGCGGCGGTTGCTTTCGGAAACGCGCGACAGGTGAGCTCGAATTTCCCCGACGCCCACGCGGCGGTTTCCTGCTCGGTCCCGAAATGGACGACGACGAGCAGACACTGCAACTCCGTCATGGCGCGCTTGAAGCGGACGTTGCCGGCCTTCGAGCCCATCTTCGAGGCGTTGCGCAGTTCGAGCGTGGCGAGCGGGCCGTGCGTTGCGAGCGCTTCCCAGATGGAGCGCGCGTCATCGGTGATGCGGCCGGCCGCGTAGAATTTCTCGTGGTCGCCGGGGTCGGCGGCCGCTTCGCGCATCGCGAGAAAATGGGGAAGCTGCTTCAGCGAGATGAACGTGCCGCGGCCGCGAAAATACTTCGCGTAGAAAACGCGCTTACGCTTCGGAAGGCTGCCTTTCCATTTCCATAGCATTTCCGCGTAGCGGTCCCATTTGAAATCGAGTTTGGGATCGCGGCGTGTGATGCCGTAGTAAAGCGAGGGCAGCGGGACGTTTTTGACAGGGAAGAGCATACAGAAGCCGGCGGCGTCGATGTAGCGGACGGCTTCGTCGGGACGGAGGACGCGCTTGTGCCAGCGAAAGGGGCTGGTGAGCGGCTTGGGAGCGTGCTTGGGCACCTCAAAAACTTAACACAGAGGGCGCGGAGAATCACGGAGTGTGGAGAGGTCGCGTTGGTGGAATCTGGATATGCGCAGCGCCTGTCGTTACGCGGGCGGCTCTTAGAGACCCCCTACTGGAGGATTCGTCCGCGCGGAACAGAAACCGGAACTTGGAGAATCGGGCGCTAGATGATTACGGATTCCTGGTATTCGCCGAAGGCGCGGCGCAGGGCGTCGGAAATTTCACCGACCGTGGCGTAGGCTTCGACGGCGGCGAGGATGGCGGGCATCAGGTTCTCGGTGGTGCGGGCGCGGCGCTCGATTTCAGCGAGCGCGGTTTGGCATTTGGCGGAGTCGCGGCGAGCGCGGAGGGAGTTGAGGCGCGCCACCTGGGAAATTTCGATTTCTGCGTCGATTTTCAGCGTGGGGATGGGGCGTTCCTCTTCTGTCTGGAAACGATTTACGCCCACGACTACCTGGTCGCCGCTGTCCACGGCTTGCTGATAGTCGTAAGCGGCCTTTTGAATTTCCTGCTGGACGTAGCCGGCTTCGATGGCTCGGAGGACGCCGCCCATCGTGTCGATTTTGGCGATGTACTCTTCCGCGCCGGATTCGATTTCGTTGGTGAGTTTTTCGATGGCGTAGGAGCCGGCGACGGGATCGACCGTGTTCACCACTCCGGATTCGCTCGCGATGATCTGCTGGGTGCGAAGAGCGAGGAGCGCGGATTGCTCGGTGGGCAGCGCCAGCGCTTCGTCGAGCGCGTTGGCATGGAGCGATTGGCATCCGCCGAGGACGGCGGAGAGGCACTGCAGCGCGACGCGGACGAGATTATTTTCCGGCTGCTGCGCGGTGAGCGCCGATCCGGCCGTTTGCGCGTGGAAGCGCAGCATCATCGAGCGCGGATCGCGGGCGTGAAAACGGTCGCGCATGGTTCGTGCCCACAGGTGGCGCACGGCGCGGAATTTCGCGATCTGCATCAGCAGCTCGTTGTGGGAGTTGAAGAAGAACGAAAGCTGCGGCGCGAAGTCATCGACCGCAAGTCCGGCGGCGATGGCGGCTTCGACGTAGGCGATCCCATTCGCCAGCGTGAAGGCGACTTCCTGAACGTCGGTAGAGCCGGCTTCGCGAATGTGATAGCCCGAGATCGAGATGGCATTCCAGTTGGGAAGCTCGCGGCGGCACCAGGCGAAAATGTCGGTGACGATGCGCATCGCCGGGCGCAGCGGATAGATGTAGGTTCCGCGGGCGATGTACTCCTTGAGGATGTCGTTCTGCACGGTACCCGCGAGGCGCGTGAGGCTGGCACCCTGCTGTTTGGCGACGGCGACGTAGAGCGCCAGGAGAATGGCAGCCGTTGAGTTGATGGTCATCGAAGTCGAGACGCGCTCGAGCGGGATACCATCGAAGAGCGTTTGCATGTCTTCGAGCGAATCGATCGCGACACCCACTTTGCCGACTTCTCCCTGCGCGAGCGGATGATCGGAGTCCATGCCGATCTGCGTGGGCAGATCGAAGGCGACGGAAAGTCCGTGAACGCCCTGTTCGAGCAGGTAGCGATAGCGCTGATTGGATTCAACGGCGGTGCCGAAGCCGGCGTACTGGCGCGTAGTCCAGAGG